>DAIDHQ010000014.1 GCA_027459645.1 Vulcanimicrobiota bacterium
CATGGTTCGATCTTCGAGTTCAGCGGTGACAGCCACCGCCTTCGCAGCCGGCAAGGAAGCTCGGCCAAGGGACGCAAAACCTGAGGCATCGGGGTTCAAAATTCGGGAGCGCAAGGGTTCAATCTCTCGCGAGCGTTCCCAGTAGACGCTGCAAAAGCGTCTTCGGCGGCCTGGCAGTCCTGAGAAACTTCCGTTTTAAGCCATCCCGAAACCTTATCGCTCTTTGTCGATTTGGCGTTGAGGGCTAACCTGCCACTAGGATATTTCGATCAAAGACCGTCAAAAGACAAGCGGCCACCGCAAGATATAAACCATGGTTTCCGCTTTACCACAGCGCGTGATGTATGCGGCATTCGTCGCATCATCGCGGATCGCTCATCCGGATCTCCGTGCCGCCCCGTCAGTACGACGGGCTCTTCTTTTCTACTTTTGACGTTATCCAAAAGTATTCGGGTCGTCGCTTGCGCTATCCCAAAGTATTACTACGGTTCGCGAATACTTTGGATGTAGCTGGCCGTTGGGGCTCCATCCAAAGTATTGCCGTGAACGGGCCTTATCCCAAAGTATTCGAAATCGATGGGGCCCACCCCAAAGTATTCAGAAGGCTCCATCGAGAGTCGTTTATCAGTCTCTTCAGGGCTCTAAGCCGGCCGCTCCGTCCGAAGACGTGCAACTTTGCCAACGGACGAAAGATTGGCTTCAGAGTTCTCCCGCCATTCCGATAGCGCTTCTTCGCGATGGCGCATCCCATATCGAAGAAATATGCCCGCGATGAACCCTTTGGGGGCACCATATGCTTGGCTGATGCGCTCCAACTCCTCATCGTCTCTTTCTGAGATTTTGACGTTCTTCTCGGCCGCCATTGGACTTCCAGTATAGCCACAATCGGCAAAGTCCGCTATAATTAGCTACTAATGTGGCTGAAAGTAGCTACCGATGGGGTCTACTCGTCCCTTCAGGGAAATAGCCGATTGTGAACCCACGCGCTGTTCCGGAGACGGGAAAGCTCGCAAAGAATCTTTTCAAGAGGCTTCGCGAGGCCGGTTACTCGACACCCTTGCTTCACGTAGCCGTCCCTCACTGGTGGTCAAAAGAAGCTGAGGAAGAGCCCGAGGCATCGGATCATCTGAAGCTGGTCTTTGCCCGTCGACTTGGTCTCGATGTCGAGGCGCTGATGGCAAGAGACATAATCGCCCCCGACACGGCACCCGGCGGCATGCAATTCAAGAGGTCAGTAAATCTGGCGGATAAAGCTCCTTCGGAAGCGGCTTTGTCGTTTTGCGCAACGATAGCACGTTTGATCGCCTCGACATTGCCCCCATCCTCGCCGCTACCCAAGACTGGCTCTGAGATTCGTGAAGAAATCATTCGCGGGGGAGAAGCATTCGTTTCGCTTGCAGCTTTGACGAAGTATTGCTGGCGCCAAAACATCGCTGTCGTTCAGATCACGACGTTGCCAGGAAAGTCAAAAGGTATGGATGCAATGGCAATGCGGGTCAGAGGTCGCGACATCATCATTGTTACTCACAAGGCGCAGAAACAACCCGAGGCATGGCTTTCATTTCTTATTGCGCACGAGCTTGGTCATATTGCGCTGGGCCACGTCGCCGAAAACGAAGCGCTCGCCGATGATGTTGACCACGACGGCGACGACATCGAATCGGCAGCGAACATGTTCGCGCAGCAGGTTCTTGCTGGCTCTGATTTCAATTCGCTATTCAAGCGTCTCGACTTCACACCCACGCAGCTGAAGTCGTGGGCAAAGAAATGTGCACTTGAGGCTCGGGTGGACCCTGGCCACGTAATACTACGCTACGGCAGAGAATGCAATAATTATCCGCTGGCTATGAAGGCATGGAGCGGAATGCGGACCGTGTCTGCTTCGACGAAGATCAACGACATTGCATTGAACGCTATCGATCTTTCCGATATTGGCGACGATTCGGGAGATATGTTGCGCTCGGTTCTTGCACTATCGAACGCATAGTCACTAATGGAGGCCCTTGTCGATAACGACGCACTGCTAAAGATCGCGCGATACGGGCTACTGAGTGAATTTGACCGCGTTTTGCGAAAGCATGGATACAAGCCACCTCCCCGATGCGTACCTTTAGCTAAGCATTCTCTTGGTATCACGGGTGCGCTAAATACGAAAAAGTATCCAACGGAAGGCGTACGAAGCGACGTCAGAAGCTTCGTGCTGAAGTGCGTACCTTTGAAGCCGAGCGATTGTGATCCGCAAGTATTGAAGATCCTCTCGTCAGTGACGAACATCGACGATGGAGAAGCCGTCCTTCTAGCTTATGCACATGCAGTGCCAGAGGCCCTAGTCTTCACAGGTGACAAGCGTTGCATGATCGCCCTAGCAAACGAAAGTCGGTGTGCATCGATTGTGGAAGTGCTTAGAGGTCGAATCGTCCATTTCGAATGCGCGCTAGAAGCGATTTCGAATTTGATAGGCTGGAACCACGTAAGGTCGAAAATCTGTGCAGATAAAGATGCCGACGGCCGTTTGTACGAGGCGGTGGCTTCCAACCATCATGACTCGACAGCTCGAGCAAGTCTCGGATCGCGCATTCAGTCACTACTTGGCGATTCCGCCGGCCTTTTACATCAAGCGTTTCATTGATGTAGCCGGGTCGGGAGCCCTCGCTCCAACGCCTTTCGATAGCGGTTCCTCGTATCGGCGCTCGCCTCCCCATTTTCCCGAAATTCGGGCCACACCCGGCCAATTCGCAGAAGCAGGTTTCGCATCTCGGCGTACGCTCCGTAAGACGGATTCAAACGATAAAGAATCAGGGTCTTGAACGTTCGGGTCGTCAGCACGCCTTGCCTCGTCAAGCGCTTCAGCGCTTTGGAGATGGTCGGATAGTCGTGGTCTCCGGAAAGAACCGAGAACAACTTCGACGCGTCGCATTCCTCGTTTTCTGTGAACACGAGGGTGCTTAGAATACTCGCGACCGCTGCCTTGTGCGGTACCCCGAATAACGCGTAGGGTTCGTACTCGTTGCGTACCTCGCCACGATCTTCGCCTTGGTAGATGGAGTGATTTGGGAGGATTGGAAACGCGTCTTTCAGGGCGACTTCCGTTCTGAGTAAGGCCTTCAGCTCTTGATACACTGGATGCTCTGCGTTCAAAGAATACTTCCATTGGCGTGACCCGGAACCGGGAGCCCAGATTTTACAGACGACACCTTGATCGATGAGGATGTCTATGGCGCGGGTGTTCACGGCGGCTGCATGCGCACATATCTCCATGATACGACTAGGCCCGTAGTTGGCGAGGTACGTTACGATCGCCTGATTCACGCGGCTCCCGATCAACCGGAACCTCGTCCCATGCGCGCGAGAGGTGCCGCTTTTGCTCACGCGAGTCTCGTCCTGCAGCTTCGCATATGTGGCGACGTCGGGCATCTTCAGCGATAAGGTATCGAGAAGTTGGAGCAGTTCCTGAAGCCACGGCAACTGTTGGTTGAATCGAATCTGAAGGCCTATTTGCTCGAGGATGCCTTCGTCGATGAAACCCATGACCGCAACGCGCACCCGCGAAACGAAGTGCTGAAGAACCGAGCGTTGAAGCTTTCCAATGTCGTACTCTCCGCCCAATGCTCTGAGGGCAACGAGCGTACGCGTCCGAACCGCGGTAGCGAAGAAGCCGTCGTAATCTAACTTCGGATGCTCTGCCTTCGCCCACATGGAGGCTTCGGCGGATTGGGGCACGTGCGGTACTCGCTGTGGTTTTTTCAATTCCCGGACGGGATAGAGTTCGGCAAGTTTGTCGAGCAAAGCGATGAACTCCGGAATCGCCATCGCTTCAGCGTTTATTCCGATGATGTCCGGGGAGTTGTAATAGTCGGCCAAGGGAGCCGATACTAGTATGCTGGCTGCATTGGAGCGCGGACGCTTCGCACTAAGCGCGGTCTCCTGACCGAACGACAACTTCAAAACCGGCGAGCGCAATGGCCCGTGTATGCGCAGCGCAACAAGAAGCTCGGTCCGGTGATACGGGCCGAACAGCGGCGGAAACGGCGAAAATGCGGTAGATCTCCCCTTACCCAACGCTTAAATTCTTGATCGACTAAGGGGGTGCTGTCAAATCGACATTTGCGGGCGTTATCGAGAGTGTTGGCGTTCTTCCAAATGATGCTTGCATAAGTTTGCATCCTCAGCGAGGATCGATTATGATCCGCGATCCAATGGATACTCTGCCCAAACGGCCCCGCCGCCGCCGTCGCTCTCATGAGGAACAGTGCGAACTCCTCTGGAGTCGTCTTGTGACCCTATGCGATGAATACTTCTTGGAAAGAGACCCCAGCCACAGAGTCAAAGACGGCGACTTTTCCGGGTTGCTCGTGAAGCGGACTCGTTTCTCCGAGCCGGAACTTCGCGGCGAACTCGTGTGGTTTAGGCCGGCCGTCGGGCCACTGGATACCTGCACCGATGTTACCCAGGATCTACAGGTCTATCGGGACGGCCGATATTACGGATTCGCGATGATCGCCTACAAGGGCGTGCTGGTCGCGATCCTTATCGATGAGAACGTGACGGGCTTCACCGAAGGCGACGAGTTCGTCATCGATAACTCGCCTTCAGCTGATCCGATGGACGTCATCGGAGATTAGGGGCACAAGCAAGTTTGCTGAATCGGGTCGTCTATGACGACTTGAAAATCCTGATAGGTGGTACGAGCGACGACCTTCGGCGGCTTGCGCCTTACGTATCCGATGACCAACATCTGCTTGCCGAACGTCATGCCGCTGGGGATTCCGTTCGTAAACACGAGTTCCGGGGCAGTATCGGTGTTTCGCGTCTTCTGAGGCCGACACTTCGCGCGGTTCGTGCTAGAAAGACGGGATGTCGGGATGCAGAGAATCGCGACCATGTGCTTCATAGCGGGCGCGTTCGCGTACACGCGCGCATAACCGCTACTGTTGGCGAAGAAGACCGTCCAAGGAACGTTGGCTCCATTGACGTCGATGGTGGTTCGAGCAGCTTCCCCCTTTGGATTAGGCGACGTGCGAATGTGTTGTCTAAGACTGCAAACGAACGCGGCGGTACGCAAACTCTTGCGGGACGGCGAACCGGACGACCCGTGCGCGGAACGAGCGGGAGTCGCGCTGGCGCTCGTCGTTGCGGCCGGAAGCGTCGTCATGCCGGTCGGCGCTGTTCCGAATCCGATCGAGTATTGACCGGTGGGGCTCGGTTGGAAAACGCGGTTTCGTGCGATCCGCGGCGCTTTCGCTGATCCGGATGTCGCGGACGGCGTGGCCGCCTTTCGTACCGGAGCGATATGTCGAAAGTGCTTCGTCTTTGCATTCACCCACGCGACTCGGGCTGTCCTCGGCGCGCAGCCGTTTCCGCAATTTTTGCAAAACAATCTTCGCGGAACGGTGGTTGGCGTAAGATTTTTGGCTTCGTAAGGAGTTCCGCTTGCGTCTTCGGCCTTTTGCATCAAAATAGTTATCGACGGCTAGTGCAAAAGAGTTATCCGGCTCGACCATTTACCGAGTAGCGACTCGTCGTGGACTGGCCCGCGCGACAGCGAATCGCAAGCTATACATTGCCTAGAGACTACACTTCTATCGTCGGCCAGCGAAGAGCGATTTCATGAGCGGCATCCTCGATGTCTCTCCAACGCCGTTTGCTTGAAGTAGACAGGTACCATGAATTTCCTGAAGCTGGATGCCAATATTGCGCACCTTTAACCGGGGCGGAAACTGTCAACCCCGAGCCGCGGTGCAGCATTTCAAGAACATAGTCGATCTCGACGTCGGTCGGTTCACCAGCTTGGGTGTCCACGAGGACGTTCGCTACGTGTGACTGGCGCCCTGAGACGAGTTTTCCGCTAAGCGTCGGTTCAACGGTGATTCGAACGCCACTGATTAGGAGCGGCGCGAAGCGAGACGACTTGTGTTCCAGCTGCTGATCGGAAAAGCGTTCGTGATAGTCGCTTATGACGCGGAGATTGTTTTCGATCTTCGCGGATTCCGTCGGCCGAATGGCATCACGACGCTCTCGTAGAAGACGCTGGATTTCCGCTTTAAGCGCATCGTCGTTTCCCGAGTGGTAGTCGCGAATCGCGGACCGCGCAACCTGATAGTAAGGTGCGAAATGCTTCTTGCCCAGCGCACTCTTCATGGACTGAATGATGGTCAGTCGCTGATGGGCCCCGGAAGCTGTGAGATAATCGGCCATCCGACGCATGGTTACATGCGGTGTATCATCTTTCGCCATTTACCGTGCCTTATGCGATTGCGTTGAATGAACCGGCATCAAATCGCCGGTCCGGTCGCGTCCGCGGCTAGACGTATTGCCAAGTGCAGTCTTTGCCGTGGTGGTCTTTCCAATGGTCGCAAGGGGCAAATTTCGTGCCTTGCTTCACGTTGTTTCGCGTCCCGTTGTACTGTGTGCATTCGACGGTCCCGTCTTTCGGGACGATTTCGCCGGGATTGTATGTCTGCGCCATGAATGAACCTCGTTTACTTAGAGTGATCCATCAGAAGCATATACCGGTTGGACGGAGCGCAACATCCGTGAAATCACCTGGGTTGGCGCCGTAGAACGCGATTGGAAAGCGAATTTGTTGACGATTATTTCTTTTTGGTTTTGTGATCTGAAAGAACTGAAGCTGCTACGCGGCGTTCGTCCTTGTTGCCGGTATGCATCAGGCTGGCGGCGACCGATGCGATGCGGTTCCGTGTGTGTGCAGGCGGATTCGTGTCCGAAAGCGCCGCGGCCGCGACTTGCCTCGCTTCCGGCTTCGGGCTGTGCATGAGCTTGCCGGCGATGTGGTCGATTTTCGGGCTCGTGTGCCCACTCGGTTTGGATTTTGCCACGTACGAAACTCCCGTAGTGAAGCGATTCGCTCACCCAGTAATGACAGATACCGATGCCATACGGCTGGTACCGATGATGGGCCGACTAACTTATCGGCGAGAAATTCGGCGTCGGCCGCTCTTGCGCGTCGCCTTCTTTCGGCGCGCTTTGCGCTTCTCGGCGGCTCTCGATCCGAGGATCGATCCGGCCAAAGGCGAGCACGAGCCAGCCTGCTCGAGCTTGCGCGCGGCCTTCTTCAAAATGCGCTTGGATGCTGCCACGAGACAATACCCCCTCGAGCCTTGCGGTTTGACTCGACATCAGGTCGGCGGCCGCAGGCTTTGTTGGGTCTCATTATACTCGAACGTATGTTCCCGCGTAAGGGGGCAGACGTGCCCCCTTACCCTCCACGGCTACTGCTTCCGGAAGAAGGGCAGCAGCGCCCAAATGAGGCCCAGGACGGCGCCGACGAGCTGAACGTGCTTCTTATCCACCTTGGTACTCCTTTCGTTCGATTTGCGGACACGGTCCGCAAACGTACAATACGGAGGCGATGGAGCGTACTTCGTCCTCAAAAAATCCGGCCTATTCGAGGCGGCGCGAGTCCATAGAAGACCACGTTGCGCTGGCCCGTCGCTGGGGCGACGGTCTAGGCATACGATGGACTAACAAACTTGGTTCCAAGCCGTTCGTCGAAGACCTCATCAAAAAGCGGGTGATCGGCGGCCTATATCCCGCCGGGGCGAAGGCCAACGGCCCTGGGGTCGCTCAACGATTTCGTCCGCGCGATCTCCGTGCGTTGCTCGAAGTGCTGCGCCTCAAATCGCACGGGGCGAAGCATCGAAAGACGTGGATCATGCAGTTGTGGCTTCGTGGGCGAGATTACGATTTGGCGTTCATTCGGGAAGTCGTTCGCATAGAAGTGCAGCGGGTAGTGACGGAGATGAAGACGACGATCTCGCCGACAGGGCGTTTTACCGGCCCATTCGATAGGCGCGTCCGTCGCGCGTTCTCAGCCGGTCGAAGATCTAAGTACGACGAGGCGCTGAAAGTACTGAGCGCAGTGATGGTTCGGCCGACGGAGCTTCAAGAGATGGACATCGATGTTGCTTCCATCGCCCAGCTTCTCTCGGAAGACACGAGCATATCGGCGGACGAATTCGCCTCTCTACTGCAGACTTCGATCGATGCCACGCGAGCCGGTAGACCGACGGACGAGCGCACGAATCTGCGACTCACGGAAATCATGTGCCAACTGCCAGGCGGCGAGGCTTTCGTCAAGATGGCTACCGTTGACCCGGGATCGCTTACTACGATTGTCAATCGGATGCACGGCGCGGTCGACGATGGTTTCGGAGTTTCGGGTTTCGTCCGCGCCGTCGAGAAATGTACTGACGAAGAACTGCTCCGTGCACGCCGCTGGCATCAGGCGATCCGGTTCAACAAAATGGCATCGGTTCGAAGAAGTCTGAAGCTTGATTCCCTCACCGAAGAACAGCGACAAGCTGCGGAATTTCTCTTCGCGAACGACGCGATGTTACGCAAGTGCATACGTAGCGGCCCGGATGAAAGCGTCCTAGTTTTCGCGGCAATCTTGAACGACGAAGTTCCGGCAAAGGCACCTAACTGGAAAAGAACGATGCCGAACGTCAACACGCTGATGAAGCAACTGCGGGATGGGCCCCCGAGAGCCGAGCCCTGACTTGCATGTTGAGATGGCGAGAAGCTTTCCGCTGAATCCAGCTTTAGCTCAAAACCTTGTAGTAGATATCGTTCGCTTCTCTCGCCGCCGCTTCAAATTCGCGTATCGCATCGATGAGTTCCCGGCGCGTCCAGAGGGCGCTGCCGCTGCGACCCTCGTAGCTCAAGCCGGGCGTTCGTTCCGTTCCTGGCATCGTAATCGGCCGCGCGTGAATCAGCGTGTTCCGCCGATCTTTGAGATTGCGGAATTTGCGGGCCATCTCCTCAAGTCGTTGGGCAACTTCAGTCGACAGGGCCGAACTTGCAGCGCTCAACGCTGCATCGAAAGCGTTGGCGATCCCGCCGCCCTCTTTGCCAACATTCTCGTTCACGAACCCTGGCTTCAATTTCTCGCCTACGTAGACGACTTGCCATTCGAGCATCGCGTACATGAATACGGCGTAGCCGAGCAGGCGCACATAGTCCCCAGCGATAGGATAGGTCGGAGTGTACGTTTCGTGCTCGTCGTCGGAAGAGGCGGTCATGATACATATCTTTCTACGAGTTTGGTCTAAGAGATTGAGCCGCTCTTAGAAGAACTGAAGCGCGTGCGGTCTGCCGCACACCGGGGGGCGACGTCTTTGGTGGCCGGCTCGGCCGCGCACTAATGCGGCGGGACTTATTGTCGGTTCGCTCGGCTAACTCCCGGCGACCGAGACCAACGGACTATCTGAACGCGTTTCGCATCCAGATGACATCGTGGTCGCCTCGTGCCGCCGCGCACGTTCCGCAAGCCGTCGCGTACCAACCGTTTTCGAATTTACGCAACAGACCGAACGCGCCGCACTCTTCGCACACGATGTGCGATAGCGCTTCAGCCTTTGCGAGGAGCGCATCGATCCGTTCGTTTCCTCCGCGCGAGAGGATGTTCAGATGGCCCCACTTCTCCTTGACTTCGATGAGCGCGAAATCGGGATCGGAAAACGTGGCGAGTTCGTTCGCGACCGACGTGAAGCACGAATCGAGAAAGGGCAGCCAGCCGCGGCCCACCTCCGGTCCGTATTCCGAGAGTAGGGAGATGCCGGTACCCGGGATGCGTTCGTATAGCGCGCGATGCTTCTTGTTGAATTCGACGTAGTCCATCGTCACCTCGACCACGATGGTGCCCGATTGCCCGGGAAATGGGACATGAGAATCATTGGGCAAGGCGGCGAAAAGCGAGCCTCATCCGATTGGAGCCATAGAGGGCAATCTGAGCTTCCGCCTCATGAAATGACAATACGCATTCGACGAAGATGTCGTTGTACGGAGATCGCATGGTTATGTGCACTTCTCCGCCTTTTACTTCGACGACGACGCGAAGGCAATGGTCGTCAGAGAACGTGTCGTGGGTTTCGTCATCGTCGCCATCTTCGTACGAATAGCACGCGTGAAAAACAATCCTACCATCTGAGTTGCTTTCGGCCAACGCCCGTTCGAAGCACCTGGGGTATTCAGTGAGCAGAGTGTTGATGCATCCGCTGCATGAGCCGCCGCTCACTCTTGGGCATCAGAGACGACGACCCCGCGACCTATATCTATAATCGTGGGGCGGTTTGCGACTGCGTAGTATTTTCCCGGCCGTCCGCAGATGGCGACGTTACAGAACGTGATATCGCCGATGCGCTTCCTTCCATGCCCGAAGTGCGCGTGACCGAATACGTGTAGCATTGGCTGGATGCGCATAACCGCGCGGCAGAGGTCGGTGTTGCCGATACTTACGCCCCCTCGCGAGGTTGGCGCGTCGTCGAGGATGCCGTATGGCGGGTCGTGCGACACGAGAATATCGATGCCAGGCCGGATACGCGTCTCCGGCTCCAGCCGATCGCGTGATTCGTACGGCATGCCGTAAATGCGAAGGCGCTCGAACTCGATTTCGTCATCGATCAACAGCGACCTAACGAGAATGCGCGCGACGCTTCGGTACTTGTTGGTGTGCTCGACGATACCGAGGTCGTGATTCCCGGGCACGTAGATGATGAGGCGGTAGAGATGTTCAATCGATTCGATCCAAACATTGGCCGCCACGAAATCCTTATCGGCGGTTTCGCAGAGGTCGCCGGCGATGACCAGAATGTCGCCTGGCGGCATGGTCAGTTCGGAGAACCTACCGTGCACGTCGGAGATGCAGACCATGCGTGTCACCGTTGGACAGCCTTCATCGCGTTGCCGTCCCAATCGATAACCATCGGGATCTGCACCGGATCGTACAAATGGTCGCACGTGCATGCATTGACGTAGAGCACGTCGCCGACGCGCTGCGCCCCGTGACCTTCATGGATGTGCCCGAACACGTGCAGTTTCAGTTGCTTCAACTGCAGGATGCGCTCGCGCAACTGCGGACAGCCCACGTGCTTCCGGCGCAACGTTTCATCGAGAATGCCGAACGGCGGCCCGTGAGTGATGAGTATATGCGTATCGTCCGGGATCGCCGCCCACCTTTTTTTGGCTTGCTGCTCGCCCGCTGGCCCCGGAAGAAAATTGAACGCCCAGTCGTGGAACCACGGAGTGAACGGCGATCCATAGATGTTCAAGCCAGCGACGGTGACCGACTCATCGATGAGGGTTCGTACCCGTTTGAACTTCGCATCGAGCACGCCGCGGAGTTCTGGAAGTTGTTCGAACCCGAAGTCATGGTTCCCCGGAATGGCGATGACATGCTCGTGGGGCATCTTATTCAGCCACGCATAAGCATCGAAGAGTTGATTGGGCTTTCCCGTATCGGTCAGATCGCCGGCATGAATCAGGATGTCGCCGTCCGGAACGAAGTCGGTGGGAATCGAATCGTCTTCACCCGCGCGACGGCCGATTTTCGCGTTGTAGGAATGGGTGTCTGAAATTGCCACTATGCGCATGAAGCGAGCGCCTCGCGTACGTCGTCGAGCGTAATCGGTCGAAAGTCCCATACGTCCACGCCGACGTTGACGCACCCGCTCAACACTTTCCACTTTTCGTGGATGTGGCCGCACAGCGCAAGGTCGTATTCGGACGGCGGCTCGGGACGACGCAGGTCGCGCGCGTCGTTACTGAACAGCGGATAGTGGTTCATCCAGATGCGCGTTCCATCGATGACGCGCACGATGTTCTCGTGGACTTCGTCGAAGCCGACTTCGCACATCCGCTCGGTACCCTTGTCGTGGTTGCCGCGAACGAGAATTTTGGTCCCGTGCAGCTTCTTGCAGAACTGATGCCAATGCGCGGAATCGCCCATGGCGAAGTCCCCAAGATAATACACGATGTCGCGCGGTCCCACGACTTCGTTCCAGCGGCGAATCATTTCGCGGTTCATCTCCTCGACCGACTGGAACGGCCGATTGCAATACCGGATGATGTTGGCGTGCGCGAAATGGTGATCTGACGAAAAGAAGACGGCGGCCATGGGCGGTCGATGGTAACGTCGATCTGTCGCCGCCGTCAAGGCCTCACTTCACGCGGTCGAACACCATTGCGTGCGCCGCAGCTTCCGCGGCGATCATCTTATCCGCGTTCGCATCGCCGGTCGCAGGCTCCACGGGCGATATGTAGAGCCGGTCGTTCTTGATTTCCGTCTTGAAGATCTGTGCATCACCGTTCTGGGTGATGCGGATCTCGCCGTTTCCGAGCGTTTCATACGGCGCGGTCTCGTGCCGAGGCTTAGCCGCTTCCTTCTGGGCTTCCGGGGACATGTAAGCGCTGAACAGGCCGGACGGGATGAACGTGAGCACGACCTTGTCGTTCGTGAACGTGAGATCCGTCCAGTTCGGTCCAACGTCCTGCGTCTGCGTTCCTTCGCGATGCCAAGTGCCCACGATGTTCGGGTGCGACGAACATGCCGAAAGGACCATGACGATGAAGAGCGCTAAGGCACGTTTGTACATCAAATATCTACCTCAGAAGGAAGTCGTGGTTGCAACGGAAGCAATGTACGGAGCGACGCCAGCGTTCGATATTGGGGCGCGCAACCAAGTCGTTATATAGCCGAACCTTGTTTCGTTGTTTCCGGTATAAGAGAACGACGACTGGAATGGCAAGATAGAAGGAGAGTAGGAGCACGGCAGCGCCGATTTGCCCTATGATCTTTACGTCGGAAATCATCATGAGCCGGCCGCCGAGCGAGAGAGCAATGAAGACCGCGAAGAAGAGCAGAATCCACCGAAAGACGCCAGCACGTTTTTCTTCCGGCGGTGCCTTTGATCGAGCGAGATCCGTCATGCCACTATGGCTCGTATAGCCGCCCACAGGTACAGCTTTACCGTCAACATAGGCGGTTCCGTAGCTCGTGCTGCCGCCGCTATATCGCCCGCTATCGTAGATGCTCGCAAACGATTGGGTGTTGTCGCTCCCGCAACTCGGGCACGCGTACGCGTTCATCGAATGCCTTGAGTGTTGCCGATCAGCGCGAAGCACGATGTGTATCGCGGTCGAGGATCGTACGCGCATGCGCGGTGAAATTGCGTCGTCGCAGGAGCCATGCGAATCGTTCTGCGTGCCGCATACATGGGCTGCACGAGCGACTGCAACGAGCCGCCCAACCCGTTCGGTGTGCCGAGTCCGGCGGGAGCGTTGTACCCGCTGCCGGCGGTGCAGAGATACGACGGCGAGCACGTACCGTTCGCTCCGGAGAGAACCGGATAGAGATTCTGCGGGTGCAGATAGGGATACGAGGTCGCGACGACCGACGACTCATTCCCAGCGAGCGCGTACATGCCGGCGACGATGGGTGCAGAGATGCTTGTACCGCCGACAATACCCCACGGTAGCTTCGAAGGAGGTAGCGGAATCGTTGGATTGGTGAAGTAGAAGGCGATTCCGGTCGTCTGATCGCCATCCGCCGCGACGTCGTTCATCGTGCGCTTCGAACAACCGCTATCGGTCTGCCACGACGGCTTCGGCTCGTAGAGGCTGCACCCGCTGCCGGTTCCGGGCCAAACCGTTTCCGTCCACCCGCGGGCGTTCGACGCCGTGACAAGCCTAGTGCCACCGACCGCGGTGACGTACGGAGACGCGGCGGGATACTGCGTGCCATATCCGCTGTCGCCTGCGGCCGCGACGAACACGACTCCAGGATGGTTGAAATGTATATCTTCCGCCGTCTCACCACTGTACTCGGGGCTGCCGTACGACATGGTGACGACGTTCGCACCGAGCGACACCGCAGCGTCGACCGCAGCGTCTAGATTGTTGCTGTAGCTGTCGTTCGATTCGACAAGAAGAATCTTGCAATTCGGGCAGACCGCCGAAACGGCATCGAGGTCCGTCGAGATTTCGCCAGCCCATGCCCAGTTCACGGACGGTAACGGCGATGCCGAGCCGGTTTGATTGACTTTCTTGAAGCATCCGTTCGCGCTCGTGCACGCTGGAAGCCCGAACTCCTTACGATAGACGGCAAGATCGGATTCAGCGTTCGGATCGTCGTACGCATCGATGATGGCGATGGTCTGACCGTTGCCCGCGGTGAGCGCGGGAAGGTTGTACGCGGCCCACAGATCGCACGGCTCGTAGTCGTCCAAAACCTGCGAGAGGCTATCGTTTGACGTGTCGCATCCGGGACCGCTTAACGCGAGCTGCGCGTTCGAAACGCCGGCGGCCGACGCGGTGATCGTCGTTCCGCGATATTGCGAGGAGCCGTTGTACGAAAGCATGACCGCTTGCGTCGACGATGTGACGGTGGTCGGCGAGAGGATCGTGCCGCCGCTCGGATCGTTGTTGGCGAGCGTAATTGCCGTCGGATACGTGCCCGTTATCGCTACATGCGAGGCCGTATACGCCGTGACGGTGATCGGCACGCTCGTGGGCGTTCCGGAAACGATGCTGCCGTTCGTCGTTACCGTCATGCTCGCGATGCCCGGCGTGGGCTGCGAAGTAGGCGTCGCCGTCGGCTTGGCGGTGGGGGTCGTGGTTGGAGTGGCCGTCGGCGTGCTTCCCGGGCCGGGATTCGAGGTGCTAGACGGTCCGGGAGCCGGAATCGAAGACGAACCGCCTCCTCCTCCACCGCCCCCGCATCCGGCAAGCAGCGCGACGAGGACGAGCGGAAACGCGAGCTTCTTCAAGGCGGAACTCCCGATCGGACAGCAGGTGAGCGGTCGATGATTCCGCACGAGTTTTTCAACGCCTCCCGAATGGGAACTTTGTGACTGTGTAACGGGAGGCCGCAAAGAGCGATGCGGCTACGAACGGGTCGGTCGTGGGGAAGACCACGATCGGAGCGGCTCTGAAGGCCGCGCGTCTCGACGCCGGTATGTCGCAACGCGATTTGGCGAAAGCGACCGGCCTCGCTTTGGGTCAGATCTCGCAGCTCGAGTCGGGCGTACGAGGCCGACCCTCGTTCGACATCGTCGCGAAGGTGGCCGTAGCCACGGGTGCGTCGCTCGACGCTATCGCTGCGGCGGTAGGCTTCGCGGTGAACCCCGAAGCGAACGGGCCGACCTCGGGTCAAATGGCCAAGCGGATTGAAAGGGCGCACCGCGAGGCGCAGGCCCTCGCCGACGACCTGGCTTCAATCGCGGCAAAGCGTCCGAAGAACTGACAGTAAGTCGCGCCGCATTTCTGCACTTCCGTCGCAGCCGTCCCCTTGATCGAACCTTTACAATTCGACCCCCCGAAAATCGTCCCATGCCCCTTTTGCAGGCCGATCCTGCCATGATCTCATATCCGGGATGCCAGCCCGCAAGCGCCGGTCCGAACTCCAGAACGTGGCGATCCTCGATCCCCACGCGTTCGACCGTGCCGTCATGGAACTGCTGGACGAGAAACTCGCGGAGATCGAAGCCCTGCCGCGGTATCGAGACCAAAGCTACGTCGACGACGACGGTGTCCACCATGCTCGCGGAGGTGTGTGGAACGATCGGACGGGCCGAGCTGCGGAGGGCTACAGCAAAGCCGACGTCGAGGACATCCGTGGGTCGCTCCACGAGCTGGGATTGACCATGTCGTTTGAGGATGCGGATGCGATGATGTCGGAATACTTTCGGAGCGGCGCGCTTCGGTTATCGTTGCAGCTCCAAAATGAACCACCACCTCGGACGAAGTCGCCGATAGTGGAAGTCGAGGAACTTGGGCGCGAGCGATATCGTGTCGGCAACGAGGTCGTTTCGTTCAACGGACGTCGCGCTCGCTGCACGTGTCGGCCCGACAGGTGCGAACATGAAGTAGTCGTTCGTGCCCGCCGTTCGTCTTGGGATCCAAAGATTGAAGCGTTCGCCGTCAAAGACGCATCGAAAGGGATGATCGTCGCTCGAATCGTTCACGCCCTCAAATCGCTTCCGGACGTCGAAGCTCGACACAACGGCCGACGGCCGTTCTCTCCGAAGCAGCGGCTCGTAGCGCTCGTGATTGCTCGTCTGTTCGCGGATGAAGAGCTAAAAGAGGCGGCAAACGCGGCCGTCATAGCCGGCTTCATGCCTCGCTTTCCGACGCGTTCCATTTGGACGTTCAAAAAAGACGAAGTGACTCTCGAGTTGGCGGCTCGCGCTTACCAACGAATCGGAAACCGCCCTAAGATGCGCCCGACCGACGACCCGGTAAAAGCACTTATTGCTGTTGCGTCTCGCCTGCGAAGCGACATCCGCGCAACGACCGTGGCTTAAGGACGACCCGTCACAATATTGTGAAAGCGGAGGAAACCTTGCCGGTCCCCTCCGCGGTGAAAGGCGCTAGCGAGAGCGCTTTCTTCCCGAACGCTTCTTTTTGCGTTCTGCTTCGAACAGATGGATGCGGGCCTTGTCGTAAAGCGCCGACCACACGCCTTTGCGCTTGAGCGTAACGACCGGATTGCGATTGGCCGCAAGAGCGTCGGTCAAAGCATCGACAAGTACAGGGCCAATCTCATCGAGCAAGTCATATGGATCCTGCGTCCAGTCGGCCAGCTCGTCATGAGAGACGATGGTGCGAAGTGCGGCAAGGATTGGCATCGCCAGCCCTTCCGAACTCAACGCGTAATCGATCTCCGTCGGCTGACCGTCCATGATAAGCGGAAGCACCACGAAGCTCGTCGTCTTCCCGTTCTCGCACTCGTTGGTACGGCGAAAGCGCGGCTTTTGCGTACCGGTCTTGCCGTCCGTCGTGTTATACCACAGCTCGAAGTTCGCGACGATGTATTCTTTCAAGCCGAGCGCGTCGACGATCAGATTTTCAAGACGATGATAGTTTTCACGACGCTCGATAAATTGGTTTACCGTTTTCTTTCGAGACCAGTACGCCATGTACGGCTGATCGTCGCCGTCGAATTCGACGTTGTCGAGCAAGGTCAAGAGCTGCAGGATGTAAACGACGTCCATCTCTTTTCCGTCGTTACGAATCTCGTTCTGCTTGAACGCGACCATTTCACGAAGGCCTGGGTACTCTTCCAGTTTGCCCTTGATGAACTCGAATGACTGCGCCAGTTCTTCGAGCGCAAACGCCTCGACGTTCACCGAGGAGTTACGGCCCTCGGCGATCTTCGGAATTTCGGAAAAAGGAACGCCGCGAACGATTTGCAGGCCGACGAACTGCTTGCGCGGCTTCTTGCCCTTAGCGGCTTCGTGCCATTCCTTCGTTCCTACGGTTTCATCGATGATTCGCAGCGTGTGTGCGCCGTCGAGGTCGCCGTGAACCAGCGGATCTTCTTCGGACCACGTAAGCGTCTTTGTCTTGTTATCGTAGTTGAAGGTGCCGGCGGTAAGGAGCACTCCACGGTTCAAATGGTGAAAGTGTCCGTCACGTCGCAGCAAAGACGCTTTGATCGCTTTCGCGACCGGTGTCTTCAAGTTTTGCGTACGAGGGTTAGGTTCAAGCGAGATTTTCGTGTTCTTCGTACGAGCAACCGTGTCGCTTTCGAGCAACTCGGGATCGTCGGTGTCAACTTCAAGGGAACGAAGCACTTCGACGTCAAGCCGCGCATCGAGAACTGCGTAGTTATCAGCCGGAGCGTCGAACAAGTCTTTGTCCGCGGTGACTTTAATGGCGTGCGGTGGCACACCCTTAATCGTGTAGGTGATCAAAGTTATCTTCCTTTACTCGCTCAGGTTGCCCTAGAGCGACGGTAGAAATCGATTGGACCTTCCGGTACCAACCGCGCCGCTTTCGACGGCTGCACATCGAATACGACCATCCCGGCCGATCGACCTGCGATGATCCAAAACTCCCGGAATGTTTTCATCCGCGGCGTTGAACAGTTGAGAATGACCGAAACGGCAAGCGAAGGCGGGCGGCTTATCTCAGCCTCGTCGTTGTACGACTATATTTCGTGCCCACATCGGCCCTGGATGGACGCCTTCGCCGATCCCAACGATAGAGATACGGTAAGTCCGTTCCTCGATCTGCTATGGCGGCGCCAACGCGCCCACGAGCAAGATGCCCTAAAGGGAAAAGAGGTTGTTGACCTCTCAAACGTCTCAAGCATAGCGGATAGGACGAGCGCGACGCTCCAAGCAGTTTGCAGCGATGCCCCGTTAATCTACGGCGGAATACTTTGCGCTGGTGACCTTTCAGCCGAACCCGATGTACTTCGCTTCGACGGTACTGGATATGTGCCGGGCGACATCAAAGCTGGCGCAGGCGAAGAGGGCGACGGCGAAGACGCTAAGCCCAAGAAGCGCTACGCCGTCCCACTCGCGCTATCGGTTGACGTACTGGAACGTATCGGACGTTCCAACAACAAGCGCAACGCATTCGTTTGGGACGTGAACGACGACGAAATAGTCTACGACTTGGTTGCAGCCAAAGGGAAGCGAACGCCGGAATCGTTTTGGGATGACTACCAGTCGGCGCTGAGCGACGTGCGAGAAATCTATGCCGGCGTTCGAAACCCGGGGCCAGGGTACCAAGGAGAGTGCAAGCATTGTGTCTGGTACTCTAGCTGCCAAAAGCGGCTACGAGAGATGGACGACCTAACGCTGCTACCTCAATTGGGACGTTCGAAGCGAGATGTGCTAATCGAGCACGTCAATAACGTCGAAAAGTTCGCGAACTCAGATCCTTCCAAATTGATCGATGAAAAAGGCAAGTCGCTCGTCAAGGGAATCGGACCGGAAAGTCTCGTTCGGTTTCACGACCGCGCCGTGCTGAAACATACGAACGGAACTCCCTACCTTCGCTCGCCCCTTTCTCTTCCAACGTCCGATGTCGAGCTTTTCTTCGACATCGAAACAGACCCCGGCCGTAACCTTTGCTACCTTCACGGCTTCGTGGAAAGGCGCGGAAGCGAAGAACGATATCTCGGCTTCTTTACGACGGATCCGACTGCGGAGGCTGAACGCGAAGCTTTCAAAGATGCGATCGAATACGTGCGTTCGCACGACTCGTTCGTGATGTACATCTACTCGAAATACGAACGAACGTGGTGGCGGGCGCTACAGGAACGCTATCCCGACGTTTGCAGCCGCGAGTACATCGATGAGATTTTCAGCGAGGCCCGTACCGTGGATTTGCTCCAGGTCGTCCAGAGCCAAACGGAGTGGCCGACTCAAGACCACACCATCAAGACGCTCGCGCGCTATCTGGGCTTCAGTTGGCGGGATGCGCACCCGTCGGGAGCCGCCTCTATCGAATGGTTCGACCGCTATATTGGCGGCGATGCCTCTGCAAAACCACAGATCCTGGAATATAACGAAGACGACTGCCGAGCAGCACTGGTGCTTCTGGATGGGATCAGACAGCTGCGAACCCGAGACTAGCAGCCAGCTTTTTGCAAGCGAGAAATCGCTATGCCATACTGGTGGCATGATGCTCGTTCATAGTACGGTTGCCGGCGATTCCATCGAACCCCAGCCGGCGGAAAGTCGGTACCATGAGCGCTTCTCCTTTGCTGTCCGCCTCCTCGCGAGCCCCGGGGATCTCGTTTATGATCGATACTAGTCTTCCGGAGCGGCGTCTCGGCGCGATCCGCCGTATCCCCGACGAAGCGTGGGATTTTTGGTGGGAAGTCGGACGCCGTAGATCTATCGATCATCTGAATCGCAAGACCTCGGAATACGTGCACCCGATGAGTCATGAGCTGGGCGCAATCGGAGAATTCTTCTTCGGCTGGATGGTGAACATGCGCGGCCGATGACCTTAACCCGGTCAGCGGTGACGATGGGATCGATTTTCCGAACGCCGACGTAAAGGCCGCGGAGTTTTTTCGGAAGCCGTGGCTCAAGGTTCGGGTGGACAAGGTCAAGGAGAAGCCAGCGGGCTTCCTTTTCCCGCTAATCGCTATCGATTCGGAACGCCGGATCGGCCGTTATTGCGGATACGCGACCAAGGAGATGTTGATCGATCTCAAGCCTTCCCGCATCAAACTCAATCCAAAGCGTGCGGCTAGCATCAGCGGACGGCCGCGTTCCGAGGAGTTCGGCCCCTGGAATTATACGATCGAGGACGAGACCAAGCTCATTCGCCGAGTGCCTCCCGGGTTTGCCGTCAGCATGGATTTCGTCAGAGCCCCGGAGCGTTAGCAAGGTACAAGAGAGATAGGTGGAGGATCGAAGGCAGATGAGCTTCGACCCGTCCCGCCTCGCCGAGATCCGAAAGTCTAAAGGCCTGAGCCAACGCGCGCTTGCCAAAGCGGCTGGGATATCCCAAGCGCTCGTCGCTGAACTGGAACGTGGAAAGCATCCGCCGTCGGCGGCATCGCTGAACAAGATCGTGACCGCGCTCGGAGTTTCCGAGGAAGACCTCGCAAGAGCCAGCTGAGCGCGATCGCTTAACGGCATCGCTTACTACAAAGAGAACGAGTCTCTAGGTTTAAGAGCGACGCGAAACGCCGAAGCGTGGACAGAAACCTTGAAAGGGACAACGCTCGCATAGCGGTCGCGTAATACAAATTGTCGCGCCAATATCGAGAAGTCCAAAGTTCGTGCTTCTCGGCTCCTCGCTAAGAGTGGCGATACCGTCGGCGTATCTTTGATAGATAACGGCCCGTACGTCTCTGGATTCGATGCGAAACACGCGTCGCAGAATTCTGGCTACGTTCGCATCAACAATGCCGACGGGTTCTCCGGCCCCGAAACAGGCGATGGCTCTTGCCGCATACGCGCCAAGTCCCGGTACGTCGGACAAGAGCACCTTCCAATCGTCGAAAATACCGATACCCAGCTCGGCCACTACTTTCGCCATTTTTTTAAGTTGAACGGCGCGCTTACGAGAGAGGCCGAGCGGCTCCAAAATCCGCTCCAAGTCATCTAAGCTCGCATCGGAAAGAGCTTCGGCGTTGGGAAAAGTCGAGATGAGAAGTTGATACGTTCCGACCGCGCTCGACGCACGCGTCTTTTGCAGTAGAATCTCGGCAATTGCCAGTTTAAATGGGTCAGATTCGTCGCGCCATGGAAACGAACGACCGTGGACACGGAAATAGAGCGCAGCAAGATTTGCCACTTCTCGCATCCGTCCGACCGTCCGAGCCGCGAATTTTGCTTTAGGTCTGGGGTGTCGATCTCTCCGCGTACGCGAAGAGATCTTCTTCGTTGACTTCATTGGGTCCGACCAAACGATAGTGACGTTCTCTGACGACGCGAGCGCCGTCCTCGGTCGCCGCGAACGCGAACAACGCGATGCCGCCGCCACTCATGAATTGCGCGGCGATCGGAACGCTTTTGAGCGTTGGAAACTGCTGCGAACATAAGAGCATGTCTTGCTCGATTTGTTGAATCGCGATCTTGTCGTTGCCGCCTTTAGCCTGCACGGGGATGATGTAATGCGCCCCTTCACCGTCAACTCCGATGTAGACTTCGTCTACTTCGATTTGCATTGTCGCTTTGTCTTCGGGGTCGGGCCGGACGCTCGTTCGGAGATGGCTTTGCAGCGAGTAGCATGTCACCCCAAGGAACATATCGATCAGGCGATTGTAGCGGAGTATCGCCAGCAGCGCCTGTTCGTCACTGAGCGCGTATTTCGAAATCATCCCTGGCGTCGCATTTGGAATCTTTGCGGCCACGATGCTCGCATTCGGTGCTACTCGAAATTCCTTGCCGAGCGCAAACCTATAGCGTGCGCGACCAACATTTACAAGCCGCCACTCAAGTCCCGATGGCGCCGTAAGCCGAATGTCCGCTGGCAATGGCTTTCTGTACTTGTACGAATAGACGACGTCGCCAAGATTTTTCGGAACCGGGACATTGAGTTCCGCGGCCGTCTTGGCGATGGCTTCGCGCTCGAACTCGAACGACGACAATCCATCCTTATATCCGTCGAAGAACAGCTTCTGTACGACGCTGTCGTACATCTCGCTTTTCTTCGTCTTGGCTTGCTCCACTATTTCGTCAAACGCTTGCGGGACTTCGGAATTTTCTTGATGTCAGCTTCGAAGTGACGAGCGGCGCTAAGCCTGTCGAGCGTCAACAATTGCGGGCTTCCGAGCGGGATCGGGTCCGAAGGCTTGATAGGCTCCACGTTGAGCGCATGCATGATGCTTCGACCGATGGCACGACCGAACAGTGGCGGCACGGCGTTACCGATGGAACGAAAGCCGTGCCATTTCGTACGGTGCATACGAAACCAATCCGGGAACGAATGGAGCCGCGCCGCTTCGCGGACGGAAATGACGCGAGGAAGCGTCGGATGAAGGGGACGGGGTGATGTATATGCGCCGCGCTCGCTTCCAGTGCCGGCGCGCAACGTGTTCGAGAGGCCCATTTCGTCCAGGCGATAGAATCGCGAAATTTCTTCCGTATCGCCTTGCTTCGTCATCTTGAAGCGGCGGATCGATTCGGCCGTGTGCTCCGTCCGCATGGAAGACGTCAGAACGTCGGGATTCCACACGCGCGGATGCGAGAAATCTTCCGGATCGTCAAGGATCCCGTGAAGACGCTTTGCATAGTCGGACATCGCCTTGAGCATCGCCTTGCGGTACGTCTTGTTCAACGGTACTTCGTCCGAATCGAAGAGAACGTCGAACTGGTCGAGATCTGGAAGATCTAAGATCGCATCGCCGACGCTCGGTCCTTTCGGAAGAAAGTCGAACGGATGCATCGTGTTCTTTTGTTTTTCTTCGCTCCGACGTTTGGGCACCGGCTTCACGGACGGAATCGGATAAGACGGTAGCGGCATATCGGCGCGAGCACCAAGCAAGATTAGGCGCTTCCGGTCCTGCGGCACGCCGTAATTGGCAGCGCTGAGAATCGCACGTTTGCGAACATCTTCGACTTCGACAGCGACTTTATATCCATGCTTTTTCAGTCGCGTAATCAAACGCGAGAGAATACTCGCATGGCCGCCAGAGGCCATTCCCGGAACGTTCTCCATAACAAAGTACTTGGGCTGAATCGCGCCAATGAGGTTTGCGAACTTGTATACGAGTTTGTTGCGCGGGTCATCGACATCGCGCTTTCCCATCGTGGAAAATCCTTGACAGCTTGGCCCGCCGACGATGGCGTCGATTTCCCCGGTCCATTCGCGTTCATCGCGACCGTGCGCGATGAAGCCGCGTTTCGCAGCAGCAAGCAAATCGCTTGCTTCGACCTTGGCGATGTCGTCACAAACGATTTCGGTCAGCGGAAAATTGAACGAATGCACGGCTGCGTGAACCGGATCGTACTCGACCGATGCGACGACGTCGAAGCCGGCTTGTTCGAATCCAAGCGACAAACCGCCGACGCCCGAAAACAAATCTATGGCGATCGGTCGGCGCCGTTCGCGCCCCTCCTCGCGTCCCCGTTCCTTCGTTTCGGCAATGTTCAGCACATTAGAAAACTCCGCTAGAAATAGAAAGCCACGCCGCTCTTACGCGCGACGCGGAACGACGCTCGTTCAACCGCCGCGGCTGCGAAGTCTTTGTGAGTCGTTTTGAAAGCTGTGGATGCGGGTGGACAACAGCGGTGGATTCTGTGGACATCGTGATCGGCATCGACGCCGGTTGGTCGACGAAGGTTGCGCTCAACGCGATAGCCACTCGCTTAGGACAGCCGACACCTGGAGGTCCCGCTCTTCGATTGGATAGGTGGCCTGCTTAGCGATGAGACTGCAGATGCCGATGACACCCTCGGCACCAGAGGGCGGTGGACTGGAGCCCCTGGCACGCCAGGCTTGAGCAAAGGCCGCGTACTCCTCGGCCCCAATGCTCCAGAGGCGGATTTCTGGCGGATCGCCTCCGCCGACATCAGCGGCCCATGCTCGGGCTTCGGCGATGGCGAGCTGGTCCTGAATGTTGGCGAAAGACAACTGTTTCGGCTGCGAGCCGGTCAGTCGCGGCAGCAACCGCACCATTTCGGCGGCGGTCTTTCGCTCGATCGAGCCGGCGCTAACCGCGCGGGTCATAACATCGGCAAAGCGATCATAGTGCCC
Source organism: Vulcanimicrobiota bacterium (assembly GCA_027459645.1). Taxonomy (GTDB): domain Bacteria; phylum Vulcanimicrobiota; class Vulcanimicrobiia; order Vulcanimicrobiales; family Vulcanimicrobiaceae; genus JAMXLG01. The sequence continues at coordinate 23,752 of DAIDHQ010000014.1, forward strand.
GAACACAAAGAGCATCACAACGGGATTTACCCACGCCTTGCCGGCGAGACGGCTCAACGCTCCACCAACCTCCCACGTGCGCTCCGCATCCGGTTGGTTGATTTTCTTGGCTCGTAGTTGGCGGATGTAATCCTGAAGCTCAGCGGCCTTGGCTACATTGGGCACGTCTTCGGGCAGCTTGGAGCGTCGCGTCGCCGTGGCATGACGACCCAACTCGCCGGGATAGGCTGAGTTGAGGAAATTGCTGATCCGTTCCCGGAACGGTCGCGCTACCGCGTGCGAACTCATCGTGTGGGAATTATATCAGTTTCCACACGGTTCCACGAGGGCGGGCAGGCAAATCGCCCTCTTTATCTCGACTCCGGCCTCATTTCCCCGCAGGCCGCCCCTTTTCTCAAGATCCGGGCTTGGATCATTATGTATCCGCTAACCGAGTTACCCGACGGTCACTCGCATGGCAAAAGAAAGGGACCCGCTGGCCGGCGGGCCCCTCCGAAAATGGCTAGGCGCTCAAGATTCCAGTCACGACGCCGTCGCCACCATCATGGGATCCATTCTCGGCCAGGATCCCGGGAAAGGTCAAGTCGACTTTTTCAATGTCCCTGTCTCCTCAACCTGAGGGGTCGCGGGGGGCTGACCGCCTCGAAGCCGGGGCGGTCAGCAACCCGGGCACCCAGCTCAACGTCAGCGGACGGCAGTCCGCGGCCTCTACCCTCGCGACCGTCATCTATTCCGACCCGCCGGGGCCGTTCGATGCCGTCATGAAAGAACACGACCTGTTCTTCCGAGACATCGCGCGCCTCGCGGACGTTCCGATTCAGCTCGTTGGAGAAGCCGGAAACCACCTCTCTAATCGGGAGATGCTGGACCTTCTCGCGGCCATCGACGTCGCGGCGCCCGCGGCAAAGAAGTGTCACGAGATCCTCGTGCGGCTCGCCGACCCGAAACGGTGGGCTGGTCGATGAGGTACACGTCGATCAATTCTAAACTGCCGAAGTCGGTGCACGACCGAGTCAAGGCAGTCCTCGCCCTAAACCCCCAAAGCCCGTACGAGTCAGTGCTCGAGGCCTGGGGCAACGCCCCGCCCGGCGTCCACAACCCGATCGAAGAGGTCGTGCGCAAGTGCCGCCTCTCCGAGATCGAGATGGCGCTCGCGTTGGACTGCTCGATGCACGAGGCGGCGGCGCTGCGCGTGATCGGCCACGAATTGTCGAAGCGGGAGGCGCTGGTCATCGTAGCGATTCTGCTCGATCTGGCGGTCGTAACGGTGGAAACGCTTAAGGAGCGCAATCGCTGGCGCCACGGGTCGTATCTCGACGAGGCGCTGCGGGTCGTCTTCGAGGCGCACACTCTGCCCGGCTATCGATACGTCGGCAACGGCACCTGGGTTCGGGTGAAAAATGTTGCCTGACAAAAAAAAGCCGATCAACATCCCCGACGGTTTGTTTCAGCCGCCCGATACGAGGTGCTCGTTCGTCCAGGGCAGCCTCTGGATCGTGCGGTTGGATAAAAACGAACCGGCAATCGTCGTCGACATCAGCGCGTCGAGTTCGAGGTGCTTTCAACATGGGCACGACGACTGCGAACACATCCGACTCGCTCGCGCCGAACATCAGCGACTCTTCAAGGTATACGGCCCGTCCATTCCCGATACGGAAACCGTGATGCTCGACGCAGTGATGAACGCGTTCGAGACGGTGCTTCCTCCGTCGAGCGAAGAAGGTGCGGCATGATCAAGGACAAGCGCGAGATCAACGGTGTTGCCGAACAGCTCAAGGCGTTCGGCTTCACCGGGTCCCTGATGTTGCTGCCGCCGATGCTTCCTGATGCCGAAGCCGAAGCGACCTACGCTTCGCGCTTCGACATCGAAAAGCCGAGCGAGACGCTGTGGTACTTCAAGTCGCTTCGCGACCCCGAGCGCGTCATCTGCAAGGTCCAAAGGAAATCGGGCGACAGGGTTACGGGCAACTGTCAATCGTTCAAGAGCAATCGCGCTGGAGCTTGCGGTCATTCCGCATACTACTGCCTTCAAAACGACCTCCCGGTTCCAGGCCCGTATCTCTTGTCACGACGACTGGAGGCGGCTCAAATTCTCCACTGGCCCGGTAGGGCGGCTGTAACACGTGACAATCGAGCGAGGCAAGACGAGCAGATGTTGCTCCGCGAGCACTTGTATCGTCTGTGCTTACCGCTCAAGGATCCGCGTCCGAGAAAACGTGGCGGCGGCCAACCGCGCTTTCCGTATCGTGCGCTGGTGTACACCTTTCTCGTGCAGGTGGCCGAAGGGTACACCGACGTAAAGGCCGCGGCCCAGATGGCGAACGATCCGTGGTTCCAACTCCTTACCGGCGACCGTTCCCACTACAAAAAGAACGGGGGTCCAAGCGACGAGACGTTGTCGAAGCTGATCTGGTCGTACCCGCTCTATGAAGACGTGCAAAAACTGCTCGCTCTATCGGCAGCATGCGGGAAGCGAATGGATTCGATGGTGGACATCGACGCGACCGGCTTCGGCTCGACGAAGTTGGGGAACTGGTTCGCAAAGATCTATTCTCGTGCGAAGGACAAAGACGACGACGACGACATGACCCAGACGACCAGCGATGCCGAGCAAATAGATCAAGCGCCAGGCGGTAAGGTGAGTGCCTTTAAGCGCGTACGCGGAAAGGGCTTCATTAAAGTACACACGATACATGGGGTCGAGAGCGGTCTGATCTACGGTGTCGACTGCACCTTGGATTTCGGTCCCGGCACGTCGGATACGAGACACTTCCAAACGCTGTTGCGGAAGGTGCTCGACATCAACTCCAAGATCCGAGTTGTCCTGGCAGACAAGGGCTATTGGAAGGCGGAGCACTTCGAGTTCGCTCAGCGGCTGGGCATTCTGCTGATGGTGATGCGTAAGAAGAACGTCTCGGTCGACAACGCCGAAGTAGGACGCGAATCGATCGCGTTCCTCGAATACCTCCGCCTCAATCACCCCGCCGTGTATCGGACGTTCTACCGATATCGCCAAGCGATCGAGGCGGTGTTCTCGGGGCAGAAGCGCGTAACGGGACACATCCGACGACGGGTGCGCAAGAAGGAGCGGGAGCGGATCGAAGGGCTGCAGACGACGCTCTCGGCGAACGCAAGCATTGACTGGCGGGCCATGGAAAAGGCCAACCCCGAAGTCAAGAAGCCGCGCAACTGGGAGGATGCCTTCAGTTTTGCGGCGGCACTTATTGCACAAGAGATCGTCGGACGGGCGCAGTTCACCGAGGCGAATGCGATGGGCATCGCTTACAACCTCAGAGAGATCATCAAGTGGGAACTGCAGACCGGCGAAAAGATGGACCTGTGGGCCGGCAGCAGCTTTACGCCGATTAGGCGAGTTCATCTCCCAAGCGCGTCCTGATCGACCGGGAAACCGCAAAAAGAAGAGCCCGTCAGTACGACGGGCTCTTCTTTTTTATTGTTTTTGACGTTATCCCAAAGTATTCGGATCGTCGTTTCGCTATCCCAAAGTATTCAGTCGGTTTCAGAATACTTTGGATGTAGCTGGCCGTTGGTGCTCAGGAAGGGACTCGAACCCCCACGATGTTGCCACCACTGGTACCTGAAACCAGCGCGTCTACCAATTCCGCCACCTGAGCATAGGGCCACCGCGCCCGCGCGATGCGGCCGAACCCGATTCTTGAAACTCCCCTCATTTCCTGGGGGTTTCCGGGTGCACGTATGACCCAAGTCCTACCTTTGTCGCATAACGATGCTCTCGATCCGTACTCCGAATCCGTCACTGGCGCCGCCGAGCGCGTCAGCCCGTCGGTCGTCTCGATCGAGGTGCGTAGCGGCCGATCCGGCGGGAACGGCTCCGGCTTCGTCTTTACGCCCGATGGATTCATTTTGACCAACAGCCACGTGGTGCACGAGAGCGAGTGGATCGGCGTGGCCCTGCTCGACGGCCGTGAGCTGCCGGCGCGCCTGGCCGGCGACTCGTCGCGCGTTCGCCCCGGGCAACTCGCGATCGCCGTCGGCAATCCGTACGGGCTCGCGTACACCGTCACCGCCGGAGTCGTAAGCGCGCTCGGTCGCACGTTGCGCTCCCAATCCGGGCGGTTGATGGACAACATCATTCAAACCGACGCCGCGCTCAATCCGGGAAACTCCGGCGGTCCGCTCGTGGATGCAAGCGGCGACGTCATCGGCGTCAACACCGCCGTGCTGCCGGGTCAAGGCTTGTGCTTTGCGATCGCGATCAACACCGCGAAGCACGTAGCCGGCTTGTTGATGCGCGATGGGAAAGTACGACGCGGATACTTCGGTATCGCCGGTCAAGACGTCACGCTTTCGCGCGCTGCCGCGCGGCGATTCGAACTCTCCGATCCGCGAGCCGTCCTGATCGCAAGCGTCGAACCGGGTAGCCCTGCGTCGACCTCACATCTTCGGGAAGGCGACGTACTGCTTGCGATTGAAGGCGAGCGCATCGCCGGCATCGACGATCTTCACAAACGCCTGACCTCCATAGACTTGAGCCGGCCGTACAAGCTCGACGTGCTGCGAAAGAGCGAGCGCTTGTCCACCATCATCTTGCCGGTCGAGTCTCCAACATGATTCGCAAACTCTTACCGATCCTCGGCATCACGTTCATCGACATCATCGGATTCAGCATGCTGCTTCCGCTCTTGCCGTATTTCGTGACGCACTTCGGTATGAGCGCATTCGTCGTGGGCATCTTGATGTCGACGTTCTCGCTGTGTCAACTCGTCTCCGGACCGATTTGGGGGAACGTCTCGGATCGCATCGGCCGCAAGGCGGTGCTGGTCATTAGCCAAGTCGGTGCGACGATCGGTTGGGCGATGCTGGCGTTCGCGCCCAACATCTTCTGGGTTTTCATCGCGCGCATCGTCGAAGGCGTATCCGGCGGCAACATCGGCATCACGCAAGCCTACGTCGCCGACGTGGTGGAAGCGAAAGACCGTTCGCGCGCGTTCGGCTATATCGGCGCGACATTCGCCGCCGGCATGGTTTTCGGTCCCGTCGGCGGCGGAATACTGTTTGCAAAGTTCGGTTTTACGGCGCCGTTTCTCGCCGCCTCGGGCTTGCAGTTTCTCACGCTCGTTCTCACGCTTCTACTGCTGCCCGAATCGCGAAAGAAGAACGAAGAAGGCGAAGCCCACGTGGGCCTTCGCGAAATCGCCTCCACGTTTACCAAGCCGCGGCTCTCGCCGCTTCTACTGCAGAAGCTCGCGCTTTCGCTCGCACTCTACGGCTGGTATTCTTCGATCGCGCTCTATCTCGCGGGCCAATTGCACTTCGACGTCGTTCGAACGACGCAATACTTCTCGATCTTCGCGGTTCTCAACGTCTTCGTGAACGGCATCGGCGTCGGCCGGACCGCGCGCGCGCTCGGCGACCGTCTAATGTCGACGCTCGGTCTCGTGTTGCTCGTCCTCGCCTTTGCGTCGGCTCCATTCGTGCATACGGTGTGGGGGTTGGTCGGCACGATGGTGCTCTTTGCGTTCGGCGGCGCCTACGCACAGAACGGTCTGACGGCGATGATTTCCAACACGGCCACCGATCGCGAGCAGGGGACGGTGCTCGGCGTCGGCTCGTCGCTGGACTCGCTTTCGGGCATTCTCTCCCCGCCCGTGTCGACCGGGCTCATCGCCCGCTACGGCTCCCCGTTTGCGAGCGTCGAATCCCTCGTCGTCGCGATTATCGCGCTGGCGCTTGGGATCCGCAATGCAACTGTGGCCGCTTCGACCGATACCAACGAAGTGACACCTCAACTCCAGGAGACCGTGTAATGAAAACGCAGATAATCGGTTCCACCCTGCCCGTTCTCGAGGTCACGTTAGAACCCAACGACAAGCTCGTCGCCGAAGCCGGCGAGTTTTCTTGGATGACGCAGACCGTCCAAATGAAAACCACGACGCAAACCGCCGGCGCGAAGGGGCTGATGGGTGTTTTTAAGCGCGCGGTCGGCGGCGGCGGTCTCTTTATGACCGAATATTCCGCCACGGGCGACGGCGCGATGGTCGCCTTCGCCGCGAAACTTCCCGGAAATATCGTGCCGGTCGACGTTGCTCCCGGACGCGAATACATGATTCACAAGCATGGCTTCGTGTGCGGAACCGAAGGCATCGAACTCAGCGCCGGCTTCCAGCGGTCGCTCGGCGCGGGCATATTCGGCGGCGACGGATTCATCTTGCAGAAGATGGGCGGCACCAGCCACGCATTCGTTGCGCTCGGCGGCGAGATCGTTACCTACGATTTGGCCCCCGGCCAGTCGCTGAGCGTCCACCCCGGGCACGTCGGCATGTTCGAAGCCAGCGTGAACTTCGACATCACGATCATGAAGGGGTTTATGAACGCGATCTTCGGCGGCGACGGGCTCTTCGTTGCGCGCTTGACCGGCCCCGGCAAAGTGTGGCTGCAATCGCTCACGATGCCGAACCTCGCGCAGGCTATCGCACCGTATCTTCCGAGCCAAGGCAACAATACCGAACAAAATGCGACCGCCGGCGTAGCCGGAGCGGTCGCGGGGTCGATCGTGAAAGGTCTCTTCAGCAAATAGCCGCGATTACGCGGCGGATTTCTTCCGCCGCGTGGTCTTCTTCGCGTGCTTTTCCGAAGAAGCGTTGCGCCCATGCGTTCCCGTGGCGCGGCGCTTTTTGCTTTCTTCCAGCGACTGTGCAAGCACGTCCATTAGATTGACGACCTTCGCGCGGGGCGCCGCAGCCTTCTTGGCCTTCGGCAGTTCCTTGCCTTGCGCACGCGCTTCGATCATCGCGAGCAGTTCGTCGTGGTAACGGTTCGTGAACTTCTCGGGTTCGAAGTCGTCCACGCTCATCGTATCGATCAGCATCTTCGCCATCTTCATCTCGGCTTCGGGAAGTTTTTCGCTTCCTGGAAGTTCGAGCGACGACTGCTCGACGATCTCGTTCGCCCAGTGCATGAGTTCGAGCACGAGCGCTTCGCCGACCGGCTTGACCGCGGCAATGTATTCCTTGGTGCGAATCACCACGCGCGCGATCGCCACTTTGTTCGCGTGATTGAGCGCTTCGCGCAGCAACGCGTAGGCGTGTTTGCCTTGTTTGCTCGGCTCCAGATAATACGGCTTGTCGAAGAACATCGGGTTGATCTTGTCGAGATCGACGAATTCTAAGATGTCGACCGACTGCGACGCGACCGGATTGACCTTTTTGAAGTCTTCATCGGTCAGCTCGACGTACTCGCCCTTTTCGTATTCGTAGCCTTTGACGATCTCATCCCACGGCACCGGTTTATTGTCCACCGAACAGACGCGTTCGTACTTGATTCGGCCGCCGTCCTTAGCATGCAGCAGATTGAACGAAAGCTCGTCGCCGCGAATCGCGGTGAAAAGCTTCACCGGAATCGTCACGAGTCCAAAATTGATTGCCCCCGACCAAATCGCATGTGCCATAGCGGATATAGTGTACCCGACTTTAGCAAACAGGCAACCGGCTTTCCGTATTTGGTAGTTAGCCGAACGTACGCACCACAAAATATTGTGGTCGAACGTATGTGAGACCCTACCCCGTCCACAGTTTGCGCGCTTTACCGATCGCCGCTTCCAAGCGGTGCTTCTTCCACGCGCGGCCACTCCACAAATCGCCGTGCTTCGCCAAGCGCTTGGGTGTCGTCTCGATGTTGAACGCCGCAAACGCGTCGGCTGGCGATGCGGTCCGCTTTCGCGCGAACGCCTCGACTTCGTCCCACTGCAGCGGCGTGGAAACCGGCGCTCCGTCGCGCGCGCGCAGCGAATAGGCGCTGACGATCGTCTTGCCCCGTCCCACCTGCAAATAGTCGAGGTAGACGAGCGACCGATCGCGTTTCTTCAACGCGCGCTCGAGCGTCACGGCATCGTTCATGCGCGCCGCAATCCGGCGGGCCACAGCTTCGGAAAAGATCTTCGCCGCGTCGTAACTATAGCCGGCGGCCAGCGGAACCACGACGTGCAATCCCGTGCCGCCCGACGTTTTTACCAGCGCCGACAAGCCGATCTCTGCGAGCATGTCGCGCATTCCGAGCGCCACGCGCGCCAGGGTCTTGAGCGTGCAGCGCTCGCCGGGATCTAAATCGAAGAAGACATAATCTGGCTCCTCGATCGTCGGCAGATGCGACGTCCACACGTGCAGCACGAGCGCGGCCATGTTCGCCACCCACACGAGCGCCGGTTCGTCGTTGCACAACATATAGCTCGTCTTCTCGCGGTGGCCTTCGGGGCTCGCGATCGATGCCGTCGGAATCCACGCGGGCATCCCCCGCGGAACGTGCTTTTCGAAAAACGACTGCGCGTCGATACCGTCGGGGTAGCGCTGCAACGTCAGCGGATTGTTCCGTAGATGCGGCAAGATCCACGCAGCGGCGCCGCGGTAATAGTCGATCACGTCGCCCTTCGTGTAGCCGTCGCGTGGATAGAGCACTTTATCCAGATTGGAAACCGAGAGCGTGCGCGAACCAACCACCAGTTCCGTTCGCTTGGTCATCGCGACACCGGCGTTTCGACGATGACGTCTTTTGCGTCTTTGTCTTCGCGCAAGCCGAGAAACGCCGGATGGCGTAAGTACCCGTCGCGCGTCCATTCCGTGAAGCGGACTTCACAGACTAAATCGGGCTTCACCCAATGCACCGGCGCATTTGCGACCACGTCGTTCGCAAACGGCGACGAAACGCGCGCGCGGGCGTCGAGCTTCTTGGCGATCTCCGCGATCAACTTGGCGCTGAACCCGGTGCCCACGTTGCCGACGAAGCGCAATTTCTTTCCGTCGTACGCGCCGATGAGGAGCGAACCGAACCCCTTACGGCTTCCGCGCGGGTCGGTCCAGCCGCCGATCACGAATTCTTGCTCGAACTGCGCCTTGATCTTCAACCAATCGCGCGTGCGCCGTTCGACGTAGGTGGAGCCGCGCTTCTTCGCGATAATGCCTTCGAGGTGGTTGCGCTGCGCCTGCGCGAAGAGCTGCTTCCCCTTTCCGATCACGTGCTTCGAGTAGAGTACGAGCGCATCGTCGCGTATTAAACGTTCGAGGAGCGCTTTGCGCTCCTCGAGAGGTGTCTTTCGCTGATCGCGTCCGTCGGCATAGAGCACGTCGAAGGCAACGTACGTGAGATCGCCGCCGCTTTTCTGCGATTCCTGGAGACGCTGAAAATCCGAGCGGCCTTTCGAATCCAAACTTACGATCTCGCCGTCGACGACGATCGGGATGCTCTCGAACGCCTCGGCGAGATCGGCCATCTGCGGAAATTTCGTCAAGAGGTTCAAGCCGTTGCGCGAAAGCAACGTGAGTTTTCCGTGCGCGTCGATCGTGCAGACCGCGCGATAGCCGTCCCACTTGATCTCGAAGAGCCAATCGTTATCGTCGAAGGGCGCGTCCACGAGCGTCGCGAGTTCGACCGACTTGATGTGCGGCAGCGGCTCGGCTTTGGTCTTCGCCGCCGCTCGCGCGGCCGCACGTTTGGGCGGATCCTTTGCCTTCGACGAGGTCCACGTTTTCGGGTGCTTTTCGCGCCGGATGTCGTCGAGCGTTCGTCCGGTCAGCACGGATTCGGGGTGCTCGTCGACGTCGTAACGTTTGGGATCGTTTCCGTCGTGATCTTTGATCAGCAACCACGGATCGCCGTGTTCGCCTTCTTTCGGCTTCATCCGCACGAGCGTGAACATGCCCTTCATCTTGTGACCGTGCATGATGAACTTGATCTTGCCACTCGCGATTTCGTCGGCAGGATCGTCCCCTTCGGCAAGCTCGTACCAGCCGTTGTCCCAAACGATCACCTCGCCCGCGCCGTACTGGCCCTCGGGAATGACGCCTTCGAAATCGCGATAATCCATCGGATGGTCCTCGACGTGCATCGCCAGCCGGCGCTCGCCGGGAACCAGCGTCGGGCCTTTCGGAACCGCCCACGACGCAAGAACGCCCGCGGCTTCTAAGCGGAAATCATAGTGAAGCCGCGTGGCGTCGTGTTTTTGAATCACGAACCGGAGGCGTTTGCGGCTCTTGGCTTTGGCGCCGCTCGGTTCGGGCGTAATCTTGAAATCGCGCTTTTTCTTGTACGTGGCGAGCGAACCGGGTTTCCGGTCCGCTTCGCCCGTACGCTTCTTGCGAGATGCCGGCATTATATGCCGACTCTTACACCCTTGCGCCCCGGCCGGTCAACAGGTTGACGATCAACAGGACCACTGCGACCACCAACACGATGTGAATGAACCCTCCGAAGAGGTGGAACGCCAATCCGAGCAGCCAGAAGACAAACAGAATGACGATGATCGTCCAGAGCAGGCCGGCCACGAATTATTGGCCCCCGCCGCCACCGCTCGTGGTGGTCGTCGTGCTGTGCGTCGTGGAACCGCCGGTGGTGCTGCCGCCCGTCGTGCCGCTGTTTCCGCCCGGCGCCGTAATCGTCGTCTGATGCGTCGTTGAATTAGTCGTGGTCGACCATGGATGCCATGCAAAGAGGGCGATAAGGACCGCAACGATCACGATCAGCGTGATGCCGATCGCGGCACCGCTGCTGCCGCCCTCGTCCCGAACGATAACCGGATCGCTCATATCTTTTCGCTTTCTCCTTTCGAGTGTGTCGAAGCGACTGGAGTTTTTCCCGCAGAGCCGCAAGCACAAACCTCGTTGCCCTCGAAGGGGCCAAGCATGTGGAATACGGCAGGACTGATTGCCGCGTCGATCGTTATGGCGATCGCTTTTGTCAGGAGCCGGACTCGCGGCGGATTCTACGATGCGGACGTCTATGGGATGACGGCGCGCACGCACCGCACCTACGCGCTCGTAGCCGGTTTTTTTGCGCTTGCTTTCGCAGCAACCTACGCGCTGCCGTGGCGCGCGGCTCCGGTCTGGCTGCTTGCAGCGTTCGTTCCCTTTGCGTTGTTATACCTCACATCGTTCTTACGCGGGGCTTACGAAGATGACGACGACAACAATTAACTGGATGCCGTGGGGCGAGGAGGCCTTCGCGCGAGCAAAACGCGAGGACAAACCGGTCCTGCTTTCGATCTCCGCCGTCTGGTGCCACTGGTGTCACGTCATGGACGAGACCACCTATTCGGATGCCGGCGTCATCGAAAGCATCAACGACAACTATGTCGCGGTGCGCGTCGATAACGACGAACGCCCGGACGTCAATGCGCGCTATAACATGGGCGGTTGGCCGACGACCGCATTTCTCGCACCCGACGGCACCACGCTTACGGGCGCGACCTATCTGCCCGCCTCCGCAATGCATCGCGCGCTTTCGGACGTCGCGCGCTTCTACGCAGAGAAGAAAAGCGAAATCGAGGCGCGCGCTCTCGAACTGCGCGGAAAGCGCGCCTCCCACGAACCGGTTGCTCCGAACGTGCTCGTTCCCGCCATGGTCGAACGCGTCGCGGACGTTATCGCGGACAGTTACGATCCGGAATTCGGCGGCTTCGGCGACGCCCCGAAATTCCCGCAACCCGAAGTACTCGATTTCTTGCTTTCGGAATGGCGCGTTCGCAACGAACCGCGATGGTATGAAATGGTCGAACGCACGATGCTCGAGATGTCGCGCGGCGGCATGTACGACCACGTCGAAGGCGGATTCTTCCGCTATTCCACCACGCGCGATTGGTCGATTCCGCATTTCGAAAAGATGGCGGAGGATCACGCGGGCTTGCTTCGCGTGCTCGCGCAATTGCAGATCTTCGCTCCGACGGCAGCCACGCGCGAGACCATGCATTCGGCGCTCGGATACGTACGCGAGGTGTTGCTCGACAAGCGCACCGGACTCTTTGCGGGGAGCCAAGACGCCGACGAGGCGTATTTCGCGTTGCCGCTCGATGAGCGCCGCGCGCGCGAAGCGCCGTTCGTCGACCGCCGGTCGTTTTCGAATTGGAGCGCCGCGCTCGCGGGGTCGTTCGCATGGTGCGCGCTCGCGCTGGACGACGACGCGCTTGCGGCCGAAGCCGCGGCGGCGCTCGATGCACTGCACGATCGGGCACGCGACGACGACGGCCTGCTCTACCACGTGATGCCCCCCGGCGGAGCGCCCCGCATCCGGGGACTGCTTTCGGACCAGGTCGCCTACGTGCGCGCCTTGTTGGACGCCCATGAAATGTTGGGCGACGCGCGCTTCCTGGAACGCGCCCGCGCCCATGCCGACCGCACCATCGAGGCCTTCGAAGGAAGCGACGGCGGCTTCCACGACCACGCGCGCAAGGAAGAGCTGCTGGGACGGCTCGACATCGCCGACCGGCCGATCGGGGAGAACGGGATCATGGCCGAGAGCCTGCTGCGGCTGGCCGTCATGACCGGCGAGGACCGTTATCGGCAGGCCGCCGAGCGCGTCCTCACGCTCTACGCAGCCACTTTCGCGAACGCCGGCAGCTTCGCCGCGACCTACGCCCGCGCGCTACGCCGGTACCTCTCCCCGGAGACGTCGGTGAGGCTCGAGGGTTCGCCGGAGGCAGCAGCCGAGTTCCGCGAGGCCGCCCGGCGGCTACCGGGGGCGTTCACCACCGTGTACGGGGACCGCGCCCAGGAGCCGCTTCGAGCCTTCGTCTGCGTCGGCACCACGTGCGCCGCCCCCATCGAAAGCGCGGCCGAGCTTCGCTCCGCCTATGATTCCGTGACCGCCGGATGAAACACCGCCGCCTGTGCTGCGTAGTGGATGGTGGAGGAAATCGAACATGACACCGTACGTCGAGCTCTTGATGCAGTACGTCCGCCCGGAAAGCCAGGGCGCCTTCTATTACGACTTCCGGCGGTTCGCCAAAGACCCCAACGTTGCGCTGCTGCTGACGATTCTGCTCGGCATTATCGGCGGCGAAGCCTATTACATGGGCGAGTGGAAGCGCGGCCTCTTGATGAGCTTCGCAATGTTCTCAGGCATCGGACTCTTCGTGAGCATCCCCGTATGGATTGCGCGCTGCTTCACGATCACGTCGGAGTGCGAAACCTATAACGACTTTCTCGCCTACACGCTCGCCTATCGCTATTTGCCGGCCGGCACCGCTCCCGAACCCCCGCAACCGGCCACGCCGCAAAACCGTCCGCGCCCGAATATTTCGAATCTTCCGGTCAGCGTTCGCGCTTAAGACGACATTCGGATAAACGCGTTCCAGTACCAGACGCCCCATAACGATGCCGCGATGGAGTACACGATCAACACGTAGCTCCATCGCGGCATTTTTTCGCGCACCGCAAGGAACATCAACCCGACGATAAACGGCTCGAAATCGAGCGCGTGGCGCATGCCGAACTGCGCGAAGCCGTTCACGTAGTAGATAAAATTCGGACCGGCCGTCAGAATTGCGGCGATCCAAAGCGCGATCGCCCAGCGAACCGGCTTTCGTGCGAAGAACGCGAGGATGAGCGCGGGCGACGTCCAGGTCAGCGCGACACCGCTCATCGAGGGCTGAAGATACGGCCACTGCGCGATGCGATCGGGCATCTGCACGAAATACGACCATAGTTGATACGGGAAGTAGCGCAACTGAAACGGCGATCCGGTCGGGCTTCCGGCTTGATCCTGGTGATACCACGCCGAGTAGCCGATGTCGTACCATACGCCCCAGCGCGCATAATTGTACCAAATCCAAAAGATCGCGAAAGGAACGAGCGCAGCCGCAAACGTTCCAAGCGCGCGGCGCGATTGCAGCAGATAGGCATAAACCGGCAACGCCATTACCATATCGAAGCGCGCGAGCAACGCACAGGCCGCCCAAATCGCGACCAGCCATCCCCGGCGCTTTCCGGCGAGTTCCGCAAGTGCGAGCATCGTAAAACAGACCGCGGCAACGTGCGCGACGAACCATACGTCGCCCAGCATCGCGGCCCACAGCAAGTCGGTTCCCGCAAGAAAGAACGCGCAGATCCAGGCGTTTGCAACCGTCGGGACGCCCATGCGCTCTCCGAACTCATAGGTCGCGCCTATGGCAATTGCACCGAGCACGATCGCAAGCAGCGTTTGGTTTGCGCCGCCAAAGATTGCGACGAACGGCAGCAACAAGATCGCCGGCAGCGGTGCCTCGATGATGTAGTAGAAGCCGTGGTAGGGCAACGCATCGATGTAGCCCCCCGGCCAATCGATCCATACGTGCCCGTGCAAAAATGCCTGCGCCAAGAGCACGTAGTTGTTGTACGGCGTCGAGCGGCCGTGTGCGACCAGCGCGATAACGAAGAACGCGATCGCGCCCGCGATAAAAGACGGTTTGATCGTTAGCGTTTTAATGGCAGTCGCTCCACGCGGTACAAGTCGGTTTGCGTCGCTACGCGTTCGAGGCCGAAGCCCGTAACGCTTCCCTCCGGCGTTCCTACCACATAGACGGGGCGCCGCGCGAGCCAGCCGCCGAGCCGATCCGCCACGTCGCCGTACCAGGAACTGACGATCAGCCGGTGTCCCGTAGCCCGGTCGACGTCGCGGCGATATTCCAGCGTGGGCGCCAGCTCCCACGTCGAAACCAGCACCGCGTCGTCGGGCGTAGAGCGCAATACCGCGTTGCTTTCGTCGAGTGCGCGCGTGTCGTAGGGCTGATCGAAGAAACCGCGCCCGCCGACCAACATCCAGACGATCGCGACCGCCGCCAGCGAGTAGCACGCAAAAGACACGTAGCGTCGACGGAGGCGCCCGATGCCATACCCGCTCGCGGCGGCGAGCACGGCGAAGAGCGGCAGGTAGTACCGCGTGATATCGGATTCATCGGGGAACCCCAGCGCGAAGATCGTGCTGCCGATGCCGCTGAGAAGAAGTGCGGGTACGCGTACGTCGTGCCGCCGCCACGCGACGGCCACTCCGGCGAGTGCAAGGAGCAACGCAACGTTCGTTTCGCGCAGCAGTGTCGAGACGAATGCGGCCGGGCTCGAAAATGCGCCGCGAACCTCGATCCCAGCGGCAAACACGACGTCGCGCGGCAAGAACGCGTAGGGAACGATCGCGAGCGTAAGGGCGATTCCCGCCGCAACAAAGAGCGGCGCCAACGGCCGTTCGTGAAGCCGCGCGACGACGAGCGTGAGAATGCCCGGAAGCATCCACATCGCCACGGGGTGTATTGCGAGGGCGGCGCCCAACGCGGCGGCCGCAACATAGAGATCGACGCGCGACCCGGAGCGATACCAGCAGAGCCAGCGCCACAAAGTCAATGCAAACGCAGCGGTTTCCAGCGCATGGACGTCGGCCCGCGTCGCGACCGCCCATGCCACGCTTCCGAATGCAAAGATCAGTGCGGCCGCAAGCGACGCCCACGCATCATCGCACAACTCACGAACGACGGCGCTCACGCACCACGCGGCTAGACTCATCGCGACGGCGCTGAGCATGCTCATGCGCCATGCAACGCTGCCGAACGGGAACGCGTGCGACCACAACCAGCCGATCAGCACGTAGAGCGGCGCGCCGGGCGGGTGAGCCAGGCGAAACATATACGGGACGACGTCCATCTCGCCGACGTCCCAATATCCGACGGTGCGGTACGCGCTCATTGCGTACACGGCAAATGGAACCAGCCACGCCGCGAAACGCGTCACGCGTTACTCGATTGGCGAGAGCGTTTGTTGAGGGAGCGGTTTGGGCGTATTGAACGTCGATGCGGGCAACGATGACGGAAAGCGATAATCGCTCCACTCGATGCGCTCGCGCGCCTTCTTCCCGTTTACCGTGGCATCGACGGTCGCGGCGAGCGGGACCCAGTGGCTGCCCTGCTTGCCATAGGTGATCGACCCCGTGCCGCTCGCAATTGCGTTCGAGGTAGTGAAATCGATCGTCTTCGGCAAGAACGTCAATCCGTCGATCACGACGCGCGTTACGACAAAGCCGCTCGAAGATGCGACGAGCGGGGAAGTCTGAAATTCGTAATCGAGATGCCGCCCGTCGCGCACCGCGCGAAGAAAGAGCATCGTGTAGGCCGAGGAATGCGGGGCGATCCGCCCGATGAAATACCGGTCAGGCCTGTCTTCGATGCGCACGACCTTGTGCGCGAGGCGCTTTCCGTCGACCGCCAGGATCTCGTCGCGCACTTTCTTTCCCGTACGATAGATTTGATGACGCTGCTCGATCGCCGTCGTCCCCGCCTGCGAAACGGCGTACTGAAAGATCATCGCCTTGGGCGGCTTCAGATCGCTCAGCTCGAGTTCGTAGCGCTGCAGCACCAGTTGCGAGTCCATCGGTACCGCGCCAAGCAGCGCGAGTACGCCGAAGACCAGCACGACGATCCGTCGCATCGTCAGTTCAAAACCGCGTCGCGGATGGCGTTGAGCGCGTCGGAGGCACCGCCGGCATTCTTACCGCCACCCTGCGCTTGAGCGGGTGCGCCGCCGCCTTTCCCGCCGACGAGCGGGGCCGCAAGCTTCACCAAATTGCCGGCGTGGACGCCGGATTTAACGAGGTCGTCGCTTGCGGAAACGAGCAGCGATACCGTGCCGTTGTCGATTCCCGCGAGCGCGATGACGCCGCTGTGCAAACGATTGCGCAGCGCGCTCGTAAGATGACGCAGCGCTTCGGCATTTGCTTCGTGCACGACGGCTCCGACGAACGCGCGATCGCCTTTGCGTTCGACGCGTTCGAGATACGATTGCGCGTCGGCCGCGGCCAGGCGCGCCTTCAACTGCCCGACGGCAGTTTGAAGATCGCGCACCTCGCGTTGGATTTTGCCGATGCGTTCGCCAAGTTCGTCGGGCGTGGTCGCAAGCGACGATGCGAGATCGCCGACCAGCGTCTGTTGTTTGTTCACGAATTCTTCCGAGGCGGCGGAGACGCAGCTTTCGATGCGCCGGATACCGCTGCCGATCGACGATTCGCTCAAGATCAGAAAGAGTCCGAGTTCGCCGGTGGTGTGCGAATGCGTGCCGCCGCAGAATTCGACCGAAGGACCCGCTTGCACGACGCGGACGACCTCGCCATATTTCTCGCCGGCCATCGTGATGGCGCCCGTCGCGCGCGCTTGTTCGATCGGCAACTCGCGCGTGATCAGATGCGAGTCGTCGCGGATCATTTCGTTTACGCGCGCGCTAACAGCGTGGCGTTGTTCGGGCGAAAGCGCGCCGCCGGGCCAACGAAAATCGAAGCGCATGCGATCGATACCGACCCACGATCCGGCTTGCGACACGTCGTCGCCAAGCACGTCCTTAAGCGCGCGCTGCAGCAGATGCGCCGAGGTGTGGTGGCGGCGAATCTCGCGGCGCCACCAATCGAAGACCGCCGTATGCACGCGGTTGCTCGCGCGGAATTCGCCGCTTCGCACGATGCCGTGATGTGCGACCGCATCGCCCATGAACTGGGTATCGTCGACTTCGAACACCGATCCGTCGGCGAGCGTCAGCCGGCCGCGGTCGCCGATCTGGCCGCCGCGTTCGGCATAGAACGACGTGCGGTCCAGAATCACGGTTCCGCGGTCGCCGGCACGCAGTTCTTCGACGGGCTTTTCTTCCTTGAGAAGCGCGACGATCTCGCCGTCGCCCTCCAGACCTTCGTAGCCCGTGAATTCGGTCTTGATCGCGGGCAATTCCGCCAGGGTCACGACCGCGCGCTTGGATTTCGCGTCGCGACGCGCGCGCTCGCGTTGTTCGTTCATCGCCGTTTCGAATTCACCCGTGTCGACCGCGACGCCGCCGTCGCTCGCGATCTCGCGCGTGAGCTCGATCGGAAACCCGTAGGTATCGTGAAGCACGAACGCGTCTTGACCGGAAATCAAGCGCGTACAGTTGTCGTTCGCGTCTTGAATCAAGCGATCGAGCATCGCCATGCCGCGTTCGAGCGTGCGATCGAAGGTTTGCTCCTCCGCGCGCAGCGTCTGCTGAATGCGCGAAACGTTCTGGCGCAATTCCGGATACCCGGGCGCGAGCGACTGCACGACGGCCGGAACGAGCTCGGTCAAAAAGCCGTTCGGATACCCCAGCAAACGGCCGTTGCGGATCGCGCGGCGAATCAGAAAGCGCAGCACGTATCCGCGATCGGTATTCGACGGAAAGATGCCGTCATTGATCAGGAACGTCACGGCGCGCGCGTGATCGGCGATGATGTTCTGACGGACGCGTCGTTCGTCAGGCGCGAGCGAGGTTTGCCCGACCGGCGGCTGCGCGGCGATCAGATCGGTGAAGAGATCCGTCTCGTACATCGACGCTTGACCGTTCGCAAGTGCCAGGCAACGTTCGAATCCCGCGCCGGTATCGATCGATTTCTTTGGAAGTTCGGTCAGCTTACCGTCTGCTGAGCGGTTGTACTGCTGAAAGACGACGTTCCAGAACTCGACGTACCGGTTGCCGAGATTCGGGCCCGTATCGTCGGGGCCGCTCGCGTATTCCGCACCGGTGTCGTAGAAAAGCTCGCTGCACGGTCCGCACGGCCCCGTCGGGCCCATCGTCCAGAAGTTGTCTTCGTCCCATCGGCTGATGCGCTCTTTGGGTAGACCGATCTCTTCGATCCAGATGCGTTCGGCTTCATCGTCGCCCGTGTGCACGGTCACGTAGATGCGCTTGGGGTCGAGCTTGAGCACCTGCGTCGAGAATTCCCACGCCCAGGCGATCGCTTCGCGCTTGTAATAATCGCCGAACGAAAAGTTCCCGAGCATTTCCAGGAACGTCCCGTGCCGTCCGGTGCGCCCGACGTTTTCGATATCGCTCTTGGCACCCGCAACGCGCAGGCAACGCTGCACAGTCACCGCCCGCGGCGCCGGCGGAGGCTGCTCCCCAAGGAAGACCGGAACGAACTGCTCCATTCCGGCGATCGTGAAGAGGGTGGTCGACATGGCGTCGGGGATCAGGCTGGCTGAGGGCAGCAGCTTGTGCTGCTTCCCAACGAAAAAGTCGATCCAGGCTTGGCGGAGTTCTTGGCTTTTCATGGGCGGTTAATCCGGAATACTAGCAAAGGCGCGGGGTGCCCCGCTACCGCAGGAGAAGTATCCGGCAGCGGGTGTGCGGATATGAGGATGCCGCACCAATGAGGATAAAACCCGGCAGCGCGCGCGACTGGCAACCCTTCCTCACTACCGCGCTCGAGAACGCCAACGACGCGATCATTTTCTACGACCTCGCTTCCGACGGCCGGTCGTTTTGCATTGCCTACGTGAATCCGACGTTCGAAGAGCAGACGGGCTACGGCCCCCTGGAGGCGCTCGGAAAGGCGCCGGATCTCATGTACGGACCACAGACGGATTTCGCCGCCGCGCGGGCGCTCGCCGCGAGCTTGCGAGCGTGCAAGCCGGCGCGGGGCGAGCTGCTGAAGTATCGCAAAGACGGCTCGACGTTCTGGGCCGAAGTCAACATGCGCCCCTTGCTTGAGGCCGACGGGACGTTGCTCGGCGTCGTCGCGATTCAGCGAGACATCACGCATCGAAAACGCGCAGAGGAACATCACACGCGGACGCAGGCGCTGTTGGATGCGCTGATGCGCAACACCGATAATCTGATCTTTGCCAAGGATCTCGACGGGCGCTACGTGTTTGTCAACGACGAGGTTGCACGGCTCTTTGGAAAGGAGCGCGAGGCGATACTCGGACGAACGGATTTCGATCTGTTTCCCCACGAGATTGCCGAACGCTTGCGCCAAAACGACGCGATCGCGCAGGCACTGAAGGCGCCCGCCACGAGCGAGGAAACGATCGTCACGAACGGACATTCCCGTACGTATCTTTCGGTTAAATTTGCGCTTTATGACGAAGGCGGCGAGCCGTATGCAACGTGCGGCATCGCTACCGACATCACGGAACGCGTCGCGACGACGAATCAGCTGAAGTTGCTGCAGATCGCTCTCGACCAAGCCAACGACGCGATCGTGATCTTCACGCTCAACGGCGACGCTTGGCATATCAGCTATGCCAACGAAATGATGGTTCGTATGACCGGCTACGCCCGCGAAGAGCTGGTCGGGGGGACCACCGATCTCTTGACGGGCCCGCTGTCGGATGTCGAGGCCTTGCAGCGGTCGCGCGACGACCTCAAACTTGGGAACGGCGCCCGTGGAGAGTTTCTCGCGTATCGTAGGGACGGCAGCACGTTTTGGATCGAGTTCAACGCGAGCCCACTGCTGACCGAAGGCGACGAACGATATACCGTCGTCGTGTATCGGGACGTTACGAAGAAAAAGGACCGCGAAGAACAACTCTCTTTCGAAGCTTCACACGACGCGCTGACGGGGGCATTCAACCGGCGTTATCTGGATCGAGCGCTCGAGCATGCGCTCATGGATGCGCGCCAACGGCAGACCGAGCACGGCCTGATCGTTTTCGATCTCGACGGATTCAAGGCAGTCAACGACGAGTACGGGCACGAAGCCGGCGACAAGCTTTTGGCGGCGCTCACCATTTTGATCGCGAGCCGCCTCCGGCGTGGCGACGTGCTCGCGCGCCACGGGGGCGATGAGTTCGCCGTCATCTTACTCGGCTGCTCGCTCGAGCAGTCGCGCTATATCGCCGAAGAGCTCCTGCGCGCGATCGATGCCTACGCCTACCCGTGGAAGGGCGTGCGTCTTCACGTGAGCGCGAGCGCGGGCATCACGGCGCTCGATGCATCCGAGCAGACGGTACGCGACGTCTTACGCGCCGCCGATCAGGCGTGTTACGCCGCAAAACGCGGCGGCAAGAATCGCGTCGCGCTTGCAGAGCGTTAAGTCGTTCGCAATTGGCGACGAATTGCGCCCGCGCTAAACAGCACGGCCGCAAGGAGCTCAGCCCAGGCTGTGTAGCGGCTTGTTGCGCCGTGGTGACGCGCGAACGACTCCAAAAACGCAGCCATGAAAAGCGCGACGGCCCATAACGTTAGCGGCGCGCTCTTTCCCGCTACCCTCCCGGCTATGTCGTCGGCTATTGTAAGGCTGATGAGCAGAAGCACACCCGCAATCTCGCACCACGGTTCCGTTCCAAAAAACGCATAACGCCATGTCGCCCGGTGCGCCACTTCATAAACGACGTGAACGACGTACCAGACGAGTATTGCGATAGACGCCCAATCGACGCGGGGACGCTTTTTCATCAAACTCGCATAATGCTTGGCGATCACTTAGCGAACGAACAGTGCAACCAGCGCTACGCCGCTGTTCCATACAAAGTGCGCTGCCATGGTAATCAGTAACGATTGATATCTTTCACGTGCATACGATACATATATCGTTAGCGGCAAAATCGAGATGTTAAATGCATGGAACGCCCAAAAAAAGACCGCAGTGATGATTACTCCGATCAACCCCCATCTGCGTAGCGTCGTTTGAAGCCATCCCCGAAAGATCAGCTCTTCAATCACCGGCGCAGTCAAGCTGAGATACAAAAAGCCAGTTAACGATCCCTCTACTTGAACCACATTGCCGATCCGATGAGTGACGTCGATATCTGCGTGGATTTTTATCGCGAGAACCACCCCAAATATTAGGAATGGAACCGCGAAGCCAAAAACGAGAACTTTTGCGTAATTTACCACGCCAAAAAGGCACGGCATGACGGAGCGGCGTCCCGCGAATAACGCGATGCCTGCCAAAATCACTTGACTAAGAGATGCGACGGGCCACCAGAGGTAGCCCGTCGCATACGCCACACCAAGTCCAATCCAGGCCACCGAAATCTCTGCGAGGTGACCATCCTTAACGAATAGAGAAAAGGCATTGTTTACGGCGGCGGATCGATCTGTGGGGCGACTCGACATTTCAGGAAGCCACTACGCGTACGTGTCGATCGACTGGTACGCGGCGAAGGCTGCAGCCGTTCCGCCGAGGATCTGATAACTCGTAAGCCCCGTCGCTAGCATATCTCGAGCAAAGTTCTGTGCTAGCTGTTTTGCCGAATCCGGTAATTGTGCGGAAAGACCGCCTGGCGCTGATTCGGGAATTATCGGCGGTTCACCACCGGGCGGATCCTCCGGCGGCAGTTGCGACTTAACGTAGTTCCAAAAACTCTGCCCGAACTGCTGGAGGTTCGACATAACTCCGGGCCCGTATTTCGACCATGCCGCTTGTGCTCCAGCCCAGATACCCCCGGAGAGGATCGAGTTCTTCGTCACCCAGGCTTGAAAGGCGTTATAGGCATCCAACGCTTTGCTGACAATGCCGGCAGGACCGCTCGGCGTCGGCTTAGTCGTCGCTCCCTCTTCCGGCGGTCGCGAGTTTGGGTTTGGGGATCCGATTACGAGCGACGAGTCAGGATGCGCAGGGGTGCGCGTCCAGACGATGGTCGGGGGTGGGGGGGGAGTTGTACCCGGCGGTACTGCAGACATTGTGATTCCTTTCACAGCAGTGTTGTTTAGGCGGCAGCCATTTCTCACTGCGTCCACTTGGTATCCTTTAATCATCGCGTGGTATAATTAGCACCAGCCGAATACAAATAACCACGGTCGTCAGCAGTAGCCCTATTGACCTCTGCGAACCTGCAAACCAGCCTTTTTTGCACACTCGTGCATCATTGCGCGAAGCCTGGGATTGTCGGGTTTCAGCGCCGTGAGTTCAGTATCGCTGAATTCGGTTTCGATCTTATCTTCGGTGCACGAACAATACTGTATGCCTTGCGCGCCGGGAACGCCCTTTTCGCACGAATTCAAGAAGGTGGCACGAAACGTCAAGCGCATCTGCTCGTCTGACTGCGGCTGATTTGCGCCATTCGTGTGCCTCGCACCCGAGCACCCCGTCGCGAGTGCCAGGACGACGACGGCGACGAGGAGTCTACTCATACCTCTTGAGCCAGTTCGCGTTGGCGCATTGCGCTAGCTTGCGCCGCCCGCCTTGCTACTCCTTGAGGACGGCGCGCAATTTCTCGAGCGCTTTGGCCTGCAGGCGCGAGACGTGCATCTGCGAGACGTTGAGACGCTTGGCGATCTCAGTCTGCGAAACGGATTCGTAGAAGCGCAAATAAATGATGACGCGTTCGCGTCCGGTGAGCACGTGGAACGCGCGTTCCAGATTCGCGCGGTCTTCCAGCAACTCGAGTCCCGAATCGGTAATGCCGACCGTGTCGGCGAGCGTTTGCGACTTCTTGTCGCCTTCGCCCGAAACTTCAGAATCGAGCGAGAGCAAGTTATAGGCTTGCCCCAACTCTTGGGCTTCGAGAATCTCTTCTTCCGTCGCATTCAGGCGTTCGGCCAGTTCGGCAACCGTCGGGCTGCGCCCGAGTTCGACTGCCATTTTTTCGTTCGCGCGGTTGACCGAGAGATTGAGTTCTTGCAAGCGGCGCGGAACCTTGACCGCCCAGCCCTTGTCGCGGAAATAGCGCTTGATCTCACCGACGATCGTGGGCGTCGCATACGTCGTGAACTCGACGCCGCGGTCCAGCTCGAATCGATCGATTGCCTTGAGCAGCCCTACCGTGCCGACTTGCACCAGATCGTCGAGCGGTTCGCCGCGGTTCGCAAACTTGAGCGCGAGAAAGCGCACGAGATTCAGATGCGCGACGACCAGGTCGTTGCGCAGTTGCTCGTATTCGGTGTCTTTGCGCTCGGGATCCGCGTCGTGGCGCGATCTCGCGACGGCGAAAAGACCAAACAGCGCTCGCGTGCGCTCCCGATCGGAGCGCACGTCACTATGCGATTCGTGCACGTTAAACGATCAGGTTTTTGGTCATGACGAGTTGCGTACCGTTCTCAGGATGCACGTCGTACTGCACGTCGTCCATGAGCGAACGGATCAAGAAGACGCCTAGGCCTCCCACGCGCTCGTCGTCGAGATCGCGGGATTGAATGCTCTCCGGACGCGTTCCGCGCCCGTGATCCCGCACGCTGATGCGCAGGCGATCCGGCAGCGCTTCGCATCGAATTTCTATGTAACTGCTGCCGTGAGCGTGCTGGATGGCGTTCGTGCACGCTTCGGCAACCGCGAGTTTGATGTCTTCGATTTCGTCTATGGAAAAATGCAATCGGCTTGCGACCGCAGCGACGGAGAGGCGCGCGAGCGCAACCCACTCCGCCTTGCACGGAACGCGCAGTTCGACGACGTCCACCTTCTCTTCCGGATGCTGGACGGGCTGGTTCACACCAGGGCCTTCATGGCCGCGTCTTCACTTTCGAAGATGCCGAAAATCTTCACGAGGCCGGTGATGTCGAAGATCTTTTTGATCTGCGGGTTCGTGCAAACCAAGTTCACCGAACCGCCGTGTTCGCGAACGCGCTTGAGCCCGCCGATCAGAACGCCGAGGCCGGTCGAATCGATGTAGCGGACCTTCTCCAAATTGATGACCAGGTGATAGACGCCGCGATCGATCAGCTCGCCGATGGCGTCTTTGACCTTCGGCGAGGTGTATACGTCGATCTCGCCACCGAGATCCACGACGTAACAATCGCCTTGTGCTTCACGCACGTTCACCTTGATGTCCAACGTCTTTTTCACTCCTATGCGTCGGCCTTGCGTTCCAGTTCGTCACGCAGCGAGTCCGCGGAAGTCTTTCCTTCCTCAACCGCGGCGTCGAAATTGCTGCGCGCATTTTCTACGACCGCACGTCCGCGTTCGTATAAATCCGAGGCACTCTCTTGCCACGTCGAGGTAACGTCCGAAACCCGTCCACGTATGTCGCCCGTGGCGTCCATGGCCAGGTTACCCGCTTCTCGCGCTTTTCCAACCAGCAGGTCCCGGGTTTCTTCTTGGGTCAGGAGCACGGCCACGGCGCCACCAACGATAGCGCCCAGCAGGAATCCGGCGAAAAAGCCTCCGCCGCGATTCTCATCGTTCATCGTAGAATCTCTCCTAGGACTCGCCTGCTGACTTTCTTCCCGTAACGAGACGACGTAAACCGGCGCTGACCCCGGTTATGGTCGCCCCGACGTTCACGATCGCCGGCGAGAGTGCTTCTTTGGTCAAATCAGCCGTCTTGGAAACGGACCCCGCGACGTCTTCCAACGATTTCACGACCCCGCCGAGACGCGCCAGCGTCTGATCGGCGGTGTCGGCGATACCGCCGACGTGCGTCAGGGTCTCGTTGACCGGCTGGCTCAGGATCGACAGCTGCTTGTCGACTTCGTCCAGGGTTCGATTGAGGCGCCCGAAGGTGCGGGCCAGGGCGATCATCGCCCACAGGACGCCGATGCCGAAGAGCAGCACGCCAACGCCCACCCCGACGTTCAAAATCCAACTCGTGTCGCTCACGGTCCCTCCTTCGATGGGCTCAAGATACTAAGGTGCTTTCGTGCGAGCCTATTATTCGTATCACCGTTGCGGCCACCCGGTCGACCTCTTCTGCCGTCGTTCCCGCACCGAGCGAGAAACGAAGGATGCCGGTCTGCCACCGCGGCTCGACGCCGAGTGCCGAAATCACGTGACTTGGTTCGAGGACGCCCGAGGTACACGCGCTTCCCGACGAAACCGCAATGCCCTCGAGATCGAGCGCCATCAGCATCGATTCCGAGTCTCTACCCGCAAATGAGATGTTGCTGACGTTCGGCAGGCGTGGCGCGCCCGCGCCGTTGACTCGTGCGTCCTTGACCGCCTGGAGAATTCGAGCTTCCAGGCGATCGCGCAACGCTCCGACTCGCTGCGCCCGAGCCTCCCGGCCGGCCGCCGCTCGTTCAAAGGCGGCGGCGAGGCCGATGATGCCGGCCACGTTCTCGGTCCCCGAGCGGCGGCCGAATTCTTGTCCCCCGCCGTAGACGATCGGCTCGAGCGCGACGCCTGAGCGGACATAGAGCGCGCCGACGCCCTTGGGACCGTAGAATTTGTGCGCCGAGATGGAGAGCAGATCCACGCCGAGTTTCGCGGGAGCGACATCCAGCCAGGGCGCCGCCTGCACCGCATCGGTGTGGAAGAGGACGCCGCGTTCGCGGGCGGCGGCCGCCAGTTCCGATACGGGTTGGACGGTACCGATTTCGTTGTTCGCCAGCATCACGGTTGCGAGAATCGTGTCGTCGCGGAGCGCCGCCCGAAAATCCGCAACCCCGACGAGCCCGCGCTCGTCCACCGGCAGAAGCGTTATCTTGAAGCCCTCGCCTTCGAGCGCTTGCAAGGCATGCAGCACCGCGTGGTGCTCGATCGCCGTCGAAATGACGTGCCGGCCCCTCGTCGCCGCGGCTCGCGCCACCCCGACGATCGCCATCGTATCGGCTTCCGAGCCGCTGCCCGTGAAGACGATCTCCTTACGGCCCACCCCCAGAGCCAACGCGACACGATCGCGAGCGGCGTCGAGCGCCGCGCGCGCTCCGCGGCCTTCGGCGTGAAGCGAACTGGGGTTATAGCCGCCCGTCATGTGCGGCAGCATCTCTGCCAAGACGGCTTCGTCGACGGGCGTGGTAGCAGCGTGATCGAGATAGATGCGATTTGCCATGAATTCTCAGTGTGCTCTCAGAGCGTCACCGTACGCTATGCCTGTGCGAAGCTCCATTGCACACTCCGAGAAGTAGCAACGGGAACGGCGGTCCAGAGTCCACAAACTTTGGGCCGCCAATTTTTTTAGCCATCGTTCTCGCCCGGATCGTAGTAGTTGCGATCGCGGAGATTTTCCGGCAGATTCTCTTGCTTGACCGCATAGTCGTCGTGCGCGTAGTGGTAGCCCTTGCCGTAGCCTAGCTGCTTCATCAAACCCGTCGGCGCGTTGCGAAGATGCAAGGGCACCGGATCGTTGCGCGTTTCTTGTACGTCGCGCATCGCGGCGGAATAGGCGCGGCCGACGCTGTTGCTCTTCTTTGCCTTCGCTAGATAGAGCGTGGCATGTGCGAGCGGATAAAAGCCTTCCGGCATGCCGATGAAATGCACCGCCTGCTGCGCGGCAATCGCCACTTGAATACCTTGCGGGTCGGCCAGACCGACGTCCTCGGAGGCCAGAATCACCAAGCGGCGCGCGATAAAGAGCGCATCTTCGCCGCCGTCGATCATTCGCGCGAGCCAATACACGGCGGCATCGGGATCGCTCGCGCGGATCGATTTGATGAACGCGCTGATGACGTCGTAGTGCTGCTCGCCGCCCTTGTCGTACGTCGATCCGCGTTTTTGCAGCGCTTCGAGTACTAACGCGCGGTCCACACGCTTGACGCCGTTTTGTTCGGGCGCCGTCTGCGCGGCGAAGTCGAGCGCGTTGAGCGCCGTGCGCGCATCGCCGTTGGCGTACCCGATCAACGTCTCGCGCGCATCGGGTTCAATCTCGATCCGCGCGTTGCCGAGCCCCCGCTTCGAATCGGCGAGCGCGCGATCGACGATGGCGGCGACCTCGTCGTCGGTGAGTTGCTGCAGCACGAAGACGCGCGCGCGGGAAAGCAGCGCCGAATTCACTTCGAACGACGGATTTTCGGTGGTCGCGCCGATCAGCGTGACGGTGCCGTCCTCGACGTACGGCAACACGGCATCTTGTTGCGCCTTGTTAAAGCGATGGATCTCGTCGATGAAGAGCACGCTACGCTGTCCGACGCGACGGCGCGCTTGCGCTTCGGCGACGACGCGACGCAAATCCGCAACGCCGGCGCTCACCGCCGAGAGTTTTTCGAAATGCGCGCCGGTTGAATGAGCGACGATCTCCGCGAGCGTCGTCTTTCCCGTACCTGGCGGACCCCAAAGAATCATCGACGGCACGCGATCGGTTTCGATGGCGCGTCGCAGCGCGCGCCCCACGCCGACGATCTGCTCTTGCCCGACGTATTCCTCGAGCGTTTGCGGCCTCATGCGCGCCGCAAGCGGCGCGTCGGGCTCGCCGAAGAGCGAGTTCATCGTTAGCGCAAGTCGCGCGGTTCCGGCGTCTTTTTCGAAAGCGGGTTTTTGATCACGATCGGTTTTGGCGTGGCGATGTGGGGATTCACGTTGCCCGGGAACTGCATCGTTACGTTGCCTTCGGCGTGCGCCTTGCCGCTGACCGTGTTATACACGACGTGCGCTGCATCCATCTTGCGATCGCCCTGCACGATGTGCACGTTGCCGTCGAGCGTCAACACATGCGTCGCGTCGTTCAAGACGCCTTTGTTGGCATCGACGGTCGTGTCGGCTTGCACGTAGTGCACGTGGCCGGTCGCGGTATATTCTTTGGCCAGACCGTCGATATGTACTTGGTCCGCGGTCAGCGTCGACGGTCCGCGGCCTTTGGCGGCAGCCGTGCTGGAAACGCCGGCGAAGTTGCCCTCGCTGTCGTGCATGACCACGTTGCCGTAGATCGTCGCGCTCTTCGTCTTATAGTTGCCGCTCGCGCGGTCGCCGCGAATGTCGCCGCCGTTGCGCGTCATGGTAATCTGGCTTGGCGTAGAGAAATCGCCGGTCTTCATATCGACGTCGACCTGCGACATATGGACCGTCCACACGCCCACGTCGAACTGCGTTCCACCGCTGGGCGGCGCGGATTTCGCCGCTCCCAGCAGGGCGGCGACGGCTAAAAGAGCGAGTGTGCGTTTCATTGTCTCGAGCGAACCTTTACGGTATGACGCTCGACGGGGCCGAGAAGTTCCGCAATGCGCTCGTATCTCACCACGCCCTCACGTAAGAGGCGCGCCGTCGTGCCGCTCAAGTCCACAATCGACGCTTCGCCTTCGTATCGCGTGGGCCCGTTCTCTACCAGCAAATCGGCGTCCGGTAGCTCTGCGTGGTCGCTGCCGCCCCGGTACGGCGGCTTGCCGCTCTGGTTTGCGCTCGTGACGGCGAGCGGACCGCACCGTTCCAGGATGGCTTTCGCGAGCGGTTCGTCCGGTACGCGAAAGCCGAGGGTCGGCATACCGGCCGTCACCTCGTCGCTGATGAACGCCGGCTTGCGCACGATGACGATGATCGGCGCGGGCAAGAGGCGTTTTGCCGCAAGCACGGCGAGCGGATTGTGCGGTGCGAATTCTAGAAACTCTTGCGTCGAAGCGACGTGCAGCGTCAGCGGCTTCTCATCGGGCCGCTTCTTCGCGGCATACACGGCATCGACCGACTGCAGCCGGTACGGATCGCACGCGAGTCCGTAACTCGTTTCGTTCGGAAAGATGATCGTGCCGCCGGCGAAAATGACGCGCGCGCACGCCTCCACCACATCGGTGACGGAAGCGGTACGCGCGTCGATAACTTCGCCGATGGCCACTTACAGATGCATGCGCATGCCCGTGCCAAGGGCAACGCACGAAAGCGGATCGTCGGCCACGATCGCCGGCACGCCGGTGACTTCGGAGAGCAGCTTGTCCAGACCGCGCAACAGCGCGCCGCCGCCGGTCAAGATGACGCCGCGATCGATGATATCGGCCGCAAGTTCCGGCGGCGTCTTTTCGAGCACGGCCTTGACCGCTTCCACGATCGCGCCTACCGGTTCGGAAAGGGCCTCCCGAATCTCTTCGCTCGTAATCTTCACCGTTTTGGGCAAGCCGTTGATCAGGTCGCGACCGCGAATCTCCATCGCCAATTCTTGTTCCAACTTATAGGCGGAACCAATCTTGATCTTGATCTCTTCCGCGGTGCGTTCGCCGATCATCAGGTTATAGACGCGGCGGATGTAACGCACGATCGCGTCGTCGAGCTTATTGCCCGCCACCCGCAGCGACTGCGAAACCACCACGCCGCCGAGCGAGATCACCGCGACGTCGGTCGTACCGCCGCCGATGTCGACCACCATCGATCCCGACGGCCCGTCGATGGGCAAGCCCGCGCCGACTGCCGCCGCCATGGGTTCTTCGATGATATCGACGCTGCGCGCGCCCGCAAGCTTCGCCGCATCTTTGACGGCGCGCTCTTCGACGCTCGTAATTTCGGCCGGAACGCAGATCGTCACGTGCGGTTTGGGCTTGATGAGCGACGACCACCACGAGCGGTCCTTCATCACTTTCTTGATGAAGTACGAAAGCATCGCTTCGGTCACTTCGAAATCGGCGATCACGCCGTCGCGAAGCGGACGAATCGCCTGAATGTGCCCGGGCGTTCTCCCGAGCATCTGGCGCGCTTCTTCACCGACGGCAAGCACTTTGCCGTTGTTCATGTCCTTTGCAACGACCGAAGGCTCGCGCAGCACGATGCCCCTGCCTTTGACGTGCACCAGCACGTTGGCCGTGCCAAGATCGATACCGATATCCATGTGTCTCCTAGACTAAATTGCTGCAGAACCAATGCGCGGATACTCGCGCGTTTCAAACAACCCTGCCGGTTCGACCAGCGGGGTTACGCCGCTCGCGCGCTGCACTTGGCCGCCGAGGGCAGAAAGCATTTCTTCGAGCCGCTCGTAGCCGCGGTCGATGTATTCCAGGCCGATGATCTCGGTCGCGCCCGAAGCAGCCAAGCCGGCGACCACGAGGGCCGCTCCGGCGCGAATATCCGGCGCTTCGACCGGCGCGCCCGAAAGTTGCGAAACGCCCTTAACGACCGCCGCGTTGCTTTCCATCGACACGGTCACATTCGCGCCCATGCGCGCAAGCTCGTTAACGTACGAGAAGCGAGCGTTGAAGATCGATTCCTCGACGACGCTCGTGCCGGGAACGGTGCACAGATACGACACCATCTGCGGTTGCAGATCGGTCGGAAAGCCGGGATGCGGCGCCGTCAGAATCTCCGTGCCGCCGGTCACCGTGCTGCCGTCGACGCGAATCCAATCGTCGCCGTAGGTGATATCCACGCCGCACTCTTGCAGCTTGAGCATGAACGCTTCGAGATGATCGGGACGGCAGCGTTCGATCGTCACGTCGCCGCGCGTCACCGCGCCGCACAGAAGCAGCGTGCCGGTGACGATGCGATCGGGGATGATTTCATATTCGACGCCGTGCAGCTCTTCGACGCCTTCGATGACGATCGTATCGCCGCCGATGCCGCCGATCTTTGCACCCATCGCCTGCAAGAAATGCGCGAGATCGACGACTTCGGGTTCCATCGCAACGTTGCGCAGCGTCGTCGTACCTTCGGCGAGAACCGCGGCGAGCATGGCGTTTTTCGTTGCGCCGACGCTCGGCATCCGAAATTCAATTTCGGCGCCGTGCAAGCGCGAGTGTTTCGATTCGGCGATCAGGTAGCCGTGCGCGTTGCGCACGTCGCAGCCGAGCGCGATAAACGCCTGCTCGTGCATGTCCGTCGCGCGCGTACCGAGCACGCAACCGCCGGGAAGCGGGACTTCCGCGCGGCCGAAACGCCCGAGCAGGGGCCCGACGACGTCGAAGGACGCCGCAAGTTTACGGACGAGCGTGTAAGGCGCGCAGTACGACGCAACGTTGCTCGAATCGATCGTAACCGTGTTGTCGCCTTCGTAGCGAATGCGAGCGCCGAGCGCTTCGAGCAGCGACCACATGACGGACACGTCGGTGATACGCGGCACGCGATGCAGCGTGACGGTGCCTTTTGCGAGCAGCGCAGCGGCCATAATCGGAAGCGCGGCGTTCTTGGCGCCGTGCGTCGTTACCGATCCTTCCAGCCGCGCGCCGCCGTGAACCCGAAGGGTGGTCTCTAAGCGGTCGAGCATTGGTCCCAAAAGTTCGTGGGGCGCATGATTGCGCCCCGCTTGCAACTATCGGCTGTTCGGGCCCTACGACGCAACGCCTATTCCGGCATACTTGACATGCAGTGTCATATTTGCGAGCGTGGGTCTATGAAGTCCGAACGGCTGGTCGCCCTGCTGCTCTTGCTCCAAGGCGCAACCCGGCGCACGGCGCGCGAATTGGCTTCGTCGCTGGAAGTTTCCGAGCGCACGATTTACCGCGACGTCGAAGCCCTAAGCGCCGCGGGCATCCCCGTCTATGCCGAGCGAGGCGCCGACGGGGGCATCGCGCTTTCCGAAGGCTACCGCCGCGCCCTGATGCACTTCAGCGAAGACGAGGTGCGCGCGCTTTTTGTCACGGGTTCCGCGATCCTGAGCGATCTTGGCATGGCCTCGAGCGCGCAGCGCGCCTTCGACAAATTACGCGGCGGATTGCCCGCGTTGCAGCAGCGCGCGATCGAACGCGCGCGCGAACGGATCTTCGTGGATCAGCGGCGGTGGAATCAACGCGAGGTGCCGGTCGAAATACTCGCCCTCTTGCGGCGCGCCGTCTGGGACGAACGCCGAGTGGAGATCGGCTATCGCGACCGGCAGCGCGCGCGCAGCATCCGGCGCATCGAGCCGCTCGGGCTCGTTTCAAAGGCGGGCGTTTGGTACGTCATCGCTCAAACCGAATCTGGAACGCGCAGCTTCCGCGTGGACCGCATCGAGTCGGCGGAAGAAACGTCCGAGCACTTCGAGCGGCCGGCAGACTTCGAACTGGAACGCTACTGGCGCGATACGTCGTCGAGATTCATGCAGCCCGACGAAGAAGCGCTCGAAGTCGAAGTGCTGGTGCCGCAAGACGGCACGGCGACGCTCGAAGGAATGTTTCCGTGGCAGCCGCTCGACGAAAACGACCCGATGCGCGTGCGCGTTACGTTTCCGGCGCGGCGCGCGGCGTTGCATTGGATTGTAGCGTGGGGAACGTCGGTAACGGTGGTCTCGCCGCGCGAATTGATCGCAGAGGTGATGGCGCACGCCGAAGCGGTCGCGCGCCATCATGCGCAGGCGTTAGGCCTGGCTTCCCACCAAACGTAGTTTCGCTTGTGCGAACGCGATCGCCGTCGGATCGGTCGCTTTTGCAAGCTCGTCGCGCGTTGCCGCGACGTCGATATCGTCGAAGTGGAGCGCTTCGTCGACGAGCACCGTGACGCGGTCGGGCAGCGCCTGCATGAAGCCTTCGCTCGTCGCGAGTTCCAAACGTTCGCTCTTCCCGTCGCTCTGCACGTTCGCGCGGAGCACGCCTGGTTTGAGCGCGGCTAAAAACGGCGCGTGCCGGGGCAGAATGCCTTCCTCGCCTTCCGTCGTTACCGCGATCACCAGCTCCGCATCGCCTTCGAAGACCACCTTCGTCGGCGTGATGAGCTTGAACGGAATCGTCGACGCCATTATGCGGGCGTAGCCAATTTCTCGGCGGCAGCCTTGACTTCGTCGATGCCGCCCTTGTAGAAGAACGCCTGTTCCGGCAGATCGTCGACCTTGCCGTCGAGGATTTCTTTGAAGCCGGCGATCGTGTCTTGGATCTTGACGTACTTACCGGGCGTACCCGTGAACTGTTCGGCCACGAAGAACGGCTGCGAGAAGAAGCGCTGCATGCGGCGCGCGCGACCGACGATGATCTTGTCGTCTTCGGAGAGTTCTTCGATGCCGAGAATCGCGATGATATCTTGCAGGTCTTTGTAACGCTGCAGCGTTTCTTGCACGCCGCGCGCAACTTTGTAGTGCTCGTCGCCGACGATCTGCGGATCGAGAATGCGCGAGGTCGACGCAAGCGGATCGACGGCCGGATAGATGCCGAGCTCCGAGATCGGGCGCGAAAGCGCCGTGGTCGCATCCAAATGCGCGAACGTTACGGCAACGGCCGGGTCGGTGTAGTCGTCGGCGGGAACGTAGACGGCTTGCACCGACGTGATCGAACCCTTGGTCGTCGAGGTGATGCGCTCTTCGAGCGAACCCATGTCGGTCGAAAGCGTCGGCTGGTATCCGACGGCCGACGGCATGCGGCCCATCAGCGCGGAAACTTCGGAACCGGCTTGCAAGTAGCGGAAGATGTTGTCCATGAACAGCAGCACGTCGGCGCCGGTCTCGTCGCGGAAATACTCCGCCATCGTGACGCCGGTCTGCGCGATGCGGAAACGCACGCCCGGCGGCTCGTCCATCTGACCGAAAACCAGCGTCGTCTGCGCCAAAACGCCCGACTCTTTCATTTCTTGCCAGAGGTCGTTGCCTTCACGCGTGCGCTCGCCGACGCCGGTGAACACCGAGAAGCCTTTGTGTACGTTTGCGATGTTGCGAATGAGCTCTTGAATGAGCACGGTCTTGCCGACGCCCGCGCCGCCGAAGAGTCCGACCTTACCGCCGCGCGTGTACGGCGCCATCAGATCGATGACTTTAATGCCGGTCTCGAAGAGTTTCGGCGTGGGATCCTGCGATTTAAAATCGGGAGCCGGACGGTGGATCGGCCACTGCGCGACGGCTTTCACAGGCTCGTTCGAATCGATGGCTTGGCCGAGGACGTTGAAGATGCGTCCGAGCGTGCCTTCGCCAACCGGAACTTTGATCGGGCCGCCGGTGTTCGTCACCGCGTCGCCACGGCGCAGACCGTCGGTCGATCCCATTGCGAGGCAACGCACTTGGCTGTTGCCGAGCTCGTCCTGCACTTCGAGGACGAGATCGCGAGCCTGCATCGCGGTGCCGCCGAGTTCGATCCCCGCACCATTCGCATGCCCGTTCGCGCTCGCACTCGCGCCTTCGTTGACGCGAACGGTGAGCGCGTCGTTGATCTTCGGCAGCGTTTCCGCCGTGAATTCGACGTCGACGACGTTTCCGAGTACCTGGACGACTTTACCAGTGGCAGCCATTTTTGCTTCTATCCTCTAGCTTTATATTTAGCCGTTGACGAGCGCTTCCGCGCCGCCGACGATTTCGAGCAGTTCTTTGGTGATCGCCGCTTGGCGAGCGTTGTTCATCTGAATGGTGAGTTCGTCGATCAGCTTGCCCGCGTTGTCGGTCGCGTTGTTCATCGCGAGCAATTGCGCGGCGAAGAACGCGGCGTCGGTTTCGAGCATCGCCGAGAAGATCGTAAATTCGAGGTACTTCGGCAGCAGGCGCGAGAGCACGAACTCGGGCGACGGCGCGAATTCGACCGCGCCCCTGCGACTCGCGTCCGCTTCGGTGTGCCCGGCCGAGCCATTCGGAAGCACGTCCGCGACGATCGGCACGAGCGCGCGCGTTTCCGGCTTCTGCGAGAGCATCGAGATGAGTTTCGACGAGATCAACGTGATGCCGGAGATGCGGCCATTTACGAAATCGTCGGTGACGCGCTTGGCGACTTCGCGCGCGACGTCGATCTTCGAAGGCGCGTTGAGCACCCAGGTCGGACGATCTCCGTGACCGGCGCGGCGCACGGCGTTACGGGCTTTGATGCCGACCGTGTACCACGCGACGTTCTTGCCGGCCGCAAAATGCTCGCCCGCACGAATCACGTTGGAGTTGAATGCGCCCGCGAGGCCTTTGTCGGCGGTCATCAGGATGACGCCGAGCGGCGCGTTGGCGTTGCCCGGCTTCATGAACGGATGATCGACCGTCGTGACGGCAGCCATCAGATCGCGCAGCATCTCCGAAAGCGTGTCCGCGTAAGGGCGCGCTTGCTTCTGCGCCGCTTCCGCACGCCGGATCTTCGCCGCGGCGACTTGCTTCATCGCCTTGGTGATCTGCTGCGTATTCTTCAGCGAGCGTATCCGCTCGCGAAGATCTTTTACGCTAGGCATGGATCGTCTCTCGCGAAACTTGCATTAGAAGCTCTTGTTGAACTCCGTCAGGGCGGCGTTCAGCTTTTGCTTCGTGTCGTCCGAGATCTGGCCGCTCGTGCGGATCGCCTCGCTGACGTCGCCGTGCTTGTGATGCAGGAAGTCGATGAAGGCTTTCAGCCAGTCTTGCAGGCGCGGCGTCGGGATGTCGTTGACGAAACCATTGGTCGCGCCGTACATGATCGCGACCTGGTCTTCCATCGACATCGGTTGATACTGCGGCTGCTTCAAGAGTTCGGTGAGCTTCTCGCCGCGCAGCAGTTGCATCTGCGTCGATTTGTCGAGATCGCTCGCAAGCTTTGCGAACGCCGCGAGATCGCGGTATTGCGCGAGCTCCAGTTTCAGCGGACCGGCGACGCCCTTCATCGCCTTCGTCTGCGCCGAACCGCCGACGCGCGAAACCGAAAGCCCGACGTTGACGGCGGGGCGGATGCCTTGGAAGAAAAGTTCCGGCGTCAGGTAAATCTGGCCGTCCGTGATCGAGATCACGTTGGTCGGAATATACGCCGAGAAGTCTCCCGCTTGCGTCTCGATGATCGGTAGCGCGGTCATCGAACCCGCTCCCAATTCGTCGGAGAGTTTCGCAGCGCGTTCCAGCAAACGCGAATGCAGGAAGAAGACGTCGCCGGGGTAGGCTTCGCGGCCCGGCGGGCGGCGAAGCAGCAACGCCATCTCGCGATACGACTGCGCGTGCTTGGTGAGATCGTCGTAAATGATCAGCACGTCTTTGCCGGCGTACATCAGCTCTTCGCCCATGGCGCAGCCTGCGAACGGTGCGATCCAGCGCAGCGCGGCCGCTTCCGACGGGCCGACGGTAACGATGGTCGTGTACTCCATCGCACCCTTCTGCTCGAGAATCTGCGCGAGCGCAGCGACGGTCGCGTTCTTCTGCCCGATCGCGACGTAGATGCAGAAGACGTTCTGGCCCTTTTGATTGATGATCGTGTCGACGGCGATCGCGGTCTTACCGGTCGAACGGTCGCCGATGATCAGCTCGCGCTGGCCCTTGCCGATCGGAATCAGCGCGTCGATCGCGCGGATACCGGTCTGCAGCGGCTGCTTGACCGATTGTCGCTGGACGACGGTCGGCGCGACGTTTTCGATCGTGCGGTACTTCGACGTGTTGATCGGGCCTTTGCCGTCGACGGGTTGGCCGAGCGGATTGACGACGCGTCCGAGCAGCGCTTCACCGACGGGAACCGACGCGATGCGGCCCGTGCGGCGAACCTTGTCGCCTTCCTTGATATCTGAATCGTCGCCCATGATAACGACGCCGACGTTGTCCTCTTCGAGATTGAGCGCAACGCCTTGCAGGCCGTTCGCGAACTCGACGAGTTCCGAGGAGCGCACTCCGCGCAGCCCGTAGATGCGCGCGAGGTTCGCGCCGACTTCAAGGACGGTTCCAACTTCGTCTTCTTGGACGCCCGCATTAAAGCTCGCGATCTGCTGCTTGAGAATTCCGGCAATTTCGTCAGCGTTTATCATATTCTAAAGGCGCTCCGATCTGCGCATAAACATGTTGGTGAGCAATTGATTCCCCTGGGGCGCCGACACGTTAGTGTCCCCCTGCGAACAGGTTTCGCGAGAGTTCTTCCAGGCGGCCGGCGACGGTGCCGTCGATGCGGCGGTCGCCCATGACGATGCGAACGCCGCCGATCAGCGCGGGATCGCGCTTCACGGTGACGTCGAATTTCTTGCTATACGTGCGTTCGAGGTGTTCCACCAGCGAACGCAGTTCCGAATCGGGCAACTCTTGCGCCGTCGTGATCGTCAGCGGTTCCATCCCGCGAGACGCCAGTTCGAGTTTGCGGTACTCGGTCAGCAGCTCGTCGAGAATCGCTTCACGGCGCTTGCGCACGAGAAGCAGCACGGTGTGCAGCGCGATCTCGTCGACTTTCCCGTTAAATGTCGCGGTGATTGCGCGCTCTTTGTTCGCGCGAACGACGATGGGCGAGATGAAAAATTCCCGCGTACCCGCGTCCTCGTTGAGCGCGCGCACGATCGACGAAAGGTCGTTGCCGACGCGCTCGATGCGGCCGCTATCCTGGGCCAGGCCGAAGACGGCGATAGCGTACCGGCGCGCGAGGGTTTCGTTCGCCATCAGTTACGTGCTCCGCGGTCGAGCGAGGCAACAAAGTCGCCGACGAGTTTCGCATTAGTGCTCGCGTCGACACGCGATTGAGCTTGCTGCTTTGCAAGTTCGAGCGCCCGTTCGGCGAGCCGATCGCGGAAACGCGTCTGCGCCGCCGCGCGCGCCCGCGCGAGTTCGCCTTCGGCGTTGCGCACCGCGCGTTCGCCGGCGGAGGCCGCTTCGGCGAGCGTCTTCTGCGTTTCGTGCTTGGCGAGTTCCGCCGCCCGGTCGCGCAACGCATCGGCGTCCCGCTTCGCGCCTTCGATCTGCTGACGCAGGACCGCAAGCGCCGCCTGCATCTCGTCGCGATGGCGCTCGGCGGCTGCGATGCGTTCGTTGCTGGCTTTCTGCGCCGCGCCGATTGCCGGCACGAAAAACTTCATCCACGCCCAGACGAAGATGCCCGCGAATAGGAAGAAGCTGACGATCTGCGACCAGAAGGCTAGCGCTTCGTAAAAGCTCATCGCGCCGGCTCCGTCAGGACTTTGCCGACGATCGACGACGCCAGCTCGGAAGCGAGTTGTTCTTCCCGAACGCGGACCTCTTGCAGTTCGCGATCGACCTGCGCGTGCGCGTCTTCGACGATCTTCGCAACGCGAGCGTTCGTCTCGGCCGCAATGCCGGCCGACTCGTTGCTCGCGTTCGCCCGCGCTTCCGCGAGCGCCCGATCCGCGTCGCGGCGAGCCTCGGCGTGAATCGCTTCGGCTTGCGAGCGCAACGCGTTGGCTTCAGCTTGGGCTCGATCGTAGTCGGTCGAGAGGCTATCGATATACTCCCGACGTTTGGCGATCGCACGTTGAACCGGACGCAAAAAGACGACGTTCAAAATCGCGAAGAAGATCGCGAAATTGATCAACTGAACGAAAAAGGTTCCGTCGAGTGAAAGAAACATGTCGTCCTTTTGCGGCTCTGCTTAGTGTCCGAGCGCCTTCGCGACCGTCGACGGGACGTTCGCAACGGCGAAGAAGATGTAGAGACCGAAACCAAGCGCGATAAAGGCATTTGCTTCGACGAAGCCGACGCCGATGATGAGGAACTGCATGATGTTCGGACGCGCTTCGGGCTGACGCGCGATCGCTTCGACCGCACGCGCGCTCACCATACCGTCGCCAATGGTGGCGCCGATCGCGAACGCGGCCGTAATAATGGCGAGCGCGATGGCTCCGACGGAGGCGATGATGACTTCAGGGCTCACGAGATGTCCTTTCTGGCGAAGTACTAATGTTCGTCAGCGAGGGCTAACGACAGATACACGATGGAGAGTAGTCCGAAGACGAACGCCTGGAGAACGCCGACCAAAAAGTTGAAGATCTCCAGGAAAAACGGCATGATCGCGGCCGCGATCGACAAATTGAAGGCGCCGATCTTGATCTGCGACGTAATGATCGAGACGATGACGAAGAGCAGCAGTTCGCCGACGAAGATGTTGAAGAAGAGACGAAGCGCGAGCGTCGTAGGCCGCAGCAGCTCTTCCAGGATGTTGATCGGCAGCATCACGGCGAACGGCTTGGCCAGATGCTTGTAAAAGCCAAGGCCGTGGGCGTTGCGGATACCGCTGACTTGAATGACGACGAACACGAGCACCGCGTATGCGGCTGCGGTGTTCAAGTCGGCGGTCGGCGAACCGCCGAACGGCAGATGGAACTGCTCGAGCTTGAGCGGGAACGAGCCGAACTCGTTAAGCAAAAAGATGAACGTCGTGAGCGCGATAAAGAACGGAACGAACGGCTCCGCCTTCTTCCCGATCGACCCGTAGGCGAGATCGGCAAAATAATTGACGACGCCTTCGACGAACGTCTGGCGCTTATTGACGAACGCCGAGCGGTAGGAATTGCCGATCCATGCGAACAGCACGAGGCTCACCGCCATTACGATCCACGTCGTAATGATGGTGTCGGAGTGAACGGTAGAAAGCATCCCGGGTAGCCCGGTGTGCCATACCGCGTGACTGCCGATCTGCTCGTGCACGAGTCGTTCTACCTATCTAGCGTTCGCGCATGACGCCGGCCGCGTAAAGCGCGATGGGGATGAAAAGAGCGACGATATAAATGACCGACGTCCACCAAGGGCCAACGGCGGCGAACGTCCCCGCGACTATAGCGAAGACGCCGAGTCGCAAAAAACTACTTAAGACGAAAGCGCCGGGCTTACCCGAGTCCGCAAGACGCCGGCTGGCCGACGCCAAGGCCCAAAGGTTCAAAAAGCCGCTAGCGAGTCCGGCGGCGAGGGCCATTACGACGGTAACCGTCATTTTCCCCGTAAGAGCAGGCGAAAAGCGGCAAAACCGCCCAAAAGCACGCCGGCAAACAGCCCGGCGACCGGCAGCCAGGGCTGGTGGAGCGCATTTCCCGCCCACAGCCCCGCCACGAAGCCGAAGAGCACGCCGCCAAGCAGCTGCGATCCGGCCGTAACGTAGTAGGGGACGCGCACGGCGCTAGCTGCGCACGGCGCCGAACGGCTCGGGGAAAGCCCCATCGCGCAGGCGTGCGAGCAGCCATGCTACGATCCGGGCCGACGCGTGTCCGTCTCCGTACGGGTTGGCGGCTCGGGCCATGCGCGCGTACTCGGCTTCGTCGCTCAGCAGGCGCCGCGACGCCTCGAGGATCTTCTTGCGATGGGGACCGACCAGCTCGAGCGTTCCCGCCTCGAGCCCCTCGGGCCGTTCCGTCTCGTCCCGCATGACGAGCACCGGCTTGCCGAGGCACGGCGCCTCTTCTTGGAGACCGCCGGAATCGGTCAGAACGAACGTCGAGGCTTTGACCGCCGCCACCATGTGCGCGTAGTCGATCGGCTCGACGAGTATGACGCCGGGAACGCCGTCGAGCACCTCGTAGGCGAC
Organism: Vulcanimicrobiota bacterium; assembly: GCA_027459645.1. Taxonomy (GTDB): domain Bacteria; phylum Vulcanimicrobiota; class Vulcanimicrobiia; order Vulcanimicrobiales; family Vulcanimicrobiaceae; genus JAMXLG01. The sequence goes on from DAIDHQ010000014.1 coordinate 63,831, forward strand.
GGGCCGTACCTGCGGCGAGGGGTGCACGGGCCAATAGATCTGCGGTTTCCAAGGCAGTTCGGCGATCTCGCGCATCGCTTCGCACATCGCGCGCATGTGCGGATGGTTTTCGCGGCGATGCGCCGTGACGACGATCAGCGGGCGCGACGGATCGATCTCGTTCCAACGCGGCGGCTGCGGCAGATCCACGCGGCGCGCGGTTGCGAGAAATGCATCGATCACGGTGTTGCCGGTGACGATAATGTCGTCGACGTTGACGTTCTCTCGCAACAGATGCTCGCGAGCGAGCGTCGTCGGCGCGAAGTGATACGACGCAATCGTACCGGTCAAGCGGCGATTCATTTCTTCGGGAAACGGCAGCCAGCGATCGTTCGTGCGCAAACCCGCTTCGACGTGGCCGACCGGCACGTTTTGATAGAACGCCGCGAGCGCGGCCGCGGTGCTCGTACTCGTATCGCCGTGAACGAGCACGACATCGGGCTTCGCCTGCTGCAGCACGTTCTCCATGCCTTCGAGCACGCGCGTGGTGATCTGCGTGAGCGTCTGATTCGGCGTCATCACGTTCAAATCGTATTCCGGCTCGATGCCGAAAAGGTCCAGCAGATCGTCGAGCATCTGCCGGTGCTGAGCGGTCACGCAGACGATGTCGGCAATCTGCGGCTCGGCCCGTAGCGCGTGTACCACGGGGGCCATCTTGATCGTATCGGGGCGCGTTCCGAAAACGGTCATAACGCGCAGTTTATTCGATTGCATGCTTCTCTAAATCGTATGTTTGAAGACGTGGGTAAATTCGCCGGAAACCGCGAGTGCGACGATGCCGAGAACGAAGCACACGGCATAGATCAGCAACACCGCTTGCCGCACGTTGAGCCCGAAGCGAAAGATCAATTGGTGGTGGAAATGGCCGCGATCGGCTTCGGTGATGCGCTTGCCGGAACGCGCGCGGCGCACGATGGCAGCCGCCGTATCCAGGATCGGCAGCGCCAGCACGACGACCGGAACGACGATAGAAATCGCGATCGCCGTCTTGCTCGCGCCGATGATTGAAACCGTCGCAAAAACGTACCCGATGAAGAGCGAGCCGGCGTCACCCGAAAAAATCTTCGCGGGATTGAAGTTGTAGGGAAGAAAGCCGAGCGCCGCGCCCGCGAGCGAAATGACGACCAGCGCGACGACCGGGTTCGCGTGCAGCACCGCGATTGCAAAAATGAACAGGCTCGAGATCGCCGCAAAACCGCAGAGCAATCCGTCGAGCCCGTCGATGAAATTGATCGCGTTCATCATCGCGACGTACCAGAACAGCGTCAGCGGCACCGAGACGTACGGCGGAAAATCGATCCAGTTCGAATTGGGGTTGTGCACGAACGGATTGGTCATGCCGGGAATGATGAACCCGTAGAGCATGGAAATCAGCGCGACGGCGATCTGCGCGATGAATTTATTGCGCGGCCGCATCTGCATGACGTCGTCCCAGATGCCAACGCCCAAGATCAGCATGCTGCCGAAGAGCAGGCCGACCAGACGGTGCACGGCGCCGAATTGATCGCCGATGCGATCGAGACGCTGATGCGCCGTCATGTGCTGGACCGACGGGAAGAGTGCATAGGGTGAGGTCAGCGCGAATCCGAGTACGGCGAAGAGCGCGAGCGCGAAGCCGAAGAAAATCGCGATGCCGCCGATGCGCGGCGTTGGCACTTCATGCACGCGGCGCTCGTCGTTGGTTTGATCGATGATGTCAAGATGCGTGGCCAGGCGCATGACGAGCGGTGTCGTGAGCGCCGTCGCAATTGCCGCGATCGCAAATGTGGCGAGATAGATGAAGGCGGCGCTCACGCTCGCCCCGCTTCGAGCGTCGAGTACTGCACGACGGCGACGCCCGCTTCGCCGAGCAATTCGGCGGAGACCGCGTCCGGATAGGCAACGTCGAAGACGATCTTCGTCACGCCCGCGCTAATGAGCAGCTTCGAACAGTTGACGCACGGCTGATGCGTGCAATAGGCCGTCGCTCCGGCAAGGCTGACGCCGTGCAGCGCGCCTTGCACGATCGCATTTGCTTCCGCGTGCGTGGCGCGAACGCAATGGTCGTTCACGATGATGCAGCCGGCTTCGGTGCAATGAGGAACGCCGCGGGGCGCGCCGTTGTATCCGGTCGTCAGGATGCGGTGTTCGCGCACTAAGACCGCGCCGACGGAAAGACGAGGGCAGGTCGCCCGCGTCGCGACGGTGCGCGCGATCTGCATGAAATATTCATCCCAGCCCGGCCGCACGATTGCGCTCCTAGCGATGCGCGCGCACGGCGTACGGCACAGAGGTGAGGCTGCCGAACATGCGATCGCCGGCGTCGCCGAGGCCCGGTACGATATATGCGTGTTCGTTCAAACCGGCGTCGAGCGCGGCGGTAAATATTGGGACCGTCGGATACGCTTTGTGCAAGCGCGCGACGCCTTCGGGCGCTGCAATCACGCAGATGAAGGTGATCGACTTGGCTCCGCGATCGACGAGTGCGTCGATTGCGGCCACGCCCGAATTCCCCGTTGCCAGCATTGGGTCGAGCACGAAGACGTGCCGGTCACCGAGTTCCGGCGGTACGTTCGCATAATAGGGTACGGGAATGAGCGATTCGGGATCGCGGTAGAAACCGAGATGCGCCACGACCGCGTCGTCGATGACGTTCAAGAAGCCGGGAAGCAGCCCCAGACCCGCGCGTAAGACCGGCGCGAGCACGGGTCGCGTTGCGATGCGCTGCGACGTCGTTTCGATCAGCGGCGTTTCGATGCGTTCGTTGCGCAGGGGAAGCGAGCGCGTCGCCTCATAGGCGAGAAATGCGCCGAGTTCTTCGATAAGCTTTCGGAAAACAGGCGTCGGCGTCGTGCGATCGCGCAAGCGCGCGAGACGATCCGCGACGGCAGGATGGCCGACGACGTGCAGGCCTTCAGAGGCGGGCATGCAGCCACGTTTCCCGTGCGCGCGGGCGATACCTTGGTGCCGTATTATGAAAGCATGAAGCAGCGCCAACTGACGTGGAAACGGTTGATAGAGGACGCGGTAGCGACCATGCCGGTCACATTCTCTCTAAGCGACGTCCTTGCCAAAAGGGAGGCCTTCGCCAAGCACTATCCACAGAATCGCTTCGTCGATGCAAAAATCCGGCAGAGCTTGCAGATCCTGCGCAATCAAGGCACGATCCAATTTCTGGGCAACGGTCTTTATCGGCGGCTCGACGTCTCGCCCCGGTTCAGCCCGTTGATCGACGAAACATTGGCTGCGCAGTACGCCGGCGCTACCCAAATTGCGCGCATCGTTCTGGAAACGTGGGCCGAGCTGAATCTCTATTGTTTGCGCTGCGACGCCGACGCACTCGACCGTCTCCCGGAAAATACGCCGGTCGCGGACTTCGAGTGTTTGAGCTGCACCACGCGCTACCAGCTAAAGGCAAAGAACGGTCGCTTCGGTACGACGGTGAGCGGTGCCGCATACGCGCCTACGGTAAAAGCGAGCAGCGAAGGTTCGATGCCGGAATACGTGCTCGTTGAATACGACCGGCGCTTTTCGACGGTCGTATTCGTGGACGCATTGCCTGGCAGATCGATCACCCCCGAGCGCATCATTCCGCGCCGCAAGCTCTCGGCATCGGCGCGTCGAGCGGGATGGCAGGGTTGTAACATCAACATCGACGGCATCGATCGCGTCGCGATCGTTCGGCCGGCCGGAATTGCCCAAGAACTCGTCAGAAGCGAATGGCTGGCTATGCTTGCGCGTTCAACCGATGAACGATGCTAGCTAGAATGCTAGGGGACGCCGTGCTTCGCGGTCAGTTCGTGCACCCGGGCGCGTAACGCGTCGCGCTTTGCCTTCGCTTCGATGTCGCCGAGCGCGTCGAGGATGATCTTTGCGACCTCGCGGCACTCGTCTTCGCCGAAACCGCGCGAGGTAATGGCGGGCGTACCGATTCGGATGCCGCTTGCGACCATCGGCTTCTGCTGATCGTAGGGAATCGCGTTCTTGTTGACGGTAATCGAAATCTCGTCCAGATACTGCTCGACCGCTTTGCCGGTGAGTCCCTTGACGGAAACGTCTACCAGCATGAGATGCGTGTCGGTACCGCCGGCGACCAGCCGCAGGCCGCCGCGCACGAACTCGTCCGCCATCGCCCTTGCGTTTGCGATCACGCGCTCTTGATAGGTTTTAAACGACGGTTGCAGCGCTTCGCCGAAGGCCACGGCTTTTGCCGCGATCGTATGCATCAGCGGTCCGCCTTGAATTCCCGGAAAGACGGTCTTGTCGATCGCTTGCGCGTACGCTTCTTTGCAGAGAATGATGCCGCCGCGTGGTCCGCGCAGCGTCTTGTGCGTCGTCGACGTCACGAACTCCGCAAGCGGCACCGGCGACGGATGCAACCCGACGGCCACCAATCCGGCGATGTGCGCCATGTCGACCAGCAGCGTCGCACCGACTTCGTCGGCGATCTCGCGGAACGGCGCGTACTCCATCGTACGCGGGTACGCGCTCGCGCCGGCAACGATCATCTTCGGCTTGAATTCACGCGCCTTCGCCCGCACGTCGTCGAAATCGATCAGCTCGGTCTCTTTGCGAACGCCGTACGCCACGGCGTTATAGAGTTTGCCGCTGAAGCTGACCTTCGTTCCGTGCGTGAGATGGCCGCCGTGCGCGAGCGACATACCGAGCACGGTGTCGCCCGGGGCCAACTGCGCCATAAACACGGCCATGTTGGCCTGAGCGCCGGCGTGCGGCTGCACGTTCGCGTGATCGGCGCCGAAGATGCGCTTGAGCCGGTCGATCGCGAGATCTTCCACGACGTCGACGTACTCGCAGCCGCCGTAGTAGCGCTTGCCCGGATATCCCTCCGCGTATTTGTTGGTCATGACGCAGCCCATCGCTTCGCGGACCGCGCGGCTTGCGTAGTTCTCCGAGGCAATCAGCTCGAGGTTTTCCTGTTGGCGGCGCTCCTCGTTGCGGATCGCTTCAAAAACCTGGGGGTCTTCGGTCTCGATGTGGCTGGGCGTCAGAATATCCATGATCAGCTTTCTTTACCGCGCGGGGTCGGAAGTCCCGGAACGCCGGGTTACAGCAGTTCCTTCGGCGTCACCGCATCCGTAACGGCGCCGCGTTCGAGATTTTTGAGCGTACGCTCGCGCTGCGTGTCGCCGAATTCGAAGAGTTGTTCAACGCGGTGCTTGTGGCGCGCGCCTTCCGACGTGTCGCCTTCATAGGGCGCGTGCAAAAACACGTCGACCAAACGCTCGATCATCTCCCAACCGGTGAGGCGCTCCGAAAGCGCAAAGACGTTGGCGTCGTTGTGGCGGCGCGCGAGTTCGGCGGTCAACGGCTCCATCACGACCGCGCAGCGCACGCCGGGCACCTTGTTCGCCGCGATCGAGATGCCGATGCTCGAACCGCAGATCACGATGCCGCGATCGGCCTGCCCCGTCGCTACCGCTTCGCCTACCGCGTAGCCGTATTGCGGATAATCGACCGGCGTCGCGTCGTGCGTTCCGAAATCCAATACGTGGTGTCCCGAATCGCGTAAGATCTTCGCGATGCGATCTTTATACTCGAAGCCGGCATGGTCTGCGCCTAGTGCGATTTTCACGGTGCGAAGGGCTCTCCCGTAAAGCGGTCAAACGTCGAGTCGGAGTATGAAACTTGCTTGCACGAGCAGCGCGTTTGCCGACGCCATCCAACGCGGAGATTTGACGCAGCTCGAATTCCTCGATTACGCTGCGCGCGAACTTCGCAGCGACGGCGTCGTCTTGGACGTGCTGCACTTTCCGCGAACCGATGACGACTACCTCGCACAAGTAAAGAAGATGGCGGTCGATTACGGGCAGACGATCGCCGCACTTTGGAGCGCCGACGCCTTTGCTCCTGATGCGGCGCGGCAACGCGCGTTGCTTTCGATGGCGCGCACCCTCGGCGCACCGCTGCTGGCCGGACCGCTGGCTTCGGAGACGGCCCTATCGTGGGCAGCCCAAGCTCAGTCCCTCGGCGAGGCGGCGCAGAGCGCAAAAGCCTCCAACGTGGTTCTGGCGGTTCGCAATGCCGCCGGGACGTTCGCGGCCAGTTCGGCCGACTGCAAACGTGTTTCGAAGGAGACCGACTCGGCGTGGCTGCGGTTCGGCTTGGATCCCGCGGCGTTCGATGGGGCGAGCAATGCGCTCGATCTCTCCGAGCGGGTCGTGCTGCTGTGGTCGGGCGACGCGTCGCCTTCTACGTTTATCGCCGAGTGGGGCGAGTTTCACGGATTTACCGTCGTCGAAAGTCGTGAAAAAAGCGCCCACCGCACATGGCGCCGGGCGCTTTCCGAATTCGAGCTCAACCGCACGTAGCGTCTGCCATGCGAGGTAACTGAACCTGCGTTCTCGCAGGTGGGTGCGGCCCGGGTGCCGAGAGGGCATCCTTCGTTTCCTTAGGACGAGCCATCCCGTCGAGTCCGGAGCTTGTGCTCCCTAGGTCAACCAAGTCGGTTCGGCACCTATGGCATGGTGCGCGCGTGGCGCAGTCGAGCCTCCCCACTGTACCACCGTCGTCAAGTTCGTACGATGCTTGACACCATTCCATGCAAGTGAGCAGAATGGACGCTAATGGCCTACAGCTTCACGGCCCGGGTGCGCGGTTTGCATCCGAGCGAGCCGTGCTACGTGGAAGTTCCCAAATTCGTCATGCAACGCTTTGCATGGGGACGTTACGTGCGCGTCTTGGCGATGATTAACGAGAAGATCGAAATGCCCGCAACGATCATCAACGTCGGATGGGGCCCGAGCTTTTTGATCACCGTTCGCGCGCGCCTGGCTGCCGGCGTGGAGCTGAACGCTCCCGTTTCGATCGCGTTGCGCGAACGCTAGCCCCGTCTAGCGGCACGACCCTAAACGCGTGAACGGCACGCGATGGAGTACCTGCATCATGGCACGCTTGCCGTGCCGCGCGGACTGGAGCACGCGTACGAAGCGGCGCGAGCGTATCTGTGCCGCGATCCGCACGAACGCGTGCTCTTCGATCGCGTAGAACACGATCGCTTCGGCCGCTCCTTTAGGTTGCGCGAGAATCACCGCAACAACGATTATTTCAACCCGAACACCGATACGATCGGTTGGGATCCATACAGCGCGCTACGAACCACCGGCGGCGGCCGGCAATCGCCCGCCCTCGGTCTCGGACACGAACTCGATCATGCAGCCGAGGCACCGTGGATCGCGGACCGCTTGCGAAAGCACCGCGAAGGGCGTTACGACGACGCCGAAGAGCGGCGCGTCATCGAAGGCAGCGAACGCCATGCGGCGCGCGTACTTGGCGAAGACGCGCGACACGATCATCGCGGCACGTGCTATCGCGTCAGCTCGCCGGTTCTCCGGTAAGACCAGAGTCGCGTCATCGTTTTTTTCCCAGAACCGCGGCATATGCGCCGAGCGCGCGTTCCCGAGCCAGGTGGTGATCGACGATCGGTGCGCGCGGTTCGTGAATCGCCGGCGCCGGAACGTCCCGCAGCTCCGGAAGCATCTTTCGAATGAACGCCCCATCGGGGTCGTACTTCTTGCTTTGCAGCACCGGATTGAAGACGCGGAAATACGGCGCGGCGTCGGTCCCGGTCGACGCGGCCCATTGCCAACCGCCGTTGTTCGGCGCCAGGTCCGCATCGGCAAGACGTTGTTCGAAATAACGCTCTCCCCAACGCCAATCGATCAGCAGGTCTTTGGTTAAAAACGAGGCGACGATCATGCGAAGCCGATTGTGCATCCAGCCCGTTTCGTTCAGCTGCCGCATCGCCGCATCCACGAGCGGGTAACCCGTGCGGCCGCCGCACCACGCGGAGAATTCCGCCTCGTCGTTACGCCACGCAATTCCGGCAGCTGCCGGAATAAACGGACCGGTCGCAACGTGCGGAAAGCGCTTGAGCACCATGAAATAGAACTCGCGCCAGATCAATTCCGATATCCATGTATCGACGCTCGGCCGGCGTCGCACGTCGCGCGCAACGCGAAACGCACGCGCGAAACAGGTGCGAATACCGATCGTTCCGGCGCGCAGTTGCACCGACAGGTGCGACGTCGAGTCCAGCGCCGGGAAATCGCGTTCGTCCGCATAGCGATCTACGTCGCCTCCTTCGGCAAGGAACGTATCGAGCGCATCGTTCGCGTGATTCGGCGTGCACGGTGGATAGTTCGGCGACGAACGAAATCCAAACGCTTCCGGCGCGGGAACGTCGAGCGTTCTTCCCAGGTCGCTCGCGCCGATGAATTGCCCGCGCGCCGCACCCAACGAATCGACCGGCAACACCGGAGCAACCGCATAGGCATCGCGCCAGCGCCGAGCGTAGGGAGTAAAGACCCGATACGCATCGCCGCTTTCGTTCGAGATCGCTTCGGCGGCGATGCACACGTGATCGAGGTGGGCGTGCACCTCCAAACCCTGCGCGCGAAGTATCTGCGACACGGACGCGTCGCGCCGGATCGCATCGGGTTCGTAATCTTCGTTATAGTACAGAAGGCGCGCCCCGGTGCGTTTGGCGAGCTCGCTCAATTCCTGGGCGGCGTCGCCGCGCAGTACGGCGAGATCGCTGCCGATGGAACGCAGCTGCGCGCGCAGCGCATTCAACGCTTCAAAAAACGTCTGAACGATCGGTGCCCCGACGCGGTCGGATGCGAGCAGTTGCGGATCGAGAGCGAAGGCGACGACGATGCGCTCCGCACGTGACGCCGCTGCGGCAAGCGCGACGTTGTCCTCCAAGCGCAGATCGCGCCGAAGCCATAGGATCGCCGTTAGGGGAGCAGAATGCGCAGGCATGGGTCTCGATCTTTCGATTTCCGAACTCGCATTGCCGCTCAAACATCCGTTCAAAATTGCGCGGGGTGAAGAAACCCTCGCTCGCACGGCCGTCTTCCGCGTACGCCACGCCGGCATTGAAGGTGTCGGCGAAGCCACGCCGATCGAACGCTATCACGAGTCGATCGCAAGCGTCCGCGCGTATTTCGAAGCGAACCCTCCTCGCTCCGACGACCCGTTCCGCCTGGAAGATCTGCTGCCGGAAACGATCCCGGCTGCGGCACGCGAGGGGCTCGATCTCGCCCTTCACGACCTCATCGGAAAATTTCTCGGTAAACCGCTCTATGCGCTGCTCGGCCTGGATCCGTCCGCTACGCCGGTAACGTCGTTCACCATCGGCATAGCCGATCCCGAAACGACGCTGCGTAAGCTGGCGGAAATCGGCGACCATCCGGTGTTAAAAATCAAACTCGGTTTGGGATCGCAGCGCGAACAAATCGAAACGATTGCGGCCATTCGCGACCGGTACACCGGGACGATTCGCATCGACGCGAACGAAGGCTGGAGCGTGCAAGAAGCGATCGCCATTCTGCGCGAGCTGGAGCGATTCGAAATCGAATTTTGCGAGCAGCCGATTCCCGCCGGAAATCCCGCCGGCTTGCGAGCCGTACGCGAGGCGACGCGCGTGCCGATCGTCACCGACGAAGATTCGCTGACCGCGCGGGACCTGCCGCGTTTGATCGGTTGCGTCGACGGCATCAACATTAAGCTCGCGAAGACCGGCGGCATTCGCGGCGCGCTCGCGATGGTGCATACCGCGCGCGCGCTCGGCATGAAGATCATGCTCGGCTGCATGGTGGAAAGCGCGATCGCCGCAACGGCGGCCGCGCATCTTTCGCCGCTCGTCGACTGGGCCGATCTCGACGGGCCGTTTCTCACCGCAGACGATCCGTTCTCGGGCGTCACCTATAGCCACGGCAAGTTGATTCTTCCCGACGCACCGGGGCTCGGCGTGCGCGAACGCGTCGCGGCATGAGGCGCTACGCAATTCTCGCGCCCGGCCATTTCGCGGTCGATGCAAAGACCGCGCATGGCGTGGTGGCATACGGCAACGACGCAACGGTGGCCGTCATCGATCCGGCCTGCGCCGGAAGAACCGTTCGCGAAGTGCTGCCGCATCTGCCGAGCGATGCGCCCATCGTCGCCACGATCGACGAAGCGTTGACATTTTCGCCGACCGCACTGCTGATCGGCACCGCGCCCAAAGGCGGTGCGCTGCCGGCTGCGTGGAGACGCGACATTCTGCGCGCGATCGACGCGGGTTTGGAGATCGTGAGCGGCTTGCACGACATGCTCGGTGACGACGCCGAATTTGCCGCCGCTGCGCAGCGGCGCGGCACCACCATTTGGGACGTGCGAAAACCCCCGCAACAACCGCTCTTCACGGGCCGCGCCTACGACGTCGCCGCGCCGACGCTGCTGATGGTCGGCAACGATTGCGCCGTCGGAAAAATGACGGTCGCCCTGGAACTCGTGCGCGCCGCGCGCGAACGCAACGTCCGCGCGGAGTTCGTGCCCACCGGGCAAACCGGCATTATGATCGCCGGCTGGGGCATCGCGATCGACCGCGTGATCGCCGATTTTGCAGCCGGAGCGACCGAAGCGATCGTCCTGGAAGCCGCATCGCGCAAACCGGATCTGATCGTCGTCGAAGGCCAAGGCGCGATCAATCATCCCGCCTATGCGCCGGTGACGCTCGCGTTGATGTACGGAGCCACGCCGGACGCATTGGTCTTGGTCTGCGACCCGACGCTACGTGAGATCGAATCCTACGGTACGCCGACGCTCGGCTACCGCGAGTTGATTCGCATTCATGAGGCGTTGCTGGCGACGGTGAAACCGGCGCGCGTCGCCGGGATCGCCCTGAATACCAAGCGCATGAGCGCCGATGCTGCTGCCGCCGAGATCGAGCGCGCACGCGCGGAAACGCTGCTTCCGGTCGACGACGTCGTACGCAACGGACCCCACGCCTTCTATGATGCAATCGCACCCTTCTTGAGAAAGACGAAACGATGCGCCGTGTAATCGCCGCCGCGCTGCTCCTAGCGCTTGCCGCATGTTCCAAGACGACCCAAACGGTCGCCGGCGGTCACAACTCCTGGACGATTCCAGGCGTAATTCGCATCGGCGAACAGGAAGAACCCGATTCGCTCAATTTGATGTACGGCAACAACTCCGCGACCGACGAAGCCACGGCGCTGGTCTATTCGTTTCTCCTGCGGTACGACGACAACGGCAATTTCATTCCCGACCTCGCAACGGTCGTGCCGACGCTCGCGAACGGCGGGATCAGCAAAGATCAAAAGACGATCACCGTTCACCTGCGCAAGAACGCGCGCTGGCAAGACGGAGTACCGGTCACGGCTGCCGATTGGCTCTACACCTATCACGCCGTCATGAATCCGCGCAACACGATCAAGTCTGCGTATGGATGGGACCAAATCGCGAGCGCGAGCGCGCCGAATCCCTATACGCTCGTGATTCATTTAAAGAAGCCGAGCGTCGGGGCGCTCGACGTTCTGACGATGGGCGGAACGGCGTACCCTCCGCTTCCGGCACATATTCTCGCGAAACTTCCCGATCTCAATCACGCGTCGATCAACAGCGCGCCGCTCTCGGACGGTCCCTTTGAATTAAAGTCATGGAATCACGGTGCGTCGCTCGTCTTCGTTCCGAACCCGTACTATTGGCGCGGCGCACCGAAGCTCAAAGAGGTGATCTGGAAGGTCATCCCCGATAGCAATACGCTCTTCAACGAGTTGCAGACGCATGCGATCGATCTGTATCCGAACGTCGAATCGAACGCCGTCGCGCGCCTATCGAGCATCACGGGGATAAACGTGCTGCACCGCGTGATCGCAAACTGGCGACATCTGGGCATAAACACCAGCCGTCCGATTCTCAAAGACGTACGCGTGCGGCAGGCGCTCGCGATGGGCATCGACTGGAAGCGGCTCAACGACACCGTGTATCACGGCATCAATCAGCTCGCCGTATCGGACGTCTTTCCGCAATCGTGGGCGGCGCCGTCATTGCCGCCATACACCTACGATCCCGCGCGAGCCAAGGCGCTTTTGGCCGAAGCCGGATGGAAACCGGGCCCGCAGGGCATTCTGATGAAAAACGGGCAGCCGCTGCATCTGGTGGTCTCGGCCACGACGGCCGCCAAGAGCAACGAACAATCCGAGGTCGTCATGCAGTCGATGGTGCGATCGCTCGGGATCGACCTGACGATCAAGAATTATCCGCCGAGCCTGATGTTCTCGCGGCAAGGACCGCTCTACACCGGCACCTACGACCTGGAATGGTCCATCGATACAAACGGCCCCGACCCCGATAACGCGGGATCGTGGAACTCGGCCTACATTCCGCCGCACGGGGCGAACACGTCGTGGCTGCGCGATCCGATCGTCGACGAAACCAGCGCAGCCGCGCAGTCGACGTTCGATCAGGCCAAGCGCAAAAAGCTCTATCAACGTGAAGAAGCGCGACTGCGGCAGGTCGTCCCGGCCGTCTTCTTCTATTGGGAAACGTCGTACTACGGCATCAACACGGATTTCAAAGGCTTTAAGCCCGCGGCTTTTCTAGTGGACGGTTGGAACGCATGGGAGTGGCAGATCTAGCAAGTTTCGAACAGGCGGTCAACGTGCGCAACGGTGCAACGTTGCGCTTCGAGGCCACACGTTCGGGCGTCATCAGTTGGAACACGTTTGCGCCCGAAGGAAAGCTGCGCTTTCGCTTGATGCGCGCGGGCGCGCCGGCGAGCAACTGGTACGACTACGCCGAGTGGCATCCGAGCGGACGCAAATCTTTTAGCGCGGCGAGCGATCGCGAAGGCATTCGCGTCGACACCGATATCATCCAGGCCGACCAGCCCTTCGACGGCATCGAGCTTCTCGCCGAAGACGTCGATTTCAATCTGCTGGCCTTTGCCGCGCCGGTTCGCACGACGCCATCGCTTCCGTACGCGCGCGAAGCCTTGATTCTCGACGTTCCCGCCTACTCGCAGTTCGTGGTCGACGGGGTGCGCACGTGGTGCAGCCCTACGAGCCTCGCCATGGTCAACAGCTATCACGGCGTCGGCGGCACGGTCGAGGATACTGCGCGCGCGGTCATGGATCGCGCCTATAACGGCACGGGCAATTGGTCGTTCAACGTGGCGTATAGCGGCAGCTTGGGATTGCGCGCCGTCGTCGCGCACCTTGCAAATCTCGATCACGCGCAGCGTTTGATCGAACGCAACCTTCCCGTGGTGCTTTCGTACTCGTGGCGCGACGGCGAACTGCCCGGCGCGCCGTTGGAACATTCCGAAGGGCATCTCGTCGTGCTCTGCGGCTTCACGTCGAGCGGCGATTGTGCCGTCAACGATCCCGCCGCGCCTGGCGTCCGCGTCGTCTATCCGCGCTCGGCGATCGAAGCGTTGTGGCAACGCAACAACGGCGTCGCCTACGTAATCGCGCCGGTAGGCGTGTCGTACCTCGACGTGCTGCAGTCGCGGGCGTGAGCGGCGCAGCACAACCGCACGAACGGCTTCGCACCTTCGCCGACGTCAGCGACGCGCCGCTGCACATCGCGTTGGTCGAACCGGAGATTCCTCCCAACACCGGCAACGTCGCGCGGCTTTGCGCGGCGACGGGATGTGCGCTACACTTAGTCGAGCCGCTCGGCTTTCGCATCGACGATCGCGAACTCAAACGCGCGGGCCTCGATTATTGGCACCAGCTCGGCGTCGTGCTGCATCCGTCGCTCGATGCGTTTCTTGCGGCGCTCGGCGATCGCCGGCGGTGGTACTTCTCGACGCACGCCGCGCGCCGTTATGCCGACGTCACGTTCGAATTCGGCGACGTGCTGGTTTTCGGCCGCGAAACGAAGGGCTTGCCGAAAGATTTGATCGCAGCCGAACCGCAGCGCGCGCTGCGCATTCCGATGCGCGAAGGCAGCGTCCGCAGCGTCAATCTTTCAACGGCGGTCGGCATCGCCACGTACGCGGCGTTGGCCGCACTGGATTTCCCCGGCCTTCGCTGACGTCTCATCAAAAGCCGCCCACGGAAGCGGACTAGCTCCAGGGAAACCCACGGTTTCAAGTGGCCCGCATTACCGGGGCAACGTCGCAACCCCTCACCGGGCTCACTCACGCCTTGACTATCTCTCGCCGATCGACTAGGAGCGGAAATATGCCGCTTGATCTCCAATCAAAATCGATCCACCGTAGTCGGTCAACTCCAACTCCGCCCGCCGTTAGCGCCGGACACAATTCGTCCGGCCGGCGGAGCACAATCGGCAGTGGCCGCGCAAAGATAAAGATTTCGGCGCAATCACCGGCATGTGGGCAACAAGGATGAGAAGGAGTCTGTAGGCGCGCCCGATGGTTGGGGCGGAACGATCTTGCGATACGCTCGAGCGGTTTGATTGAGTTCCTTCAGCGCCTCTCCAGCTACTTTATCGCTGGTGGCACCAAGGACTTGACGGTTACCCTTGATTTCCATAAGCACCGACCCACTCGTTCGAGGCATAATTTTCAGCGTGCCACAGCTCATACGCCCAGAGTAGATCTTGTAGACGTCATTACCCGCAAACAAGAGCGTATACGATCGAATTTCCGGCCTTTCTTTAGTTTCCTTTATAAAATGGATATTCAAACTAATCGGACTTTGCCGCGTATCCAGGACCTCAAGCAATGTATTTCCGCTTGCAACATAAATAGCGGGTGGTACGGGACTCCTCATACCGCTACAAGCGAGGAACAAGACGAATAGGGACGGGCGCAGTCCATTTAGAATGGTTGCCGCAGCTCCTCTTATCCCGACCTTCAACACGTTAACCTCCTCCTGGGATACAGAAATCCGGGCAAAAGTCTTGCCATTTTGTTGTAAGTTTATATCGCGCAATCGGAACGTCGGCATACGGAACCCAATCGTTCCTCCCTACGCGCCGGGTCGCAGCTGCCCACTTGCTGCTCCAGCTCAAGTTTCTAGACGGCAGATTTCTGTTTCCAACGTGCGCCGCGATCGTCGCGACACCGTTCGATACGCCTGCCACCACCTCGCCTACGGGCGTGCTAACGACTAAAATTCCGTATGCCATTCTCACGCTAGCCGTGTAACCCCAGTCCACGATCTCTTTCGCAATCGTGCCCATTGCTCGCAGCAATGTTATCGTCGTCGGCATCGTCTGCTCGTTGTTAATCTCGTCCGATACAGCGTTTGTGACTAAGTTCTGTAGTTTTGTCAACTGATCCACGAGCTTAGCGACAGTTCCCTCCCCGGAACTCACACCCCCGTTGGGAGGAGACGCTGCGCTCCCATCATCCGTCTGTTCATTGAGAATAGTCGACCCGCTGTCCGTTCCGTCCCACAGCCCGCCGTTCATTCCGCCGGTTCCACCGCGAGGCGAGTATCCGCTTGGGTCGCTATATGAAACGGCGTTGTTGCCGTTCCACATATACGACTTCTGCGATCCGGGATCGCTGACGTCGCCTGCATACGCATCCGGTGTGGTCCACGTGCCGGCAGTCGGATCGTAGGTGCGAACGCCTTGGATCGTGTTGAAACCATCCGTGAAGCCGTCGGGGCGATAATCTGCAAGCAATCCACCCTGACCGATGCCAACGTTGGCACCAGCAGTGACGCTTACGCCGTACGTAGCGCCTCTCGGTCCGGACGACCACACGAAGCTCGTCGGCGGCGTAAATCCATTTGCAACGACGGTACACGGATTTGCGTTCCCGAACATCGTAGAGTTCGATGCCTTGAGCGGATATGATGCACCGGTCGCGTTGTGGCACGCCATGATTCCGCCGCCCGGTCCGCGATCCCAGAACGTCAGTCCCGTATAGCCCGGATCGAGCGGCGTGATATCGCCCTCGGACCCCACTTTGATATCGTCGACGGCACCGCTCGCATTGCTCGTAAAGACAAGCTGATTGCCGTCCCAATGCAGTGTCTCGTATTGTGACGAGGGAACGGCAGGCGCGCTCACTTGCGTACGCGAGTTCGTGACGGATGCCGTTCCGATCCGAATCGGATGTCCACCTAGACCCCAGACGTAGCTTGCCGATGCCGCCATGTACGTGTAGTAGCCGAGTTGATCGGTCGTATATTGCCCAGTCACCGCCGTATTCACGGTGTGATTCTCAGCGTCGTAGCTGCGCCCTAGGACCGAACTCCACGATGCGTTCGCACCGCTCTTGAGCGTGCCGCTGCCGGAGGATCCCTCCGACGTCATGCGCCCGGCAAGGTCGTAAGCGAAGCTTTGCGTAGAGATTGAATCAGGATTGACGCCGCTAGGATCGGGCGTATCGGTCATGTTGGTAATCATTGCGCCCATGCGATCGTCCCAACTTGCCGAACCCGTTCCACCGTACGAATACGATAATCCGACGTGAACGCCATTAGCATAGAGCGACTTATTGTACGTCCCCGACGTGGCCGGAGTGCTCCCGTCATTCACCAGTTCCCCCCGCGCCGTATACTGCAGTTGCGTCAAATACGCCAGAAGCGCACCCTGCGGATCGTACACGAACGTCGAATAGCTACCGGTCGGCACCGTGATCCCGCTCGTTCGACCGTACTGATCGTAGGTCCACGACGACGGGTTATAGTTGGCGCCGGTCCCTGTTTCCGTTCGACCAGTAATGCGGCCCGCGCCGGTATACGCGTAATGCACCGACGTCGAACCGACCTTGGCATTCCCGGCATCGTTGATCGTCTTGGTCTGCACGCGCCCATCGGGGCGATACGAGTACTGGAACAAGCCAAGCTGTGTCAGCCCCGACGACGAGACGTCGAGTTGCTCGAGCTTTCCGTCGGGATAGTATTCGTGCGTGAACGTGGCTGGAGAGGTGACGCCGCCACCGCTAGCTTCCACTTCCTGCGTTTCGCGCCCATCCGCATCGTAGGTATACGTCTGCGTGCCGAGCGCCGGCGAGGAGATGCTGGTAACGTGACCGTCCGGGTCATACATCGTTGTCTTGTTCGCGACCGACCCATCGTTGTAGGCGATCGCATTCATCGCGTTACGCGCGTCGTAACTAAAGGTGGCGCACTGCTGCGACACGTTGCAGGATGTCGTAAGGTCGCCGGGATTGCCGTTTTGGTCGTAGCTCATCGTCTCGGTCGACAAGCTGTCGGCACCGCTATTGTTCGCATCAACGAGCGAATATTTATTGACCGGCCGATTGAGACCGTCGAACGCCGTCGCCTTTACATCCTGCCACGTCGTGTTCGCAATCTTGAGCGAGGAATTGGTGATCGTCTGCGGACCACCACCGCCAGGCAAGTACTCTTCGGTCTTATAGAGATTTCCGTGGGCGTAGAACGACACCGCTCCGTTATTGAACGAGAGCGCCTGATTCTGCGAGATATCGTAAATGTAGCGCGTCGACCACGCGTTGGTGTAGACGTCGTAGAGCGGATCTTGCTGCTGCTGGACTTCGACCAAGCGATCTTGCCCGTCATACCACTTGCGAGTCTGATCGGCAACGGGCGACGCCGACGACGACGCGGTTCGATAGATCAGCGATTGGATCTGGTTCCCATCCGCGTCGTAGAGGAACGTCGATCCATCTCCGGCTGCATGCTGAGAACTGGTTTCCGTCTTCGTGACGTCGCCTTCCAGATCGTAGTAGGTGTACGACGTGACGTTGTCCGGATCGGTCCGTTGCGTGACGCGGTTGAGGCCATCGTAGGCCATCGTCCAGGTCCCGGATCCGTCGTTATAACTCGTGAGATTTCCATACGCGTCATACCCGAACGACTGCGACGGCGATCGCGTCGTACCGTCGGCTTGCGTATACGCAGCGCTGGTCACGTTCGTGGGCAACCCGAAATCGCCACCTTCCGCAGCTTGGTTATACGTAAACTGCGTTTCGTAGCTCAGGGGCGACCAGGTGTTGATCAAGTAGCCGTAGGGTTCGGCCGAGTCCGAATAGTTGTAATGGTATGTAACGGCCGCGTTGGCGCCGCCAGAAGGGCACGAGCCGAGATTATGCTGCGCAACCCAGGTCGGATTGCAATACGAGATCAGATTGTTGTACTGGTCGTACAGGTAAAGCGAGGTGGGCCGCAACGTGCCCAGGTTTGTCGGAACCGACGGCTGCTGCACTTCGGTGGTGTTTCCGTTTGCGTCGTAGGCGTAGTCCGTTCTCTGCTGCTTCGCATCGATGCTACAGGTGAGCTCGTTCTGACCATTCCAGCACGCCTGAGTTACCAAAGGCGCATTATTGCTAGCGTTCGACCACGCCTGCGACACGGTTACGCGCCCAAGCCCGTCGTATCCCCATGCGGCCTTGTGACCATCCGTGTCCGTGAGCGTCATGGTGCCGGCGTTGCCAAACGTGAAATTGGTATTGGAGAAGGCGATGTTCCGCATGACGCCCGCATTGTTCGTATTATCCACGTACCCGGGTTGCAGAAGCGCACCGTTCGATACGTCGTTGGTCGGATGAAAATTCTCGGAACCAATATATTCGAGTTGATTGACCGCCGCGCGGGATCCCGGCACGTAGTTAAACGCGACGTATGATCCTGCACTTCCGCCCGCGTCCGGGCCGCCCCACGACATCGTCCATCGCGGGCTATCCACCCAATACAGTAGGTGCCCGTTGGCTAAATAATACCGATGATGCTCGTGCGTCGTATCCCCGCAGACCGACACGGCCGACGGCGAATTATCCGTCGAGCCCGTTCCCGGCTTACAGACATCGGTAATATTCCCGGTCGAATCGTACGCGTAGCGAACCTGCTGGCCGTCGGGGCGCGTGATCGTCTGGAGTTCCGTGTAGCTTCCGAACTTTGCAAACGAAAGAACGAGTTGCTGGCCGTCGGAGTGCCTTGCGACGATCTGCGTGATGTTTTCCGCATTACTTGCATCGCCGTTGAGCCACGAGTAGTTAAACGTGATCGTATTGTTTCGGTTGCGTCCTTGGATCTGATACAAGCGCCCCATGTAGCCAGCGCTTCCCGATGCGCTTCCGCAACCGGACGACCACGTAAGGCTCGTGGGCGACCAGAAGTAATACACGACGCCGCTCTTCTTCGTCCACCAGTATCCGCAGCCACCATCATATTGAAGCGTGGTTCCCTGCATGCCCGGCGGGGGCGACCAGACGCCGTTCACCGCGGAGTAATCATAACGTGCGCCGTCGATATCGTAGACGCTCATCGTATTCGTCGCCGCGTTATACCCCAGATGAGCATCGAACGTATTCGTCCAGCCATTCCCATAGAGGCTCGGCGTCGATCCATCGGAGCCGACGGCATCGTGACCGCTCGCAGAATTGTACGTGCGTTGGAACGCAAGATTGATCCCGCGCTCGGGAATATTTACGTCCGCTTCCTGCAGCAGCAGATTGCCTGTGGCAACGTTGACCATCCAACGTCCGACGCCGGGAACGGTGCCCGTTTCGTAGGTCCACCAGCGATTGATTCCGGTGATCGCTGCGGGCAACGGAGTAGCCGCGGGGACGGGCGTCGCGGTTGGCGCAGGCGTAGGCGTTGGTACGTAGGGTGTCGGCGTCGGAACCGGTGTCGGGGTCGGTACGTACGGCGTCGGCGTGGGAACCGGGGTCGGCGTCGGACGATACGGCGTAGGCGTCGGAACCGGCGTGGGCGTCGGTGTATGCACCGGAGGCGGCGTCCCGCAGATGAGCGACGGCGTCATGCGCCCCTGCAACAACGGGCACCCACCGCCAAATTGCGGCTTAGCCCCGTGAGATAAAAGCGGATCTTTTGCGAGCGCAAACGGGTGAGACCCCGGGCGCATCATCCGCGGCGCCATGCCAGGTGCGCCGCTACGCAGCAGCGGAGCTATGTGATCGTCGCGAAGCGTCGCTTGACTCGCCACCAACGCATCACGGCGCGCAGTAAAGTGCGGCGCCGGCGCGTGCATGGCATCATACACTTGCGCTTGCCCGATGAGCGCCATCACGATCCATGATTGGCGGATCGCCATCAACATCGGCGTGAACGCATCGGGACGCATCGACGCGGCCGAAGCCGTCGACTGCAACGTAAATACCAAAACGAAAGCGAGTGCAAAACCGCGACGCATGAAATCTCCCACACCGAAAGCAACGGCAAATCAAATTGTCGGCGCGCTCGATTGAACGCACGCTTGCTGCGCTCCTTGTGGATTTTTAAATTAGGACCGACGGACTACAGAACGCTCCGCAAGTAGTTTTGACAATACCACGCGCGTTTTTCGCAACCGCATGCATAGCAGGTATTCACAACCCTCGCCGTGGTACATGCGGGCCGTACCTGTGGGTGTTCTATCATCGCGCGTCTCTCTGGGTCGCGTTTTCATCGTTGCGTTTATCGCGCTCTCGCTCGTTCTCGGCCTCGTTCCGACGAATGCCGTAGGCGCACGCCCCGCACCCGCGCCCTCGCCGGTCGCAAATGTGATCCAGCTCACCATTATCCCAGCCTCGCGCGCGGCCGCGGTCGTGCGCCAACTCTTTCCGCAGGTTCACGTCCGCGTCGATCATCACGCCAATGCCTTGGTTGTCGTCGGCCCGGCAAATGCGGTTCAGCAAGCGCAGACCGTTGTCTCCGGCATCGACGTGAAGAGCCCGAACCAAGAATCGGTCGAGGTCATTCAACTCCACGCGATCAAGCCGCAAACGCTCGTCGCGCGCGTCGCTCCGCTCTTTCCCGGCGCGCAACTGACCGTCGCATCGAAATCGAGCGTGCTCTTACGCGCGACGCCGCTCGACAACGCGCAAGTCAAAGCCCTCATCACGAGCCTCGATGTTCCGTCCGCAAGCGCACCGCCCGCAACGCCGCCCCCGATCGAAGCGGTTGAAGTCAAACAGGCGCAGCCACGCGTGCTTGCGCGCGCCGTCGTGCATCAGATTCCGCACGTGCAGATCAGTGTCTCGGGATCGTCGCTGTTAGTAAAAGGCGACGCGCAAGACGTCGCTGCAGCCAAAACGCTCATCGCGCAGATGGACGTTCCCCCGTTCGGCGCGCGCTACACCGAAATCTATCGCTTGAAAAACGTCGACGCCACCTCCGTCGGCGATCTCGTGCAGCGCACCTTTCCCAACGCCAAGGTCACGATCGACAAGGACCTCAACGCGATCTCGGTCTTTGGAACCGCTTCCGAACACGAACGCATCGCAAGCGCGATCGCGCAACTCGACGGCAGCAGCACCGCCGGTGCACCGGGCGCAAGCGCCGCCGGCGCCGCCTATGGTTCCAGCAACGTCGAAGTCATTCACCTGAAATCGGCAATCCCCGGGCAAAACAATTCGCCATCCACAAGCGCGCAAGATATCGCGACCGCCGTCACGCAAGCGCTCGGGCAGATGGCTCCCGGGCTGCATGTCACCGTGCCCAACAACTCCGACGAAATCATCCTCGCCGGCGATCCCACGAGCATTCGCCTGGCGAAAGATCTCATCAAACAACTCGACGTTTCGCCGCCGCTCGTCGAACTCGATACGGAGGTCCTCGAGATCGACGAAAATGCCGTGCGTAACATCGGCCTGCAGTTTCCCGGAGCCGTGCTAAGCACGACGTTTTCGGAAATCCAGCCGACCCCCGATCCCAACGGCAATCCCGGCCGCATCATCAAGCTGCAGCCGATCACCCGTACGCAGTTGGCGCTTACGGCGCAGTTGAATCTGCTCATTCAAAACGGCGATGGCCGCGTGCTCGCCGATCCGCGCATCGCCACCCTCTCAGGCCATACCGCGAGCATCCGCGCCGGCGACACGCTCGCAATCCTCACCACGACGGGGGGGGGCGTCGGAACGCCGGTTACGCAGCAACTGCAAACGTTCAACACCGGCGTCACGCTCGACATCACGCCCGAAGTCAGTCCGAAGTCCAACGAAATCACCGTCGCGCTGCATCCGGTAGTCAACAGCCTCTCGGGCATCCTCAACGGCGTTCCGCAGATCGCCACGCGTGATACGCAGACCGTCGTGCATCTGCGCAACAATCAAACGCTCGTCATCGGCGGCCTCATTCAAGAAGCCGACACGAAAAGCATCAGCTCGATTCCGATCTTCGGACAATTGCCCCTCATCGGCGGCCTCTTCCGCAACAAAAGTACCAACGTCGAGCGCAACGAACTCGTCATCGTCGTGACGCCGCACATCTTACGTCAAGGCGAATCGCCGCCGCCGCCAAACGCGACGATGGGCATCCCGACCGCGGCGCCGCTGCCGACCCTGCCGCCGGGTACCGTGTTGCCCAACGCCACGCCTGCCGCAGGCAGCTACACACCGACGCCGCAGTCGACGCCGATTCTCTACACGCCGACGCCACCGCCGACGCCGGTTCCGATGCCCACGCCCTCGGGCTTCGCCGCAACCAACGTCTTCGAATTTGGCACGGCGCCGCAAAACAATTTCGCCAATCCGCAAGATCCGCCGCAGATCTATTACGCTCGCCTCGAACCAACGGTCATTACACCCACGACAATCGTTTCAATGCACGTGGTTACCTCGACGAACGTGAACTCGGTTACGATCGGCACGCCCGGTCATGCCGTGCAGCTCTC
>DAIDHQ010000015.1 GCA_027459645.1 Vulcanimicrobiota bacterium
CGCGGCCGAGGTGCGCTCGCCGCATGCCTCGCGTTCCCACTGCGCCACGACGCCGAGCATGTTCACGACAAGCCGACCGCCGGCCGAGCTGGTGTCCAGGTGCTCCGAAACCGAAACGAGTGCGGCGTCCGCCTTCGCGAACGTATCGAGGAGGTCGGCCAAGTCGCGGGTCGAGCGCGTGATTCGGTCGAGCTTCAACACGACGACGCGGCCTATGCTTCCGACGCGCACGCCTTCCAGGATCGTACCGATTCCGGGCCGTTGCAGGCTCTTGGCGCTCTCGCCGGCGTCACGGATGACCTCTACGTCGTCCCAACCCATCGCCGTGCAGTACGCGGCGATTCTCGCTTCCTGCGCGCCAAGTGAAACGCCGTTCGCGGCCTGGTCCTCGGTGGAAACACGGACGTACGCCACGGTTCTGCGAATGGGTACTGAGGCGCTCTTGCGGCTCTTTCTCACTGGTGCTCTCCTGTTCACTAGCGTTCGGTTGTGTACAGTATAGCATGTTCGGGGAGCCTATGGGGAGCCTAAGTGTAAAACATTAGCGAACCAAAGCGGACGGAAGTAGTCATAAAATAAGGGGTTTTCTAAGTAGTCGCTCGTGCGTGAACATCCTTGATAAGCATGAGGTCCCTGGTTCGAGACCAGGATGGCCCACCATTTCGAAAACCTCGATTTCATCGGGGTTTTTTGTTTATTCCGTGCTCAATTCCGGGACGTGGGCCAAGCGGTGTCCGTGATTTGAAGTGCCGCAATTTGACGGCTAAGAGCCTGAGCAAAAACCGTTTGCGCGGATCTGCGGCTTTGCGAAGACCCACAACTTCACGAGGCTGCCGAAGTGATCGACCACGATCAACGTGTGCGCCTCATCGGGCCCGGTGCACCAAACCTGCCCATTACTGTCGTCGTTCCACTGATCCCACGATGACGGCACCGCTTCTTGCGCCCCGGTCCGGAGTTCCTCGAATACCGCCGTGGATTCTGAATCGGACGGGATAGCGTAGATGCAGCGATAGTCCGATCCGTTGTTGTCGGTCATGGCGTCGTTTGAAACGACGAGCCCGCTGCACGTGTCGCCGTCGATGGTAATCGTGACGGTTCCGTCGGAGCCGCCCATGTCGTCGGGCGCGCTCGCCCGCAGGTCGGCAAACGCATTGGAGCGATCGTTCAAGATCGAGGTGATGGCGCTGCAGGTGTCATCACAGGTCGCCTGGGCGACGGCATTGCGCGGTAGCGAACCGGTCTCGGGCCGCCCGGCGCCCAGAAGCAGGGAGAGTGCCGCGACGGCCGCGGCCTTTGAGAGCGTGCCGTTCATCAAACAAAACCCTCGTCAACAATACAAACGCGGCGTTCCTGAAGGCGCGGATGCAGGGCTGGTTTCGCGCTGTATGATGTGCGCTTCCCCGTATGACCGTTCTTTTCCAGTCGCCGCCTGAGGATACTACCGCTCTTCTGGGTCCTGCACAAGCCGAGCCGCGAATTCGTTCCAGTCGCCCGGGAGTGGGCGGAGCCGGGTCTCTTCGTCGGCTCCAAAGACCCGGCCGACATGTTGTTCGCCCGATCATCCGGGCTGCTCGCAGCGACGATCACCGACGCAGGTGACGGAATCCACGGGTCGCTTTTGATAAGCATACGGAGCACGCCCGAACCGAGTCGGGTGCTTTTTTTGTTTCGGCGGAGCAAAGAACGGCGAGCATCGTGGATATGCTTCCCACGGCGGAGCGATTGCCTCGTACGCGCCTTCGCTCGCGACGGTTCCTGCAGGGCAGAGCACCGCGGTTACCACCATCGTCGCCTAACGAGCACCGCCGCGCGTGGGTGTGCGGGCATCGGTCGTTTTCGGCAGGCACTGCGGCGGAAACGTATAAGGCGAGAACCGATGTCGGCACGCCCACTTTTCCATCGCGCCCTCGCACCGATCTTTTTTGCCATCGTTCCGCCGATGCGACCATTTATGCGCGCTCCGGGGATGCGTTCGTTGAAGCGCTGGTGGTATCGCTGCTTCTCGGATCCGTACACCAATTTCGTCGAAACCCCGGTTTGCGTTGTCGCGATGTTCGGCGATGTCTTCGAGGGTCGCCTCAGCGGCGTCGTACAACGCAGCCTTTTTCATTTTGGCCTCTTCGAACCGAATCTCACGGCATTCATCTCGCAACGTCTGCGCGTCGGCGACACTTTCATCGACGTCGGTGCGAACGTCGGCTATTTTACGCTGCTCGCATCGAGAATCGTGGGCCCGGAAGGGAGTGTCGTCTCCATCGAGGCTTCGCCGAGTACCCATGCGGCGCTTCGGAAAAACATTGAAACAAATGGAGCGACGAACGTGCGCACCGTCAATATCGCCGCCTTCGATTGCGAGGCTTCGGTGCCCATTTACTTTCTACCCGAGGAAGAGTTCACCAGCGGCGCGAGCATCTTTCGCACGATCGGTCCGCAGGAAGCGATCGTGCCGGCAAAACCTCTTGCGACGATTCTTTCGCCACGCGAGTTATCGAAAGCACGGCTCATCAAAATTGACGTCGAAGGCGCCGAAGAGCGCGTCGTCGCCGGGCTTCTGCAAGCCGAGCAGCATCTTCGGCCCGACGTCGAGATCGTGATTGAGGTTCTTCCCGAACTCTTCGAGTCCGTTCGGGCGCGTTTTGCCGAGTACGGATTCGACGCATCGATCCTCGATAATCCGCTCGACCCGCTCGCCGATATCAACGCCCGCGCGCGACCACGACCGATACCACCGGGCATACGTCCGGCGGAGGTGGCGATGTCGCACGGAGTGATCTATTTAATCTTCTCGCGAAAACCGGCCGTTACGTAGCGCGTCGGGATTTGGTGGAGACGACAGGAATCGAACCTGCGACATCCTGCTTGCAAAGCAGGCGCTCTACCAACTGAGCTACGTCCCCGTCGCGGCGCTCGTGGGTTGGCCCCAAGAAGCAGAAAATCCTCTCCCAACGAGCGAAGATTTATGCTCCCCCCGGAGGACTCTGGGCGCCCGGCGTGAAGAGAAGGCGCCGCACCTTGGGGGCATAGCTCAGTTGGTAGAGCATCACGCTGGCAGCGTGAGGGTCAGGAGTTCGAGTCTCCTTGCCTCCACCAAGAAACGCCCGACATTCAGGGCGTTTTTCTTTTCAGCAGGCGATGCAGCGCAGCGTTTTTGCGGCGCGCGCGTATGCATGCAATCGCCGGTCGCGCGTCATCAAGCTCGCACCATAGGCAATCGCGGTCGCGGCCAGTATGCGGTCCGCGGGATCGGCG
>DAIDHQ010000016.1 GCA_027459645.1 Vulcanimicrobiota bacterium
ATGCTGGACTCGAACCAGCGACCCGCTGATTAACAGTCAGCTGCTCTACCAACTGAGCTAATCCGGAACGGCGAACCCTAGGCTACGCGATGCGGCGCCCGCCTCCTCCCTGCTTAGGTCGGAACCGGGCGCCGAAAGCGATGCTGGTGGGTTTAGCGGCCGCCGGGGGCAGTCGATTGCCGCCGGATGGTGACCGTCCGGTCGAGGCGCATCTGCACCTCGGTTCCGTTCTCGATGGTGAAGTTCGACTTGTTGTTGTAGCCGTAGAGGAAGCCGCCGGCCGCGCCGGCGATTCCGCCGATATTGGTGTGGAAGATCGTCTTGCCGATCATGTTCCCGAGAATCATGCCGCCGATCGTCGAGAGCGCCACCGTCGCGCCGTTACGCGACTGTTTCTTTTCCTGCGCTTGGCTCAACGAACCGCTAATCGACGCGACGCTTCCGTCAGCGAGTTGAAGGCGATCGAAGGCGAGCTTGAGCGCCGCTTTGCGCCCGCGCCCGGCGCGCGTTACCGCAGCGACGTGCCCGTAGATCGTTGCGCCTTCCAAGCCTCCAGCCTGGTTTGGGAACGGTGGAATCACGGCCATCGTGAAACCATCGCCCGGGTTCGCCGTCGCCGTGTTAATCGACGTCTGCATCCGGCCGTAGACGATCACGCCGTTATCGAGCGTGAATGCCTGCTGCGCCAGCGCAGGGGCGACCATCGCGAATGCGAGTCCGAATCCGAGTAGCGCTTTGAATATTTTCATTTCAGCCTCCTTACCTCACTTCTACCCGTAGAACGCTTGGTTAACGCGCAAAGTTCGGCACGCGGAGTGCCTCGCCGGTGAAGCCGGTCGCCGCGCGGAGCGCTTCGACGCGGTCGAGCCGCTCCCACGGGAGATCGAGCTCGGGGCGTCCGAAGTGGCCGTAGGCCGCCGTCTGACGATAGATCGGGCGCAGCAGGTCGAGATGGTGGATAATCGCCGCCGGCCGCAGGTCGAAGACCTCACCGACCGCCTTGGCGATGCGCTCTTCGGAGATCGCGGCGGTGCCGAAGGTCTCCACGAGCACGCTCATCGGGCGTGCGACGCCGATAGCATAGGCGACCTGCAGTTCGCAGCGCTCGGCGAGCCCCGCTGCAACGATATTCTTGGCGACCCAACGCGCGGCGTACGCCGCCGAACGGTCCACCTTCGTCGGGTCCTTGCCCGAGAACGCACCGCCGCCGTGGCGCGCCATGCCGCCGTAGGTATCGGCGATAATTTTCCGCCCCGTCAGGCCGGCGTCACCCTTCGGCCCACCGATCACGAAACGCCCGGTC
Source organism: Vulcanimicrobiota bacterium (assembly GCA_027459645.1). Taxonomy (GTDB): domain Bacteria; phylum Vulcanimicrobiota; class Vulcanimicrobiia; order Vulcanimicrobiales; family Vulcanimicrobiaceae; genus JAMXLG01. The sequence goes on from DAIDHQ010000016.1 coordinate 1,304, forward strand.
GGGTTGACGAAGACGCGCGTGCTCTCGCTGCGCAGGTTGCTCGGAATCACGTGCGCGATCACCTTATCGGCGATCTCGCGGCGAATGACGTCGAGCGCGATATCGGGATCGTGCTGCGTCGAGATCACCACCGCATCGACGGCGACCGGCGTGTTGCCGTCGTATTCGACCGTCACTTGCGATTTGCCGTCGGGGCGCAGATAGGGAATCGTTCCGTTCTTGCGCATCGCGGCGAGGTGGCGGGTAAGATTGTGCGCCAGCACGATCGGCAGCGGCATCAGTTCCGCCGTCTCGCGGCAGGCGTAACCGAACATCATCCCCTGATCGCCCGCGCCGGTGAGCTCGAACGGATCGTCCTCGCCGCCCTTCGCTTCGAGCGAACGGTCGACGCCCATCGCGATATCGGGCGACTGTTCGTCGATCGAGACGCTCACGCCGCAGGTCTCGTAATCGAACCCAACGGCCGAGCGATCGTAGCCGATCTCTTTAATCGTCTCGCGCACGATGCGCGGGATATCGACGTAGGTTTTCGTCGAGACTTCACCGGCGATGTGAATCTGGCCGGTAATCGCGAACGTCTCCACGGCGACGCGCGAATGCGGATCTTCCTTCAGCAGCGCGTCGAGCACCGCATCGGAGATTTGATCGGCGACTTTGTCGGGGTGACCCTCGGTCACCGATTCCGACGTAAATAATCTACGGTATGCCATTTTCTTAGGTTCCCTCGCTCCACGAAGCCATGTATTTCTGCTGTTCGGGGGTCAGCGTGTCGATTTCGACGCCCATCGAAGCGAGCTTCAAGAGCGCGACTTCTTCGTCGATCTCTACCGGCACGTCGTAGACCTGCTTCTTCATCTGCGCGTGATGTTTGGCAAGATGCCCCGCCGCCATCGCCTGGTTGGCAAACGACATATCCATCACCGCCGCCGGGTGCCCTTCGCCTGCGGCGAGGTTCACCAATCGGCCATCGGCGAGAATGCAGACCTTGCGTCCGTCGTGCATTTCGTACTGCTCCACGAACGTGCGCGGAACGTGCATCGATTTGCTCAACTTCTTGATACCGTCGAGATCGAGCTCGTCGTTGAAGTGCCCCGAGTTGCAGACGATCGCGCCGTCCTTCATCAACTTGAAGTGCGCTTCGGAGATGACGTGATAGTTGCCGGTCACCGTCACGAAGACGTCGCCGATCTT
>DAIDHQ010000017.1 GCA_027459645.1 Vulcanimicrobiota bacterium
GGTGCGGCAAACGCGCCAAAAGCCGCGACTTTTGCGAGACAATCGAGCGCGAACGCTCGAATCGGGCGCCATTGTTCGAAGCTTTCACCATCAGCATTCCGGCGCGCGGCGCTAACCTTCAAATTTCAGAGTCGCCCTAGCACGCATCCTCGCTTATCACTGGCTAAGGGAAATAGCGCTCCGGCCGGCTTGGTAAACCGGCCGGAGCAGATACAGACGTGGATCGTGCGCGCCTAGACGGCGAACACACCCTCGCCGAAGGATCCGGCGGTCTTAGCCGTTGCGTTCGGATGCACGTGATTGTGGAAGATCCACCAATTGTCGTGATCCGCAACGACCGCGGGAGCGGCGACTCGCGCAAACGACGCTTGCGTCGAAGCGACGGCAGTGCCGTGAGCCGGCGTGGCGAGATGTGTATCGATCGCGAGTTGATTTCCGGTCGCAGCTTGAGCGAGCGACGGGATCACAGCGGAAGAAAGTGCAAACGCGCTCGCGAGCACAACTCGCGAACAACGTGCGGTTTCAGAACTCATTGAGCACCCTTCCTTGCGAACTAGATGTATGTAGTCAAGTTGCAGAAAGAGCCGTGGCGTGCTAGAGGAAGACGCATGCCGAAGAACGCGTAGCCGATCGCACACACACAGCAATCACTACGACGGCGAGTATATCCGAATGCGCTTTGAGGTGTCAAGCGAGGGGTCGGAGACGCTACTGAGAAAACTGCGCCGCGTGAAAGTAATCGCAAGCGTTTCAAACATGTGCGACGTCGCCGCCGTCGTCGATCTCGAAACAGGCGAAGAATCGCGGTGGAGCGCGCTGCCCGGCTTCGTGGATGAATCTATCATCGACAGTAACCCCTGTCGCCCCTTCGGAATCAGTTGGACCGGCGACTATATGTATATTGCCAACAACAGGCAATTGCTCATATACGACCGCGATTTTCATTACATCGGGAAGCATGACGTTCCCCTGCACGAAAACGTCCATCAGCTCTGCTATCGCGCTGGGCGAATTTGGGCTGTAAGTCCCCGGACGAATTCCTTGATCGGTGTGCCTGTTAGCAATACCACCAGCCTCGAACTCGACATTTTCCGTCAGACCGTTCAACCTTACGAGCCGCGCTCGTCGGCCGAAACGGACGATCTCAAGCACGTGAACTCGCTGCTGTGGTCTGATGAGTCGCTGTTCATCGCAGCGCACAACTTCGGTCCGAGTTTCATCATGCACTTAGACGCGCAGACGTATAAGGTGCGAGCGCTGATCCAAGACGTGGGTGGAAGCATGCACGGCTTGGCCGCGTTCGAGGAAGAGCTCTTCTGGATCGATACGGAAGGAAACGCGATTCGCTCCACCGCCGGATACTATCAACCACTCTATCGACAGGGATTTGCACGCGGTTTTGCGATGACGAAAGATGTCTTCATCGCCGGCGTATCGGAAGTCACCGATCGTCGCCGCCGTATTGTCGGTGACGCATACGTTCAAGTGATCGAAAGGCGCTCCGGTGCGTTACTCCGGGAACATCACCTGATCGGGACCGGCAATATTAACGATCTGCGCCTCCTCGATGTTTGCGATTTCGCGCACGGCGTAGCACCATTTTTGAGCGCGGTCCACTTGCACTAGAACGCGCCGAGGCCCTGCGGAACGCCGAGGCCGGTGTATGCACCGTACGCGTTGTTTTCGATGGGCGTCAGCGCGGATGCATGCGAGTACGCGTAGGAAACCGTCGCTCCGTTTGACGCAAGGGCGTAGGCCGCGGCAACGATCGGTGCTCCGACGCTCGTGCCGCCTGCGACGAGCCATCCACCCGCCGTTGCGTCGTACATCGCAACGCCGTTATTCGGATCCGCAATGGCGGCCACGTCGACGCCCGCCCGCGTCGAACACGCCGTTGCAACATGCTGCCACGAAGGCCGTGGTTCGTACGCGCTGCAGCCGTGCCCGGTGTTCGTCCACGGCGTTTGCGTAAAGCTGCCGTTGCTTCCGCTGAGCGTCGTGCCTCCGACCGCCGTAACATACGGCGACGTGGCCGGGTACGACACGTATTTCGCATCGCCGGAACTGACCGTCATCGCGACGCCGGGGTGATCGTAGTACACGTCGTAGGCGCGCTCGCCGTTCCATTCCGGCGCGTAATAGCTGTTGCTCACGACGCGCGCGCCCTGCGCGACGGCGGTGTCGACCGCCGCGCCCAGATCGCTCAACTGCGCCGAATTCGCTTCCACCAGCAGGATCTTGCACTGCGGACAAATCGCGGAGACCATCTCGGTATCGATGGCAATCTCTTCGCTCCAGCCCATGTTGAATGCTGGATAGTTGGCGCCGCCGGTTTGATCGATCTTCTTGAAACACCCGTTGCTCGTCGTGCACGGCGCTAATCCGAACGTCGAACGATAGACGTTCAAATCGCTTTCCGCATTCGGATCGTCGTATGCATCGACGATCGCTATCGTCGCCGAGGAGGCGCCGTTCAAGCCGTACGCCGCTTGTAGATCGCTCGGATGATATCCCGGAACCAGGGATCCTTGCAGCGCCGAATTAGCAATCGCGCCGGCATTGACGTTGAGCGCGAGCGTGCACGCCACGCTGCCCTGGGCAACGTTCGGGTCGCATGCGGCCACCACACCCGGCAATGCGGCGGCGCCGTCCCCTGGGAGGGCGGCTGCACCGTCTTGGCCCGGAAGTGCCGCGGCTCCGTCGCCCGGGAGCGCCGCGGCGCCGTCCTGCGGATGGAAAGCCTGCGATTGCCCTGCCGCCGGAGGCGACGGGTGCAGACCCGGCCCAGAACAGCCGGCGAGAAGTGCGCCGGCAAGTAAGAGAGCTAGCGTTCGTCCCATCAGTTGTGCCTAACTGTCTACCCAACCTGAGCGCAGTGCTAACGCGACGGCCTCTCGACGTCCACTGCAGCGCAGTTTGCGACAAATAGAACGAATGTGCGTGTCCACCGTCTGCGCACTTCGACCCGTCTTGTGTGCGATGTCTTTGGAGCTCGCCCCTTTTGCGAGCGCCGCCAAGATGTCGCGCTCGGCGGCGGTCAACTGCGCGAACGCACCGGACTCGGTCTGCGCACCAAATGGTAGGCGCGCCAAGAGCCGCGCGATTCCCCCGAAGTGCACCGCGCGTAGCCGTTCCAGCACACCCGAAAGCTCCGCGTCGTCGACCTGCTCGAGCGCGCGGCGATAATAGAGGCGCACCGCTTGCGCCAGCGCCCGCATGCGGCGCGACAGCCCGGCTGTGTGCTCGACTTCGTGCAAGAAGCGGTGCGCCGCGGGAAGGTGGCCGCGCACCATCGCACCGAGCGCCAACATCACGAGCGTGCGCGCCCGCCGGCGCGGCGTCGCCGAGGCCGCCAGCATCTCGCCCGCGCGCTCCGCGGCCGCAGCGCCTTCTTCTACACGCCCCGCCGCAAGCGCGTACAACGCCACTTCCGCCGCACGCAGCGCCCGCCGCTCGTTGCCCTCCACGCGCGTCTCGCTCGGCGCCAGTAGCGCGTACGCGCGCTCGAAATCGCCTTCCCACGCCGCGCGCAACGCTCGCGCCGCCAGCAGCGTGGTTTCGCTCGCGCCCGGCCACGACGCCGCGTTGCGTTCGATCTCGGCATCCAGGCGCGCAATCGCATCGTCGTCGCCTCGATCGACTTCGATGTCGAGCGCGGCAAAAACGCCATACATGCGCGTCTGCACGCTTCCGCCCTTCCGCGCGCAATCGATCAATTTGTCGAGCAGCGCTAGACTCTCGATCGGATCGTCTTCGTCGTCGTACACGATTCGATACAAGACGCTGTACGCGCGCGCCGCAACGTCGTAGCGTTGCTGCGGCAGCGCCGATTCGATCGCATGCAACGCATAACGCCAGGCATTTCCGCGATTCGGCAGCAGTTGATGCACGAACGCGGCTTGCTGGTAGAACCGCGCCCGCGCCGCATCGGAGACCGTCGCATCCAGCGCATCGACCGCGGTCTCGATCGTCGTCACCGCTTCGTCGATCAGCCCGGCCCGCGCAAGCGCCGTTGCGTAGGTGCCCAAGATCGGCACGCGCAGCGACGCTTCGATCGACTCGTCGGCGGCATACGGCGCGAGCAGTGCAATGGCATCGCGGTGGTGACGGATCGATTCGATCGCATAGCGCTGCGCCAGCAACACACGCACGCGCGCGTCGTCGGCGCGAGCGATCGCATCCAGAAAATCCGGCTCGGCCAAATCGAAGTGCCCGCGCCCGGCTTCGCTCACCGCACGCAAGCCCAATACGCGCGCATCGGTGACGCTTCGTTCGCCCAACGATGCGAGCGCGCGTTCGATCGTTTCACCCTCGCCGCGTTCGTAAAGATCGATGCCGTGTTCTGCCAACATCCGCAGCACCGCATCCGCGTCGTTCGCGCGAACGTAGAGCGACAACGCCATCGCGCGTTCGCCGCGCGCTTCGCTCGCGTGCGCCCCGCGCACGTAGGCAAGGCGCGAACGTTCGTTTCCGGCTCGCGCCAGCTCCGCTTCCAGGTAATCGCGAAACAGGTCGTGATAGCGAAAGACGCCGGGCATAATTTCGCTGATGAAACCGGCACCGCGACGCAATTCGGCGAACGCTTCCGGCGTGCCGCCGAGCGCCGCCGCGATCGACGTATCGAACGACGGAAAGACCGACGTGTCCAGCAAGAACTCGCGCGCCTGCGGATCGATCGAGCTAAAGACCTGTTCGGCCAGATAGCGAAACACCATGTCGCGCGTTCCGGCGGTCGCCGCGCGTAAGTCGGTGGCGTGCGTTCGCGTGCGCAACGCAATCGAAAGCGCGACGGGCCAGCCCGACGTAAGCTCGCGCAGCGCGTCGATCTCGCCCGCGGCAATCTCGCCGCTGGCTTCGAGCGCGGCGGCCAGCGCTTCGTCGCTCGTGAAGCGCAGTTCGTCCTCGCCGATCGGCGCATCCATGCGGCCGTAGGCAAACCACGACGCGACCGGGATGCCCGCATCGCTGCGCGAGGCGAGAATCCAATTGATGCGTCCGTTCGTGCGCTCGACCAGCGTGACCAGCAGTTCGACCGCGCGCGAATCGGCCGCATGATGGAGATCGTCGATGACGATGGTTGCCACGATGCGCCGAAGGTGCTCGTCGAACCAATCGGCGAGCGCCGCAACCGGCTCGGGTTCGGAGAGCACGCGTTCCTGCATCGCGGGAAAGGTCGCGAGCGCGTCCGGGGCGATCTCGGCGAGCGCTCGCGCCAAACCGTGAGCGAACGCGAGCAGCGTCGCATCTTCGCGCGGCACTTCGTAGAGCGCCGCGTCGATCCGGGACGTCGCGATAAAGTCGCGCAGCGCCACGCTCTTCCCGAAACCGGCCGGCGCCACGATGAGCGCCACCGGGAAGCGCGCCGCCCGCGCCAGCCGCTCATTGATGCGCGAGCGCATCAGCCCCACCGTCGGCATTGAAACTTCTTTCCGGCAGCAACATCCGGGTCGCCTGCCGAAGCGGCCGGAGCTTACCGTATCATCATGAACGCCGATTATCAGCGGGTCGCCGACGCCATCGAGTTCCTCATCGAACACCGGCACGAACAGCCGTCGCTCGAGCGCGTCGCCGCCAACGCGGGCCTGAGCCCGTTTCACTTTCAGCGCATCTTCAAGCGCTATGCCGGCATCACGCCGAAGCAGTTTCTTGCCGCCCTCACGCTTGAATCGGCCAAAGCCCTGCTCGACCGCAATCAAAGCGTCCTTGCTTCGGCGTTCGACGTGGGGCTATCGGCCCCGAGCCGCCTGCACGACCACTTCGTCACGATCGACGCGATGTCGCCCGGCGAATACCGCGCCCGCGGCGAGGGCCTCAGCGTTACCTACGGCTTCGCGCACACACCGTTCGGGCTGATGCGCGCCGGCGAAACGCCGCGCGGCATTGCGATGCTCGATTTCGTGGATTCCGAGGTATTCGATCCCGAAACCACGCCGTTGCCGCGCGCCGAGTTCGTGCGCGACGACGCCGTTGCCGAACGCATCGCCGCACGCGCATTCGGCGACGCGCAAACGCCGCTGCGATTGCACGTCGGCGGAACGAACTTCCAGCTTCGCGTATGGAACGCGCTGCTGAACACGCCGGCCGGAAGCGTGACGAGCTACGCCGGGCTCGCAAGCGCGATCGGCGAAGCGTCGGCGGCGCGCGCGACGGGCAACGCCGTCGGAAGCAATCCGGTTGCGGTGCTCATCCCTTGCCATCGCGTCATCGCCAAGAGCGGCATCATCGGAAACTATAAATGGGGCAGCAATAAAAAGCGCGCGCTGCTCGCATGGGAGTCAGCGCGCGCGGTTGAAGCCGAACGGCGCGACTAGGGATTTTCTCCGCTATCGCTCGACGAGTCGCGCAACTTGGTTGCGCAAGAGCTCGAGTTGCTCGTCGGAAATGCGGGCCTTGGTTGCGCGCACTCGACGAACCGGCACCGTTTGCAGATTCCATGTCAGCGCATACGTTAAGGAAAGGCACGCATTATCGGGCGACGGCGGAATTTCGATAGATGCACCGGTCACAGCGAGCTGCCGAGTCATCGTCAGCGGCACGACGAGCAGATATCCGAAGGCATCCCCGAAAAGATCCGCACGCCCAATGACGACCGCCGGACGGAGCTTGTTCGGCTCGCTGGATGCCGGTGTCGCATCGCGCCAATCTACGACGACGATACTTCCCGGCGTCATCCTTTGAACCAGTCCTCCGGCTCATCCGGCCAGCCCTCGGGATGGTCGTGAATAAAAGCCGAGACTCGCTTTGCATCGGCACGTACCCGGCTGGTTTCGCTCGCCCAATACGCCTCGACCGCACGACGGATAATTTCCGTCTCGGAAGTCTTGGCTGCCCGAGCAAGCTGTTTTAGGCGCAGCTCCTGGCTCGGTTCCAGGTAGACCAGCTTTTTTACGAGCGCCATGATGCCATCAGTATGTCATAATAGCACAATGATATCAACGCTTCCGGGCAATAAAAAACGCGCGCTGCTCACATGGGAGTCAGCGCGCGTTCGGTTGCGACTGAGCGGAATTTAGGTGTTGTCGCGAATGTGCCGCTTGGCGTCGTCGCGGCCGGCTTCTATCCGTTCCTTCGCTTCATTGGCGACCGATTTCACTTTCTCGCCAGGCGTCATGACGTCGCCTTCGGCATCCCGGCGCGCGCGCTCGGCATCAGCCGACGAGCGGTGCAATTCCGAAGTGACCGAGTCGCGAACGTCCTTCACGCCCTTTTCGATTTCGCCGCCGATGGTGTCACGATGTTCTGTACTCATGCAGCGGATCGTACCCATCTTTTACTGCGACGAGCGGTACATTCTGCCGCGAACTCGAAGGCGCCCGCATGAGTACAAACGCTCAGTCTGCTGCCGATGCGCGCCCATACGAGCCCGCCCAGGGCCCGGCACTGCGCCGCGTGACCGCGGGGGCGCTAAAACGGCGCAAAGGCGTTAGCACGGTTCCGATGGTCACCGCGTACGACGTGCCCTTCGCGCGCTTCGCCGAAGAGGCCGGCATCGACTGGATTCTGGTTGGCGACAGCTTAGGCAACGTGGTGCTCGGCTACGACGAAACGACGCCCGTGACGATGGAGCAAATGCTGCATCACACGGCCGCGGTCTCGCGCGGAACTTCGCGCGCGCACGTCGTTGCCGATATGCCGTTCGGGTCGTATCAGGTTAGCAACGAGGAAGCGGTGCGCAACGCGATTCGCTTCGTCAAAGAGAGCGGCGCGGAATCGGTAAAGCTGGAAGGCGGCGTGCACGAAGCCGATCGCGTGCGCGCGATTGCGCGCACGGGCATTCCGGTGGTCGGACACATCGGCGTGACGCCGCAAACGGCCGGGCTCGGGCCCGGCTATAAGAAGCGCACCCATCGCGATCGCTTGCTGGAAGACGCGCTCGCGATCGAAGCCGCGGGCGCGTACGCGATCGTGCTGGAGGTCGTCGATTTCGACATCGCCCGCGAACTCACCGAACGCCTGTCGATCTTAACGGTCGGCATCGGCGCCGGGCCGCACTGCGATGCGCAAGTGCTCGTCATGCACGATCTGCTCGGGATGTATCCGCACTCGCCGCCGTTCGCGAAGCGCTTCGCGGAGATAGGCAAAGCGGCGACCGAAGCGTTCCGCGACTATGCAAACGCCGTGAAGAACGGGTCGTTCCCCGCGTGAGCGGACCGGACTTCGACGAAGAGTTCAAGCGTAAACTCGGCGAGCTGTTTCAATGGCGCCGCGACGTGCGCCACTTCAAGGCCGATTCGCTGCCCGACGGCATGTTGGAACGATTGGTGCGCGAGGCCTCGCTTTCGCCGTCGGTCGGGTTTTCGCAACCGTGGCGCTTCGTGCGCATTGTAAGTCAAGAAAAGCGCGATGCGGTGATTCGCTCGTTCGAAGAATCAAATGCCGAGGCGCTCAACGCCTATTCCGGCACGGACCGCGACAACTATGCGAAGCTGAAACTGTCGGGATTGCGCGAGGCGCCCGTGCATCTGGCGGTCTTCTGCGATGAGGAGACGCTCACGGGCCGCGGTCTCGGCCGCGCTACGATGCCCGAAACGCTCGCGTATTCGGCGACGATGGCGGTCTACACGTTCTGGCTTGCGGCGCGCGCCGAAGGTGTCGGCGCCGGCTGGGTTTCGATTCTAAACCCCGACGAAGTCACGCGCGAACTCGAAGTACCGGACGGTTGGAAACTCATCGCGTATCTTTGCGTCGGCTATCCACTGGAAGAATCCGACACACCGGAACTTTCTCGCGCCGGTTGGGAATCGAGCGACGACCGCTCTTCTTGGCTCTACACGCGTTGAACGAATGTGACGAGGGCCGCTCGCAAGGAGCGGCCCTCTTTGTAGAGGCTCTTCTACGGCAGGTTCGGATCCCCGAATTCCACCTTCGGCTCTTGCGGCGTCCAAGACACTGACTGTACGGCACAACTGCCACCGTCGTACGGGTCCTTTTCCGTTACTTGGGTGGAAAGGCCGGCAAGTCGACCATTCGCATGGTACGTCGCATAGACTTCATCGGGGATGTAGGATATGCGATGCGGTATGGTGTCGTGGATTCGCGGATTATAGATGTCGACGTAGCAGTAGGAAATGCCATGGCCGCTCGTGTGTACGGTGCAGTAGCCATGTGCGTCCGGACTGCAAGGCGGCGGGGGCAGCGGTTCACTAAACGCGCGACGGCTTTGAAGGACCTGGCCTGAAACGTCGATTCCGTCATAGGTTTCGTACGGTCCCCAGCCGGTCGAGCCTTGCGTTTCCGATGCAAGGGTGCTATTTGGATACGTCTGCGTGCCGGCGTAATAAACGCTCGGATCCGAGCTTGACTCAATCTGGCACGTGCCCCCGGTTTGTCCCGTGCACTCGGAAGCATACTCTCCGAAGATCACCTCCATCCAGTTGATGACGCCGACGCCTCCGGAAACGCCGAAGTATGAGCCATCGCTGCTGTAGCCGTGACTCTGCGCGATGCTCGTCGCAGATGCCACCGTACACTGGGCGCAGGGGGTTGTATAGCCTGCGAAGTCCGTACCCGGATTGCCGACATCTGTGGCTGGAGGCGTCCAAAGCCACACATAGTTATCGGGATAGAAGAACTCCGAATTCATGTTGATATACTGCGTTTGCGGGTCGATGCTCGGAGGCAACTGACCAACCATTGTATAGATCCAGTCATTGGCTGCCATCGAGATGCCATGCGTGATCGTCAGGTTCTGTCCGCATCCGAAGCTATATCCCGGATTCGAGTAATTCATTTGCTGGTAGTTGGGACCACCGCCGTTTACCGAATAGCCGGTTCGAACGTATGCTTGAATCGTATCGTTATAGCCTCCGCCATGGTAGTTGTACTGGAGGCCGCCTTCAATCAGCGAACCACTTGTTGCGCCGCCTGAGCCAACGATCTCCATATAGGCGTAGCCACTGTCGCCGGGCGCCATATACGTCGAGTTGCAAGGAATGTTGACGAAGCCCCATCCGTCGGTCATACCGCATGAAGCAACGTCACGGATGAACGCACCCGTATTCGACGGCGGAGGCGCACACTGTGATTGATAGCCGTCAAACGGACGCAATCCGCCGAATTTGGTCGGCACGCTCGGCATCGGTGGCGTAGCGGAGGGATGTCCCGTGTGTACGGAAACGAATTGTAAGAGATTGGGGTTGTTGCTAAAGACGTGACCGTTTTGATCGAGAGCGATGAAATCGCCTCGCAAATGGGCCGGCATCGCAGCCATCAACTGGTGAGCAAGGACGCGATCGGGACCCGTTACCGACGCAGCAATATATGCGTCAATCTGAGAACTCGTAATTGCTTTGCCGCGAAGTTCGGCAAAGTGGTTTGGAGCGGCCATTCCATAGGAGCCTTCGGTTGGCGGTGTCAGATGCGATGCAGAACACGCACTGAGAAACGCACACAAGGCAATAAGGCCAAGGCGTTTTAACATAGCGATCCTTCCGAGAAGTGCGATCAGCAGCCGGGAGCAGCCGACGTGCGGTCCATATCCTCAAGTGGGGAGTAATATTGATTACAAGAACCAGTCAAGTCTTTGAATGGTGGAAGAGTCGGATTACACAAGTCTGCCAGAGATGCGATGAAGACGACTAGCTTCGGCTGCGCGAGCGGGAGGTGAATGAAGCGTAGCGACGCGCGAGGAGAATCAGCAAAGCGTTTAACGATCGCGAGATCGGATGCCGATAGCCTCGGCACGCCCGGTTTTCCAAGGTCCGCTACGAGGAAGGATGGGGGGCCGACAACCCCATTTCGATAGCACGCTACTCCAGCGCCGATGCGAACCTCACCGACGACTTGATTACCGATCATCCGGGGTCTTTGAATGTATTTTTGCGCTACGGGCACGCACGAGAGCGCGTGTACGCTACATACAAGAACCGCCGCACTGAGAGCGGCTAGCGTGCGCAACCAAAATGAAAACGTCATTTCCCACACCCTTTATCGCGAACGCCGACTAGCGCACGCGGACGACGCCTTCGGTGGCACACAGAGCATGCCCTTGCTTGGTCACGCAATTGCAACGGGTATTCTTGGCAACTGCCGATGGCGGCCACTTCAGCACGGATTCTCTCGACACGGTTCCCCGCACGCTAGCCGGTGTTAACTCCATGACGATGGTAGGCGCGACAAGGAGCGCTAGAAAGGCCAAGATACTCGAGTAGGGTCCCTGCGGCGTGGCTTTGTTAAAGCGCGCTGAGATGAACCAAGCCAGTATACCGGCCCTCGTAGCGATCGAAGCGCCAAGAATGACGCTGAAGTTGCCAACGCATACTATCAAGATGACCAGAATGCAAATCCCGGGGAAGACGATTGCCGCTTTTGAGCGCCTTCTGGTGGAATGAGACATCACGCCTCGAATGCCTTTACTGAGCGCAGCGCTTCTTGGATGCCGCTTTTGCGGTGCATTAGGCGCGTCTCACTTCGATATCGAAGTGCAGCACATCTTCGCGCGTTCCGAGTGACTCATAGAGCGCAATCGCCGGCCATCGGCGAAGGATGCTAGGGCAACTCTGCAAAATGCGCGCGACCTGATATAATTAGTGCATGGCGCTGAACGATCAGATTTCATTCGCACCGAACGGCTTCGAGCGTTTCACGAAGACAACTAAACGTGCGAAGTTTCTTGATGAGATGGATCGC
>DAIDHQ010000018.1 GCA_027459645.1 Vulcanimicrobiota bacterium
GCGATCCATCTCATCAAGAAACTTCGCACGTTTAGTTGTCTTCGTGAAACGCTCGAAGCCGTTCGGTGCGAATGAAATCTGATCGTTCAGCGCCATGCACTAATTATATCAGGTCGCGCGCATTTTGCAGAGTTGCCCTAGATATTATTCATCTTCTGACGGGCGTCGATCCGGCGCCGCCGAGCTTGGATTCGATGGTCCAGCTCTACGTTGAAAAGGCCAAGTTCGATTTCGAGCAGCTCATTTGGTGGACAGCTGCCTATCTTCCGGATCGCGACGTGACGGCAATGATTGCTGCGTACGAAGAACTGCCCGAACCGGTTCGGATACATTTATTGCTTAGTCCCGCGATGTACGAGCTGTTGGCGACGTTTGCAATGGCGCAGGGCCGGATTGAAGCGCGCGATGAAATCTTCCGCAAGGTCGAAGCGCTCGTCTACGACGAGTTGAGCGTTCACCGCGTGGAGCCGGCCGCCCGGCACGAGGACGACGAGATCTGGAGTGCGATGGGCGACGTATGTATTCGCAAGCGCGACGGTCAATGGAGCCGGCACGAAGCCGTACGCCTGAAATCGATCGTGGCGCTCGATTTCGACAGTCCGTATGCCCGAATCGTGAGGCCGCAGAGCTCAACGATGCGACTTCCCCCGGAAGACTTCACGCCCGACGAACGCGCCGACGTGATCGCCAAATGTGACGCGGCGATGGCCTATATCCAAGAGGTGTCTCCGGTCTTTGCGCAGCTCATCTGCAATTACACGCGTGCCGTTCGGCTTCGCAAGGCAGAGAAGATGAATGCGGTCTCGTCTGAGCACGTTACGACCACGATTGGCGAGATCAGGTTGCTGAATTTGCAGAAGAAGGAAGTCGACGTTCCGAAGGTCGTCGAGCAACTCCTTCACGAGAGCGTACATAACGTGCTGTCAACCTTCGAGTACACGCAGGAAGCATTTCTTAAGACCGACGATGACAAGCAACGGCGTCCCACGTCGTTGTGGTCGGGCAATGCTCTTCCGGTCGCATCTTTCACCCACGCGATCTTCGTCTGGTTTACACTCTACAACTTTGCTGTTCTGGAGAGCGCGCGGACGGGCCTAAGCGACGAGGCGCGACGATCGATCAACGAGCGGCGCAACCGCTATGCGGCCGGCTTTGTAGGGCCCGCACGCGTCTCGGATCACATCGCGGCGGGTATTACGTTCAGCCGCGCGCTCGTGCCGGCGATCGACATCGTTCAGGACACGGTGATCCAGTCGCTGCGCCAATTCGAACCCCGCGCCGTCTTTGCTTAAGGAGACCAGAAGTGCGAAACGTAACCATCGTCGTCGACGACGAGCAACCGGACACCATGGCAACGGCGGCGGCGCGCCTTCTTCGCCGGCACGCGGATGTGGAAACGATCGGCCTCTCGTCCTTTTTGAAGTCGGCCGGTTTTTCATTCGACGTTCTCAGCGGACTACTGGTCCGCGATCCTGCGGCGTATGCTGAATTCGTTGCCGCGTCGTCTCAAGTACTCTTGCTCAATCGCGTCGTCGAGATTCGCCGTCCGACGTGCGCAGCGTTCCTCGAAGGCACCGGCCTCGGGCCCGAAGCCCTGCCGGCGCGCTTCCTGTTGGCCGCATACGCGTCACTCTTCAGCACAATGAAGAGCGTCCTCGGTACGCCGGGCCGCTACTCCGCGGTCGGTCATCTGCTTCCCCTCGACTTGCAATGGCACGAAGTCGCCTCCCGGCGTCGTGACATCGGGGTGCCGCGCTATTCCTATTCGCAGTTCGAAGCCAGGCCGGTCGATTTCGAACGCCCGATTTGGACGACCCCGTACGAGCTTTTCAATTGGAAAATCAATGCATCGCCGGAATTGACGTCGCTCCATCCGTTTGTCGTGGAGCGGCCCTTAGGAGACCCGGCCGTCGTATACTTTGTCGCGAACGAGGCGGCCGCGTTCTCGTTGACCGAAGAACGCCGATTGACCGATGGGGAACGCGGCGAGCTCATGTCGCTCGTTCCGACCCTAAGAGATGCGTTTGGGACCGCGATGGGTGAGAGTTTATGCTTCTTGCACGAAGGCCGCGTGACGTTCGCTTCATTTTCGCACTATCTCTACACCTCGGCTCAGCGTAAGAAATTCGACGGCGTTTTGGAACGCGGACTTTGCGGCTGGCTCGGTGAAGAGGCTCGAGAGGTAGCAGTGTCCTGATCAGGGTGGTGGGAAAATGTTCCGTACGTGGATCTCGCGCTTTGCGCTCGCGCTCTCTCCCCGAGAGTTTCGCGAACAGTATGGCGAGCAAGTACGTCTCGATCTCGAAGCGGGGGGCGGTCTGGGCGCGCCCCTCGACGTTCTTGGGGCGGGGATTCTAATGCGGCTCGAGTTTCTCGCGCACGATCTGCGCACCGCGGTGCACTCGCTGCTCCGGGCACCTCTCATCACACTCGTCGCCATTTTCACCCTTGGGCTGGCCGTCGCCGCGAACTTCGTCGTCGCCGCCTTGGTGCAAGGCTTCTTTTTTCGCGCCCTCCCGTTCCCTAACGCCGGCCAGCTGCTCTTCGTCCAGGAGACGGATGCCGGGCGTGCGATGACATTCGGTGACGGCGCTCTTCTGGCAAAGGCCAGTCCGGATATAGAACTTGCGCTTGCCGATCCACAGCGCGCCGTCTTGGGCGAATCGCGGCAATTGGTGCAAGGCGCGCTCGTTTCACCCAATTATTTTCAGGTGCTTGGCGTCACACCGCTGCTCGGGCATTTCTTTACGGACAAAAACGCTTCCGACGCACAATCGGTGATCATCTCGTACGCGTTGTGGCAGCAACGGTACGGCGGGGATAGAAGCGCGATCGGCAGCACCGTACGCTTGGGAATTCATTCGTTCCGAGTGGCCGGCGTCGCGCCGCCGAATTTTCGCGACCCTACTCCGTATGGATTCGTCGATCGCTCGTATTGGCTTTCCGCCTCTACGCTCACGAGCGGGGACGGCGTCGCTTTCAACGGGATTGCCAGAGTTCGTGACGGCGTCAGTCCGAGCGCGGTGGCGCCGGCTTTGCGCGACCGGTTGTCGAGCATCGTACGCAAGGAACCGGCGCTCTTCGGACCGGATTCGTGCTGCGTTGCGGTCACCTCGGCCGTCGATCGGCTCTCCGGCCCGATGCGCCCGCTCTTGCTGTTGCTTTACGCTTTCGTAACGGTTGTGATTCTCATCGCGGTTTTTAACGTTGCGAATTTGAATCTCGGCCGCATCGCCGCTCGAGCCGGCGATCTGAGTGTTCGCGTCGCACTTGGAGCTTCGCCGCGGCGCATCGCTTCGGAACTGACCATGGAAGCACTGCTTCAGGCGGCCGCCGGTTCTGCGATCGGCCTCAGCATAGCCTACGCCGGCCTCGCGCGTCTTTCGGCCGTCGCCTCGCCATATCTCCCGCAGATGCGTTCGCTTGGCCTTGATCCGGTTCTCGTGCTGTACGCAATCGGAATCGTACTCTTGACCACCCTCCTTACCGGAACGCTTCCCGCGATGCATCGTGGGGATCGCGAAATCGCGCTCTCGCTGAAAGAAGTTGGCCGAGGCGACGACGGACGGAAGGCGAGAAAGACGCTTGCAAAACTGGTCGTTGCGGAAATCGCAATGGCTAGCGCGCTCGTTACGGCCGCGGGCGTGATTTTGCTTACGGTGCTCGCGACGACGCACGTGAACCTCGGCTTCGATCCGTCGAACCTCTATCTGGCAAAGATCACGCTTCCCGATGACGGATCGATAACCTCAGCCGACCAGCGCAGGTATGTCGCGAAGACCCTGTCCCTGCTGCAATCCCGCTTTCCAGGCGGTTCGGTTGCAGCCTCCGCTGAAGTTCCGCTAAGTTGCTGTTCGTCGGTGTCGGTACGCGTAAAGCCGGGCGCCGATCCGATCGAGATGCTTTCGAATATTGTCACGCCGGGATATTTTGCAACGCTGCACATCCCGCTCGTGCTCGGCCGCGTCTTTACCGCAGCCGACACGCAGAACGCTCCTTGCGTAGCGGTCGTCGACGAGGCGTTCGCGCGGCAGTATTACGGCACGTCGAACCCCGTGGGACGTAGCGTCATGCCGCAGGACGGGAGCATCCCCTCACAATGCGAGATCGTCGGCGTCGTGCTGTCGGTGCCGCAGGCGTATGGACAGCTTCAGCGTCCCATGCTCTATTTCACGATGGCGCAAGTCGTCGACTTCTCGCAGTTCATCATCAGAACGCTTCCCGGTCAAAGCAACGTTCGCACGGCGGTGACGGCTGCATTTGATTCGAGCGACCCGCTCTTTCCAAAGCCTGAAATCATGTCGTATGCAACGCTAATGCGCCGGCAACTTATGGTTCCGTGGATTGCGGTCGCCGTATTTGGTGCGCTCTCGATCATCGCGTTCGTCGTCGCCTTGAGCGGCATTTATGCGTTGACCGCGTACTCCGTGGCGCGCCAGATGCGGGAGTTCGGGATACGCAGCGCGATAGGCGCTTCGCCACTTGCGATTCTTCGCCACGTTTGCCGGCAGGCGTTGACGCGCAGCGCGTTAGGCGCTGCATTCGGCATCGTGCTCGTGGCGCTGCTTTCGATTCCGTTGCGTACGGTGCTATTCGGCATGACGTCGACGGCGTTGGTAGGGCTCTTCGCGGTGGTTGGGGCGATCATTCTGCTGTGCACGTTTGCAGCATCGCTCGTTCCGGCGATGCGCGCTGCACGGGTGGCGCCGGCCGTGGCACTACGCCAAGATTAGCCGTATTGACAGATCGCTCCAGAGTTGATATATCCGTAGTGGATGCATCTATTATGGAGTATCGTTGCGGCCTCAGTGATCGGTGGCTCGGGAGCGGCCGCAGGCGTGCCGTTCCCGGCATTTGGCGCTTCAGGTGCTGCGGCCGCAACCACCACCCCCGTGCCCGGCGTGCCTTCGCGGCTCGGGCTCCCGGAAGCAATCAAGGTTGCTGCGGCGTTCTCGCCTGTGCTGTCGACCGCGCGTGCGGCCTACAATGTCGCCTCCGGCGAAACGGACCTCTCCGTGTCGCCGCTAAGGCCGGCCGCCGCGCTTTCCGGCACATATCAGGCGCAGGGCGGTGATTTCTCCGGGAGCGTACCCGCTCGCCAGACCGGCGTCAACATAAGCCAACTACTTTTTGACGGTGGGCGTACCATCGCGCAGATACGCGCGGCGCGCGGAACGGAGTCGGCGGCCGCCCAAAGTTATCGGCGCGCACTTCAAACGCTTGCGTATGGCGTCGCGCAGGCCTATTACGGTGCGCTCGAGGCTCACAGTCAGACGCAGTTGCAACTTCAGATCCTCAGGCAGAGTTTGACGCAAGAGCGATTGATCTCCGCGCAAATCCGGGCCGGGACGGCCGCGCGCATCGATCTGGAGACGGCGCAAATTCCAAGCGCGCAGGCGCGCGTTGCGGTCGTTCGTGCCCAAGGGACCGAACTTGCAGCGGACGCCGCTTTCGCCAACGCTCTCGGCTTGCGCGCGGATTCCGGCGTTCTGCCCGTCGAAAATGAGACGGAACTCGAAGCGTCGTCATTGCCGCCCCGTGTGCCGCTGAATTACGCGCAGGCGGTGAAAGAGGCGCTACGCCGGCGCCCAGATCTGCTTGCCGCGGAGGACGCTTATCGCAGCGCGACCGAAGGCGTTCGCGTTGCAGCCTTGACTGCAACGCCGGTGTTAACGAGTAGCTTCGGTGGAACCTATTCGTCTTTCGCCCCTGGGATTCCATGGCAAAACAGTCGTTTCGCCGGCGCCAGCTTGGTCATTCCGATCGTTGACCAGGGTACCACAAAGGCGCAAACTGCAATCGCCGATGGAAAGCGCGAGCAGGCGAAGGCCGCGATGAAACAAGTGCATCTTATCGTCGAATCGGACGTGCGTCAGGCCCTCGTGCAATTAGTCGCTACGCGCGCAGCGCTCGGGCAAACACGAGACGAACTCAAAAAAGCGCGCGACGTATTGACCGCAACGCAACGGCAGTATCGCGCGGGACAGACCACGTTGCCGCTTTTGCTCAACGCACAGACGCAACTTGCGGGCGCAGAGACCGATCATCTTCAGGCTCTCTACGGCCTGCGACAGGCTGAACAAACCTATCTATACGCACTCGGCGACAACGTTTCGAGCGGAGGAACATCCCCATGACGAGAGCATCGAGCGATCCGCGGGCACTGCTTCCATTGAGCGCGAGCGCCTTTCATATTTTGCTCGCGCTCTCCGAAGACGATCGCCACGGCTATAGCATCGCGAAGGAAGTCGATGCGACGACGCACGGTGAAGTACGTCTTGGACCCGGCACGTTGTATCGCCTGATCAAAGAGATGGTCGCGGATGGCTGGATTGCCGAGGTCGAAAAGCGAGATTCGGAAGATCCTCGTCGCCGCTATTATCGCCTGACGCCGTGGGGACGGAAAATTGCCAGCGCGGAGGCGGCACGGTTGGACGAGCTCGTGCGCTTGGCGAGGTCGCGCCACTTGCTGCAACCGCAGGCAGGTTGAGGCATGGATATCGTTCGTGAGCGAAGGCGTCCGTTTCGCGGCCGCTATGCCACCGTAGGGCTTGTGGTGCTCGCCGTTGTCGTCGCCGGGTCGTTGATCGCGCTTATGCGTCCGCAAGCAAATGCACTTTCCGTTGACCGATCGTCTATCGTTACAGCAAGCGTGCGCCGTGGCGTTTTTGAACGCTCGGTGACGGCGACGGGAACGCTTTCCTCAAAGAACGTGCGCGTCGTCACGGCGACGCAGCCCGGGATCGTCACGGCGATACTGGTAAAACCGGGGGCGTACGTTCGGGCGGGCGCGCCGCTCGTCCGGCTGGAAAATCCTAGCCTCGAAGCAGCCGTGGTTAACGCCCGGGCTGCCGTAGAATCGGCGCGCGCGCAATTGACGAGCGCGCGCGAACAAGCGCGCGCGGCCGCGCTTACGCAGGAGTCGAATCTCGCCGGACAAGAAGCCCAGCTTCAGGAAGATTCTACAACCGCTTCTTCGTTGCAGTCGTTGCACCACGATGGATTGGTGGCAGATTCGACGTATCGCATTGCGACCATCAAGGCATCCCAGCAGGCCCGGCAAGTTCAGATCGCGCGAGCTCAAGTGGCCGTCGGCACCGCGCAGCAAGATAGTCAGATCGTGGCCGCGCGAGCGCAGGTCGATCAAGCCATGGTTAATCTGGCGACGCAAGAGGAGAATCTTGCCGCTCTGACCGTGCAGGCGGGAGGAAGCGGCGTGGTGCAATCCATGAACGTACGGATCGGATCCAACGTAGAAGGCGGAAAAGAACTGGCGACGATCGCCGATCAGCAAAATCTGAAGGCCGTGCTTCAGGTCCCCGAGAGCGAAGCGCATGCGGTTAACCTAGGGATGCCTGCGAGCGTCGACACTGGGAATGGGACGGCGGTAGGCACCGTCTCGCACATTTCCCCCGTCGCGCAAGAGCATACCGTCGCCGTCGATATTAGCTTCCCTCACCCGCTCCCCGCCGGCTCTCGACCCGATTTGGGTGTGACCGGAACGATTCAAATTCAACGTCTTCCCGATGCGCTCTCCGTCCAACGGCCGGCCGGCGTCAACGACAACTCCGAAACGAGTCTCTACGTTCTCGACTCACGTGGCGATACGGCAAAACGCGTACGCGTGCGCTTGGGCGCGGGCTCAACGGAGCGGATACAGATTCTCGGCGGTCTAACGACCGGACAGACGGTGATAATTTCGGACACTTCGGCATTCGGTGACGCGACCGAACTGCGGATTCACTAGGAAGGATAGAACATGCTCCTGGCTCTCAAAGACGTTACCAAAAGTTACTACACCGATGAGATGGAGACGCGTGCCCTATCCAATATCTCGCTAACCATCGAGCGCGGAGAATACGTGTCGATCGAGGGACCTTCGGGTTGCGGTAAATCGACGCTGCTTTCGATTCTCGGCTTGCTGGACACTCCCACATCCGGCGCGTATCTCTTAAACGGAACATCCGTTGAAGGTTTGCAAGCAGCTCAGCGCGCGGCGATTAGAAACCGGGAGATCGGCTTCATCTTTCAAAGTTTCAATTTGATAGGTGATCTTACCGTCTATCAAAACGTCGAACTTCCGCTGATCTATCGCGGCGTAAGCAAACGCGAACGTCACCGGCGTGTCGAAGAAGTGCTCGAACGAGTCTCGATGGCGCAGCGTGCTCGGCACTATCCCGCGCAGCTTTCCGGCGGTCAGCAGCAGCGAGTTGCGGTCGCGCGCGCTCTCTGCGGAAACCCGTCGCTGTTGCTCGCCGACGAACCGACAGGAAACCTCGATACCCTCAACGGGAATTCGGTGATGGAGTTGTTGTCGCAGTTACATGAAGGAGGAGCAACGATCATCATGGTGACGCACGACCGGCGTTTTGCGGGGTTTGCGAAACGGACGATCGGCCTCCTAGACGGGAGGCTTGACCAGGAGACCTCCACGGTTGAGGCGCTCCTCTAATCGAAGCCGAATCCATTTCCCGAGCCGATCATCGTGCACGCGCCGCGTTGCCCCCGAACGGACGTTTTCGCAGGTTTTATCGGTGCGGAACTGCGGGAATGCTGATCCTTTTGCTTTGCCTAGCAACGTCGTGTGAAGCGAAGCCTCATCCTACCGCGGCCGCTCTCAAGAAGCCGCCGTCGGCTGCCTTTCGCGCATCGGATATCGGCCGTCAAGGTATTCCGAAACTTCGTGCACGAGACCGCGAGTTGATAAAGCGCGTTCAACGCGCCTCAGCACCGGCGGATCGGTCCACGCTCATGGTTTTCGTGCAGGGGACGCACGTGCGGCTCTTTTATGGACCGCGCGCTCGAGATGAAGGCACCGGTCCCACCGCGTTTCGGATCATGGGTACCTGCAATGCGTTTTATCAGAACGGCGCAGTTCACGCATATCCCGGAGATGGAGCAGGTTGCGACCGTTGGAGGCCATCGAAAGCCGACGCAATCGTTATAAAGGCCTCTCGCCAGTAAGCTGGAGCGTCATCCTGCGCGGAGGCGCGCAGCGCCGTGCCGTCATTCTGAGCGGAGGCGCGCAGCGCCGGTGCTGTCATTCTGAGCGGAGGCGCGCAGCGCCGTAGACGAAGAATCGCCCGATGCCAATCGCTCGTAGCGGTCATTCGTCTGCGCGCCCTTTGGTCGCTTCGCTCAGGATGACAGGGCGGCGGCCACGCCGTTGGGGCGGATGCCGGCGCCGGCGAGCGATTCCACGTACGACACGAGTGCGCGAACCGGCGTACCCGTCGGGCCCTTTGCCTGCCATGCGAACTCGTTGTCGAGATATGCGGTGCCGGCGATGTCGAGATGGATCCACGGCGTCTTATCGACGAATGCCTTCAAGAACGCCGATGCGGTGAGCGTTCCCGCTGGACGGCCGCCGGTGTTTTTGAGATCGGCGATGTCGCTCTTCATCTGATTGGCGTAATCGTCGTAGAGCGGCATGTGCCAGTACCGTTCGCCCGTCGATTTCGCGACGTTCAAGAACTGATGCATGTACGATTCGTCGTTGCCGACCGCCGCGGATGCCGCGTGGCCGAGCGCGATCACGCATGCGCCGGTGAGTGTCGCGCAATCGATGATGCGCGTCGCGCCGAGCTTGTTCGCGTAGCAGAGCGCGTCTGCGAGGATCAAACGGCCTTCGGCGTCGGTGTTGATTACTTCGATCGTCTTGCCGTTCATCGCTTTAACGACGTCGCCCGGCTTCGTCGCTTTGCCGCCCGGCATATTCTCCGTCGCGGGCACGAGTCCGACCACGTTGAGTTTCGGTTTGAGTTTGCCGATCGCGACCATCGATGCGATCACGCCCGCGCCTCCCGACATGTCGTACTTCATCTCTTCCATGCGTTCGGCCGGCTTGATCGAGATGCCGCCGGTATCGAAGGTGATGCCCTTGCCGACGAGCGCCGTGAGCTCTTTGCTTCCGGGATCGCCGTTGTAGCGCATGATGATGAACTTCGGCGGTTGCGCGCTGCCTGCGGCAACCGAAAGAAACGAACCCATGCCCAGTTCGCGCGCCTTGGCTTCGTCGAGCACTTCAACTTCGAGGCCGGCCGCCTTACCGGCTTTTGCCGCTTCGTCGGCAAGAATCGCCGGCGTCATGTCGTTTGCCGGCGTCACTGCCAGACGGCGCGCAAAGTTCACCGCTTCACCGAGAATCGTTCCGCGCGCCAGGCCCGATTGCAGGGCCTTCGCGTTGGCATCGCCGGAGAGAATCGTTACCGATTCGACCGTCGTCTTTTTGTCTTCGGGCGTCTGATAGATCGCGGGGTCGAAGCCGCCGGAGATCGCTCCCTCGGCAATGAACGACGCGGCCGCTTCGGCGTTGTCGGCTTCCTGCGGAAGTGCGATCGCAATTTGGCTCACGCCACGCCGGCTGAGATAGCGCACCGCCGTGCCCGCGTAGCGCGCGAGCATGAAAGGCTCGAATTTTTCTTTCTCGCCGAGACCGACGAGGAGCACGCGACGGAAAGGCTGGTCCTTGGCGTGGACGAGCGCGACTTCCGCGAGCTTTCCTTTCATCTCGCCGCTGGAGAGTACGTCGGCGAGCGCCCCGCCGAGGGCTTCGTCGATGGCTTTTGCGGTGCCGGTCAGGCTGCCGCCCGTGAAGACAGGAAGAACGAGGGCCCCGGCCTTTGCTGCGGCCGGTGCATCGGGAGCGATACGAACTTGCATCCGAGGACTCTACCGGCGTTTTGGCACAATTCCTGCGGCGATGAGCGACCAGAGTGGGATTCCTGACGCATACACGCGGGCCGGCGTGGATATCGCCGCCGGCAACGAGGCCGTGTACCGATATAAGTCGGTGCTGGGCGCGTGGCGCCATCCCGATCAGCTCGATGCCATCGGCGGCTTCGGCGGCCTCTTTCGCATGCCCGGTGATGCCAAGCGCGCGCTGGTTGCGTCGGCCGACGGCGTCGGCACGAAGATTTTGATCGCCGCGGAGCTGCAACGCTACGATGGAGTCGGCCGCGACCTCGTCAACCATTGCGTGAACGACATCTTGGTCGTAAACGCATCGCCGTTGTTCTTCTTAGATTATTTTGCGGTTGGAAAATTGGATCCGGCCGTTGCTGCAGCGGTCGTGCAAGGCTGTGCCAACGCCTGCCGAGCGCATAACTGCGCGCTGTTGGGCGGTGAAACGGCGGAAATGCCCGGGCTCTACGCGCCGGGACATTTCGATTTGGCCGGAACGATCGTGGGCACGGTCGACGTCGATGCGGTGCCGCAACCTGAAAGCGTCGAAGCGGGCGATGCGATCGTCGGATTGCCGTCGGTCGGATTGCACACGAACGGGTACTCGCTTGCGCGTGCGCTGATTGCGCGCGATGAATGGACGAAGCCTTTCGACGGAACCACGTTCGCCGACGCGCTGCTTGCCGAACATCCGTCGTACTACGACGCGGTGCGCGCGATTCAAAAGGTCGCGACCGTCAAAACGATGGCGCACATCACGGGCGGCGGCTTGCTGGAAAACGTGCCGCGCACGCTGCCTTCAAACGCGCGCGCCGTTTTCGAGCAATCGCGCTGGAGCGTTCCACCGATCATGGCCGAGTTGGTAAAACGCGGGAACTTGCAGCACGAAGAACGGTACCGCACGCTCAACATGGGCATCGGCTACACGCTCGTCGTGCCGCTTACGCAAGCGCAGACAGCCGCGGAAGCGGTGCCCGGCGCGCGCGTCGTCGGGTGGATCGAAGCGCGCACGGCCGGCGAACCGCAGGTCGTCGTTCATCCCGCGCGTGCATAACCTTCTCGTCGAGCTGGACGAGCGTTACGATCCGCAGCGAGTAGCGCTCGAGAAACGCCGCATCGAGAGCGCCGGTTTCGACATCGCGATTCACAACGGTGCATCCGATCGCGTGCTGGCATGGATCGACGATACGTTCGGCGGCGTCTGGAGCAGCGAAGCGTACGCGGGCGCGAACGTCGTCGTGTCGCGGGCTAACGGCGCGCCGGTTGCGTTTGCGACGTTCGACGCGCGTGGACTGCAATTTGCGTGGCTGCGTGGCGTGGCGCGAGAAGAAGGGGTCGGACTTTTCGGTCCGTTCGGCGTCGAGCCTTCGAGTCGCCGCGGAAGCATCGGCCGTGCCGTGCTGGCGATTGCACTCTGCGAACTGCGCGCCCGGGGCTACCGGCGAGCGTTGATCGGCGCCGTCGGCGCGCCCGAACTGCTCGCATACTACGCCCGCGAGACGGGCGCCAGCATCGTCGAAACCTTCGAGATCGCGTCGTTCGTCCCGCGCGCACCGCGTACCGTACTTCTAGCATCGGGCAGCGGAACCAACGCGCAAGCGGTGATCGACCGCGTGCGGGCCGGGCTTCCGCTCGATCTTCGCGCGGTCGTGAGTAATAAGGCGAACGCGAAGGTGTTGGATCGCGCGCGCGCCGCGAACGTGCATGCGGAGATCGTGGCGTGGGATCGCGCATTGCAGTCGCGCGCGGAGTACGACGCGACGTTGCTCGAGCGCGTTGCATCGTACGAACCGGAGCTCGTGCTGCTGCTCGGATGGATGCATCTGCTCGATGGGCGATTCGTCGATGCATTTCCCGAACTGCTCAACGTGCATCCGGCGTTTCTGCCGCTCGATTCCAGCCGCGACAGAGTCGGCATGCCGGATGGTTCCGAAATTCCGGCGTTTCGGGGCGCACATGCGGTGCGTGACGCCTTTGCAGCAGGCAGCCGCTGGATCGGCGCGACGGTGCACGGCGTAACGCTCGAGACCGATCGCGGGCCCGTGTATGCGCGCAAGCCGCTGCAAGTGCGTGCAGGCGAATCCGAGGCCGAAGCGCACGAGCGCTTGCATATATACGAGCACCAAATCGTGGAAGCCGCGATTAAACGGTGGCTATACGAGCGATAACCCGTTAGCAACTCCGGGTACGATCCGGACATGAAGTACCTCGGTCTTTTACTTGCAGCGGCATTCGCCGCGTCATCCGTTGCGCCGGCGCTCGCGCAGACCACCATGCCAACGCCCGGCACGACGACGCAACAAACCACCACGACAACGACGACGACCGTCGACAAGGATCCTAACGCCGATCTCGACGACACGGCGGCGATGGGACCGAACCATGAATACGGCGATCCGGTTTGCGGCGTCTGGACGAACGGCACGTGGGTTCCCAACGGTCACTGCCCGCGTTACGTCGTCGGCCACATGCGCGTACGCATAGCCGGGACGATCACGAAAGTCGACGGACATCTCGTGACGGTGCAACAAGCAACGCGGACGATCGTCATCAACGATCAGCCCGCGCTCAACCGGAAGATGACGGGTAAGGTCGCGACCGGCCGTCAGATCATCGCGTACGGGTATTGGGTGGGCCCGAACTTTTACGCAACCGTAATCGAATAACGATCGCTTCGCTACAAAACGGCGAGGACGGGTCTACGCCCGTCCTCGTTTGCTATTTGCGGGCGAGCCGCAAGATGTCTTTGACGGTGCGGTGACCCTCGACGGGATGCCGGAGCGGCACCTTCGCGTTGATGTGGTAAGCGTTACGGCGACCGTCTTTGGCCCGCGTGATGACGCCCGCGCCTTCGAGATCCAGAAGGATCTGGGCCACCGAGCGCTCCGTGATGCCGACGATTTGCGAGAGATCGCGGATGCGCAATTCCGGATCACCCGCCAGCGCGATGAGCACGTGGGAGTGATTACTGAGGAAGGTCCAACCCGAGCGGGGTTCCATCGTCCCACCTTCGCTGTTGACAGGGCCGTTCTTTCATGTCACTATTTACATGAAATTGATTTCATGTAAATGAAAGGACTTCCCTTGATTTCGATTGAGAAAGAACGCGAACTCCGCACCGCCGTGCGGCCCCAGGTGGCGGTGGCCGAGGGCGACGGCATTGGCCCGGAGATCTCGCAGGCCGTGCAACTCGTGCTCCGGGAAGCCGGCGCCGATTTGGACTTCGTTCCCATCGAACTCGGCGAGCGGGTGTACCGCCGCGGCGTTTCGAGCGGCGTTACGGACGAAACGCTCGACCTGCTGCGCGACACGGGCGTACTGCTGAAGGCGCCGATCACGACGCCGCAGGGCGGCGGTTTCAAGAGCCTCAACGTGACGATCCGCAAGATGTTCGGGCTCTACGCCAACGTCCGGCCGGCCCGGGCGCTCGCACCTTTCGTGGAAACGCTGCACCCGGCGATGGACGTGGTGATCGTGCGCGAGAACGAAGAAGACGTGTACGGCGGCATCGAGCACCGCCAGACGCGCGACGTCACGCAATGTTTGAAGCTGATCACGCGTTCGGGCGCGCAACGCATCGTGCGCTACGCTTTCGAGTACGCTCGCGCGAATCGCCGCACCCGCGTCTCGTGCTTCAGCAAAGACAACATCATGAAGATGACCGATGGAACCTTCCATCAGGTGTTCAATGAAATTTCCGCAAGCTACCCCGAGATCGAATCCGAGCACCTGATCGTCGACATCGGCGCGGCGCGCCTGGCCGCCAATCCCGAACGCTTCGACGTGATCGTGCTGCCGAATCTCTACGGCGACATTCTCTCCGACGTAGCGGCCGAACTCACCGGATCGGTCGGGCTCGCCGGATCCGCGAACGTCGGCGAGCGCTTTGCGATGTTCGAAGCCGTTCATGGTTCGGCGCCCGATATCGCCGGAGCCGGCGTCGCGAATCCGTCAGGACTTCTCAACGCGGCGGTGATGATGCTCGCGCACCTCGGACAGGTCGACGTCGCGCAGCGCATCTCCGATGCGTGGCTGACGACGATCGAAGACGGCTTGCACACGCGCGATATTGCGGGACCGCGCACGCGGCTGATGGTTTCGACGAGTGACTTTGCGACCGCGATCGCGCAGCGGCTGGGAATGCGTCCGCGCACGCTGCACGCGCCGACGGTCGGCGTTCCGGTGATGCCTGCCGGCTTCGACGATGCGGCGACCACGGCACTGGTGAAGGAGCGCGTCGGCATCGACGTCTTCCTGGATTGGACGGGCGAGCCGCGCGTGCTCGCGGAGCAGCTGCGCGCGCTGCCGACGCCGCTAACGCTCGAAATGATCACCAATCGTGGTACGCAAGTGTGGCCGCGTGGAAGCGACCTGACGCGCTGCGTCGATCACTGGCGCTGCCGCTTCGTCGGGAAAGAACGCGCGACGATGCGCGAGGTGCTCGATACGCTCGAGGCCATTCACGCCGGCGGCTTCGACATCATCAAAGACGAAGGGCTCTTCACCTTCGACGGCGTTGCGGGCTATTCGAAGGGGCAGGGGCAGTAACGCTGCGTTCCTCACCGAGGCGGATTATCGAAGCGCGACTGAGAAGTCGCGCTTCGTGCTAAAACGCAGTCTCGGACTGCTCGACGTCGTGCTGTTTTTCGTGATAGCCGGCTCGAATTTGCAATGGGTCGCCACGGCCGCGGCCGCCGGGCCGAGTTCGATCTCGGTATGGATCCTCGGCTGTCTCGCGATGTTCGTACCACTCGCGATCGTGGTGGTCTATCTCTCGTCGATCTATCCCGACGAGGGCGGCATCTACGTGTGGAGCAAGCGCGCGTTCGGCGATTTCGCGGGATTCATGACCGGCTGGACGTACTGGACGACGAATTTTCCCTACTTCGCCGCACTCTTGTACTTCATGGCCGGCAACGCGCTCTTCGCGCTGCCGAACGCCGCCGCGCTGCGCGCGTCGATTCCGTTTTTCGTGACCGTTTCGATCGCCGCGCTCGCGTTTGGAACGGTACTGAACGTCTTCGGGCTCGACGTGGAAAAATGGCTCAACAACGTCGGCGCGGCCGCACGCTGGGCGGTCACGTTGATCTTGCTCGGCGCGGGTGTGTACGCGTGGAATCGCTTTGGGCCGGCGACGCAGATCGACGCGCGTTCGCTCGTTCCGGGCGCGGGCGTTAAAGATTTGATCTTTTGGTCGACGATTGCGTTTGCGTGGGTCGGCCCGGAATCGATTTCGTGCATAGCGGGCGAGATCAAGAACCCGCGACGGTCGATTCCGCTTGGGCTTGCGCTCGCGGCGCCGCTGATCGGCGGCATCTACATCCTCGGAACGCTGAGCGTGCTGGCTGCCGTTCCGGCGCAAAAGGTCGACGGCTTATTCGGGGTCATGCAGACGATCGAACACATTGCTTCGATTGCATCGTGGCGGTTCGTCACGCCGGTTGCGGCGATGCTCGTCGCGGTGAGCGTGCTGGGATCGCTCGGCGCGTGGCTCGGATCGCTCGCGCGCTTGCCGTTCGTCGCGGGCATCGATGCGTATCTTCCACGCGTCTTCGGAACGATGCACCCGAAGTACCACTCGCCGGTCGCCTCACTCGTGACGCAAGGCGTTCTCGCGGCAATCGTCATCGTGATCGGCCAAGGCGGCACCAGCGTAAGCGGCGCGTACGAAGTGCTGGTCGGCATGGCGGTGCTCGTGACGATGGTGCCGTTTCTCTTCATGTTCTCCGCGGCCATCAAGATTCGCGAAACGGTACCGGAAGGAGCGGCACGCATTCCGGGCGGCCACCTAACGGTGGTCATCGCGTCCGTCGTGGGATTGTTCACGACGATCGCGTCGATCGTGCTTTCCACGATCCCGCCCGCCGACGAGCCGAACAAACCGCTCGCCGTGATCAAAATCGTCGGCCTAACGCTGGTGCTTCTCGCGGCCGGAGCGCTTTTTTACGCGGCGGCCGCGCGCAAGAAACGGTTGGCCGCCGCACGTTAGCACCGCGCAGTCGCGTTACTTGGACTGCAATCCGGAACCGGCGATCTTTCCGTCCGGCGTTATATAGATTACCCACGTCTTTGAGACGCCGCTTTGGAGCGTGAGTTCGTACCGATAAGCGGTCCCCATCGCGAACGTGCGCGACCCGATGAAGGTGAACGCGCGCAGGGGGCCCATCAACGTAATCTGCTGAGCGATTTGGGCGAGGAATTGCGGCGTCAGCAGCTTCGAGAAGCTGGGCGTGATGGTCGCGCGGTCGACCGTACCGGTTCCGAGCTGATCCCAAAACGTTCGAGCAAGCGTGTCGATTTTCGTATTGTCGCCTGGAGCTTCCGTGGGCAGCACGATCGGCTTTGCCGTGCCGATTCCGTACGCCGCAGCAATCTTTTGCACCATGCGTTCGGGAACACCCATTGCGGCATAGCCGTTTGTCAGCACGACGACCGCAAGGCCGTCGTCGGGGAAGATGGCGTTGAAGCAGTAGCCGCCCACACCGGGGGCGAGGCCGTTATGCCACACTTCGCGGTGACCGGCAACGGTTGTCGGTATCCACCCCATGCCGTAGTCACCGAGTGTACCTTTACTCCACATCTGCGCGATCATCGGTTTCGGCACGAGCGTGCCGTGCATTAATGCGATGTCCCACAGCGCAAGGTCGTGCGCCGACGAAATGGCGCCTCCCGCACCGCTATAGATGTCGAGACTCCATGGCGGAGCCTCCGGCGTATCGTGAATGTATCCGGTTGCTACGGTTCCCTGCTGTTGCGCCGCCAAGCCGATACCGCTGCTCTGCATGTGCAGCGGTGAGAAGATCCGCTGCCGCACGAACTGTGCATACGAACCGCCGGTGACTTTCTCGATGACGGCGGCAAGCGCGGCATAGTTAGCGTTGCTGTATTCCCACTTGGTGCCGGGCGCGAAATCCGGTTTGTCCGTTCCAAGAATCGCGATGACGCGCGAAAGCGGGATGCGCCCGTGCAGCGGCCACTCGTGTTCGGTTAGCCCCGGGTAGTTGTGCAGGCCGCTCGTCTGATTCAGCAGCATGCGAAGCGTGATGGTTCCTGCGTTCGGCAGCGAAGGCACGTACTTCGCGAGAGGATCATCGAGCGAGAGCTTATGCTGCTGTGCGAGCACCATGATCGATGCGGCGGTGAGTTGCTTCGTGAGCGAGCCGATCGAGAAGCGTGTTTCCGATGTGACGGGCGTTCGCGCTTCGACGTTTGCATAACCAAAGCCATGTTCGTAGACGATTCGGCCGTTGTGAACGACGGCAAGCGCAATGCCGGGGGCTGCGTGCGTCGAGAGCGCATGCTCGCCAACCTGGGCGAAGAACGCGGCCTTTGGGGTTGCGGCGCTCACGCGGCTACCGGGCATAAGCATTGCCGCGAGGAGTATGGCAGCAAGTGTTTTCATGGTCTCCTTCGGATTGGTAGGGGCCGGGTCATTGTATTAGACGACAATACAAAGCCCCCTTTGTATTAGCTGGTGGTACAAAGAGTAGCTTGGCTTAGCTATAAATGGCGGCGCTGGATAAAAATGCTATAATGAGCGCATGGCAGCCTTTGCGCCCTCGCTGACAGCAAGAGACCTAGCCCGGCATCCGGCACGTTTGCGGGAGTTGAGCCCAACCGCTCTGGCGGCGTTTCGCGATATCGCGGCACACTGGGCGCTCAGCGCGATGGAGCAGCGAATTCTGCTCGGCATCGTTCCGCAGTCGACGTACACGAAGTACATGCGCGATCCGCATGGAGCGCTGCTTTCCTACGACACGTTGCAGCGCATTTCGCATCTCTACGGGATCTTCAAAGCGATCAACGTTTTGCTGCCCGACGAGCGGCTTGCCGACGAATGGATCTCGCGGACTAACGGCCATCCGCTCTTCAAAGGCGTGAGTCCGAAAGAGTTCATGCTCGATGGATCGCTGGAAAGCATCTCGGCGGTGCGCGCGTATTTGGACGCGGAACGCGGGTGGTAGCGCGTCTCAAAGATCGCCGCACGTTTCGCATCATCGCGCATCGGCCGTTCGATCGTCCGATCGTAAGCCGGCTTCCGAGCGTTGCATCGCAAAGCGCGCTCGATCAACTCGAATCGCTGACGAACCCGCGCATTCGCCAAGAGTGGAGCCCGCGACGAAAGATTCGGCCGGAAGACGTGGGTGAGGAACCCGAAGAACTCGTCATCGCGTCGTTCGTGTATTCCGGCGCGAGCCGCTTTACCGACGGCACGTTCGGCGTGTATAACGCGGCCTTCGAGGGCGAGACGGCCGTTGCCGAGTCGAGCTATCATACCGCGCGCTTCCTACGCGACGCGCAGATGCCTGCGACGAGCGTGTTCAAGCGTACGCTGCATGCGGGCATCAGCGGTTCGTATGAGGACCTGCGCTCGCGTGGCGCGGAGGACCCGCTCTATGCCTCGAACCGATATGACGCCTCGCAACGATTCGGCTTGGAACTCTACGCGCGCAATCGTCGTGATGGTGTGGTGTATCGCAGCGTACGTTGCGAGGGAGGCTCGTGCATCGTCGCGTTTCGGCCGCGGCTGATCCGTCACTGCGTCGTTGCGGAGACGCTGCTCTACGCGTGGAACGGCGAGCGGATCGACGCCGTCATGCGGGTCGAACCGCTTCCGTAGCGGGGGCGAGCAGCGTAGCAAGCACTTGTGCTTCGGCTAGAAATGCGTCGTGGCCGTGGTCGCTCCGCAGCTCCAAATAACGAGCGCCGAAGCGTTCGGCGGCGATGCGCACGTCTTGTGGGCGGAAGAGCCAGTCGGAGGTGATACCGACGAACGTGGCGTTCGTTTCGAGCGCGCGGCCACGAACGTCGAAGGAATCCATCGCATGCGTCAGCGCCACGTATGCGCGGGCGTCCATGCGGCCGGCGAAGCGGTCCGCCTGCAGATCGAGATATCCTTCGACATCGAATTTCGAGGGGTCGTTGCGGTCCGGGCGGCGATCGTGCCGCTCCGCGAGCAACGTCTCTGATTTATACGTGAGCATGGCGAGCTTGCGCGCCGTGCGTAACCCGCGCATGGGATCGAGTCCCAGACATTCGCGTTGAATCGCGTTGAGCGCAACGCCCATCGCGGAGTGGTGGTCGTGCGCGCCGACGACGATCGCTTCGCCGACGCGCTGAGGTGCGTCGAGTGCCCACTGCAGCGCCTGCATGCCTCCAAGCGAACCGCCGATCGCGACATCGAGATGGTCGATGCCGAGTTCGTCGAGCGCGCGCATCTGGGCGCGCACGATATCGCGCACCGTTACGCGGTCGGCAGGCGACGAGCCGTAGCAACTTCCGAGCGCGTTGATGCAAACAATACGCGTATCAGCCGGGTCGAAAAGCGCGCCGGAGCCGACGATCGCCGGCCACCATTCGGCCGCACGGCTGGAACCCGTAAGCGCGTGGGTCACGAGCACCGTGCGTCCGAACCGTTCGCTCCCGTATATCGTTACGCGCTGCCGAACGGCGGGGAGTGTCTCCCCGCCGTCCAACGCGAGCGCGCCTATTTCAACATCGAGTTCGTGCATGTTCATTTCGTATCCCAGACCGGAGCGCCGAAGGCGTGCATGTTGTCATCCTGAGCGGAGCGCCGAAGGCGCGTAGACGAAGGATCGCCACAAGCCAATCGTTCGTAGCGATTCTTCGTCTACGGCGCTACGCACCTCCGCTCAGAATGACACGGCGCCACAAGCCAATCATTCGTAGCGATTCTTCGTCTTCGGCGCTACGCGCCTCCGCTCAGAATGACACCCCAAGCCAATCATTCGTAGCGATTCTTCGTCTTCGGCGCTACGCGCCTCCGCTCAGAATGACACAATAGCGCGCCTCCGCTCAGAATGACATTATGCGAGCGCTTGGCGGAGGTCGGCGATGATGTCGTCGATCGCTTCGATGCCGACGGAGAGACGAATTGTCGAACCGTCGATGCCGGAGCGCAAGCGTTCCCCGGGCGTGAGTTGCTGGTGCGTGGTGCTTGCCGGATGGATGACGAGCGATTTCGCGTCGCCGACGTTGGCGAGCAGCGAAAAGAGTTTGAGCCGGTCGATGACCGCGCGGGCTTCAGCCTCACCGCCTTGGACGCGGAAGGTGAGAATTGCGCCGGCGCCCTTCTGGAGATATTTTTGCGCGCGTTCATGCGCCGGATCGCCGGGAAGTCCCGGATACGACACGCCGGTGACGCGCGGATGCGTCGCAAGAAACTCCGCAACCGCTTGCGCGTTGCGGCTATGGCGTTCTACGCGCAGGCCGAGCGTTTCCAGCCCTTGCAGCAGCAGCCAGGCGTTGAACGGCGAGAGCGCCGCGCCGACGTCGCGCAACAGTTGCACGCGAGCCTTCAAGATATAGGCGATGTTCCCGAACACGGGGGCGTATTGGAGGCCGTGGTAGGACGGATCGGGCTGGACGAATTCCGCGAAGCGGGGATTGTTGCCCCAATCGAAGCGTCCACCGTCGACGATGACGCCGCCGATCGCCGTGCCGTGGCCGCCGATGAACTTCGTCGCCGAATGCACGACGATGTCGGCTCCGTGCTCGATCGGGCGCAGCAGGTACGGCGTTGCGAGTGTGTTGTCGACGACCAGCGGCAAGCCGTGACGATGCGCGAGTTCGCTGTAGAGCTCGAGATCAAGCACGTCGATGCGCGGGTTGCCGATCGTTTCCGCGTAGATCGCCTTGGTATTCGGCTTGATCGCCGCTTCGACGGCAAACGGGTCGTTGAAGTCGACGAGCGAGACGTCGATGCCGAAGCGGGGAAGCGTGTGCGCAAACGCGTTATACGTACCGCCATAGAGCGACGCGCTCGAGACGATGTGATCGCCGCTGCGCGCGAGATTGAGGAGCGCATATACGACGGCCGCTTGACCGCTCGCGACGGCGAGTGCGGCGGCGCCGCCTTCGAGCGACGCAACGCGTTGTTCGAACACGTCGGTTGTCGGGTTATTGATGCGCGTGTAAATGTTGCCGAACTCTTCGAGCGCGAAGAGTTTGCTCGCGTGATCGGTCGAGTCGAAGAGATATGAGGTCGTTTGATAGATCGGAACCGCCCGCGCTTTGGTCGCCGGGTCGCCGTTGTGGCCGCCATGGATCGCGATCGTATCGAACGAGGGCGTTCGGGTTGGTTCGAGCGTCGTGCTCATCGGTGGTGGTTCTCCTTTTCCGTCATGAGAGCGCTCGTTGTTCGAGCGAGACGGGGGCTTCGAGGATGGAATCGTCCCAGCGCGGGTAGCGTGGGAGTTCTGGCAATCGCGGAAGATCCGCGAAGAGCGGCGCGAGTTCGAGCGCGGGCTCGAGCGGCAGGTGCGCTACGACGTCGCGATGCGAGGCGATGGCGTGCAGCGAGCTCACGACATCGCCGAGCACGGCGGATGCCGTTGCGGCGCCGCCGGCGCCGTGGCCGTGCAGCGCGAGCGTACCCGCGTCACGCGCTACGACGCGCACGACGTTTTCGGGCCCGCGCGCATCGGCAAAGGGGTGTGATTGCGGGACCAGGACCGGTGCGACCGCCGCAGCGCGACGCGTGGCTGCGGCGACGAGGCGGATGCGATAACCGAGCATGTGCGCCCGCGCGATATCGCGCTTCGTGATGCCGGTGATGCCGCTCGCACCGATGCGCGGCGTAATGATCGCAAGACCAAAGGCGAGTTGCATCAAGAGCGCAAGTTTGTGCGCGGCATCGATGCCCTCGACGTCGTGCGATGGGTCGGCTTCCGCGAAGCCGCGAGCTTGCGCGTCGCGCAAGGCTTCGTCGTACTCGGCACCGTTCTCCATCGCGCTCAAAATCGCGTTGCAGGTGCCGTTGAGAATACCCGCGATTGCGTCGATGCGGTCGCCGGCTAAGCTCTCTTCGAGCATGCGCACGACCGGAATTGCGCCGCAGGCGGCGGCTTCGTAACGCAAGCCGCTGCCGCGAACCTGAGCGAGCGCACGCAGCCGCGGACCGTGTGTGGCGAGCAGGTCTTTGTTCGCGGTCACGACGTGGCGACCGCGTTCCAACGCACGTTCGACGAAGTCGCCGGCTTCGTGCGTGCCGCCGATGCATTCGATCACGAGATCGACGCGCGGATCGTCGATCAGCGCGAGGGCGTTGCGCGTGAAGAGCGACGCATCGACCCCACGCGGCTTGCCTTCGTTGCGGACGGCGATCCCGCGCAGTTCGTAACGAACGCCGCTACGGCGTTCGATCGCGTCGCGTTCGGCGATGAGCCGCTGTGCGACGGACGAACCGACGGTACCACACCCGAGCAGTGCGATTCCTACGGTACAGAGCATATTCTCCGCGAGCCTCCTTTTTCGACGGGAAAGCGGGAGAAACGAAAATGCCCCCGCCGGTTCGGCGAGGGCATCATCATCAAGCGATTTCGTTCGGTTACACCGGAGTTCGCTCCATGACGGCCCGCGCCGCATTGCTTTGCATGCAGCACATGGACATCATGGCGGTGGTGGTCGCGAACATTTCCGCAAGGCTACCATGGCGATTTGGCGACCGTCAAGCCCCGCGCGGAAAATTCGAGCGCCATCGCCGACGCCGCCACGCCTTCGCGAGCGAAGCAGCGGCGAATCGCCGTCGCAACGCGCGCGGCGCTGCGCTCGCGGACGATGGCGAGCACGCTTGGGCCGGCGCCGGAAAGCGCGATCCCGAGCAATCCGGGAAGGCGGAGGGCAACGATGGCATCGAGTCCGGGCACGGCCTTTGCGCGATACGGCTGGTGCATGCGGTCGCGCATCGCCTCGGCGAGCGCGTGCCACGACGCGCTTGCAAGCGCCGCGCCGAGCAGCGACGCACGAGCGGCGGTGAAGGCGGTATCTTCGAGCGAATACCGCTGCGGAAGCACGGCGCGCGCGGTATGCGTTTCGAAATCGATTTCCGGAACGACGACGACCGCGCGCACATCGTGCGGCGACGGCAGGACGATCGTGGTATCGTTTGCTGCCACGGCGATGCCGCCGTACACGGCCGCATGCGCGTTGTCGGCATGGCCTTCCAGGCGCGTCGCATCGCGCGCTAGCGCCGCGCGATCGAGCGGCTCGCCGTTAAAGCGTTGCGCGATCGCGAGCGCCGCGACGCGTGCCGCCGCGCTCGAACCGAGGCCCTTGCCGAGCGGAATAGCATTGCGCACGCGAATCGCGGCGTTGGGCATTCGCCTGTCGCCGAAGCCGAGCGCTTCGCGGAAGAGCCGCGCATAGCCGTCGTGCGTGGGACGCTCCGGGCCTTCGAACGCCAGCGAGAAACGGCGCGCCGGCGTCACCTGCGCGCGCAGGCGCAGCGAGAGCGCCGCCCCAACCGCGTCAAAACCGGGCCCGAGATTGGCGCTCGTCGCCGGAGCGCTAACGACAAATGCTTCAGGCGGCATTGTCGTACGCGCGGGCGTCTTTAAGGACGTGCCCGGTCAGAACGCAGACGACGTCGTGGTCGCGCGTGATATCGCCTCGTTCGCGCAGCGCCTTCGCGCCGGCAAGGGACGCGGCACTTGCGGGTTCGCAGCCGATGCCTTCGCGCCCGATGGCCGCTTTCGCGGCAAATATCTCGGCGTCGTCGAGGGCAAGTTCGATTCCGCCGAAGCGTTCGAGTTCGCGGTGTGCGCGTTCGAGCGATTTCGGATCGGCGACGGCAATCGCGCTGGCGCAGGTGTCGACGCCACGTTGCGCACGCACGAGTGCGAGCCGCGGAAGACGATCGATGAGCCCGAGCTCGCGCGCTTCGCGAAACCCTTTGGCAAACGCGGAGATGTTGCCGAGGTTGCCGCCCGGCAGCAGCACCCAATCCGGAACGCGCCACGAGCGTTCGTCGAGAAGGGCGAACGCCGCGCATTTCTGCCCTTCGATGCGATAGGCGTTAATCGAATTCACGAGCACCGCGCCTTCGATCTCGCCGAGCTTGGCAAAGGCGTCGTCGAACGAACCTTCGACCTCGATCAGCGTTGCGCCGTAGTCGCGCATCTGCGCGAGTTTTACCGCGCTCACCTTTCCGCGCGGAACGAGCGCGTAGGCCCGCATGCCGGCGCGCGCCGCATACGCCGCCATCGACGATGCCGTATTGCCGGTACTCGCACAAACCACGGCGCGGGCACCGAGCGCGTGCGCCGCGGAGATGGCGACGGTCATGCCGAGATCCTTGAACGAGCCGGTCGGATTCATGCCGAGATGCAAGTAGCTCACGCGGTCGGCCCCGCAAAAGCGCGCACCCGCGGCCGAGGCATACACGGGGACGTTGCCTTCGCGCAGCGAGATGACGTGTTCGGCGGCGATCGGCGGCAGCAACTCGCGCAACCGCCAGACGCCGCTTGCAAAAAGCGGCTCGTATGAGGCGCGGCGCTCGCGCAGAAGCCGCTTTAACCCCGCGGCATCGATGCGCGTCGACGGTGCCGCAAATTCCGGCAATCCTCCGCACGCGCAGATGCGCAGAGGATCCGCGGCGGCGCCGCACCGGGTGCATCGAACGTTCATCTTCGCTCTCCTCCAGAGTCGGAAATAGAAAAAGCCCCACGCCGTTCGGCGCGGGGCTCGTAAGCTTCGATTACTTCGTTTTTGCCTACATCAACCCAACACCGAACGCCCGAAGCGTGGTGGTCGTGGTCGTCGTCGTGGCGGCAAGCCCGAAGATCGTCATCGTTCAGCTACCCTACCAGGAGCTCGGCAAGATGTCAACGCCGGTCTCTAGCGATATGTAATGGGTGCTAGCCCGACCGTAATGCCGGCAAACTGATCGCGAGCGACCTCGTAGCATTCGCACGAGGCCAATTCCAGGCCGGCGCGGTCGAGAATGCGTATGACGCCGCGCCCGTAAGAAATAAAGCCGGCCTTTTGTAAAGTTGCGGCGGCGATCGTTACGCCCGAGCGGTGCGTGCCGAGCATCATCGCCAAATATTCTTGCGTAAGCTGAAAATCGTTGTGGCCGACGCGATCGTGGGTGAGGAGAAGCCACCGCGCGCAGCGCTG
Organism: Vulcanimicrobiota bacterium; assembly: GCA_027459645.1. Classification (GTDB taxonomy): domain Bacteria; phylum Vulcanimicrobiota; class Vulcanimicrobiia; order Vulcanimicrobiales; family Vulcanimicrobiaceae; genus JAMXLG01. The sequence goes on from DAIDHQ010000018.1 coordinate 25,603, forward strand.
ATAGATCGTGTGAAGCCGGTTGCACGCCGCGAGTTGCCCGAGCATATTCACATAGGCTTGTACGAAGCGATCGAGGACCTTCGTGAACGGACGGCCCTCGCGCAATCGCCCAAAGAGATCGGCGCTCATTTTGACGGCGAGCCCGGGTACCTGGCAATAGCATTCGTTCGCCGTCGTCGTCGAGCCGAGCAAGAGCGGGATCGCGGAATTGCCTTCTCGCCCGATCGTTCCGATTTCAATCATGTTGCCGTCGTGCATTCGGGTGACGACCGAGAGGACGCAATCGATCGGAAAATATGCTTCGGTGATTTCTTCGCCGGGCGCGTAAATGTGAGCGTCGACGAGAAGCGGCACCACCTCGGCTTCTTTTTCTACGGCCAGGATCTGCGATTCGTCCAGGTCCCTCAGGCACGCGTTCATCGCAAGATACTCGCGCATCGAGCGCTTTGGCGCGACGACACGCGGAAGCGCACGTTCTTTCGGCATGTCCCCAACTTTCCGAGCTAAGGACTTGGCGACTATTACCTATTCACCTTGTGCGAAATCGCACAAAGGGACCGTTTTAGGCGCCCTCAGCAATCGCACGAAACGCGCGAAAGCGCTTTTCGGTCGAGAATCGTGATTTTGCCGCCACGGGAGCGGATCGCGCCCTGTTCCTGGAGCGACTCCAGCGCGAGCGATACGCCGGAACGCGTTACGCCGAGCATACGCGCGAGCGACTCGTGCGTCATGGCGAATCCGGAACTCCCTGTTCGGGCGGAGGAGAGGAGTAACGCGCGAGCGGTACGGTTTGCGATCGAGTGATGCGCGTTGCAAACGACGGATTGAATGATGTCGCTGACGGTACGCTGTTGATACACGCGCAGGATATCGCGCAGACGTTCATCGCCGCGCAAATGTTTTTGGAACTTCGCAAGCGGCATGGAGAGCACCGTTCCTCCGATCTGGCAAACCAAGTTGAAATGACGCGATCGTTGTTCGAGCACTCCGCCGCCGCCCAGCATGCCTTCGCAACCGACGCCGTAAACGTCGAGCGCTAGTTCGTCGGTACGGTACAAGAGCGAGATTACGGCGCTGGTGGGAAAATACACCGTTTGCAGCAAGCGCCGTGTCGTCGATGGAAGTTCGTCGTGTGCATGTATTCGCGCGGAGGTTAGATCCGGGGATAGCCCGGCCAACCGCGCGCGGCCGAAGCTATGAAGCAACCGATTGGGTGACTGGTACGTATAGCAACCATGTCTGTGGACGCTGAGGCATCCGTTAGCACTGGGGAGATGCGATCAGTATATCACGTTTGGGCGCTTTACGTGCGGTATCGCACAGCGCCCGGTCGCGTGCGGGAGCATACTGCAACCCTATGGTTCCTTGTCTCGACTCGCGGCATTGACGCGTGGCCTTTCGCTACCTGGAAAATCCGGGGTACGTTCCCATACCGACGTTGCAAAAAGCCACAAAGGGATGCTTGGTTACGGGATCGAGCGCCGTCGAGCACCAGGGCCGCCCCGTTGGGGAGCGGCTGCTGAAAGCGCTCAAAAAAACCGTGGAAATGGACGTGAGTTCCACGTTCTTGTTCGCGGCCAAGGATGAACGTGTCGGCGGCGATTGGTACGATGTCATGTTCACTCACGGCCATATGGCCTTTGCGATCGGCGACGTCATGGGCCACGGGCAGGCCGCCGCCGGTGCCGCCAATCTCCTGCGCGGCTCGGTAGCGCGGCTGCTGATGCGAAATATCGACCCGGCTGCGGTCATGTCGCGCATCAACACCCTGACCTTGCAGAACCAGACGGAACACATGACCGCGATCTGCGGCTACGTCGATATGCACTCCCGCGAGATCGTATACGCGTGCGCCGGCCATCCACCGCCGATTCTGATGAACGGCGCCGACGCCAAGTTCGAAGATTACGGAGGGTTGATGTTGGGTGTGGAGGAGGATGCCTCTTATAGCACCTTTAGAATCAGCGCACCCGAGCGCGGCTTGTTCGTACTCTACACCGACGGCGTTACCGAAAACCGCCGCACCCTGGTCGATGGCGACCAACTGTTGCTCGACGCGGTCCAGGATGCGACCACCGAAAACACCGACGATAAAGCGCGAATCATACAGGATACTATCTTTAAAGGGAAGGCGCCGATGGACGACGCCTCGATTCTGGTCTTCACGTTCCGAGAGCCGGCGCTATCCGAAATTCGCCAGGCATGAGCACGGCCGCGCCGTCGATGCGATCGTGGCGCAGCGCATCGAGTGCGTCCTGTGCGTGGTCGAGCGGAAACGTGGTGACGCGGGAGCGGATGCGTGCGCGCGCGGCTAGATCCAGAAAGTCGTGCGCGTCTGCGCGCGTCATGTTCGCGACGCTGCGGATTTGGCGTTCGCCCCACAGCAGCGTGTCGTAGTCGAATTGCGGGATGCGGTCCAGGTGAATCGCGTTGATCGCAACGACGCCGCCTTTGCGTAGCGCCGAGAGGGCGGAGACCACGACGTCGCCCGAGGGCGCGAATGTGACGGCGCGATCGAGCTGGCGCGGCGGGCGGTCGTTCTCACTGCCGACCCACGTTGCGCCCATGCTGCGCGCGAGGACCCGATGCGACTCGCCCCGGGTCGCGACGTAGACGTCGCACTTCCACGCGCGCAGCACTTGAATCGCGAGGTGAGCCGATGCGCCGAAGCCATAGAGGCCGACGCGCTCGCCGGGCTGGACGCCGGCGACGCGTAAGGCGCGAAACCCGATAATGCCCGCGCAAAGCAGCGGCGCCGCTTCGAGATCGCTCAGCTCGTCGGGGAGGGCGTAGGTGAAATCGGCGCGCGCGGTTGCAAACTGCGCGTAGCCGCCGTCGCGATCGTAGCCCGTAAAGGCGATCGCATCGCAGAGATTTTCGCGCCCGGCGAGACATTGTGGGCACGTCCCGTCGGTCGATGCGATCCACGAAACGCCGCGCCGCGTGCCGACGAGCGCTGGATCGACGGCAGCCCCCGCGGCACGAACGCTGCCGACGATTTGATGACCAGGCGTGATGGCGGTGTGGCGAGGGGGCAGTTCTTCGTCGACGATGTGCAGGTCGGTCCGGCACACGCCGCAGGCGCGGATTTCGAGCAGAACCTCGTTCGCGGCGGGTTGGGAGACCGGCTGCTCTTCCATACGCAGCCGGCCTTTCGGATCGGCGGCCGCACGCCTCGCGCTTAGCAGTGTTCCTGCGCCATCTGGCGTTGCAGATCGCCGATGCGTTGGCGGTCGTAGTTGCGTTCGTCGGTCGTCGTCGACGGCAGTGTGATTTGCTCTTGTAGATAGCCGAGCACGGCTTTCTCGGCGGCGCACGATCCGTAGATCGTCGCAGTCATTGGCACCGTGTTGCCGCTGTTGACGTAAGGAAGCGTCGAACTCAAGCCGGGTTGCTGTTGCCACGTCGGTGGAAGCGTCGGCATAGGTTGGATCAGCGGGCGCGTGTTGATGCGATACTGCAATTGCGAAATCTCTTGCTGAATCTGCGCGCGCGTGGCGGGGTCGGTGCCGGGCAGGTTGGCTTGATATTCGAGATTTGCGATCGTCTGACGATCTTGCGTCGATTGCGGCAGCGTTTGCGCGCCTGCGGCCGTAAAGCCGAGCGCGGCGAACACCAGGAGGCCGGCGATCAGTTTCATGGTGGAGAGTATACCGCTATATGGCGGCGAGTAAAAACGGCAAATTGGGATCGGCCGAGAGCGTGAGCGCGTCCGCGCGCACGAATTCTTGCTGGTGGTATGCTGCCGCGGCGATCATGGCGGCGTTATCGGTGCAGTACCGGGGCGGCGGAATGAACGTTGGGACGCGATTAGCCTCGCCCCACGCGCGAACGGCGTGCTGAAGGCCGGAGTTCGCAGCAACGCCGCCGGAGAGAACGAGCGCTTGGTAGTCGCCGGTGCGATAAGCCGCGTCGACGCGTGCCATCAGCACATCGAGGACGGCCGCTTGAAACGAGGCGGCGACGTCGGCGGGATCGGCGTTGCGCCCAGCTTCGGATTCCAGAAAATAGCGCACCGACGTCTTTAATCCCGAGAACGACATGTCGAGCGTTCCCGCATCGGGGCGATGGCGCGGAAAAGCGTACGCTTTCGGATTTCCCTTGCGCGCGAGCGCATCGAGTTGCGGTCCGCCCGGATAGCCGAGGCCGAGCAATCGCGCTGTCTTGTCGTAGGCTTCACCGGCAGCATCGTCGCGCGTGCGACCGATGATGCGCATGTCGACGGCAGAAAGCACCTCGACGAGCTGCGAATGTCCACCGGAGACGAGCAAGGCGAGAAACGGATAGGGCATCGCCTCGTCGCGATCGAGGAACGCCGCGAAGATGTGGCCGTGCAAATGATTGACGGCGAAGAGGGGCTTGTCGAGCGCAAAAGCAAGCGCCTTGGCCGCCGCAACGCCCACGACGAGACTGCCGATCAGTCCGGGCCCCCGCGTGACCGCGATGCCGTGCACGTCGCGCAGCGCGAGGTTCGCGCGTTCGAGTGCGTCATCGACCGCAGCGGACATCAGCGCGACGTGCTGGCGTGAGGCGATTTCGGGCACGATTCCGCCGTATTTTGCGTGAAATTCGTCCTGGTTCGTGGAGACGCTCGAAAGCACGCGGCGGCCGTCTTCGACGACCGCGGTCGCGGTGTCATCGCACGAGCTTTCGATGCCGAGCAGAATCACGTCGAGAAACTTCCGGCGAGGAACGGCTGCTCGCACGCATCGTCATAGAGGTAGACGTCGTACGTATTGTTCACAGAGAGCGGCGGCATCGGCTCGGCCCCGATGTAGGTGTTGCCGGGCACCGGTGCGGGCGTTGCCGAATTCGGCGGCGGCGTAGCAGCGGTGAGCGTCGTGCCTTCTTCGGTCGCGATCTTGTCGATGACGAAATGCAATTTGCCGGGCGGCGCCGAGTTCGGCGGCAACGTCACAGCCGGCACCGTGGTTCCCGCCACATAGATCGTGCTCGTCGTTACCGGAACGCTCGTCGCACCATTTGCCGGCGAGAGCAACTGCGCGAAACTCAGCGCGTCGGGGCGTCCGCACGGTTGCGAGGATGCGGTGAGCGTGCCCTGATCGCTGTTGAGATCGCTGATGCTGATCGTCACGTTGCTTGCAGCGCCGATCGGCTGAACATAGACCGTCGCCGCCGTTGCGCCCGAGGATGGCTGCACCACCCATGCGCCCATGTGAATCGGATCGGAGAGCGCTACACCGATTGCGTTCGGGTTGCCGCTCGTCGGCGTGCCGAAGCCCTTCGCGTCGGTGACCGTGACCGCTGCGGGCGTCGGATATCCGCCGAGCGTCCAACTGAGCGACGACGGGCTGACGTCGATCGGTCCTGGCGCTATCGTTGGCGGCGGTCCGCTCATCGGCTTGTTGCCCGAAGAACATGCGACGACGGTGGCAAGTAGTGCGAATGCTAGGACATACGCCTTCATGGTGGTTCACATTCGCGACGGCGTCCTTCGACTCCGGGCTACAAGATGGTGCGGGCTTGTTCGAGCATGTCGCGCATATTCGGCAGATCGCCGGGGTGGACGCCCGCGTATTTCCAAACGATGCGGCCTTCACGATCGATCAGCGCCGCGCCGGGAAGCTGCGCGCCGTCTTGAATGCGCGTCGCGCCCCAGTTTTGCGAGAACCCGGCCTTCTTGTTTTCACGGCGTCGCGCGAGCAGCGCTTTGTCGCTGAAGAGCTTGAGTAAATTGTAGTCGCCAAAGCCCATCGATTTGAACGTCGCTTTGTTCGGATCGGGAATGCAGCGATCGGCCATGCCATAAGGCGAGCAAAATGCGGCAACCTTTTTCGCATCGCCGATAACCACGAAGCGCACTTCGACGCCGAGCTTATCGAATTCCGAGTCGAGCTCGCGCAACTGCGCGAGCGGTTCAGGGAAAAACGTTCAACCGACGTGGCGGAGCCACACGACGAGCGTGGGCTTGGGAAGATCGAGGGCCGCGACGGCCGCAGGAAGCGCTTCTTGCATGCAAGCTCATCCTAGATGACGTCGCAGCCCTCCTTTTTTGTCGTCGCGTCTTGCGCCGGATGCCCATCCAGTAGCTCACGGCAATTGCGGTGAGCAGCAACAACGATCCGGCGATGCTGTGTGCTCGAGTGACAAAGGGCGTCACGGTGGCGACCGGCAGCAATGCTCCGTGCACGAGCAGGAGCAGCGGTTCGGTCCGGTGGCGCGCGAAGCCGGTCACAACTGAAGGCACCCATTTTGCTTTTTGCCGCCCTCGAGGCAAGCCATCGCCACGTGCATAGCAATTTTCGGAAGGTTCAATGTCGCCGATCGAATCGTGACTCGCGATTCTCGGGTGGTTATACGCTCTTGCATGGTCTTTGGTCAGCGACGGCATCAAGCTCTCGGATATCAGTTGATTGTGGAACGTCGCCCTTGAGTTCTCGCCCATTGATCAACCCAGGCAAGGCGAATATCTCATCGCTTTGGGCGCTTCAGGCTGGCTTTGATGGCAATACCGGTAACAGCGTAAAATGTGACCGGTAATGACGTTCAACCGGTGTTGAAAATACCAGTTCTAAAGAGAGGAGAGGCGCCTTATTGAGCAAAATTGGCGGCTCTCAATTTGCCGATAAGTACGCAATATTAATACGGAAGTTTGTCGGCGTCGTTCTGTTCAAACGGAGGTAACACGTTCTTTCATGAGCGGTATTGTGATCAATGGAGTGAAGGTCGACACTCAGCAACTTCGTCAAAGTTGGAGAGCGCAGGAGTTGACGCGTCAACTGCTATCGAAGCGGGAGCTCTAGTTAATCTTGCGTCTACAACTGACGTCTATATTCCATCTGATCCATCCAAGGCCGCGTCAGTCAGCCTTTACGATAAGAGCGGAAGGTTGGTTGGCACGGAACAGGTTCAGCAGCAAGGAACGATGCAGCCTCAACAAGAGGAACCCGTTGCCGGTTGGGTCGCCAAGGCAATTGCGAGCGGCATGATCAGCTGGGGCGTAGGCCAAGCGCTGTCGTGGGCTTGGGACAATCGGGCATCTCTCGTGCAAAATTGGCCTGGGCCTATCTTATGGATGCCGCCGGTCGGTAATCCGTCGTGTCCGGTGAATCCGCCTACCCCCGTTCCATTTCCGGCTCCGGCACCTAGCTCGACGGCTGACCCGTCGCAGTCATCTAGCAGCGATCCGTCTCTGCCGGTAAATCACGTCCGTCGGCAATCGCAATAAGGTGCCAAGAAGGAGAGGTGCGGAGAACGCGCGCACTGTCGCAAGCGCTTCCCGCATCTCTCCTTGAACGAATGTTCGAAATATTGTGCGGTCTCCGGCTTTAGTAGAACAAGCGTATAAGCAATTTTTAGCCAACGCTAAGTTAGCTGAGGTGCTCCTTATTGCGCTTCTCGTTGGGTTTGCTGCTCAGGCTGCAACAAGGTGGCCGGAAACATCGACCGTAGTCGTCTATGCGATCCTTTCGGTTGCGGCGTTGCGCGCAGCGCGCGTTTCCTCGCGCTTCAAGGACGTTGCTTATGGTCTGTTGACCATGAAACAAACGCTGCTGGTTGGAGTGGTTGTGGGCTGCTCATTTCCTCTAGCGGCGTTGTTTATTTCGATCGTAGAGCGCGCGCTATTCCCTACGTTGGCCGGCAGCATTTCATTGCCGGGAGTATCTTCAACAGTTGCGCTACCCCACTCACTTTGGCATCTCATCCTGCCGTTGGTTCTCGCACCGCTTGCGGAAACGGCCATCTTTCAAGTATGGATACAAAGTCAAGTCAGTAGATACCCTTGGGTTTCTTTTTGTATTGGGTCCTTGTGCTTCATCGCCGTCCACCTCGAACTGAACCCAATGATCGTGTTCGCTTCGTTGGGGCTGTCAGCAGTGCGGGCGTTCACCAGGTCTTCTGGATGCGTCTTAATCGCACACATCGCCGCGAATAGTGTGGTGTTCGGCTTCCTCCTTATTGCCAACCATTAGGCGTCAAAGGTTCGTAGCGATCCTTTGTCTGCGCGCGCTTCGCTCAGGATGACAAGTACACTCCGGTGCTCCCAGCAGCGAGTTATACGCGGGCGCTTTCGGCACCGAGGCGCCAGAGGCAGAGCAGCACCGCGACGACGGCGGCGAAAGCAAGAATCGGCGAATAGAGCACGCCGAGCAGCATGAAAAGACAGCTGAGTGCGAGTAGAATCGGATACGGGCTGTGCGTGGTATACACGCCGAGGTCCTCGCCTTTGACATCCTCGGGCGTGAGGTCTTGACCGTCTCCGTCGATGTGCGCGTGGCGTTCTGCGATCACGGCATACACTGCCGCAAAAGCGAGTGCAGCCGTCATAATCGCGAGCAGTACCGACCCCGTCGTTTCTTCGTGTGCGACGAACCAATACGCGACCAGAATGACGGCCCCGAACGCGGTAGAACTCAAAAAGAGGCCGACAAAGGTCTTCATGGCCCGCTTCCTTGCGTTGAGGGAGCATCCCACAGCGGACGGCGGCTATTGATCGGCGGCATCGTTTCGAAATTGAATTCCGGAGGCGGCGACGACGTCGCCCACTCGAGAGAATAGCCACCCCAGGGATTTGCGGGAACCGGAACGTGCGCAAACGCCGAGACGAGAATGTTGACGAAGAAGAGCGCCACGCCGATTGCGAGTATAACGCCGCCGAAGCTTGCGATGCCGTTGAGCAAGGCCAGATGCTCGACGTTCGGATAGGTGTAGACGCGGCGGGCCATGCCTTCCAGCCCCATGAACGCCATCGGTATGAACGTGATGTTGAAGCCGACGAACATGAACCAGAAGCACCACTTTCCGAGTCGCTCGCTCAACTTTACGCCGAAGATCTTTGGGAACCAGAAGAAGAGGGCGGCAAACATTGCGAACATGCTGCCGCCGCCGAGGGTGTAGTGAAAATGGTTCACGACGAAATACGAGTCGTGCACCTGATAGTCGATCGGCGGTGAGGCGACCATCACGCCCGTGATGCCGCCGAGCAAGAAGTTGAACAAAAAGCCGACGGCAAAGAGCATCGCGGTACTCAGTTCGATCGAGCCCTTCCACATGGTGCCGATCCAGTTGACGAACTTGACGCCCGTCGGCACGGCGATGAGGAACGAAACTGCCGAGAAGAATGGATTGCTGACGGCGCCGGTGGTGAACATGTGGTGCGCCCAGACGCCGATGGAGAGCCCAGCGATGGCAAAAGCCGAGATGACGAGTCCGACGTAGCCGAAAACCGGCTTTCGCGCAAACGTCGCGATCACTTCCGTAACGATCCCGAAGTACGGCAACACCATGACGTAGACTTCGGGGTGTCCGAAAAACCAGAAGAGATGCTGGTAGAGGATCGGGTTGCCGCCGAAAGCCGGATCGAAGAAGTGACCGCCCAAATGACGGTCGATCAGCACCATCAGGGTGACTGCGGTCAAGGACGGAAACGCCATCAGAATCAGGATGGCCGTCGCGATCATCTCCCACACGAAAATCGGCACGCGCCACATCGTCATTCCGGGAGCGCGCAAGAGAAACGTCGTGGTCGTGATATTGATGGCCGTCAGAATCGTCGAGACCGATGCGAGCAGAATGCCGATCAGCCAGAAATCCGCCCCGACGCCGGTGCCTTCGCTAATCTCGGAGAGGGGCGCGTAGTTTGTCCAGCCGTATGCCGCCGCACCACCGTAGGTTGCGAGGCCGAGGAACGTGATGATTCCGGCGATGACGAAGAGCCAAAGCGACGTTGCGTTCAGCCGTGGGAAAGCCATATCGGGAGCGCCGATTTGCAGCGGGACCAGATAATTCGCAAGCCCGAGTCCGAAGGGCGCGATGACGAAGAAGATCATGGCGGTGCCGTGCAGCGTGAAGATTTGATTGTAGAGATGCGATGGAATCAAATCGTTGTCGGGCGTTGCCAATTGCGCGCGGATCATGAGCGCCAGGATCCCCGCGATGACGAAAAACACCATCGTGGTGATGATGTACATGATCCCGATCTTCTTGTGGTCGGTCGCTGTCAACCAGGTGATCACGGCTTGGCAACTCCGTTTGAAGCGATAAAGCGGTCGTAAGCAGCGGCGGGAACGACCTTAACGATAAACGTCATTAGCGCGTGGTCAACCCCGCAAAACTGCGCGCATCGCGAGAGGAAGGTTCCCGTTCGTGTCGGCGTCAGATCGAAGCGGTTCGTCATCCCGGGAATGGCGTCGCGTTTGAAGAGAAACGCGGGAACCCAGAACGAGTGGTTCACGTCGGAACTCGTGAGGTCGATCTCGGTCGTGCGCCCGAGCGGAAGATAGAGCGTTGGAGGCTGCGCTGGCGTTCCGAATGTCACGATCCGGTCACCGTTGTAACCAAAGCGCCACGACCAGCGAAAGGCGGTGACATCGATGCGGTTCTCGGGATGCGCCGAGACGCGATCGACCGGTAATTCGCTATGCATCGTGACGAGAAACAAGCCGATCACGATGATCAGCGGAATGATGGCGTAAGTGATTTCGAGCGGCTTATTTCCGGTAAACGAGGCCGGCTCGCTTTCGCGACGCCGATAGCGGATCAGGCACCAGATGATCGCCCCATACACGTAGAGCGCGACCAGCAACCCCGCAACGAGCGAAACGATCCACGTCTGCTGCATTAGCGCGCCTTGGGACGTCGCCGGATGAATCAACCAGTGCACATTCGCTGCTTACCCAGCCCAGCATAGAACATTTCTCTCGCGGGTAGCATTGAACGTGTCCAGTCGTGCAGGGGGTAACCTCCATCAACGTCCGTTGCCGGTGCGGGCGCACCCGCTCGTCTTCGGAACCGTGCTCTTTCTTGCTTCGGAGCTGATGTTTTTCGCGGCGCTCTTTGCTTCGTACTACGATCTGCGCGCAAATCGCGCGTCGTGGCCGCCCCCCGGCGTGCACCTAGACGTGCTCGAATCGACGATCGGAACCGCTTTGCTGCTGGTCTCGAGTATCGTGATGGTGCTGGCCGCCAAAGCGATGGATAGGCAGCGTATCGCTGCCGCGCGCTGGTGGACCGCCTCTGCGGTGATCGCCGCGATCGCCTTTATCGCGCTCTCGATCCACGGGTACCTGAAAAATACGTTCACGATCGCGACCAACGCGTACGGTTCGATCTATTACGCGATGACCGGATTCCACTTATTGCACGTGACCGTTGGCGTCGGCATTCTGTTGGCGCTGCTGATCGGCATGCGCAGCAACGCGCTTCAGGCCTATCATCGCGAGGCGGCGGAAGCGATGACGTACTATTGGCACTTCGTCTTTATCGTCTGGATCGGCATCTGGGCGAGCATCTACTTGGTGCAATAGCATGATCAAAGATCGCACGATCCTGTTCTGCTTGCTCCTGACGATGGTGGGCGCCGTACTCTTCGTCGTCTCATACGCGTTAGGCGGCGATCGTCTCTACGAAGGTCTTTCGCTTGCGCTCGCCGCTGCCGGGCTTTGCGGCGCGTTCGTCGGATGGGCGTTCTGGATTCTGCCCGCCGAGCAAGTGGTGGACGAACGGTCCTTCGTCTACGCGCCCTCCGGGCGCTCCGCTCAGGATGACACAAACGCGTCCGGGCGCTCCGCTCAGGATGACAGGCACATAGATGCGGCGGGGCGGGCGGCGGATGCGGGCACCGCGTCGATTACGCGCAATACGCTGTTGACGCGCATGCTCTATGCCGCGCTCGGGTTCTTCGGTATCGCGATGGTGGTGCCGCTTCGGTCGCTCGGGCCCGCACTCGGCGATTCTGCGTGGCACACGAAATGGCGTAAGGGCATGCGGCTGCAGCGCGAAGACGGCAGCTTCGTGCGCGCTAGCGATCTGAACGTGAATTCCGTCGTAACGGTGTTTCCCGAAGGTGATCTGGGCGACGCGCAAGCGCAGACCGTGTTGATCCGCGTGCCGTCGCTGCTTTCGCCAACCGCCGAGGGCTTTGTCGCGTATTCAAAAGTGTGCACGCACGCCGGATGTCCGGTCGCGCTGTATCGCGCGGCCGCGAAGCAACTGATGTGCCCGTGCCATCAATCGGTCTTTGACGTGCTCGACAACGGACGCGTCGTCTCGGGTCCGGCCGATCATGCCCTGCCGCGTTTGCCGATCGAGGTCGGAGCCGACGGCTATCTGCGCGCGACCGGCGACTTTCCGTCGCCCGTCGGGCCGGGGTTCTGGGAGCGCTCGTCGTGATCGGACGCATGGTTACGTGGATCGACGACCGCTTGGGAAGCACGCATTTCGTCAATCACGCGTTGCGCAAAGCGTTCCCGGATCATTGGTCGTTCATGTTGGGCGAGATCAACATGTACTCGTTCATCATCCTGGTAGCAACGGGAACGTTTCTCGCCTTCTTTTTCGATCCCAATGCAGCCCATACGATCTACAATGGGCCGTACTCGCTCCTGGACGGAACGTCGGTATCTCACGCCTATGATTCTGCTCTGAAGCTGAGCTTCGAAGTCAACGGCGGGCTGCTGATGCGTCAGGTGCATCATTGGACCGCGCTGATCTTCGTTGCCGGCATCATTATGCACATGGGACGCATCTTTTTCACCGGGGCGTTTCGTAAGCCGCGCGAGATCAACTGGATCATCGGCATTTTTTTGCTGATGCTCGCGATGTTCGCTGGGTTTACCGGCTATTCGATGCCCGACGATTTAATGAGCGGTACCGGGTTGCGCATCGCGGTATCCATTCTGCTCTCGGTACCGGTCATCGGCGCCTGGGCGGCGGTATTGCTGGCGGGCGGCGTCTTTCCGAACCCAGCCGTCGTCTTGCCGCGCTTGTTCGTGGTACACGTGTTCGTGCTGCCGGCCGCGATCGCCGGATTGATGGCGCTGCATTTGGTCGTCATCTGGCGTCAGAAGCACACGCAGTTCCCTGGGCCGGGACGCACGGAGCGCAACGTGATCGGGTCGCCGCTCTATCCGAAGTACATGATGAAGTCGTTGAGTTTGTTTGCGGCGATCCTCACCGTCGTCTTCGCGCTCGGCGCGTTGGTGCAGATCAATCCGGTGTGGATATGGGGACCGTACGAGCCGTGGCAAGTCATCAGCCCCGCGCAGCCCGATTGGTACGTTGGCTGGCTGGAGGGCGCATTGCGCCTGGGGCCGCCGGTGGCGCTTCACTTCTTCGGACACGTGATTCCGTCGCCGTTCTGGATGGCGGTGGCGTTGCCCGGCTTGCTGTTTTTGCTGCTGTTGTTCTGGCCTTGGCTCGAAGCAACGGTCCGCAACGACCGCGACTATCACAATCTGCTCGAGTTGCCGCGCCAGGTGCCGATTCGTACGGCGATAGGCGTGGCGATCTTTGTATTCTGTCTGGGTTTGACGCTGGCAGGCAGCAGCGACGTGCAAGCTCGTTACGTGCACATTCCGATCACCGACATCACGCGCTTCTATCAGCTGTTCTGCCTGATCGCGCCCATCGCCGCGTTTTGGGTGACGTTTGCCTTTTGCGTCGAGCTGCGGGCGCGTCACGGCGTGAGCGAGGCGCCACGAATTCGTTTGAGACGTAACGCCGAAGGCGGTTTCGACGAGGAACCGGTGGCATGAGGGCGAGGTTTTTCGCCTGCGTCGCGCTCGCGCTCGTCTGTAGCGGCGTGGTGCTTTCGCCGCGCATCGATGCGCTCGCGGATGCGTCATTTGCCTGGCATATGATGCAGCATCTGGTGTTGCTGCTGGTCGTACCGTTCTTACTGCTTGCGGCGGAGCCGTTCCGCATGTTTGCCGCGATTGCCGGGAAGGACGCAACGGCGCGGTTCGTGAGGGCGACGCGCCCGCTGCACGTCGTGGCGCACCCGGTAGTGGCGATGAGCGTGTTCGTCGGGACGCTATGGATCACGCACTTTTCGGGCGTGTATAACTTCGCGTTGGATCACGAGTGGGCGCACGTGTGCGAGCATGCGTGGTATCTTAGCGCGGGTCTGCTGTTCTGGGCGCCCGTGCTTGCGCCACCTCCGCTGCACCCGCTGCCGTTCCCCGCGCGCGTCGCATATTTGCTGTTCGCACTGCCGCAAGGAGGCTTGCTCGCACTCGTCTTGGGGACGACGCGACGCGTGCTCTATCCGCATTATGCGGCGTACCCAAACGCACTGGCGGATCAAGGTAATGCCGCGGCGGTCATGTGGATCGGCGGCGGGATGCTTATCTTTTCCGCCTTCCTATCGACACTCGGTGCGTGGGCGCTCCGCGAGAGCGCTGCCCAGCGCGACCCCGTTCCCGGAGGCATCTCATGAAACCCGGTATCTTCCTTGCAGCACTAGCGGGTTTGCTGGCCGTCGCGCTGTTGGGCAGCGGGGGCCAAAGCCCGGTGCAAATGAGCGCATCGACGCCGGCGCCGACAATCTCGGCATCGGGCATTACGTCTCCGACGGAACCGCCGGTGATCTATAACGCCCCGAAGACGCCAAAAGGCACCCCGGTGACGCCGAAACCGAGCAATGCCGTTCCGTCCTATACAGATGCGCAGGCGCGCGTTGGGCAAACGCAATTTTATCTGCACTGCGCGGAGTGCCACGGGGCGAGCGGGCAGGGGAATTACGGTCCCGGCCTGCTGGTCGACGACGGGAACGTGCAGTGGCAGCCCGTGTATTACGTCTACAGCTATATGATGCAGCACATGCCGGCGGGCGACGCCGACGCGCTTCGGAAGGATCAATACATCGACATTATGGCGTTTCTGTTAAAGGCGCACGGGCACCCGGCCGGCACCAAGCCGCTAACGAACAAGTCACTCCTGGACTCGGGCGCGTTGCTCGGATTGGAAGAGCCGAAGTGACGCGGCCTCATGCATGGGTTCTCGCGTTAGTTACGGGAGCGCTGCTTGCGGGATGCAGTGGCGCGGCTTCGCACGATGCGTGGCAGCCAGTTACCGACGCGCGCTTGCGCAACGCCGCGAAGGATCCTGGATGGCTGATGTATCTGCGTACGTATAACGCGCAAGGGCACGTTCCGTACACCCAAATCAATACGACGAATGTCGACAAACTCCACGTCGTGTTCACCCATAGTTTTTCGATTCCGGAAGGCTATGAGTCGCCGCCGATGGTCAACGGCCGCATTATGATCGTAACGACGCCGATGGACGACGTCTACGCGCTCGATGCCGTGACGGGAAAGAAGTTGTGGGAGTACGATTACGCACCGAAGATTCCAAAGATAGCGCTCCGTACGGTGTGCTGCGACATGGATAACCGCGGCGTGGCGATGTACGGCAACAACGTGTATATGGCGACGCTGGACGATCACGTGATCGCACTCGACGCGCAGACGGGCAAAGTCGTATGGAACGTGCAGTTGGAGCCGCCCGGCGTCGGGTATGCGATGACAGCCGCGCCACTGGCGGTAAACGGCAAGATCATCATCGGCGCCGGCGGGGGCGAGTATGCATCGCGCGGCGTGATATTCGCGCTCGATGCAAAGGACGGACACCAGCTCTGGCATTTCTACACGATTCCTTCACCACACGAGACTGGCGGAAATACGTGGCCGAATCAAACGTATAAACGCGGCGGTGCCGACCCTTGGATGACCGGCAGTTACGATCCGGAGACGAATACGATTTTCTATGGCACGGGAAATCCGTCGCCGTGGTTGTGGGTGCAGCGGCCAGGGCAGAACCTGTTCTCCGACGGCTTCGTCGCGCTCGATCCCGATACGGGCAAGCTGAAATTCTGGTTCCAAGAGACGCCCAACGATCCGTGGGATTACGACGCGACGGCGACGTGGACGCAAGCCGACGTGCCCATTCACGGCACGATGCGGAAGATTGTCTATCAGTTCGCGCGTAACGGCTATTTATATGTCGTGGATCGTACGAATGGGAATCTAATCTACATGACGCCGTTCACGAAAGCAACGTCGGTACTGGGGTACGACAAGAAAAAGCGAATCGGCATCGTCGATTCAAACCTGAAGCCGCGTATCGGGCAGAAGATTTTCACGTGTCCGGCGTTCTTCGGCGGCGACAATTGGTGGTCGTACACCTACGATCCGCAATTGCATTACGCCGTGACGCCCGGCATGCAGACGTGCATGTATCTCAGCGGCGATCAGCCGCCAAAGGTCTTCCATGCGGGCGCTTTCCAGACCAACGAGAGCTTTAAAGTGATGCCGGTTCCCGGATCGAAGGGGTTCGGCGCGATTCAAGCCTTCAATTTATCGACGGGCAAACGCGTGTGGAAGCACGTGACGAAGCTTCCCTGGACCGACGGTACGCTCTCGACGAACGGCGGTTTGGTCTTCAGCGGCACGCCGGACCAGAAGTTTCAAGCCTTCGACATAAAGACCGGCAAGATTCTATGGACGTTCCACGCGCGTTCTGGCTTCGTGGGGCAGCCGATGAGTTATGAAGTCGACGGCAAGCAATACGTCGCCGTGCAATCGGGCTACGGCGGCGTGGCACCGTTCTGGGGCGGCAAAAAGGTCGCACCGATGTTCAAAGGGATCCCGCTGGGCGGCACGATGTACGTGTTCTCTTTATAACCGAGCTGGACGCCGGGGCGCGGTGGTTGTACAATGTTATAACAATGCGCGCTCCGCTTCGACGTTTCGGTAACAGCCAAGGCATTATTATCCCGAAGGGCGTTCTTTCGCTCTTGCGGATTAGCGGCGAGGTGGAAATGGAGGTCGTGGACCAGCACATCGAGTTGCGCCCCGTCGCCGGGCGTCGCGTCGGGTGGGCCGAAGCGTTTGAGGCGCTTCCACCGGAGGCATTGGCGATGACCGAAGAAGACGAGGCCTTCTTGTCGTTCGATCTTTCGGAATGAAACGCGGCGAGGTGTGGCTTGTGAGTCTCGAGCCAACGATCGGTGCAGAAATTCGAAAGACGCGGCCTTGCGTCATCGTATCCCCCGATGAAATGGCGGCGCTTCACACGGTCATCGTGGCACCATTGACAAGTCGCGGCTTTAACGCACCTTCACGAATCGAAACGTCGTTTGGCGGTCACGAAGGCTTTATCGTCTTAGATCAGCTGCGTGCAGTCGACAAGCGCCGGCTCCTTCGCAACATCGGATCGCTTGCCGACGGCGAACTGCACGCTGCGCTCGGCACGCTGGTGGAGATATTTACCGAATAGACACATGCCGGCAGCGTTTTCCCCGATTAGGGCGCTAAAGCGGATTCAACGTCTGTCTGTGAAAAATCTTCGCCCTTGAATAGCAACGGTTGGTGCAGGGCAACGGCTGTTGCATAGCTCAGGCAGTCGCCAAAATTGAGTGCTGCTTTATGGCGACCTTTGCCGAAACGTCGATAGGCAAAACGCGCGTAGTCGGTCTCGAGGCGACCGAAAGGCGCTACTTCGATGAACAGCGTCGTCAAGAAGTTGTCTAGATCCGTTGATCCAACTTCGCCGAGGGCGGCGCGTGCCACGATTTCGCACTCGAGGAGCGTTGGTGCGCCGATATGAAGCGTTTCGGCTTGTTCAATTGCTTGCCGGTAGATATTCGCATCAGGCTCGTTTCGGAGAATCGCGATGACTGCGGAGGTGTCAAGGACCATTAGTTAGGGGTGCCCGCTTCGTCGTATCCCGCAATCTCCCCCGACGGGCGCATATCGAGGACTTTTCGCGAGCGGGCCACGGCCTGGATGCGATCAAGGGCTCCCTTGCGGCTCTTGCGTCGCTCCACGGCCGCAAGCCGTTCTCGTAGCGCCTTAGTGACGACGGTCGTGAGGCTTTCGCCCGTTTCACGCGCGAGCTTACGCGCTAGCTCGTTAGCCTCGTCACTCTTGATACTGAGGATCTTCATGATGGTACCATTCTACCATAAAAGGTGGAATAGGCAGCAGCCGCCGCTCTTCGACGAGTCAGCCCTTGGACAAGCTCAGCTGTCACGGACGCCTGCTATCGTTGAAGTGTGAGGCGCAGGCCGAAGG
Source organism: Vulcanimicrobiota bacterium (assembly GCA_027459645.1). GTDB lineage: Bacteria > Vulcanimicrobiota > Vulcanimicrobiia > Vulcanimicrobiales > Vulcanimicrobiaceae > JAMXLG01. Next base: position 43,422 of record DAIDHQ010000018.1, read on the forward strand.
CGCGTTGAAAGACGTTGTCCTTCGTAAATTGCGTGAACGGTTGCGCGTACCATAAAGCGATATTGTAGCGGCGATGGATGACGGCGCCGATCGTCGCGCGCACGTCATACGCCGTGTAACGCTGGTCGCCCGTGATGCGAGAAAGGCCCGCTTCGAGCGCCCCGTAGATCGAGCGGCGCGTCACGCCGAGCGCTCGTCCGCGCAGATCGAATCGTTGCGTGAACGGGGCGAACGCGACGCGCGTCCCGCCAAAGGGAACGGTATACTCGGCAATCCCGATCAGCGATATGCTCGGCCGCACGTGATAGCTTAGGGTATAAACCGGCGCAAACGTCGCGCGTCCGTTGGTGAAGGTCAACGCGCCCGTCGGGAGCGTGAGCGCGGCGCCGAAGGTTTGGTCCCACCGCCGGGGCGCAGCCGCGGCGCGCTGCCGAAACGAAAGGCCGAGATCACCCATGCCGTTAGCGGAGGCGAAATTGGCGATCGTCAGACGCTGCTGGATCGGGATGTCGACATCGAATTCGCGGCGGTTTCCCCATGCGCGCGAAGCGGTCAGGTCGAATCCGGTTTGCTTCGCAATCGGACCGAGCGTCGTGACCGTCGACGAAATGCCGGCCGACGTCTGCATGCATGACGGATCGAGCGCGGTATTGACGGTACAGGCGAGGACGGCGGCAAGAATAAGGCTCAACGTCGCTCCTTACGTGGAATAGGTGAATGTCGTGCTGCTGCAGCCGCCGCACGGAACGCTAATGGTATTCGATCCTGGCTGCAGGTCGAAGGTGACGACGTCGCCGGCTCGCCCAGCAGGCACAACGTTCGGACCGCTCATCTGCAGCAGGGCCGGATCGCTCCAGATGGCGATGCCGTAGTGCGTTGCGATCGGCGCCGAAAACGCAAAGCTGATCGAGCCGTTTGCCACCGCGACACCGGTGAGCGAAGGCGTCTGCGACGCCTGCAATTCGGCGAGCGGAACGTTAAACGCCGATTGCGGATCGAGCGCATACGGGAACACGCGCGTGGGCGTGGTGTGTCCGGCAAGAAACGTCATGCCGGCGACGTTATCGTGGAAGTCGATGGTGGCCGGATAGAGCGTTTGATTGCCGCCGAGAATGTCCGACGCTACGGCGACGCCGCCAGGAAGCGACGGAAATGCAATGGCGCGTGGCGCTGCGGAGAACGTGGCCGCATCGACCACGGCGCTACGCAACGTTTCGAGTTTCATGCCGTCGGCTTTCGCACGCGCGTAGAGCGCGGTCATGATCGTTTGATCGCCGGGGTTCAGATCCTCGGCGCTCTCTTGCTGCGACATCATGACCATCGGTTGCGTTTGTCCGGCGGCTGCGTATGCATCGGCGATTTGATCGATATACGTGACTGCGCCCGCGGTAGTGAAACCAGCGCGCTCTTGCAAGTCGTCGGGATCGGTTGAGAAGTATTCCGAATGATGGCTCAGGTAGGCGCGCGTAAGGTCCCGCGCGGTCCATTCAAAGGCGACCAACGGACAACTTCCATCGGGTGTGGGACGCTTGTACGACGTGGGATCGGCGCAATAGCTGCCCCATGGCGCGCCCAGGTCCCAATCGCCGTCGATGCCTTGCGTATCCCAGGTGATGCCCCAGAAGCCGGTCTCTCCGAGTGCGAGCAAACCGCTGATGTTGCGTTCCTTGCCGCCGCCTTCAACGCTCACTTTCGGGGTGAACCACGGCAGGCCCGATTCGAGACCTGCGATCAACGTGGGATCGTCGATCGATTCGACGTCATCGCCATTTTGAATGTGAAAGGCGTTGTACATCGACGTGTTTGCAAGGTACGCGAGGTTGCCGACCATCCACGTGACGGGGACGTTCGATGCTGTAGCGGCCGTCTCGATCGACTGCATGCCGGCCACGGAGTACGCCTGCTGCAACGAGGTTGCGACGAAGACGGTTTTGGTCGGCCCGTTCGGCTTAGCCCACGACGGTACGGTTGGAGAGGGGTTGCGCCCGAGCTGCGCCGCGCAGTTGCTGCTGCGTACGTCGATCGGGGAGAACGAGCCGCTCGGCACTCGATACGAGATGAATCCGTCGTAAGAAACGGTGCAGCTTGCTGCGCTTTCATCGAACACGCCGATGCCCGCAATGGACGGGGGCGGCGGCGGAATGACGTTGTTGGTGCCACCACCGGAGCAGGCGCCGAGGGCGATCAATGCCAAAATCGCCGCGGCCGATAAGACTCGTCGTTGAAACACAATTCCCCCAAGGAAGACTTGCTTTCGATTACCTCTGCGGCGTGCCAGGCCCTTTGTTATGGGGGTGCCGATACCACCCGGCGGCGCGGGCGCCCCTCGGCAAGCTCAGGGTGACAGGTGCGTTGCGGTCCTTCGTCTACGCGCGTTTCGCTTTGCGAAACATGCTCCGCTCAGGATGACACGTAGATGGCGCCCTTAGACAAGCTCAGGGTGACGCTGTTATGGCGAGACGATGACGATGGCCTCGTTCGCGCGGACGGCTTTTGCGACGACGGGATTCGTGAGGTAGGCGAACGCGTTTTCCACTTGTTCGCGCGTACATGCCTGCGTTGAGTGCGCGGCTGCGAGTTCGCGATCGACGAGCGCCATCGCGGTGTCGACGGTAAGCAGCGGCGCGGTCGCGGGGCCTCCTTGCGTCGCCGCCGTAACCTGTAGCTCGCGTCCGACGCGTTCGAGGATGTCCATCACGACGCGTACGTGTTTGGCGTCGCCGTGCGCGCGCGCCCATTGCAGATCGGTTAGCGCGTCGGCCGCATATCCGGGCGCAAAGGCGTTGCGGAGTTCATAAGCGTTCGCACCAAGTGCAAGCGCGAGACGGAGATCATCGGCGGTCCAGGCGCAGACGCCGTGGGTCTTGAGTTCTTGCGTGAGCTCGGTTTCATTTGGGAATGCGGGTCCGATTAGTACGCAAAATTGCGCGTTGTAGGGTTCGCGGTATTTCGCCGCTTCGAAGGCATCGGGTTGCGAGACCGTCGCTTTCGCGGTCTTACATTCGAGCATGACGCGGTAGCCGAGCACGCCGAGCTGCGCATCGATGTAGCCGTCGGGCGCCTTATTTCCGCCGACATGTGTGGCTGCGAACCCGAGATGCGCGAACGCATCGCACACGGCGATCTCGAAAGCGGCGGGATCGCTGCCTTGCGCGGTTTCGCTCAGGCGTTGCGCGAGGGCGCCCGCTTGCGGGTCGGGCGCATGCGGGGCGACGTCGGGGAGGTTCGGCCAATCGTCGGGCGGCTCGTTGAAGCGGAAGCTGCGATCGGCGTCTTGTACGATGGCGGGGCGGCGTCCGTTGCCTTGCGCACGTGCGATGTATTCGATCAGCGCAGTGTAGACGTACTTCGCTTTGAAATCTGCCGGAAGCAAGCCATGCGCTACGGCTTCTTTGAAAATCGCGTCGGCGCTGCGGGCTCGGCCGTCGAGTAGTATCTGCAGCGCCGCATCGATTACGTGTCCGTGCGAGGTGGCTGCGAGCGAGAGTGTCTGCAGAGAACCGAACGTTTGACGGCCTATGCGCCTGCGTTCTGAGGCGAGCAGATCGCCAACGGCGCCGAGCCGCGCCGGCAGTTGATCGATTGTGACCGACGGAAGCGCGTCGAGCTCGTCCCAGCGCACGGGAACGGCGACGGGTAAGCCGTCGCGGCCGCGCAGGCTGTAGGGAAGCACGCTCCACGCGTGCACGGCGTTGTGCGCGACGTGGATGTGTACGGCGTTCGGAGCGTGTGTGTTGGGTTCGGTGCTGAAGATGGCATTCGACGCGGCGAGCGCGTTCGTGAGCTGGTGCAGCCACGTGCGTACGTCATCGTAGGCGGGTGCGTCGTCGAAGGGAACGAAGAGCGCAACTCCGCCGAGGCCGTCGAGCACGGCGACTGCATCGAGATCGTGTTGGGCGAGCGCGGCACGCGTAGCGCGTGCGGCTGCGGCGAGCTGCTTTGGCGCAGTGTTCGCGCCTGGCTCGAGCAAGATGCGTGCGAAACCGACGCGGCCGGGATGCTCGATCGATGGCGTCCACGAGTGAAGTTCCACCGCATCGAGTCGCCGCACGCACCACGCGACGACGCGCGGCGTGAGCGGGAGGGATTTCGGATACCAACGCGGCTTCGTCCCGAGGCCTCCAGGGAACGCGGCAGTGACGATGGGGATGGCGCCGAACGTCGATTCCAGCGTCGGAGCGACGCGTTGGTAGTGACGTTCGATGGCAGAGGTGCGAGACGTCGTTTCCACGCGGACAGGGTTTCGCATTGTAAAAAGAAACCCTGGATATCGTTTCTCGCTCGACTAGATGCGATTTGCACCTAGTGGGCAGCCGATGGCGACGACGCGCGGACGAGAGACAACGCGTGGCGCAGCGGCACTCATTGCATTGCTCTTGCCGATCACGATCAACGAGCCGCGCGTAAAACCCCGAAGGTCCTTGACTCGCCCACATTGGTGAAAGAGGGACATGAGGTTGTGCTGCATCGCTTCGTCGCTGACGCGCGGTCGGCGCAATCTTCGCGGTGGAAGACGTTCCCGGTATTGCCCGACGCCACGGATATTCCACATCTTATTGTGGCTTACGAGAACTGGATAGTGACGCGCGTTCACCGCTGCCGCCCGTCCTCGGCGCTGCAGAGGAAAGCGCCCAGGGAACTGCTGTCGAAGCGAAGCTTTGTAGGCCTGTATTGACGGGGGTGCAAATGAGCAAAACGTACCGGGAGATCATCATATCTGTTGCATCGGCCTTTTTGGGAGCAATTGTCGGGTCAGCGTGAACCTTCATTGTCACGATCTACCAAGATCACCAACAGCAAGTTGCTGCCGCTCCTGATCTCGCGCTAAGTTGCAACGATACGTTGAGTGCATGGCAACGCACGTCGACGAATGCGTTGATTATCGTTCGAATTGACCCCTCTCACTTCCGCCCTGGACGGTATAGGGATGGCGCTAATGCGATGACATTCCAAGGCCCGCACTACCCTCATAACTTGCCTGAATACCTCAAGGCTTGCACGATCAGAAACGACGGCGATGAAGTCGCTCGGAGGGTCACGTTGCAGTTATATGCGATGATTGACATGGTGCATGACGGACGGATCACATCTATATCCGAGGTGCCAATCCCCGTCGGCTTTGATGCCGTCTCCGCGCATGCGCAAGGTACTTTTTTCATCGCTAACATGAACCAAGGAGAAGGTACTCTTGAACCAACGAGCTCTGCATCATACCAAACGCTTTACGAAGCGAAGCCAGAAAAGCATCGCGTGACGATACTGAGTATGAGCTCCTATCTGCACCCTATGCAGGGCGCCTGCAAGCCAAACCGCGGGGAATGGCCGCCGATAGTATGTCTGAGCCCGTAAGGTCCCAACAATAGGAGTCACCTAGACCGACCCCTACGGAGCCCAAAGAGCTCGGATAAATGCTTCTTCGTCCTTTGGCTCAACGATGTTGTAGAGCATCGCCTCCGCATCGTTTCCAAAGCAAAACGCACGAGTTTGACGCTCGCCGCTCGACGAGCTCAGGTTGAGAGGTGCGTTGCGGTCCTTCGCCTACGCATGTTTCGCTTTGCGAAACATGCTCCGCTCAGGATGACACGTAGGCGTCCTTCGACAAGCTCAGGGTGACAGGTGCGTTGCGGTCCTTCGTCTACGCATGTTTCGCTTTGCGAAACATGCTCCGCTCAGGATGACACATAGGCGTCCTTCGACAAGCTCAGGATGACAGGTGCGTTGCGGTCCTTCGTCCACGCATGTTTCGCTTTGCGAAACATGCTCCGCTCAGATACTGTGTTAGAAGTCAAGCCGCGTGCCCTGGATTAAAGCGCGATCCGGTCTTGCCAACAATGAACGCCAGGACCAGGAGCTTCCGCATGATGGCGGTTACGATCACCTTTGGCCGCTTGCCGGCGGCCTTGAGGCGTTCCACGAATGGCCTGAAGTAGGCACTGTGATTTTTTGCCGAAAGGGCCGCGTAATATAACGCTTTACGCAGCGCCGCATTGCCGATCTTCGATATCCGGCCA
>DAIDHQ010000019.1 GCA_027459645.1 Vulcanimicrobiota bacterium
GCAAGATCCGCCGCAGATCTATTACGCTCGCCTCGAACCAACGGTCATTACACCCACGACAATCGTTTCAATGCACGTGGTTACCTCGACGAACGTGAACTCGGTTACGATCGGCACGCCCGGTCATGCCGTGCAGCTCTCAAATCTCGGCAACGGCAAATGGAGCGCGTCGTTTCCTGGAAGCCGCCTGATCCTTAGCAGCGCGCAACAAACGACGATGCTGCAGCTCAACGCCTATCGCACCGACGGCACGGCGGCGTCGATTCAAGTTCCGGTCAGTCCATGAAACCGCGCCTCACGTACAAACTCATCAACGACGTGTTCCGCAGCAAGACCTACGGGCAACACGACATTTTTACCGCCAGGTCGTGGTCGCGCTTCGTGCGCATGCACGATATCGATCTTTCGCGCGCGCTCTTCGCCGAAGACGGCGGCCGCATCATCGGAACGATCGCGTTCGCTCAACGCGGCGACCGCGGGTGGCTATCCGTCATGGGTGTACTGCCGGAATATCGCCGGCGCGGCATCGGCCGTCAGTTATTCGGAGGAGCGGTCGAAGCGATACGCGCCTCGGGAGTCAAGCACGTCGAATTCGAAGTGGTGCAGCGCAACGAGCACGCGCGCAAGATGTACGAAGGCTTCGGGTTCCGCATCGTCCGCGAACTCTACGTATGGGCGCGCAAGCCGAGCGCATCCGCCGAAGGCGTCCGTTACGAGCGCCAGCGATTACCGAACGTTCGGCGCATCGCGGGCGAATCGCCCGTCTGCTGGCAGCGCGATCCGATCGCCGTTTCGCGCAGCGGCCCTTCCGCGCTCATCAGCACGGACGGCGCATATGCGTTCGTCTTGGAGAGCGGCGTGGTCGCCGACGCCGGCGCGCGCGACGAGCGATCGGCTCGCGCGCTCGTCGCGGAACTCGATGCCCGCGTTCCGCACGAACTCACGCTCTTGAACGAACCGCAAGCATCGCCGCTAACGCCCGCGCTGCAGGATGCCGGCTGGCGCATCGTCGACCGCCAATTCCAAATGATGGGCACGTTGCAGTAACGTCCGCGTCGTCACATAGTGTCGTAGCGATCCTTCGTCTACGCGGATTTAGCGCAAAGCGCTAAATCCAGCTCCGCTCAGGATGACAAGAGGCGAGCCTTCGCCTGCGCTCAGGATGACAACGTGGCGGGCTTCGGCATGACGAACGAGCCGCCGAAGGCGATGAACGCGCACACGGCGATCGTGGCAAACACGGTGATGAGGCCAAAATCGTCGCCGATTTTTCCGAAGAGCGGTGCGGCGATGCCGCCGACGGTGTTCGCAAGCCCAAGCGTCACGCCCGATGCGATGCCGATGTGTTTGGGCAGATACTCTTGTCCCAGCACGACCAGCACGCCGGCCGAAAGGCCGAGCGACACGCCGAACGCAAGCGCGAGCACCGCCGTCACGATAAAGACGTGGAGGTATGCCCCGCACAGCGCCAGCAGCGCCGATGCCACAGCCGTACACGCGAGCGAGAGTTTGATCACGTTGCGGCGGTCGATGCGATCGGCTAGGCGGCCGCCGTACATCGTGCCGATCGCGCCGCCGAGCAGCAGCATGAAGAGCGCGATCGATCCGAGCGTCGCACTTGCATGCACCACACGCATAATAAAGACGGGTGTGAACGAGACGGCGGCAAGGAACGTGGTCGAACGAATTGCGACGACGACGGCCATCGCGGAGAAGCCGCGCCAATCGTCACGTCCCGGACGCTCGTGGTGTGCGCGGTGCGCCGTGGCACGCACGGCGGCAAAACGCGGCAGCTCGCGCAGCAGCAGCACGGCGATCGCGAGCGCCGGAATCATCAGGAATGCAACGCCGGGCAGACCGAAGGCGAGAATCAACGGCGTTGCGACGATCGGGCCGAACGCAAAGCCGAGATATCCGCCGACGGTGAACGTGCTCATCCCCGACGCCCGCTTCTTTCCGGCGAAATAGTTCGAGAAGCGCGAGCCTTCCGGGTGGAATGCCGCCACGCCGAAGCCGGAGATCATCGCGCCCAGGAGCATCAGCGGAAGCGTGGGAGCCAGGCCGATCAGCGCGGTTCCGGCCGTGGCGAGCACGATCGACGCCGGGATGACCCACGCGCTGGATTTTTTGTCGGAGATGTAGCCGAAGAGCGGCTGCACGATCGAACCGAAGAGGTTCGCGGCCAGGACCAGCGTCGCCGCGGCCGCCAGGGTGAGGTGGCGGTGGGTGACGAGCCACGGGATCATCACCGGAAGCACACCTTGGTTGAGGTCGTTGATCAGGTGAGCGGCCGTGATCAGCCGGAGGCCCGGTTTGTCGGCTTCGTGGAGCGATCCGACGTGGACGGGGCGAGGGGCGGTGCGTACGGCCATGCGGATATCATTCCATGGGCAGCATGATAAGTCCAATATATCGTTTGACTTACTTTGATAGGCTTTACTTATCATGGAGCTTCGACAGCTGCGTTACGCCATGGCCGTGGCGCAGAAGCTAAACTTCACCCAGGCCGCAGAGGCCCTCGCGATCGCCCAGCCGGCGCTCTCGCAGCAGATCGCCGGTCTGGAGCGCGAGCTCGGGGTGCGCCTCTTCGAGCGGACGAACCGCAAAGTCGAGATCACCGATGCCGGGCGCGCCTTCGTCCGGCACGCGGAGCGGATCATCGACGAGTTGGCCGCGACCGCCGAAGAGATGACGGCCTACGCGGGCGGCCTGCGCGGCCGGGTCGTCGTCGGGACGTATCAGTCGTTCGCCGAGTACACGTTGCCCAAGCTGTTGGGGCGCTTCCACGCCTCGTTTCCCGGAATCGAAATTGCGTTGCGCGAGGGCATGGCGGACGATCTGCTCGCCGGATTGCGGGCCGGCAGCGTGGACGTCTTTATCGGCGACATCACCGAATCGCAGTACGCCGGCGACCGCGCATTTCGAGCGGAAGGGCTCTACGAGGACGAACTGGTCGTCATCGTGGGCGCAGGGCACCCGCTCGCACGCGCGAGCACGCTTCGCATCGAGGAAGTGCGCGACGAACCGTTCGTCATCTTCCGGCCCGGCTCGTCGATTACCGGCCGCCTGATGACCGCCGCGCGCAATGCGGGATTTCGACCGCGCGTCGTCTTCGAAAGCGTCGATTCGCTCACGGTGCGATCGCTCGTCGCCGAAGGCCTCGGCATCGCGCTCTTTCCGCGCACGCTCGGCAACATGCCGGGGCCTAACGTCGCGCTGCTCTCGATCGATCCGCAACGCATGATGCGTCACATGTCGCTCGTCACGCGCGTGGGCGAGCCGTCCCCGTCCACGCGAACCTTCGTCGATTTTCTGCGCGATGCAATGGAGTACGCGTGAAAAAGCCGCCGCGCACGCTCGACCTAATCTCGGCCTCGGTCGTGAAGTGCAAACGATGCCCGCAACTGCGCGCCTACACGGCCGAGGTCGCGCACACGAAGAAGCGCGCGCACGCAAACGACGAGTATTGGGGAAAACCCGTTCCGGCGTTCTACGATGCGAACGCGCGCGTGATGTTGGTCGGGCTTGCGCCTGGTGCGCACGGCAGCAATCGAACCGGGCGCGTCTTTACCGGCGATGCTTCGGGAGATTTTCTCTATCCGGCGCTCTTTCGCGCGGGCTTTGCATCGCAGCCGAACGCGCGCGGACGCGACGACGGCATGCAACTGCACGATTGCATCATTACCGCCGCAGCGCGATGCGCGCCGCCGAAGAACAAGCCGACGCCCGACGAACTGCGCGCGTGCTTTAGTTACTTGCTCGAAGAGTTCGACGCGCTACCGCAGCTTCGCGTGATGGTCGGGCTCGGCTCGATCGGTTTCGATGCGGTGCTCAAGGTATTGAACGAACGGGGCTTTGCACTCGAACCCGCACGCCCCAAATTCGGGCACGGCATCGAAGCCGTCGCGCGAAAGGGAAGCCGCGTCGTTACCGCGATTGCTTCCTACCATCCGAGCCGCCAAAACACCAATACCGGAGTACTCACCGCGCCGATGTTCGATCGCATTTTCACACGAGCGAACGAACTCAAAAATCCCTAAAGCATCGTTATTGCGGAGTTGGAGTCGGCGTAGGCGAACTCGACCCCTGCGGCACGACCGGCCGTCCGCACATGTCGGTCAGCTGCACCATGCCCCATTTATACTGCTTCGTCTGCGTGCGCAGATCGGGATGCGGTTCACCGAAATCCTTCACGGCGTCCTGATACGCCTTCGTCCGAACGTCATCGTTCGGCGCTTGAAGGACGACGATCTGCGCCGGCGTGCCGTCGGCATTGGCTTGAACGAAGAGTTGCGCGCCGTCGAGGCTGAGTTCACGTTGTTCGCACGAATGCAACCCCAGCGGGGTACCGCCCGGAGACGGCGATGCCGCGTTTTTCGCGTTGGTGTTGCCGCTGCACGCGGCGAGCGCGAGGAGCGCTATTGAAACGAGAGCGTACGGCCGCATGAATCGATCGCTTTGTCCGGAATCGACATCCCGCTACCACCCGGCGCGGGTTTGAACGAAATGATCTTTAGCGGCGGCGCGTCAATATCTGCCGGACCGTACTGCTTTTGCAGCGCGAGGCGCAAGTCGTTCACCCCTTCCATGTCGACGTCAGCGCCCGTCAATACGAGATAGCGCTGAACCGCTCCGTTTTTCGCGAAGAGAATCTTGATAGCGACGTCCCTCTGACGCACGATCTTTTCCCCGCACGAAGGCCCGCCATTCGCGGCGACGACCTTGGCCGGTTTCGATATGGCAACGCAAGCCGCCAGGGCCACGGGCGCGACGAACACAGCGGTGATGAGGCGAACTCTCACGTCTGTCTTATCGGCTGGTCGGCTGCTCGGGGGGCGTACTGCGAAGGTAAAGATCTCGCAAGAGTTGCTCGGGTACCGTAGCAGGCGAGCCCATCATCAGGTCGCGGGCGGTCTGCGTCTTCGGGAAGGCGATGACTTCTCGCAGGTTGTCTTCCCCACAGGCAAGCATCGCGATCCGGTCGATTCCGAGCGCCATCCCACCGTGGGGCGGAGCGCCGTATTCGAGGGCTCGGATGAAGAACCCGAATTGCTCTTCGATTTGCTGCGGCGTCATCCCGAGCATCTCGAAGATCGCCCGCTGCTCTTCGGGCTTGTGGATGCGGATCGATCCGGATCCAAGCTCGTAACCGTTGAGCACCATATCGTAGTGCTGCGCGCGCATCTTGAGCGGCTCGTCGTGCAGGTACGCCCATTGTCCGGGGCCCGGCGACGTGAAGGGATGATGCGCCGGGAACTTTTTGCCCGTCTCGGGATCGACTTCGAGATACGGAAAATCGAGCACCCAGCAGAACGAAAAGACGGCCGGATCGGCGAGCCCGCAGCGCGCGCCCACCAAGTTGCGCATACGTCCCGCAACGGGCAACGCGGACGCGCGCGCGTCGGCGAAGAGCAAGAGCGCATCGCCCGTCTCCGCAGCGGTCAGTTCGCGCAACCGCGCGACGTGTTCGTCGAGAATAAATTTCTGCGCGGACGATTTAACGCCGTCGGCTCCCAGCGCGACCCACACCATGCCCTTCGCGCCCGCTTGTTTCGCGTCGTCGGTCAGCGCATCGAAATCGCGGCGCGAAAGCGACGCACCGTTCGGGTAGCGCAGCGCGACGATCGCGCCGCCGCTTTCGATCACCGATTTAAAGACGACGAAATCGGTGCCGGCAAAAACGTGGTTCGCGTCGTGCAACTCCAAGCCGAAACGTAGATCGGGTTTGTCTACGCCGTAGCGCGTCATCGACTCCTCGTGAGTGAGGCGCGGGAACGGCGGAAGGTCGATCTCGAGGCATTGCTTCCACACGTAGCGGATGCAGGACTCCATCGTTTCAAGGACGTCCTCTTGGCTCACGAACGACATCTCGACGTCGAGCTGCGTGAATTCCGGCTGACGATCGGCGCGCAGATCCTCGTCGCGCATGCAGCGCGCGAGCTGCATGTATTTTCCGAATCCGGCGATCATCAAGATTTGCTTGAGCAACTGCGGCGACTGCGGAAGCGCGAAGAACTCTCCGGGAAACAAGCGCGAAGGAACCAAGTAATCGCGCGCGCCCTCCGGCGTGCTCTTCATGAGCATCGGCGTCTCGATTTCCAGGAAACCGCGCCCGTCCAGAAAGTCGCGCATCGCTTTGATGATGCGATGGCGCATGCGCAGGTTGTATTGCATGCGCGGACGGCGCAGATCCAAGTAGCGATATTCCAAGCGCAGATTGTCGTCGACCTTGGCGTCGTTGTTGATCTGAAACGGCGGCGTCTGCGACCGGTTGAGAATTTCGAGCGAGTCGACGCCGACTTCAACGTCGCCGGTCTTCAGCGCGGCGTTTTCCGTTCCGGCCGGGCGCGCGCGCACCGTTCCCGTCACACGAATCACGTCTTCGTTGCGAAGATGCTCCGCGTCTTTGAAGCTGGGATGCTGCGGATCGAACACGATCTGCGTGACGCCCTCGCGGTCGCGTACGTCGATGAAGATCAAGCCACCGTGGTCGCGGCGGCGATTGACCCAGCCCGAGAGCTCGACGGCGGCGCCGGCGTCGCTTGCGCGCAAGGCTCCGCAGCTAAATCGCGTGGTTGTCACGTTGACTCCTTTGCTTCGTCCTGCGTCTGCGCGAGGGCGGTCTTGATTCCGGAAACGTAATAATACTGCTGCACGAGATCGCGCGCGAACTTCGACGAAGCGGCGCGCCGGTCGAAGTATCCGAGCACCGCAGGCATCTTCGTCAGAAGCGAGTGCAATCCGAGCGATACGGGCGTCATGCCCAAGTTGAGTTGCACGGCGAAATCGGGATGTTTGCGATAGAAGCGCACGGTCGAACGCCCGGCAAGTTTCATCTTTTCGACTTGGTCGTCGTGCGGAACGTCTTGGCAGTGATAGTTGATCGCAAGCGGATCGTAGAGGATCGTGATGCCCGCGCGCTCCAAGCGGTATCCCAATTCCAGATCCTCGTGTCCGTAGCCGGTGAAGCTTTCGTCGAACGATCCGACTCGCAGCAGATCCTCGCGCCGCACCGATGCGTTTCCAGTGAGAAAATACAGCCACGGTAGCGTCTTGCGCGTCGGTTTGTGCAGCGAGCCGCGCGCCTCGGGATGATCGCGCTTGTACGCATAATCGTCGAGGTCTTTAACCTGCACCTCGAGCCCCACCACCGCGATATTGCGTCGCTCGCGATGGTGCTGCAGGTGTCGCTCCAAGAGATCGGGCGATGCCAGAATATCCGAATCGTTGAAGAGCACGACCTCGCCGCTCGCGGCGGCGATGCCCGCATTGCGCGCCATCGCGCGCCCGGTATAGGCGCCGGGCAGGTGACGCACGTTCGGATGCTGCGCGTGGACGGAAGCGAGATATTCGGCGGTGCCGTCCGTCGAATTCGAATCGCAGACGAGCACCTCGAAATCGCTCGCCGGCAACGTTTGCGCGAGCATCGTGGGGATGACGTGAGCGAGCGTCTCCAACCGGTTGTATGTCGGGACGACGACGGATATTTCAGGCATCGATCAGCGCTTTGACGCCGAGGACGATCTCGTTGCGGAATTGCACGAGCGCCGTCTCTTCGGCACGTTCCGGCTTGCGAACCAGCACGGTCGGCACGCGATACGGCGCCCATTCTTGCGAGTTCAACCGGAAATACCGATGTTCGAAAGCGACAAGCGTGGGCCTGCGCGTCGCGCTTGCGACATGAGTCGCACCGGTATCGATCGTGACGACGCAACAAGCGCGTTCAAAAAGTGCGGCCCATTGAAAGAACGGCAACCGTCGCACGACCGTGAAGCCGCCCGATTCGAACACGTGTGCGTAGGCATCGCACTCTGCCGGGCACGACAATACGAGCGGGACGCCGAGCGAGCGCAGCATCTCTGCAAGCGCCACCGTGCTTTCGAGCGTGCTACCCGTAGAAAACCAGCGCTGGCCGAGGTGCAGCACGATCGGAGCGGCCGGAAGATGTTCGACCCCGGCACGATCTTCATCGCGCAGGTCCAGCCGCAGATCGCGCACCGTCTCGCGCGCGCCGGCCACGGCGACGAGGGCGAGCAGTTGATCGACCTCGTGCGGAACGGTCAGTTGCGGATTGCGCTCGCAGAGATCGGGATCGGCTACGCTCACGATCATGCGGTTCACGTAAAGCCGCGCGCTCAAGCGGGCGAGCCAACGGCGCTGATACGTATAGCCGGCGCGTATCGGGGCGCGCGTCGCACCCACGAGTTGCAGATCGACGTTTCGCGGCGCGAGCGCGACCGCAAGATCGTAGCCCCGGAAACGCGCGCCGAACGCGGCGGGCTTGATGCCGCGCGGAAGGTCGACGAGTTCGTCCACGTCGTCGTTGCGTTCCATCACCACGTGGTTGTAGGGGCTGGTGATCATGGTTATGTGCGCGTCGGGAAACGACGCCCGCACCGTCGCAATCGCGGGCGTGCTCAAGATCAGGTCGCCGATCCGGTCGGTACGCGAAAGCAGGATCTTCACGCGTGAAGCGATTTTTCGAGCTCGTCGTAATACGCATCGCGAGCTGCGCGCCGCGCGCCACGCAGCTCGGCATCGGAGAGCGCGCGATCGCCTCCGAACTGCTCGGGCGTGAAGTGCCGCGCCTTTTCGATGCCGCGAATCCACTTGTGCAGGTTGCGCTGCACCGGATCCATTCCGGTGGCGAGGTACGTTCGCCAATGCGGGTGCAGCTTCGCGAGTTGCACGGCGGTACGGGCCTGCGCGCGCGCTTGCCGGATCATCTTTTCGACGTCGCCGCTGCGCGGACGAGGTTTCCAGTGATAGACGAGCGCCTTCGGATTGAAGATCGCTTTGACGCCGCCGAAGCGCAGGCGCAATCCGACGTCGATGTCTTCCCAGCCGTACTCGGCGAACGTTTCGTTGAAACCGCCAACGGCGCGAATCGTGGCGAGCGGCACCGAGACGTTCGTCGTCCAAAAATAGTTGCCGCTGTAGTTGCGAACCGTCCAGACCGGCGGCGGAAGATCTTCGAAGTTCTCGACGTTGATCGCCCCGCCACGCACGATCGCTTTCGGATGAGCCTCGTGAGAACGCAGATGTTCTTCGACGAAGTTCGGTAGCGGCAGCACGTCGTCGTCGATGAAAATGATTCGCTCGCCGCTCGCACGCGCGATACCCGCGTTACGCCCTTTTGCAAGGCCGGAATTGGGCTGGTCGATCACTTCGAAGCGACAGGTCGCGCGAGTCTTCGCCTGCGCGATAACCTCGGGCGTCCGGTCCTTGGAACCATCGTTTACGAGCACCACTTCGTAGTGCTCGCTCGGGACGGTCTGCTCGAAACACGCATCGAGCACCCGTTCGAGCAGGTGAGCTCGATTGTAGGTGCAGAGCTGAATGGTCGCGCGCATGGACCGGCCGAGTTCTACGCCGGAATCAGCCGTTCCGTTGCAGCGACGATCCGATCCACGTCGAGATGCGCGATGCACGCGTAATCGGAACAGGTCTCCTTGGTATCGCCCGGATGGCACGGATACGCCGGCCGAACGACGGCCGTGTGTCTTCCGAGCGGTCCCCACCGATCCGGCACGTCGGACTGAAAGGGAAAGATGCCGACCGTGCGCGCACCCACGGCAGCCGCAACGTGCATCGTCCCGGTCGTAATGCCGACGAAGGCTTCTGCCCTTTGCGCGAGCGCGCCGAATGCGCCGATGCCGAGCTTGCCGCTGACGTCGATGATGCGATCCCCGACGGCCCCGGAGCAAGCGGCGGCGATCGCGCGGTTGATCTCCGCATCCGCATTCGAACCGCTCAAAAGCACGCGTGCGTCGAAACGCTGCGCCAAAGCCGATGCAAGACGCGCCCAGCCCGCGACGGGCCAGACGCCGCGTTTGGGGGCGATGGCGTTCGTGGGATGAAGCACGATATAACCGCGTGTGTCGCACGGAGCCGGTCGAAGCGCGGCGAGCAAGGCTTCGGCTTGCGCGCGGTCTTCATCGGTCGGCACGAACGTCGGGAAATAATCGGCGGTGTCGCAATCGATCGCGCGCGCGTAATCGAGCAGTATCTGCGCCCACGGCGTCGTGACGTCGCCGCGTTCGCTTCGCACCGGCACCCGCACGGTAAAGCGACGCGAGTATAAACGCCGCGCCTGCCCCACACGCACGGGGATTCCCGCCGCTTGCGGAACGTGCGCGGTGCGGGGCGTCGCCCACGTAACGACGCAGGCATCATAATTTCGCTCGCGCAGCGTGGAGGCAAGTTGCGCTTCGTCGCCGTCGTCATCGACGAGCACGCCGTCGAGATCGGGTACGCGTTCGAGCGTCGAACGGTGCGCGGGAAGCGTCAGCGCATCGACTCGCTCGAAGCGCGCATGCAAAGCGCGCCCCACGACGCTTGCAACGAGCGAATCGCCGATGCCGCCGCCGGCGCAATACAATAACGCGCGGCTCACTCGTCCAAAACGCGCTTGAGTTCGCGGACGTACATGCCGTCGAGGAACTGCGCCTTCGCCAGGTTGCGCAAGACCGGCGGCGCCTTTTCGCTCGTCGCGATGCCCGCATAGATCGCGAGCAACTGGTCGGGCTTCAGAAACGATGCGCGCAAGAGATTGACGGGATGCGCGCCGGTCGCCATCCTCACGCGCTGCGTCGGCTGCTTTTCCAAGAAACGCCGCGCCATGCGCGCCTTTTCGAGCGTCTTGCGCGCTTCGACTTCGAGCGTGTTCTCCTCGGGCGGCTTTATATGCCACAAATACGCGTCCCACGCGAACTTCCAGCGCATTCCCGCATCGCGTAAGCGCACGCCGAGTTCGGTGTCTTCCCAGCCGTAGAGATTGAACGTTTCGTCGAACCCGCCGACCGCATCCAACGAATGCTTGGGAATCGAAACGTTGCACGTGCACAAGAACGCGCGCGAATAATTGGCGAACGTCGGCTTGGGCCGTTCGTCGTACGATCCGACGTTCATGATCGGTCCGTTCACCACCAAATTGCTCGTGCCGTGCGCCGCTTCGTGCGCCGCCAGAAACCCGGGCGGGGCGACGATATCGTCGTCGCAGAAGACCACGATGTACCCGGTCGCCACGGCGAGCCCGCGATTGCGGGCCTTGGCGCGATTCGGTTCGCCTTCGTACACGTAGCGCACGGGATAGGCGTTGCGTGAGGTCTGGCGTTCCGTCACGTCGCGCGTGTCGTCGGTCGACGCGTTATCGACGACGATCACTTCGAACGACGGCGCTCCGATCTGCGCTTCGAACGATGCCAGCGCGCGTTCGAGGTACGAGGCACGGTCCTTGGTTGCAATGACGATCGAGAGACGCATGTCGCTTACAACCCGCCAAGTTCCACGAGCGATTCGGCCATGCGGTCTGCGGCACCGACGTGCGCTTCGTAGAGCGCGCCCAACCGCTCCCCCGCCTCGCGCTGCCACGCGCGGTCGTCGAAGCGCTCGAGCGCGACCCGCGCCACGCGGCCGGGCGTCAGCGTTCCGTGCAGTTCGTGCACGAGCATTTCACCGGCATCGATATTGGGCTGCGTGTGGAAGCGAAAGCGCTTCGCAACCTGCACGACGGCCGTCCGCTTCAGCGGCTTGCCGATCAAGGGAATCCGGTCGAGATAGGTCAGCGGGCCGTTTACCGTGATTTTCTCCGGCGCGTTCATCGGCGTAATGGCGATGGCCGGAATGCCGAGCGCGGCCAGTTCGATCGTCTTGGTTCCCGGCAGCGTAACCACCAGCCGCGCGTGCTTTGCGGCGGCGAGCGCGTTGCGCAGAACCGGGAAGCGCGCGTGACCGTCCGCGCTCGTGAGATACGGCATGCCGCCCTCCTCGTGCAGCACGCCGCGTTGCGCGAAGACGCGCGGATCGCCGCCCGCTTCAACCGCCGCACGAACGTCGGCGAGCGGCGTGAAGGGCGAGATGCCGAACGCGATCGGCAGTCCCGGCCGCTCGCGCACGATTCGCAGCGCCATCGTAAAAAAGAACGGGATCAAATTTTCGACTTCGTAGCCGCGCGAGCCGGGCATGATCACGATGCCGTCTTCGGGCACGCCGGCTTCGACCGGCTGCTGCGCTTCCAAGATCGCGCCGTCGATGGCCAGATTGCCGACGGTGACGATGCGTTCGGCCGCCGTCTCCCAATCGCGCAGCTGCTGGACGTTGGCGTCGTCGACGGCGAAGAAGCGCGCGAATTTTTCGCGATACGATGCCTTGGAGAATTTGTAGCTCGCGGCGGCGCCGCCCAATCGCGCGTGCACGCGCAACGCGTGCATCAGATCGCCGCCGAGATACTGCACGACGTCCACGCTCTCCGGGACGTTTTCGACGCTTCGCCCGAGCGCGAATTGCACGTACGCCTTCGGTTCGATGACGCGCGCGCTCGGAAAGAGCCGTCGCGCGAATTCGGCTTCGTAGCCGGTTGCGTATTCGTCGGGAACGCAGAACAGCGTAACGTCCAGCGAGGGGTCGTGCTCGTAGAGACGCCGCACGAGCGGACGAAACCAGCCGGCAACTTCGCCCGGACCGTTAGCGGTGATCGCGATGCGCATTGCGGCTCGCTATCAGGCTCCGTAACGCGAGATGATCTGGGCGATAACGTCGGTGGTGC
The DNA here is from genome assembly GCA_027459645.1 of Vulcanimicrobiota bacterium. Taxonomy (GTDB): domain Bacteria; phylum Vulcanimicrobiota; class Vulcanimicrobiia; order Vulcanimicrobiales; family Vulcanimicrobiaceae; genus JAMXLG01. The sequence goes on from DAIDHQ010000019.1 coordinate 12,548, forward strand.
TGTGGCCCGCGACGTGGGGTGCGAGACGGATCACGCCGCCGTGCGATTCGACGACGGTCTTTTCCGGAAGCTCGTCGGCACGATATTGATCGCTCTTGACGTGCACGTCCGGGCGCAACCGGTCGAGCAGCACTTCGGGCGTACGCTCGCCGAATCCGACGACGGCATCGACGCTGCGCAGCGCGCGCAAGAGCATCGCGCGATCTTCGAAAGGAACGATCGGACGGCGTTCGCCCTTGAGCTTGCGCACCGACTCATCCGAGTTCAGCCCGACGACGAGCAGGTCGCCCTGTTTGCGTGCCCACGCGAGATACGCGACGTGTCCCGAATGCAACACGTCGAAACAGCCGTTGGTAAACACGACGCTCTTGCCGTCCTCGCGCATGCGTTCGCGCCAGGCGACCGCGTCGTCGACGCCCAGCAGCGGCGCGAAGAACTCAGGCATGCTCGTGTTCGACGAGCGCGACGATTTCGTCGGCCGACGCCGTCGCCGTGCCGAGCTTCTCGACGACGGCACCCGCCGCAAAGTTCGCCAGCTGCATCGCGCGTTCGATCGGCGCGCCGGCAGAGAGCGCGAGCGCGAGCACGGCGACGACGGTGTCGCCGGCGCCGGAGACGTCGAAGACCTTACGCGCAACCGACGGCACGTCGAGCCGCGCGCCGTCCGCGCCGAAGAGCGACATGCCGGCTTCGCCGCGCGTGATGACCACGTACTCGCATGCCAGCTCTTCCAAAAGCGCCGCACCCGCGCGCTCGAGCGATTCGGCGTCGGTGATGCGCACGCCGGTCGCGGCGGACGCTTCGTGCACGTTCGGCGCGACGCAGGTCACGCCGCGAAACATCGGGAGATTCTGCGGTTTCGGATCGGCGAGCACGAGCGCGCACGCGCGCGCCGCTTCCACGATCTCGGGCGAAAGCAATCCTTTCGCGTAGTCGCTCAGGATGACCGCGTCCACCTGCGCCGCCCGCGAACGGACGTACTGCGCGATGCGCGCGCGATCGACCGCCTGCAACGGCGCCGCGACTTCCCAATCTGCTCGTACGACTTGCTGATTGTGCGCGACGACCCGCGTCTTGCGCGTGGTCGGACGGTCGCCGACGGCAAACACGCCCGCGTCGTCGACGGCCTCTTCGCGCAGCAAGCGCCGGACGTCGGCGGCAAATCCGTCGTCGCCGATCGTGCCCACGAATTCGACCTGCGCTTCGAGCGCGCGGAGATTGTTCGCCACGTTTCCCGCGCCGCCGAGCTTGAACGAATGATCGGTGACTGCGACGACCGGTACGGGCGCCTCGGGAGAGATCCGCGACACGGTGCCCCAAATCCATTCGTCGATCATCAAATCACCCACGACGAGGATCTTGCGTCCGCGCATGCGTTCGAATAGCGTGCGCGCGTCGGGCGGTTGAAGGCCGACGCTCACGCCAAGCCCGCTTCCATCAAGCGCTGTTCGACCAGATCGCACACGATGTGCGCCATCACTTGATGCACCTCTTGCACGATCGCCGCGTATCCGTCTGGTCCCATCAGAACGACGTCGGAAAACTCCACGATCGGACCGCCGCCGTTGCCGGTGAACGCGATCGTCCGCGCGCCTTGTTCGCGCGCGGCCTTCATGGCGAGCACGACGTTCTTCGAAACGCCGCTGGTCGTCATGCCGATCAGCACGTCACCCGCTTGCACGAACGCTTCGACCTGACGCGCGAAGATGCGATCGTACCCGTAATCGTTTCCGACGCACGTAAGCGTCGAGGTATTGACCGTAAGCGCTTCGCTGTTCAAGCCGCGCCGCTCGCGCAAATACCGCCCCGACAACTCCGCCGCCATGTGCTGCGCTTCTGCCGCACTTCCTCCGTTTCCGCACCAATAGACGCGTTTGCCGTCGCGCAACGCGGTGACGACGACGTCGACGATCTCGAGCACTTGGGCTTCGTATCGCGGATCGTCCAGCAAACCCGCGCGGTCCGCGAGCAGTTCGGCGAAACTACGATGCGACGCCTTATAGTCCGGCACGGTCACGGAGCGATCCAGAGCAGTTCCTCGCCCTGCGACACCAGCTCGCCGTTCTCGGGAATGATGCGCATGACGGTTCCGGCGTAGTCGCTTTGGATTTCGTTGAAGAGCTTCATCGCTTCCAAAATGCACACGACGTCGCCCGCTTCGACGCGGGTGCCTTCGCTCACGAACGGTTCGGCATCCGGCGAGGAAGAACGATAAAAGACGCCGGTCAGCGGCGCCGTCACGCGCTTGACGTTCGCCGGAGCACCGCCGGCCGAGGCGGCCCCTGCCGGTGCGGCGGCCGCGGGAGCGTGGGGAACGGCGGCGACGGGCGCGACGATCTGCGCCCCGGCTTCGCGCCGAACCAATTCATAGACCGCGTCGCCGACCCTGGCCTTGATCCGGTCCAGGTCGTGCTCGTGCATGATTTCGAGCAGGGATGCGATCGTCTCGGCTTCTTCTTCGTGTGCCATTTACGCCCGTGATTCTCCAAGTGCGGCCGCAACGTCTGCCGCCCGGCCAAGGGGGACGCGCCGATCCTCGCGCGTTTCGAGATCGCGCACCACGACCGTTCCCGCGGCCAGCTCGTCGCTGCCGAGGATCAGCGCATAGCGCGCTTTGTTGCGATCGGCGATCTTCAAGTGCGCGAGCAATTTCCGATCGTCGAAATCCATGAACACCGGCGCGCGAAGCAGGCGGCGCAATTCCATCACCATCGGCAGCGCGACCGCGCGCGCTTGAGCGCCCAGGGCAATCGCCTGCACGCCGTCGCGAGGCGCGACGCGCGCGCCGTGCACCGCTTCGGCCATCATCAGAAACCGCTCGAGTCCCAGCGCAAATCCAACCGCCGGCACGTCGGGACCGCCGAGCGATTTGACGAGGCCGTCGTAGCGACCGCCGCCGCACACCGTCGATTGCGCTCCGAGCGCGCTCGAGGTAATTTCAAAAACGGTGCGCGTGTAATAGTCCAGGCCGCGCACGATGCGCGAGTTAACGACGAATGGAATGCCGCAGGCGCTTAGCAGTGCCTGCAGCGCGTCGTCGTGTTCGCGGCACGCGTCGCACAACACCGAAGCGAACGCGGGCGCGCTTTCGACGAACGGCCGATCGCGTTCGTCTTTACTATCCAGCAAACGCAAGGGGTTCTTCTCCAAGCGGCGCTGCGAATCGGCCGAAAGTTCGGCCGCATGCGGGCGAAAATGCTCTAGAAGCGCTTGCCGATAGCGCGGGCGGCAAACGTCGTCGCCGATGGAATTAACGTTCAGCGTCGCGTCGGTCAGCCCGTAGCTGCGCACGAGTTCCCATGCAAGCGCGATGACTTCCGCGTCGGCTTCTGGCCCGGAAAATCCGGTGCATTCCACGCCGAACTGATGTGCTTGGCGATACCGCCCTTTTTGCGGCCGTTCGTAGCGGAAGATCGGGCCGACGTAGTACAGACGCTGCGGCCCTTGCGAAAAGAGATTGTGTTCGAGCGCGGCGCGCATCACCGGCGCGGTGAACTCCGGACGCAGCGTCATGCTGCGCTCGCCCTTGTCGAGGAACGTATACATCTCTTTTTCGACGATGTCGGTCGTCTCGCCGACGCCGCGCACGAAAAGCTCCGTGCCTTCGAAGACCGGCGTGCGGATTTCGGCATAGCCGAAACGGCGCGCGAGATCGTGAATGCGCGACTCCAGTTCGAGCCAAGCGCCAGATTGCGGCGGCAGAATGTCTTGCGTGCCGCGGGGCGCGGTGAGTTTGGACGGCATGGGTGGCGCTTCAAGTTCGAAGGCTCGCCAGGCAATCCTAGATACGCGTCCGGCGCGCGGGATGGGAGGGCATGCGAGGTGCGATCTACGTCGCCGCAGTGGTGGGCGTGGCGGCGGCCGCCCCGGGCGCCCTGCGAAGCGTCGCGGTCTGCGCCGCGAGCGTGCTGTTCGAAGCGCTGCCCTATCTGGCGCTGGGCCTCGCGCTGCTGCGAATCTTCGGCCGCTCCGGCGGCTGGGCGGCCACCTTGGCCGGGTGCGGCTGCAAGGGCGGGGCCGCCTCCATTCCCGCGACGCTCGCAGCCTGGACGCTTTTCGGTCCGGGGATCGCGCTCGGCCGCTGGGTCGCCGCACTCGCCGTGTACCGCCGCCGAATGCCCGGCGCCCACGACCAGCCCGCGTCACTTCTCGACGAGCTCCTCGGGCTGGCACCGGCCGCGATGCTTTGCGGTCTGGTCGTCACCTTCACGCCGCAGCTCGACATCGCTCACCGGCCGGCCCTGCTGCAGGCGGCATTCGGCGCCGCGGCAGGCGTGGTGGCCTCGCCGTGCGCGCTCGGCGGCGTGGCGCTGGCGGCGTCGCTGCGCGTACACGCACCGATTGCGGCCTACGCCCTGCTGGTCACGTCGGGCATCGTGCCGTTTCCGCGGCCGCACATCCACGTCGCTTCGGACCCGCTCGCCTATGCGGCGCTCGCGCTCGCATGCGCGTTCGTCGCATTCGAAGGCGGCGCATCGCTCGTGCATCCGCGCCTGGCGTTGCCGCTGGGCGCATGCGCGGCATGGTGTTTCGTGAAGGCGTGGCGCGCGCGCTCGCGGTGATGCTGCTCGTTGCAGCGATCGTCGGCGCACCGGCGCCGCAATTCAGCGCGAACGAAGCTTCCGTCGCGACACTCTTTCCGGGCGAACGAATCGATTTTACCGGCTCCTACGTGGCACGCCCGGCCCCTCACCTGTTGCGCTATGCGATCACGTGCTGCCGCGCCGACGCGCAACCGGTCGCGTTGCCGCTCGCGCGAGCGTTGCATGCGCGCGGCTGGGCCCGCGTTCGCGGCGTCGTCATCCGTAGCGGCAACGCACTCGTCGTCGAAGCGCAACGCGTCGACGCCGTCGCGCCGCCGGCCGATCCGTTCACCTACCGCTAGCGCGGTTACGAAAGGTTTTCGCGCTTGCGCGGTTCGAGCAGCTCGATCGGGATGCCGTTGGGATCTTCCACGAACGCGATGGCGCGCGTACCGCTCGGCGACGTATAGACATCCTTGAGGATCTTGACGCCTTCGCTCTTGAGCCGGTCGACGTACGCGCTCAAATCGCCGTCGGCTTCGAGCGCCAGGTGTTCGTAGCGATTGCCGATCGCATACGGCGGATGTTCTTCCAGGTCGTACACCAGCTCGATATACGCGTTCCAGTCGCTGCCGACGAATGCCATATCGGCGTTACCCGGGTAGTGATACGGGCCGTCCAACAGTTTGAGCCCGAGCTTCTTCGTATAAAATTCGATCGACTCGTTCATGTCGTTCACGAAGATCGACGTGTGCAGAAATTTCGGCATGTACTCTCGGACCCGCGCGGCGCAAAGGCGGTTTCGTTACCTTTCGAAACAATCGAGCCCATGCCCCCGTAGGCACTATCGGAGGTACGTTCGTGCGTCGATTGATTTCCGTTCTCTTCGTGTGTTGCTATCTGAGCGGGGCGCTACCGGTAGCCGCAGCACCCGCTGCTTCTTTGACATCCAGCCCCGAGCAGCGCGTCTTGGCCGCGATGCGGCTATGGGGCGACGTGCGCTTTTTCGATCCGGCGCTGACGCGCGAGAAGATCGACTGGGATGCCGCATTTCTACGAGCCGAACCGGCCATCGCATCGGCGACCACGCTCGACGCATATCGCGCAGCAATTAACGAAATGCTCGCCCCGCTGCACGACCCCGCGACCTCGCTCAACACCAATGTGAACGGCGGGTCCGGTCAAATCACCGCAACGATGACCGGCGACGATGCGGTCATTACGTTACCCGCCGACGCGACCGAAGATCAAAACGCGCTCATGATGCAAGCCGCGAAGGCCGTGAGTGCCGCGAAAAGCGCGCACGCACTCGTCTTTGATCTGCGCGCCGCCACCGCTGACAACCAGGTTTCCGCATACGTGGCCACGCTGCTTTTTTCGGGATACTCGCCGTTCAAGGCGTTCTGGCACGGATCGATCGCCCTCCCGCGCGAACGCGAACGCGGCTATTTGGGGTACCCGACCAACGGCGGAGGATACCAGTTCTATTTCGCGCGGGATCGCGTGAACGACGCTTCGGCAGTCGCCGGCACGGCAAAACGCGCGCGCCCCATGGCGTTCCTGGTGTCGTCGAAAACGATCTTACCGCCGCTTGCGATCGCTCTCGCGCAAGCGGGAGCCGCGACCATCTTTACCACCGGCGGCCAGCCGCAAGCGCCGCTGCCGAGCATGGATTCGCTGCAGCTCACCGACGGGCTGAGCGTCTCGATCCGCACGAGCGACATGGCAGACGTCGACGAACACGCGCGGTTTGCCACCGCGCAGGCGGCGACCCCGCAAGCGGCGCTGCAACAACTGCACGCGCATCCTTCTGTCGCGGTCGCCTACGCGGGTCCGCCCCTACCCAAGACGCTTTACGACCGGCCGTATGCCAAGCAGACGTTTCCGCCACTGCCGATGCGATTGCTCGCGATCGCACGGGCGTACAACGTGATCCGCTACTTCTCGCCGTACCGCGACCTGATGCATGACGACTGGGACGCAGCCGCGTTGCAAGCCATCGACGATGAAACGCGGGCAACCGACGCGCGCGGCTACGTCATGGCGCTCATGAAATTCTACGCGCATCTGCACGACTCGCACGGATTCGTCGGCGGAACGGAAGTCAACGCTCTCTTCGGCGCGGGCCCGCCGTTTATCGTGCGTTACCTCCACGGACGCGCCGTCGTCACGCAGCTGCTCATGCCTTCTGCATTAAAGGGCTTGCACGTGGGCGACGTGATCGACGACGTCGACGGCGTTCCCGTCGATCGCGCGATGAAGGCGGTCGGGCCGTATCTGAACGCATCGACGCCGCAGGCCGCACGCGCGTCTGCGCTGCGTGCCGCATACATGCCCTCGGTCTTTAGCGGCAAAGCGGACACGACGCTGCGCATCCGCGTGCATTCGCCGGGATCGCGTGCGTACCGCACGCTAACCGTTACGCGCGTTAGCGGCCTGCAAGCACCCGAAAAAACCGGTCCGGTATACCGGATTCTTCCGGGCAACGTCGGCTACGTCGATTTCGATCGTTTGGAACCGGGCCAGGTCGACGCAATGTTTTCCGCACTACGCAACACGCGCGCCATCGTCTTTGACAATCGCGGGTATCCGCGCGGCGCCGCGTGGGCCGTCGCACCGCGTCTCACGACGCGGACGAACGTTCGTCTCGCGCTCTTTAATACGCCGCTCGTCAACGGCCCGCTCGATGTCGACAGCGGGGCGCAAACGCTCCCGGTGTATCGCAACTTCTACCAAATGCTGGGAGCCGCGAGCGGCCCCCGCTATCTGAAACCGACGGTAATGCTGATCGACGAGCGATCGGTCAGCCAGTCGGAACATAGTGCGCTCTTCTTCCGCGCCGTCAACGGCACGCGCTTCGTCGGAACGCCGACGAACGGCGCGGACGGCGACGTGACGCAGATGGTCGCGCCGGGTGGCGTGGCGCTGTACTTCAGCGGCGAAGGCGTTCGCTACCCCGACGGAAAGCAACTGCAACGCGTCGGCATACAACCCGACGTGCGTGTCGAACCGAAAGCGAGCGACATCGCGCACGGAAACGACGTCGTGTTGCAGGCCGGGTTGCGTGAGGCGCTACGCCTCTCGCATGCTAGTGCCGCGATGCAAATGCGTGCGGTACGCGAGGAGGCTGCGCACGAGCGGGCCGCGTTCGTGCGTCCGCCGGCCGCCACCGCACCCGTCGCCGGAACGCAAGCGCACGCGCTTGGCAGCGCATGGGCAGCGGGCAGCGCAAAATACGCAGGCTCGACGCAGCCTGCGGGAGGCGCGGGCGGCGGACCGGAGATCACGCTGACATCGGTCGCTTCGGCAATAACGCCCAGCGACTTCGGAACCTACGCGCAGACGCTCGACGTCAAACCGTATCTCGGCAAGACCATTCGCGTGAGCGGGTTTCTCAGCACGCAAAACGTGACGGGCGGCGCGGGATTTTGGCTGCGTATCGACGGCCCTTCACGGCAATTCGACAACATGCAGAATCGATGGCTGAGCGGCACGACCGCATGGAAGCCGTTCGCGATCGTCTTGCACGTACCGCAAGACGCGACCGGCGCGGTGCTCGGCCTACTGCTCGTCGGTACCGGTACGGTTCACGGCTCGAGGCTGACCGTCGATGTCGTACCCGACACGACGCCGACCACCGCGATGTAACTTCAGTGCAGGAAGTAGCGGTAGCTCGAGAAGACGAGCGCGATTCCTAGACGGTCGGCGGCGGCAATCACGTCGTCGTCGCGCACGGAGCCGCCGGGCGCGATCACCGCGGTGCAGCCGCCTTCGGCCGCCGCTTCCAAACCGTCGGAAAACGGGAAGAACCCGTCGCTTGCGCAGGCCGCGCCTTTTGCGCCGTCGCCCGCGCGAAACGCGGCGATCTTGACGGCGCTCACGCGATTGGTCTGCCCCGCGCAGATGCCGCGCGTCGTGCCGCCCTTGACGATCACGATGCCGTTCGATTTCACGTGACGCACGACATCCCACGCAAAGGCGAGATCGTGCCATTCCTGCGCCGTGGGGTGCCGTTTCGAAACGACCTTCCATTCTTCGGGCGGTGCTTCGGGGTTATCGTCTTCGGCCAAGACGCCGCCGAGCGCCGAACGCACGCGCAGCTCGTGCGCGAGCTCATCCGGCAACGACGGCGCGAAACGCATCACGCGCAGATTCTTTTTCTTCTTCAGAATTGCGAGCGCGTCGTCGTCGAAGGCCGGCGCCGCGACGATCTCCAGGAAGAACTTCGAAAGCGATTCGGCCGCGGCGCGGTCCACCCGTCCGTCGGTCGCCACGATGCCGCCGTATGCCGAGACGGGGTCGGCTTCGAGCGCATCGGCGATCGCTTTTGCGACGCTGGAACGCTGTGCGACGCCGCACGGAACCGTATGCTTTACCACCGCCGCGCGCGCGAATCGCTCGCGCTCGCTGCCGAATTCCGCACCCAAGGCGCTACGCGAAAGCAGCCGCAGCGTTCCATCGAGATCGAGCAGGTTGTTGTAGGAGAGCGCCTTGCCGTGCAATTGCTCCGGCAGCCGTTCCGCCCGGTCCAGATAAAAGGCGGCGCGATTCTGCGGGTTGGTTCCGTAACGAAGCCGCTGCGAGAGCGGCAGCGTTAATGCGAGCGCACCGGGAAGATCGCTCGGCAGATATTCGCCCTCGGAACCGAGGTAGTGCGAGATTGCGGCGTCGTATTCGGCGGTGCGCTCGAACGCCGCGACCGCAAATTTGCGCCGCAGCTGCTGCGGAACCGCGCCCGAGCGGAACGCCTGCAAGAAGCCCCCGTACTGCGACGGGTGCGTCAGCACGCAGACGTGCGCGAAATTCTTCGCGGCGGCGCGCAACAGCGACACGCCGCCGATGTCGATCTGCTCGATCGCCTCGGGAAGCGTCGTGCCCTCGCGCGCGACGGTCGCTTCGAACGGATATAAATTCACGCACACGACCGTGATCGGCGCGATCGCGTACTTTTCGGCCTGCACACGGTGCTCGGCGTTGTCCCGATCGTAGAGAATCGCGCCGAAGACCTTCGGGTGCAGCGTCTTCACGCGCCCGTCGAAGAGCGGCGGGAAGCCCGTCATCTGCTCGACGTCGTATGCGGGAATGCCGTGATCCTCGAGATGCTTCTTGGTGCCGCCGGTCGCGTAGATTACGGTACCGGCATCGTGCAGCGCCTGCGCTACCTCGAGCGATCCCGTCTTGTCCGAAAGCGAAAAGAGCGCCGCAGGACGGTGGGTGTCAGGCAAGAGCGAGCTCCGGCGGCTGTTCGCGCTGGCTCAGCGTCGCGGCGATGAGCGTCGAGCAGCCGGGCTCCTTCATCGTTACGCCGTACATGCGATCCGCCAACTCCATCGTCTTTTTGTTGTGCGTGACGATGATCATCTGCGAATCCATCGCCATCTCGCGCACCATGCTCGAGAAGCGTTCGACGTTAGCGTCGTCGAGCGCCGCGTCGACTTCGTCCAGCAGATAGAACGGCGACGGTTTCACCTTGATGAGCGCAAAGATCAGCGCCGCGGCCGTCATCGCGCGTTCGCCGCCGGAAAGCGCCGTGAGCGGCATCAGCTTCTTGCCGGGCGGCTGCACCGAAATTTCGATGCCGGTTTCCGAGAGATTCTCCGGATTGGTCTGCCACATCTTGGCGTTACCGCCGGGGAAGAGTTTCGCGTACATCTCCGTGAACGCCGCCGAAACCTTTTCGAACGTCTCGTTGAACTGTTCCTGACTTTGCGCTTCGATCTCTTTGATCGATTGCAGCAGCGTCTCGCGCGCCGAGGCGAGGTCTTCTAACTGGGTTCGCAGGAACGTCTCGCGTTCCGTAAGTTCTTCACGTTCGGCTTCCGCGTTGAGATTCACGTTGGCCGAAAGGCGTGCGAGCTCTTCGCGCAAGCGCGGCAGCTCTTCCATCACCGTATCGGATTCTTGCGCGTACCGTTCTTCGACGTCCTTGCATTCGTCGTCGGTCGCGGGGTTCTGCGCGAACTGCGAAACCAGCATGCCGAGCTCCGCTTCGATCTCGGCAAGGCGCGTGCGATGGCGCTCGCCGCCGGCCGCCGCTTCCCGTTCGTCGTTCTCCGCGCCGCGAAGATCCGATTCCAGCTGCAGCAACGCGTTCGCGGTCGTTTCACGCTCGCGCCGCGCCACGTCGAGCTGCGCGTCGAGCTCGCTGACGCCGCGGCGCAATCCGTCGAGATGTTCGTGCGACGTGCGCGTCTGTTCGAGGAGCGCGCCGATCTCGGCAAGCATCGATTCGCGGGCCCGCGTTGCGCGCTGGCTGTCGACATCGAGCATCCCCAGGCGGCCCTTCGCGGCGTCGCGTTCTGCCGTAAGCGCGGCGATGCGTTCGCGAAGATCGCCGGCGCGATGGGTCGCATCGGCCTGCACGCCCTCCGCCTGCGCGATTTCTTCGCGGGCACGCGCAAGTTCGGCCTCAAGGCGGCGACGCTCTTCATCGCTGTGCATCGCTTCCGCCTCGCCGCCTTCGAGCAAGTGTTCGCGCGAACGCGCCTCGTGCGCTTGCGCGGCGAGCGCTTCGATACGCGCGCGCGCATCTTGCACTTCCGCGTTCATGCGTTCGAGCTCGCTATTGAGCCCGACCATCTCCGTGCGCAATTCGGCCGCCTGTAATTCGATGCGCCCGAGCGATTCGCGAGCCGCGTCGCGCTGCGCGATCGCTGACTCGACGCGCACGCTTGCCTCCTGCGCTTCGCGTTCGAGCGATTCCATCTTCGCGCGCATGCCGACCAGCTGCTCGCGCAACGCGTGCGCCTGCGCGCGGCGTCCGAGAATCGATTTCTCGCGGCGGAACCGGCCGCCGGTAATTGCACCGCCGCCGGCGATCTGTTCGCCCGCGAGGGTCACGATCGTGTCGCGGAATCCGCGCCCGCGCACGAGCGCGATGCCGGTCTGCAGCGTGTCGACGATGAGGACGTTGCCGACCAGGAAACGTACGACGCCTTCGTACTGCGGCTCGGTCTTGACGAGCGTGTGCGCGTAGCCGATCACGCCGTCGGTCGAATGCAGTTCGGGCGTCATCTGCTTCGCGTCGCGATTGGCGAGCGTGTCGAGCGGCAAGAAGGTTGCCCGGCCCGACTCACTACGGTTCAAGAATTCGATCGCGCGTTCCGCGTCTTCCGACGTGCGCGTGACGATGTTCGAAAGACGGGCGCCGAACGCTATATCTAGCGCGCGCGCGTAGCGCTCGTCGGTCGTGATGAGATTCGAGACGATACCTTCGATGCCGCGAAGCTCGCCGCGCTGCCAGGCCTCGACGACCGCACGCGTGCCAGGCACGTGCCCTTCGAGCGATGCTTCGAGTTCCTCGATGGTGTGCAGCCGCGATTCGGCCGCCTTGACGTCGCCGGTTTGCTCGCGATGCGCCGCTAGCGCCACCGCCAGCACGTCCTGCGCGTGCGTGACCGCGTGTTCGGCGGTTTCGAAACTGCGCCGCGCATCGGTCAGCTGCGACTCCAGCGTGCCCAGCGCCGCTTCTCGTTCCGAATAACGTTGCGTCGCGCTGCCGGTCGCGAGTTCGAGCTGCCCCGTTCGCTCGCGTGCGGCATGCAGTTCGCCTTCCAAACGTTCGGCTTCCGCGCGAAGGTTTTCGCTTTGCACGCGTCGTTCCGCACGTTTCGCGGCAACCTCGGCAGCGGCGGATTCGACCTGCCGCAACTGCGTGAAGATCGCGTCGAGCTGCGCGCGCGCTTGGGCGAGTGCCGTCTGCGCCTCCAATTCGCGTTCGCGCGCGGATTCCACGTCGCTCGCGAGCGGCGCCAACCGCTCTTCCAGCGCGGCAATCGTCGAACCGAGCGCTTCGCGTTCGGCTTGCACGCGCGCGGCGTCTTCGGAAGTCTGCGTGGACTGCGCCTCGAGTGCCTCTCGGCGCGCCAGCGCCGCCGCATAATCCGCTTCGATCCGCGCGAGTTCGCCGCGCTTGGTCTGCGCCTGCGAGCGGATCTCTTCGAGCTGCAATTCTTGCTGGTACGCACGCGTGCGCAGTTCCGCCAGATTGGCGCCGAGCTGCGCGACGCGCGCTGCCGCCGCGCTGCGAACTTCTTCTTGCTTTTCGAGTTCCAGGCGAAGCATCTCGCGTTCCGCGCGGCGCGATTCGCTCGCGCGCATGTACGAGAGAATCTCCAGATCGCGCACGCGCGCGCTCACCTTGCGGTAGCGCTTGGCGCGGCGCACCTGCGTGTCGAGTTCGGGAATGCGGCGTTCGAGTTCCGAGATCAGATCGTTGATGCGGATCGCGTTCTGTTCGGTTTGCTCGAGGCGGCGCATCGACTCGTGCTTGCGCGCGAGAAACTTGTTGATACCCGCCGTCTCTTCGAAGAGCGCGCGGCGCTCCGTCGGCTTGCTCGTGAGAATCGAATCGATCTGCCCCTGCGAGACGATCGAGTACGAACCCGGGCCGAGACCAGTGCCCATAAGCAATTCGACGATGTCTTTCAACCGCACCTGATTGCGGTTGATGAAATATTCGCTGTCGCCGCCGCGATAGGTACGGCGCGTGATCTCGACTTCGGAATAATCCGTCGGCAGCTTGTGATCGGTGTTGTCGAACGTGACGGCGACTTCGGCAAGCCCGAGCGGCTTGCGCTTCTCGTTACCGGCAAAGATCACGTCTTCCAGCTTGCCCGAACGCAATTGGCGGCTCGACGTTTCGCCGAGTACCCAGCGAAACGCATCGACGAGGTTCGATTTGCCCGAGCCGTTCGGCCCCACGACGGCGGTGATGCCGTGCGAGAAATCGAGCGACGTCGGCTCTGCAAACGTCTTAAAGCCGAAAGCCTTGATCTTCTTTAGTTTCATTTTCCCAGGCACTCCGCGGTTGGGGCGGATGTGATTCTATTTTTCACTTGAGCGCAGCTAAGGCCGCCTCAGCGGCGGCCTGTTGCGCGGCCTTCTTCGATGCGCCGCGCCCGGTCCCCAGTGTTTTTCCGTTAACGATTGCCTCGGAGCGGAATTTTGGCTCCTGGGGCGTCCCCTCGCTGTGCTCGCGGTAGGTAGGCGTCGCGGAAAGGTGCTCCTGCGCGTAATGCTGCAGGCGCGTCTTCGCATCCAGCAGGGCATCGGGCGCATGGTCGAGCTGTTCGATGTGCTCGGCGGTCACGAAGCGCCGCGCCTTCTCGTGCCCGTACGTCAGCTCCAGCGCCGCCACGACGGCTTCGAACGCCGCCGCTAAGATCGACGTGTTGTCGCTTCCTCCGGCCGCACGCATGCCCGCGCCGAGCTGCACGAGATCCGAGAAGCCGAGACGGCGCGCGGTCGTTGCCAGCTGCGCGTCGTTGACGATCGCCGCCTTGCGTACCGTGAGCTGGCCTTCCGGCTCATCGGGGAAATGCCGGTAGAGCCATCCCGCGGTGATCGATCCGAGCACCGAGTCGCCGTAGAACTCCATGCGTTCGTTCGACTCACCGCCGTGCTCTTTTGCGTAGCTTTCGTGGACGAACGCTTGCTCGACCAGCGAGAGATCGCCCGCAGCGCGGACGCCCGCGCGCTTCACCAGCGCGCGCAAGCGCCGCCGGTGATTTTCACCCGCCATCCGCGTTAGCCGCGGACTTTGCCGAAGACTATCACGCCGTTGTGGCCGCCGAATCCGAACGAGTTGTTGAAGGCGATGCCCAGATCGGCTTTGCGCGCGACGTTCGGCACGTAGTCCAACGTGCATTCGGGATCGGGAAACTCGTAATTGATCGTCGGCGGGATGATGCCGTCGTGCAACGCCATCACCGTCGCGATACTCTCCAAGCCGCCGGCCGCACCGAGCGCGTGCCCGTGCATCGATTTCGTCGAGCTGACCGCCAAATGCGGATGTTCCCCGAAGACTTTCTGGATCGCTTGCGATTCGGCGATGTCGCCGAGCGGGGTGGACGTACCGTGCGCGTTGATGTAATCGACGTCGTCGGGTCTGATGCCGGCCGACGCGAGCGCGCGCGTGAGCGCCAGCACGACGCCGCTGCCGTCGGGATCGGGCGCGACGATGTTGTACGCGTCGGCCGATTGGCCGTATCCCAGCACTTCGCAATAGATCTTCGCGCCGCGCGCCTTCGCGTGTTCGTACTCCTCGAACACCAACAGGCCGCAGCCTTCGGCCAGCACGAAGCCGTCGCGTTCTTTGTCGAACGGACGCGACGCTTTTGTCGGCTCGTCGTTGCGCGTCGACATCGCCTTCATCGAACAGAAGCCGCCGACGGCAAGCGGCGAGATGCAGGCTTCGGTTCCGCCCGTGACCATCGCGTCGGCATCGCCGTGCGCGATCGCGTTATAGGCCGTCGCCAAAGCATCGTTTGCCGACGCGCATGCGCTGGCCGTCGAGAAAATCGGTCCGCGGAAATGGTAGGTCATCGAGATGTGCGCGGGCGCGGCGTTCGCCATCAGCATCGGAATGAAGAACGGCGACGTCTTCGTCCAGTTGCCCACCTGCGCGGCTTTTTCGGACTCGTGCCAAAACGTGATGATGCCGCCGATTCCCGTGCCGATGACCGAGCCGACCCGATCGCGGAAGGCCTGATCCTCGGGCAGGTTCGCATCGTCCATCGCTTCTTTTGCCGCGACCGCAGCGAACTGCGAGAAGCGGTCCATGCGGCGGACCTCTTTCTTGCCCACGACCTCGTCGGCGTTGAGGTCTTTGACCTCCGCCGCGATCCGGGTCGGAAAGACGCTGGGATCAAAAACCGTTATAGGCCCGACACCCGACTCTCCGGCGACCAAACGGCGCCAGAACTCGGGGACACTATTTCCTAAGGGCGTCACGGCGCCGAGGCCCGTGACGACTACACGTCGCTTATCCAAAACCTCACCAAGTTACCACGGCCCGGCAACGGCCCCTTGTGGTTCCGGTGGTAAAATGGACTCAAGCATGCTTTTACGCCGCCTGTTCCTTGCCACCGCTGCCTCCGCCCTCGCGGGCGCGCTGATGCTGCCGGCTGCAGCAGATCAGGTCTTCCAAAGCGTCTCGACCGGAAAACTGCCGGCACCGACCGCCACGTATAACCCCAACAACGTGACGATCGACTACCTCTACTATCCCTGCGGCTATGGCAACGGCCAGGGCAACGGGCGCTTTAACCCGTTCAACGCCCAGAACCACAGCGGACCCATCTCGCCGCCGCCCGGACGCAACATCCCGCGCGGCCGCCGGCCTTACCCGCCCTACTGCAACTACGGCAACAGGTTCAAGGGACGGCCCCCGATGCCGCCCAACCCGGGCCGGCGCGTCATACCCCTGGCTACGCCGAGAAGCTAAAGACCGGCGCGGGGTAGACCCCGGCGACCGCGATCTGACGGATCGTCTGAACGATGCGCTGCACTTGCGAGCCGCTGACCGGCTCCACGTACTGCGGCGTGCTGGACGGCGGCAGCGAGGGCGCCGAGGTTATCGACGGCACGCTCGAGATATTGGCGGGGGTCGTCGTAAGCGCAAAACTGATCGGGCCCGACGGCGCGGCGGCCGGCGACGTACCGCCGCCTTGGCCCACGAGGGCGTGGGAAACGGCCGGATTGGTCGCGCCGATGGCGTTGGTGGTGTTCGGCGCCCCGCCCACCGGCTGGTTGGTAAAGCCCACGATCGCCGAATTTAAACGCAAAATCGCCTGAAAGACCGGCGCTGCCGTGAGGGAGAGGTTGGCCGGGACCGATGGATTGCCGGTCCTCTGAACCGGTACCAGGTTGGTATTCGGGCTGCCGTAGGGCGGCGTAGGAGAGGTCGGGGACGCCCCGCCGAGGGAGAGCGCCTGAAAGACTTGCGGCCGCGGATAGAGCTGCCCGCCGCCGAATCCGATGACTCCGAATGACACGCCGTGGCCTCCGTCCCTATTTTAGCACCTTGCACGGCCGGTGGGGCCTTTGCTATACTCTCCCGGCTATGTTCGTTTTCGACCTTCAACTGTTTGCGTCCAAGAAGGGCGCCGGTTCGACCCGTAACGGCCGCGACTCGAACGCCCAGCGCCTCGGCGTGAAGCGGTTCGGCGGCGAGCGCGTGCTCGCGGGGAACATCCTGGTCCGCCAGCGTGGAACGAAGTTCTATCCGGGCGACAACGTCGGCATCGGTAAGGACCACACGCTCTTCGCGCTCGTTGAAGGCACCGTGGAATTTTCGACGCGACGCAACAAGAAGCACATCAACGTGCGTCCGTTCGCGGCCGTCTAAGCACAAGAAAGAGATGCCGGAGAGGGCCGTTTCGGCCCTCTTTGTTTTTCTAACCGATACGCGATGCAATTCATCGATGAAGCGACGGTCACGGTCGCAGCCGGTAACGGCGGAGACGGCATCGTCGCATGGCGTCGCGAGAAATACATCCCCAAAGGCGGTCCGGCCGGCGGCGACGGCGGCGCGGGCGGCAGCGTCTATATCGAAGCGACGCCCGAACTTTCGACGCTCGTCGAGTTCCGCTACAAGCGTCAATTTCACGCCGAAGCCGGCAAAGCCGGCGGTCAATCCAACAAATCGGGGCGCAGCGCGCACGATCTGACGATTCCGGTTCCGGTCGGTACGATCGTCTATCGCACCCTCGAAGGTAAATCCGAAGCGTTTCTTGCCGATCTCGCGCATCCGGGCGATCGCATCATGGTTGCCAAAGGCGGCAAGGGCGGACTCGGCAATCAGCATTTTGCAACGAGCACGCGGCAAGCGCCGCGCATCGCCTATAACGGCGAGCCGGGCGAACGCGCATCGGTGCGGCTGGAGTTGCGTCTGTTGGCGGATTGCGGCGTCATCGGCGTTCCGAACGCGGGCAAGTCGACGCTGCTTTCGGTGGTGACCGCGGCGCGTCCGAAAATTGCCGACTATCCGTTCACGACGATCGAACCGCAACTCGGCGTCGTGCGCGTTTCGGACGAAGAGTCGTTCCTGATGGTCGACGTTCCGGGCCTTATCGAAGGCGCGCACGAAGGCGCGGGCCTGGGCGATCAATTCCTCAAGCACGTCGAACGCACGCGCGCTCTCGTGCATTTGCTCGACGGGGCGAAGCCGCTCGAGGAGATGCTGCACGACAAGAGCACGATCGAACGCGAGCTGGGCGCGTGGAATCCGAAATTGCTCGATAAGCCTGCGCTGCTGGTGGTGAGCAAACTCGATCTTCCCGATGCGCGCGAGCGCTTCGAAGAACTGCGCTTGCAGTATCCCGAGGTGCGCGGCATCAGCTCGGCGACGCAAGAAGGCGTGCAAGAGCTCGTCTATGCCGTGTGGCAGACGATCAAGGATGCGCCGATGCCCGAAGTCGTGACCCCTCCGCCGGCGGATATCGAACTCGTTCCCCGCGACGCATTTGCGATTACGCGCGAATCCGACGGCACGTTCGTCATCGCCGGCGAACGCATCGAACGGCTTGCGGCCGTGACGAATTTCGATTCGGACGAAGCACTCGCGCGCTTCGAACGCGCGCTTGCAAAAATGGGCGTCGAAAAGAAACTGCGTGAACTCGGCGCCGCGGAAGGAGATACGGTCCGCATCGGGCACTACGAGTTCACCTATTCATGAAGCTCGGCATCTTCGGCGGGACGTTCGATCCCATCCACAACGCGCATCTGTTTCTCGCGGAGTCGGCCCGCTTATTGGAAGGGCTCGATCGCGTGCTCTTCGTGCCGACGCGCGTGCAGCACTACCGCAACGCCGCGCAGGTGAGCGCGGAACACCGCTGCGCGATGGTGCTCGGTGCAATAGCCACGAATCCGAAATTCAAGCTCGACGACACCGATCTGCGCCCCGACGCGACCGGCTACACTGCCGATTTGCTGCCGCGGTTGCGCGAACGGTATCCCGGCGACTCCCTGACGTTCATCATCGGGGCGGATTCGCTCGCAAATTCCACCTGGGAGCGCTTCGACACCGTGCTGGAGCACTTGGACCGCTTCGTGATCGCGCCGCGACCGGGCGTGCGCGCCGAAGCGCTGCAGCGCGTGATAGCCGCGGTTCCCAAAAACCTGCGCGAACGGATCGCCACGCTCAACATGCCCGAGCTCCCGGAGTCGGCCACGCTGATTCGCACCTTGCTCTCGCAGGGACGGAGCGTACGCTATCTCGTACCGGAGGCGGTATGGCAATACATCGTCGCGCAAAAGCTCTACGGCATTACGGAATAATCGTCGCGCTGCTGCTCGTCAGCGCGTGCAACAGCCACCCCGAGGAGCCGAACAACGCGCTCGTGTGCCAGCTCTATGCGGGGCAAGGCTCGAAGACCGAAGTGTTCGTCAAAGGCACCGTGCAGCGCGTGCTCGGCGATAGCCAAGGACCGAGCGGCGTGCACGAAGGGTATCTGCTGCAGTTGCGCCACGGCTGCGACGTTCTCGCGCGCATCGAAACCAACGAGACGTTGACGGGCCACATCCCGCTGCATAACGGCGAATCGGTCGAGGTGAAGGGCGAATACGAATACACGCCCGAGGGCGGCGTGATTCACTGGACGCATCGCGCCAGAAACGGGCGCCACATCAACGGCTACGTCTACGCCGGCGGCAAATACTACCAGTAGCTACGAGTACGAAGGGCGCCATGATGCGAAGAACCGGCATTGTGCGAGTCTACCGGAGCCGACCGACGCCCCTGAGAAGAACCGGGGAATGCAGATCGTTCTCGCCAGTGCCTCGCCCCGGAGGCTCGAATTGCTGCGCTCGCTCGGTCTCGACGTCGTCGTGCGTCCGAGCGCCTACAGCGAGCCCGACCACCCCGGCGCCACGCCGCTGGAACTTGCCGTGCGCCACGCGCGCGAAAAAGCAACCGACGTTCGCAGCGCAAGCGGCGGGGACGCGCTGATCGTCGCCGCCGATACCGTCGTCGACCTCGACGGCGTGGCGCTCAATAAGCCGGCCGATGACGGGGATGCCATCCGCATGCTCTCCCTGCTTTCAGGCCGGGAACACCGCGTCCACACGGCATTCGCACTCGCCGTCCCCGGTAACGAGGCGTTGATCGAGCGCGCTTCGACGACCGCGGTACGCTTCTACCAGCTCTCGCGTGAGGAGATTGAGGACTACGTGGCAACCGGAGAGCCCATGGACAAGGCCGGCTCGTACGGGATTCAGGGGCGCGCCGCCGCCTTGGTCGAGGGCATCACGGGCGACTTTTATACCGTGATGGGCTTTCCGCTCGGCCGCTTTATTCGAACGCTGCGCGAGTTAGGTATTTCGCTGCCGACAACGAAGAAAAGGCCACAATACTAGGGCTTTCCGGGGGCCGGTTTCATCTTTACCTATCGCGACGAACGCAAACTCTTTGCGCTGATCGCCGTCATAATCGTGGCGGCGTTGATCGCGCTCGTGCAAATCAGCTCGCAGCGCAGCGGAAACGAAAGTCCGCTGACGACCGCGGTGATGAGCGTTGCATCGTTCGTTGAAACGGCCGCGAGCACGACGATCAACGGCACGCGCAGCGCGGGCGCGAGCGTACTTTCGCTGCCGCAACTGGTCTCGCAGAACAAGTCGCTGACCGAGCGCAACGCGAAACTGCAAGAGGAGAACGTGCAGCTGCACGAACTCGCCGCGCAGTACGCGGCCGAAGCTCGCGTGCGGCCCGTCGTCGATACGAATCCCGGCGGCGTAGAGGCGCGCGTCGTCGGCTTCCCGCCCGAAAACGAATCGCGCACGGTGACGATCGACAAAGGATCGGCCGCCGGAATCAAACCCAACGACGGCGTGCTGGCCGCCGGCGGCGTCGTCGGCGAAGTGCGCTCGGTCACGCCGTTCGCAAGCAAAGTCGTTCTCGTAACCGATTACACCAGCCGCATTCCCGTGATTACGCGCGCCGGCCGCTACTGGGGCATCGCGCGCGGCAATCTCGCAAGCGTGCGCGTCGAATACATTCCGCAAGACGCGAAACTCAAAATCGGCGACGTCGTCGTAACCGGCGAAGGACGCTCGTTCCACTCGGGCATTCCGCTCGGCACGATCGATCGCATCGAACGCGGCGATTCGACGCTGTATCAGATCGCCATCGTTAAACCGTCGGCTCCCATCGGCTCCCTCGATCGCGTTGTCGTCCTCACGAAACACTGAGTGCTCCGCCCCATACGCAACGTGACAGCCGCTCCGCGCTTCCCCGTCGTCGCTTCGTCGCTCATCGGTCATAACGCCATGGCGTTGCTCCCTCTTCGCTCCTCGCGTCAACGAAAACTCGCTGTCGCTTTGTGTCACGCGGCGCATGGCGCGAAACACTAAACTGCACATTCCGCGCGCCGTCGCACCGACGTGGTGGATCGCCGCGTTGTGGTTGCTCGCGGCCGCGATCGCGCAAGTGACGCTGATGCATTACGCCGTCGTGCGCAATGTCGAACCGAGCCTCGTGCTGGTGGCGGTCGTTTGGTATGCGTTGCGCGTGAACGCGATGCAGGCGGCAGCGTACGGTCTTGCTGCGGGCCTCCTGGAAGACGTTCTTGCAACGGGCACCGGCGCGGCGTTCACGATTTCGACGATGCTCGCGGCGCTGGTGGCACAAAGTATTTCGCGCGGCTTCTTTGCCGATTCGCTTCCGCTCGTACTGACGATCACCGTTGCGGCCACGCTCGTACGCCAGTTGATTTTCTGGGTGGTGTGGGGCTTCGAAGGGTACCCGCCGGGCCTCGCATGGGTGCACTTTCATGAAGCAATCGGCGCCTGCGTTGCAAACGCGTTACTGATGCTGCTCGTGATGGCCATCGCTCGCCGCTTCGATTCACGCTACGCCTAATGGTTACCGATCGCCGCCGCGTTCCGCGCATTTCGTGGCAGAAGTCGCCGTGGCGCATCGCGGGCTTCATCGCCGTGATCGTCGTCGCGCTCCTGATCGTGCTCGGGCGGCTGGTTCAAGTGCAGATTTTCGAAGGTCAACAGTTCCGTGCGGCAGCTCAAGCCAATCAGATCCGCCTCATCAAAGTCGCCGCGCCGCGCGGGATGATTTACGATCGCAACGGCAAGGTGATGGTGCGCAACCGCCCGTCCTTCGTCGTCGGCTTGATCCCTTCGGAAATCACGAATATCAATCACGTCTTGCACACGCTCGCCGGCGTTCTCGACGTTCCCGAAGCCTCGCTCGAGCACCGGTTGCTACACCACCGCGGCGTGAACTACATCAATTGCGGCGGGACGTTGTCGTCGTGTTTCGAGCAAGTGCAGGTATACGAACCCTACGGTCCCGTCGTGCTCGCAAACGACATTTCGGTCGCGAAGGTCGCGCGTTTGTCGGAACTGTTGAACGAATTGCCGGGCGTCGACTTGGAAGTGCAGCCGATTCGCGATTATCCGGGCGGCGTGACCGGCGCGGCCGTGTTCGGCTACGTCGGGCAGATCACGGAAGCCGAATATAAAAAGCGCAAAGGCGAAGGCTACACGCCCAACGACGTCATCGGCAAAGACGGCTTGGAGTGGTGGTACGACAAGTATTTGCGCGGCGTACCGGGCGGCCAGCAAGTGCAGGTCGATTCGCAAGGCCAAGTCGTTCCCGGCGTGAAGCTTCCTTCGAAGAGCGCGATCCCCGGCGACACGTTGATCACGACGATCGACTGGCGACTGGAGAAGATCGCGCAGAAAGCGCTGCACGACGGCATTACCAAATGGGCGAACGGTAGGCAGCTTTCCGGCGCCGTCGTGATCGAGGATCCGTGGACCGGCGGCATTCTCGCGCTCGCGAGCAATCCGGAATTCAATCCGAATTACTTCGCCGCAGACAATTGGAAGATGGTCTCCAAGTATCTGCTCGATCCGGCCGATCCGCTCTTCGACAATGCGATCGGTGCCGCGACGCCGACGGGATCGACGTTCAAGATGGTGACCGGCACGGGCGTCATCAGCGAAGGGCTCGTGCGGCCGAACGAAATCGTCTACGACAGCGGCGCGTGGGATTGCGGAGGATATATCGCGCGCGATATCGTTTCGGGCGGACTCGGCAATACGACCTTCGTACCGGCGCTCGCCGCCTCGTCGGACGGCTATTTCTACCAAATGGCGTGGCGCCTGGGACGCAAACGTTTGCGGAAGTGGGCGCTGCTCTTCGGGCTGGCAAAGAAGAGCGGCATCGATTTGCCGGGTGAGAACGCGGGGAACTGGCCGACGCCGGCGTGGGAGCTGAAGAACTTCGGCGTACCGATGGAGCCGAGCGAAACGTGCATGAACGGCATCGGGCAGGGCGCGATGCAAGCGACGCCGCTGCAAATCGTCAACGTCGCATCGACGGTCATTAACGGCGGCACCCTGTGGCGTCCGCACATCGTCAGCGAAATTCGCACGCCGCAAGGCACCGTCATTAAACGCTTTCCGCCCACGCCGATCCGGCACGTGCCGGGAACGCCGGAAGCATTCGCCGCCGTTCGAAAGGGCATGGCGGAAGTGACCGATCCCGGCGGCACCGCGTACGGATTAAAGATTGAGGGCTTGCCGTTTAGCGGCAAGACCGGCACGGCCGAAACCGGCGTCAATGGTTCCGGCGCGAATACGACGTGGTTCGTTTGCTGGGCGCCGACCAATCATCCGGTGATGGCGATTGCCGTCTTCGTCGACCGCAGCGGCGGCTACGGCGCCAACGTCGCCGCGCCTATCGCACGCGAAATCATGGTCAAATACTTCAAGAAGAACCCGGCTTACATTCAGTAGCGCGCCGCCCCGTCGGTGCGCGGTAGCGTTCGTGTCATCCTGAGCGGCGCGTTTGCGCTTCGCGCAACAGCTCCGCTCAGAATGACAAAGGGGCGCGAGCCGCGATCACCAGTAACGCCGCGTCGGCTGCTTCGCGCACCGTTGCATCCGGGTCGTCGCTGCGGATCTCGTTCAATTCCTCGACGCACCAGGGCTGGCCGACGATCGCAAGTCGCTCCACCCGATCGATGCGCAGTTCCAAATCGAGTTCCGCTTCGGGCGAGGGCGCTTCTGCAAGCGCGAGCGGCGGCGCGGTTTCTCGGCGCAACAGCGTCCCGACGACGAAGAGAATCGCGCCCAGCAAAAAGAGCGCGAGGATGAAAATGCCGAAGTGATTGTTGCTAGTCGACGGCAATGTGAGCCGCGTTGCGCAGCGCGTCGAGCACCTGCGCGAGCGCTTGATCGAGCGTACGGTTTACGCTCGAAGTCAGCACGCGGTGGAACTCTTCGAGCGGCAGCTCGTTGAGCACGAGGAGCACGTTGAGCAATTCCGAGCGGTAGCGTTCCAACGCGTTGCGATCGGCAACGTCGTTGTAAATCGTCGTGCCGAGCAATTGCGCGTTGACGAGCCACGGCGTCACCGATCCGACCGGCGTCGTCTCCAACTCCGGCATCAGCGAACGAACTACGTCGAGTTCGATCTGCCCTTCGATGCGAATCGTTCCGGGTGCGGGCGCTTGCGGTTTCGCGGTCGGCGCGAAGACCAGATCGTTCAGCAGGTTCATCAGCGCATCGCGGCCGTCGCGGTCTTCTAAATCCTTCGTTGTGAGCGACAAGCGCGGCATGCGCAAGCGCACGAAGAGGCGTTCGAGCGGCGCGCGCACGGCGCGGCTCGCGCCGGCAAAGGCTTGCGTCAATTGCTGCGGCGCATCGATCGCGTTTTCGGGGAAGAACATGCGCAGCGCAAAGAGGTGCTGCACCAAGCCGCCCGCACTGTCGCTGCGCTCGAGCATCTTAATGACGTTGGCCAAACGCTCCGGCGTGAAATCGATGAAGAGTACCGGCGTCGGCAGTTCGACTTCGGCTGCCGGTGCAACGAGCGATTCCGCGTGCTCGGCAACGATCTCCGCGATCGCGCGCGGCGGCGCTTCTTGCGCGACGGGCGGCATTTCGGCCGTTTCGACGGGTGCGAGTTCCGGCACCGACGGCGCCGCGATCGCTTCGTATTCCGGCGGAAGCCCCGGCGGTTCGTACGGAGGCGCGCCGGTCGGGAAGATCCGCGCGATCGAAATCGGCGTTCCGGCGATCGATTCGGTCAACGACGGTTGCGCTTGCACGCGAACCGTCGGTGCGGCGATCGCAAACGTCGTGCCTTCGCCCCATTCAAACACCGTGCGCGTATCGAGCGGCGTTCCGGCGGGAAGCGGCGCCATCACCATCATCTCCCAGCGCAAGCGCAGTTCGATGTTGGGATTGACGTCGGCCAGCACGAGGCCGCGCGCCGACCACAGTTGCGACGCGCCGGCGTCGTCGACAATCGGCATGCCGTTGATCGTCGTCGTCGACGGCACATAGACGGCAAGATTCGTCGGGACGACGCGAATGGTCAGCCGGTCCGCGGGCCCGTCGCCGTCGTTGCGCAAGCGAATTTCGTAATATAAGCGTTCGCCCGCGTTGACGAGCTCGCCCGGAATCGCAACGAGCTGCGCGCTCTGCGCGAACTGCGCTTCGGCGTGCGTCGGAACTTCGAGCGCGGGAAACTGCATCGGGCTGATGCCGCGACCGTGCAGCCATCCGTCGATCGCAAGCTTGCGGTTTCCGGCGACGGCGCTGAGCAGACGCAGCGTCAGACGCGCTTCGTGTACGCTCTCGGGAGCGACGTCGGCAAAGGCGATGCCTTCGCGATCGCGGCGCGCGTCGACCGCGCGTTCCACCACGAGTTCGGGCGGCAGGGTCAGCGCCAGCCGCGCCTCGCGCAACACGTCGGATCCGCCGTTATGCACGCGTACCACGACGTCGATCGTGCGATTCGGACGCAACGCTTCGTTCGACGCGAGCTCCCATTCGACGCGATCGATCGCCGGACGCGAACGAATAACGAGCGTCGCCGTGCCCAAATCGACGGCCCCGTCGGCATGTTCGAGAATCACGCCGAGCGTAGCAGTCGAACGATCCGGCACCTTCGACGCGATTTTTGCGTGAACGGTAAAAATGCGTTCGTGGTGCGGGTTCACGACGCCGAGCGAAACCGGCTCGTTGTACGGCGCGCTTTCGCCCTGCTCTTCGCTCACGCGAAGTTCGGTCAGGTATAACCCCGGCATCAGCCGCAAACGCACGTCGGATTCGGGTGCGGTGCCGTCGTTATAGACGTGAACCGTAAACGAAACGTCCTCACGTGCCTGCGCGGCGCCGCGATCCGCGTTGACGTAGTTGCGCGCGCGGCCGAAGCGTGGCGCGACGCGTACCGCCAAGCGGCGCGAGAAATTGCGTTCGCCGGTCTTCCAGCGCAGCGACGCGCTGACGGGAAGCACTGTCTCGCCCGAGTGCGGCACGGCGACCGTTGCAGCGATGCCGACTTCGGCCATCCGGCCGGCCGGCAACGAGCCGAGCGAAAACGCCAAACCTGGAATTGAATCGTCGCTGACCGGCTGCCCGTCGACCTGCGCCGAACCCGGAGCATACATCAGTCCGGGCGGTAAGATAAAGGCGAGCTGCATGCGCTCGGCGATGCCCGTTCCCGCGTTCATCGCGCGCAATACCATCGGCACGCGCATGCCCGGCGTCACCACGTCGTCGCTGAGCACCAGCAGTTGCGTTTCGTCGTTTTCGAAATCGACCGGCGAAGCGACGACGATCTCGGCCGAGGCGATCGGGAATTCGTTCAAGCCGCGTGCACCGACCGTGCCGGCCGCGCGGATGCGCGTGCCGTCGAGCAGCGGCGAATCGATCGTCGCCTGATATTCGACCTGCACCGATTGACCCGGCGCAAGCCGTTCGCTCACGACGGTCGAATTTTCGTAGTCGAAGACCTCGCCTTCGTTATTGACCAGGCGGCCGTCGATGCGCGTGCTGCGCGCCAGGTAGGTGGTATGTTCGGGCGTCGGAAGGATGAGCACCACGTCGTGCGCGCTCGAAGAACCGCTGTTGCGGATCGTGGCGCGCACCGAGATGACGTCGCCGGGCTTGGGCGCCGGCGGCGCCGAGAGCGAGACCAGCGTTGCGCTGTTCTGCAGGTCGGGACGGCTGCGAACGGTGAGGCGCTCGATGTTCGAGGCGATGAGCCCCGTCTGGTCGGTCACGAGCGCGGCTTGAAAGACCATCTCGCTCGCGTCTTCGATCGTATCGTCGACCTTGAACGTGCACTGCACGCGCCGCTGCGCGTTCGGCTCCAGCTCGCCGATCGGCGCGCCGTTGGAATCGACGAAGCGCAACCCTTCGGCCAGCGGGGCGTCGTCGACGGTATCGGCCCCCTCGATGTGCGAGACGCCCTGCGGCAACGCGAAGCGCACGCGCACGCCTGTCGCCGCGGCACCGCCGAGGTTCGAGAACGTGAATTGCGCGCGAATCGTATCGCCGGGCACGGTGGTGCGCGACGGATCGAGGCTAAGGGTCCGGAGTGTCTCGGGCAATGCCGGAGAGCCCGGGGAGAAAATGCCGGTCAACGTCGTGGACGACACGCTTCCCCCTTTCCCTCTCGCCCGCTGCGCGCCCTAGGAGCTTTGCGGAGTTTGGACATCGAGCAGC
Source organism: Vulcanimicrobiota bacterium (assembly GCA_027459645.1). Lineage (GTDB taxonomy): Bacteria > Vulcanimicrobiota > Vulcanimicrobiia > Vulcanimicrobiales > Vulcanimicrobiaceae > JAMXLG01. The sequence goes on from DAIDHQ010000019.1 coordinate 39,331, forward strand.
GAGAGCGTTTGCGCGATCCGGTCCGCGCGCGCGCCGGGGTGCGCGTTCAAAAAGCGTTCGACCATCGCGCGCCGGCCGCTGCCGGTGAGCGCGTGGGCCGCGGCAAGCGACACCGCTTCGGAGGGGTCGCTGAGCGCGTGCTCCAGCAGTTGCTGCGAGCGTTCGTCTTCGAGCGCCGCCACCGCGAAGATCATGTCGCACCGCGCCGATTCCGAGAGGCCCGCGAACTCGTCGCCCGCCTCGTGCGTCCACGCCGTCGTCACCTGCAGCGGCTCGCCTTCGCGTTTGGTGTAGGCGCGCTCTTTGGCCCGCGGCGCGAAATACGCGTACGCGGCTATCGCGATGCCGACCAGGATGACCGCAACGACGACGACCGTCATCTTAGACGGTGCTGGCGTGCAGCGAGGTGCGTACCACGTCGAGCGCCGCATCGAGCGCGACGTCGCGCCGTCGTTGCAGCGCGTCGAGAAATTCGCTCGCGTCGCCGTCGACGAAGGCATCGAGCCGCTCGATCAGCATGGATCGATAGTGCGCGAGTTGCGGCGTTCCGTCGGGCAGCATGCGTGCCATGATCGCCCACGGCAGCGCCGAAGCGAGTTCGGTTTCGCTCAAGCGCTCCCCAAGGTCCGCGATGGCATCGGCGTCGATGCTTCCACGCAGCACGACCGCGGCGTTCGGCGTTTCGGCGGCCGAACCGTGAACTGCAGCAAGATCGTGCACGAGCCGTTCCAGCGTCGCGCGCAGCGACGGCGTTTCGATGTCGCGCGGTGCGATCACATAGTTCGGCAAGCGAAGTTTGATGAAGAGCCGGTCGAGTTCGTCACGTAACCCTTCGCGCATCGACTCGACGGAGCCGACGTGCGCGTCGCCGATGACTTCGGGGAAGAATGCGCGCAGCGCGAACAGGTGCGTGATCAAACCGTCGAACCGCGCTTCATCGAGGAATCGAAGCACGCGCGCGTGCCGTTCCGGCGTAAAGCTGACGAGCACCCCGAGCGCATTGTCGGCGGCGAGCGATCCATCGACGTAACTGCCGTTGGTCCGATTCCCGTTGCTCGATGCGAGCGCCGGCACGTCGCCGTGCATGGGCATATATGCCTCGCGCGCGGCATTTATGCCGGATTCGCCGTTGACGGGCGTCGCCGGCGGCAGTTCCATGAAACGATCTTCGGTGAGCGCGCGCTGACCGCCGCTGAACGACGGTCCGACCATGCCGTCCAATCCGAACGGCAAGCCGGGAATCGCATTCGCGAAGACGGGTGTCGCGCGGACTTTCAGTTCGTTGGAGAGCACTTCGTCGTCGCGATCGCCGTCGTATTGCACGCGCGCGACGCGCACGATCGCTTCGCCGGCCGGCAAACCGTTGTGCACCACGTCGCGGAACTTGATCGTCGCTTCGACGCCCGGATCGACGTCGTTGAGTACGATGCCCCGATCGCTTGCAAGCGCGGAGTGCGCGCCGACGTCACGAATCGGCACGTCGTTGACGGTCGTAGAATTCGGTACGTAAATCAACGACTCGGGCTGCGCGCAGAAAATCTGCACGCGTCGTGCCGGGCCGTCGCCGCCGTTGCGGACGTGCAACGTCCATTCGATCGTTTCGCCGACGTCGACGACGTCGATCGGTTCGCTGCGCAGCGTACCGACGGAAAAATCCGGTTCGGCGGTGGTAACGATCGTCAGCCGGTCGAGCGGCACGGGAAGCATCGCATCGGCCGTCAATACGCCGTCGACCGTTACCGGATAATCTTTCGCGAGGCTTCGCAACAACCGCAATCCCAAACGCGCTTCGGCGGTCGTACCGGGAGCGATCTCCCCAAAGACCAGCTTCGATTTCTCGCGCGTCGCACCGTCTACGGTTTCCAAGCGCGCTTCGGGAGAAACATAGAGACGCACGCGCACGTTGTGCGCGACGTCGCTGCCGACGTTCGTGAGTTTCACCAGCACGTTCGCAAGCTGGTTCGGACGCAGCGTCTCGTCGGTCTCGAGCGTAAACGCCGAACTCTTCGGCGAAAACGCGGGATGCGAGTCCGTCCGCCATGCCGCTTCACCGAGCGGCGTTTCGCCCAGTTCGCGGCTGTGGGCGCTGGCACCGATGCGAATCTCGCTGCGATCCGCGTACGGGCTGCGCAGACGCGCGCGCAGATGCAGACGGCGCGTGGCATACGATTCGAGCGTACCGATTTCGGCCGCATCGCCGTCGAGGGCGACGCGCGCGTTCTTTTCGGAGAGGCGGACTTCTTCGAGCGCGGGATCGAGACGCAGATGCAGCACCAGGTCGGTCGCGGGCGCGCTGCCGTCGTTGCCGAGCAAAATCTCCGCTTCCACTTCCTCGCCCGGATGCACGATCTCGCCGCTGGCGCGCACGATGGCGTTGCGGCGAGCGGGCAGGGCGGGTTGCGAATGGACGCTGACGACGCGGTCGAAGCGGCGCTCGGAGCGATCGCCGGCCGGCTCCCAGCTCAGCGTTGCCGCCACCGGCAGGGTGGCGTCGTCGGGTAGCGGCGATGCAACCATCGCTTCGCAGCGCAACTCGACGCGTTCGTCCGAATCGATCCGGCCGAGTTCGAAGCTCAAGCCGTCCTTTTTCTTCGTTTCTCTGAGCGGCCGGCCGTCGATCGAGGTGGCGCCCCGCACCGGCAGAAGACCGTCGGGAAGCTCGAGCGCGGCGACGACGTTCTCGGCGGCCGCGGAACCCGCGTTGTGCGCGATCAGCACCATCGTGACGCGATGGCCGGGCCGGACGTCGTGCGAGGGTTCGATCGAAAACGTGGTGCGGTCGTCCTCGAATTCGGGGGCCGACCGGACGGTCAGCGACGCCGGTTCCAGATCGAACGCGGCCGTTTCTTGCGATGCGACGACCGCGCGGGCGACGATCGAGGTTCCGTCGTCGAGCGGCGAATCGACGCGCACCCGGTAAATGACGGTTGCACTGGCGCTCGCGGCGAGCGCGCTCGTGACGATCGGCGCGTAGACGCGGTCGAACGGCAGGCCCAGATCGCGCTCGATCTCCCGGCCGTTCACGCGGGCGGAATTCGGAACGTAGGTGGTGTGCTCGGGGATCGGCGCCACCACGACGACATCGCGCGCGCTCGACTCGCCGGCGTTATGGACGCGTACCGTCACCTGCGCCTCGGTACCGGGCGTCGGAACCGCGCTACGCGACTCGATGGTAACGCCGGTCAGATTGTTGCTGAGTTGCGGCCGGCTGCGCGCGATCAGGCGGACGATGTTCGACCCGACCGGCGCCACCTCGAACGAGGCGACCGCCGCTTGCAGTTCGATCGTCGTGCCGTTCTCGATCGCGCCCGCGACGCTGTACGAAATTTCGATCCGGCGCTCTTCGCCGGGCGCCACGTCGCCAATGTGCGCGCCGGAGCGCGAAAGCAACGGAGAGTTGCCGTGCTCGTCGTCGAGATTGACCGAGTCCAATTCGCCCGTGCCGACGAGATAGACGAGGCCGTCCGGCAGATTGAAGCGCACGCGGACTCCCGTTGCGGGCGCGCCGCCTTGATTACGGAACGTGAACGCTGCACGCACCGTCATTCCAGGTTCCAACTCGCGGTCGGGCGAAACGACGAGCGTTCGGAGGCCCTCCGGCAACGTCGGTGCACCTGGCGCAAAAACTTCCGACAGGGTCCGCATGACGCGTGAACCTTCGCCACCGGTAGAACGCCCCCTTGATTCACAACTCGTCGTTTTTATTACGCAACTGGAAGGATACGTTCGATGCTCGCTGTTCACGATAAACGCATCGCCGACTCGATCTCCCGATTGGGTGCCGAGAACGCATTTCAAGTGCTCGCTCGCGCTAAGGAGATAGAAGCAACCGGCCGCCGCGTCGTGCACATGGAGATCGGCGAACCCGATTTCGACACGCCCGAGCACATCAAAAAGGCGGCGATCGAATCGCTGATGGGACACGACACGCACTACACCCCGTCGGCTGGCATCATGGAACTGCGCGAAACGGTCGCCGACTACGCGACGCGCTTTCGCAAGATGCCGGAACCGTACACCGCAGCGAACGTTACCGTGGCGCCCGGCGCGAAGCCCATCATCTGGAATATCCTAAGTGCGATCCTGAATCCCGGCGACGACTTCATCTATTTCGATCCCGCGTATCCCGCGTACGGATCGGCGTCGACGTACCTGCAGGCGAACGTCATTCGCATTCCGCTGCGCGAGAAGCTGAACTGGCGCATGGATCTTGACGAGCTCGCGAGCCGCGTGAGTTCGAAGACCAAAGCGATCGTCATTAACTCGCCGCACAATCCGACGGGCGGCGTGCTGCTGCGTTCGGATTTGGAACGCATCGCCGAACTCGCGCAGAAGCACGACTTCCTGGTGATCGCGGACGAGATCTACAGCCGCAACTTCTATCTGGACACCGAGTTCGTCTCGATCGCGTCGCTGCCGGGAATGAAGGAGCGCACGATCATCGTCGACGGCTTCTCGAAGGCCTACGCGATGACGGGATGGCGCTTGGGTTATGCGATCATGCCCGAAGAGCTCTGCAAAGTGGTGACGCTCTTCAACAACAACACCTTCAGCTGCGTGACGTCGTTCGTGCAGAAAGCCGGCATCGCCGCGCTGACCGGACCGGATGCGCCGGTCGTCGAGATGAACGAGATGTTCCGCAAGCGCCGCGACAAGATCGTGAGCGGTCTTAACGCAATTCCGGGCCTGAGCTGCACGACGCCCGAAGGCGCCTTTTACGCCTTCCCCAACGTGCAACAGTACACGCACGACGACAAAGCGCTCGCGAATTTCTTACTGGAACAAGCCGGCGTCGCATGCGGCGGCGGTTCGTCGTTTGGTCCGGCCGGCGCGGGCTACCTGCGCTTCTCGTACGCGGCGTCGCTCGACGACATCGATTACGCGCTCGCGCAGATCCGCGAGATGCTGCCGAAATTCAAAGCCTAGCAATGTCATCCTGAGCCCTTCGACTCGCTTCGCTCGCTCAGGACAGGCTCCGTGATGTCATCCTGAGCTTGTCGAAGGATGGCATTGCGCAGACGAAGGATCGCAACGAACGAAGAGCCCGGCGAAACGACGCCGGGCTTTTCTCTTTCATCGGTCCTTCGTCTACGCGCTTTCGCTTCGCGAAACCACTCCGCTCAGGATGACAAACAGATTGCGGTCCTTCGTCTACGCGCTTTCGCTTCGCGAAACCGCTCCGCTCAGGATGACAAACAGATTAAAGCTCAATGATATGCAGTGTTCTCTCAGGTTCGCCTAATGATTAGGCCTGGTGCGCGCCTTTATGCTCGGGGAGCAAACCAGCTTCACCGACACACGAGGACCACAGGCATGCGCAACCACCTCTTTTTTGCACTCGCTGCAACGTTCGCACTCGCCGCGTGCGGAGGCGGCGGCAGCGGTTCCGCGACACCGCCGGTCACGGGCGGAGGCACCAACAACCCGCCGACGACACCGCAAAGTCAATCCGAAGACGCGATCGGCGTGACGAATTCGCTCGGCGATCCCGTCAAGACGATCGCGAGCTTCAACAACAATACTTCCGGCGCTTTATTGGTCGCCCGCAGTGGCGCGTTGCTGCCGATGAGCGGCGGCAACGGTACCTGCAACAACGGCGTGGAGTTCTGGTCGCCCGATAAGAACGGCGACGCGAATTCGACCGAAGAACAATACTTCTACGATAGCGGTTGCACGCAGATTGCGCGCGACATCGTGCGCATCTTCAATCAAAGCGGTTCCAGCGAGAGCGTGAATCGCAGCGACAAGCAGTACGCGATCAACAATTCGACGCCTACAGCGCAGCGCACCACCACCATCAACTTCATCAACGGCACCTTTAACGCCAACGGCTTCCCCAATACGGCCGACGGCTTCGACCGTTCGGATACGAGCGAATTGGATATTGCCGGTTCGAAGACGATTCTGGGCGACAACGAGCTCGTGATGCTTCCCAGCAGCAACAGCGTCAACAATTTCTGCGGCGACAGTGCCGGCTATAACGCAACGGGCATCCAGTCGCTCAACGAAACCTTCGGCTGGCAAGGCGTCACGGTGAGCGGCACGCGCACCGTCAACAACGACGGTTCGGTGACGTGGCAGTCGACGCATCAAGGCAGCACGACGAAGGGCGCAATCGGTTCGCTCTCGATCAACGTCGGCGCGGCGAACACCGCCTGCCCGATCGGAACGCCGGAGTACACGCTGCAGGGTGGTACGTCACAAGGCAGCTACACGATCCCGGTGAGCGCGACGTTCCTGCACGGCGAGCTCACGGACCTCGTCGTGACGAACGCACAGCTCGCAAACGGCAACACGCTCAACGTCCAAACGAACAGCGGCGTCTCGCCGACGAACAGTCAGTTCATCACCGGCATCATCAGCAACAACGGTACGCAGATCGCCACGTTCGCCGTCGACACGTTCGGTGACGGCACGCTGACGGTGACGTCGAGCGGCGCACAGTACGTGATGAGCGACTGGCACGTCGTGAAGTAAGACGTTCCTCCACGAGCGGCAAGCGAAGCCCGGGACGATCGAACTCCCGGGCTTCTTGCCTTCTGGCGCCTTGGGTTGCTTGGGCATCTCTGCGACGTGAACCGACCTTAAGGGTGCTCGCTCTGCCAATAGGGAACCGTGGTTTCTAAAAGAGGTGCCTATGCGACTCCTTACCGTATCGGCCATGCCTTGGGCGGCCGCCCTTTTCGTCGCGGCGATGCTCGCCGCGTCGCAACCAACGCTCGGCGAGGGTCAAGATGCGTGCACGAGCGGCGCCGCCACGCCGACTCAAGTGATTGCCGCTTGTACGGCAGATACCCGGCACGGCGACACCCGCAAAAACGCTCGCAGCGGCATCCGTTAGGCAGCCCGGCGCAGTCGGACCCAACACGAATCTGTGCAAGCGCACTTCTACATCGGCGAATGGTACGCGCTGCACCAGCAGCTCGCGCTTGCGAAGAGTAACCTGAACCTAGCGGAAAAAACGTGCCCCCGCACATTCATCGAATATACGGGGGCGAAAGCCGAACTCGGCCGCTTATAGTTCCGTTACGTCAGCTACGCGAAGCTACCGCTTCGCCCAGGCAATGCACCAGCCTTTGGGGCTGATCGTGCCGGTCACGACCGAACAGCCGTGCGGTTTGCGGAAGAACCGGCAGCCGCTGCACTCCCGGCCGTGGGGTCCCGGCTTGTCTTGATACTTGAACTGCTTCTTATTATCAGCGGCCTCGGCCGGCAGGGCTCCCGCGGCTACTGCCGCCGCCAATGCCGGAAGCACCAGCAGCTGTTTGATTGCCGAAGCGCGCGAGCGCTTCTCCTTGCCGTCTTCCATTTCGACCCTCCTAGATAAGCTTTGACGAGAAACGCTATTCGGTACGAGTTAGTGCGGCGTTCCTGCAACCGCCCAGGGAAGCGTTCCTAGATTAGTTTCATGGCGCGTTTCACGTCGGTCATCACGGCATGCGCGACTTCCCGCGTGCGCGCGGTGCCATCAGCGACGATCGCCTCGACTTGCGCCGGATCGCTACGGAAGGTTGCGAGCCGCTCGCGAATCGGGCGCAGATACGCGTTGAGCTGTTCGGCAAAATCGGTCTTATCCGCCACGCAGCCGAGCGCGCCGCTACGGCAGCCTTCGGCAATCGCATCGGTCTTGAGCGGGTTGACGAACTTCCACATCGCAAAGAGCGGGCAGACTTCAGGACGGCCGGGATCGCCTCGCCGAATCTTCTGCGGATCGGTGATCATCGAGCGCACCTTCTTCGTCGTGGTCTCTTCGTCGTCGGCGAGCAGGATCGCGTTGTTGTACGACTTCGACATCTTGCGCCCGTCGGTGCCGGGAACTTCCGCAAACTCCGTGAGCGTCGGTTGCGCTTCGACGAGCACTTCTTGGCCGTCGCCGTAGAGATGATTGAAGCGCCGCACGACCTCGCGGCCGAATTCCAAATGCGCGACTTGATCGCGTCCGACCGGCACGCGTTCGCCTCGAACGATCGCGATGTCGCAGGCTTGCAGCAGCGGATAGCCGAGGAAACCGTACGTCGCAACGTGCGCGCCGAGTTCTTCTTGCTGGCCCTTCCACGTCGGCACGCGTTCGAGCCACGAAACCGGCGTGATCATCGACAGCAGCGTGTGCAGTTCGGTGATTTCCGGCACCGCCGATTGCAGAAAAATCGTGGATTTTTTCGGATCGACGCCGGCGGCCAACCACACCGCGACCATCTCGTTACGCGCGTCGCGGATCGTTTGCGGATGTTCGTAGCCCGTCGTATACGCGTGCAGATCGGCGATTTCGAAATATGCGTCGGCCGTGTCGCAGAAGCTCACCCACTGGGTGAGCACGCCCTCCAAATGTCCGAGATGAAGGCCGCCCGTGGGGCGCATTCCCGCCATCACGCGGGGTTTGGAGAGCGTTGTGGTCGACATATCCGCGGCTAATACGCCACGGTAAGCCCGCCAAACTCCCGGCCGCCGGCAATTTTTCTGCGTACGAACGCGCGCGCGAATTGCACCGCGTCGCGCAGCGGGTCGCCCTGGGCGAGCGCGCAGGCGAGCGCCATCGCCAAGATGCACCCGGTCCCGCGCACGTCGCCTTCGATACGGGAGCCGCTCAAGATCTCGACTTCATCGATCGTTGCGAGCGCATCGACGGGATTTTCATCCAGGTGGCCGCCTTTGAGCAACACCGCGCGACAACCTAAACGCTGGAGATCGCGCGCCGCTTCGGCGAGGCCGTCGCGATCGATCGTCCGGCCGCCGAGCAGCGTCGAAGCCTCGGGGAGATTCGGCGTGAGAATCACGTTCGGCAGCGACGCGATCTCACGGCGAAGCGCGAGAACCGTTGCATCATCGGCGAACCGTCCGCCCCGGGTCGCGCCTATGACCGGATCGACGACGACCGGCACGTCGTACAACCGGCGCAGCGCCTGCGCGACTTGCGCGACGCTTCCGCCCGAAGTGAGCGCGCCGACGCGCACCGCCGCGATTTCACGCGTGTCCACGCTTTCGAACTGCGCGCGCACGATCTCCGCGGAGAGCGTTTCCACGGCCGCGATGCCGCTCGCGTCTTGCGCGCTCACCGCCGTACGCACGGAAAGCACGCGGACGCCCAATTCGGCCCCGATCAGCAGATCCAGACCGACACCCGCGATGTTCCACGGATGTGTCGTCCCGACCGACAACACCGTCGTCATTTCACATATCCCAGCCGTTCGTAGCACGCGAATCCCCTGGCTATGAGATCGCGCAACTCTTCATAGAGTTCGGGTTCGGGGGTCACAAAGTTGAAGCAGGACTTGCCGTGCAGCCGGCGGCGCAACGCGTCCGAGATGCCGCCCATCAGTTCGGGGTTGGAATAGATCGGCATGAAATGGAAACTCACGTAGTTTCTCCCGGCGCGCACGCCGCCGAAGAATATCGGCCGGCGGAAGCCCGAGACGGGTCCGGCTTCCAGGGTGAACTGCGCAGGCGTGTCCGCTGTGACGGTGAGGCGGTCGAGGTATGGGTCGAAGAGCGCCTTCAGATCCTCAAACGTCGTTCCGAACGCCGGCACGCTGCCTCCAGATGTCGACTAGCTCGCGCGCCGCGCGTTCCGGATCCTCGACATCGAGCGCGGAGAGCACCGCCGCCATCGCCACGCCCGTGTCGCGCACGGCCGCAAGATTGCTGGCATTGATGCCGCCGATCGCCGCCGCCGGCAGCTCGACCGACCCCGCGACGCTCTCGAGCCCGGAGACGCCGATCGGCGCCCCCGCGTCGGCTTTGGAACCCGTGGCGTAGACGGCGCCCACGCCGATATAGTCGGCGCCGATGCGTTCGGCCATCCGGGCTTCATCGATCGTTCCGCACGAAAGTCCGACCAATCTCACGCCGAACTGTTCGCGCAGCGGCACGAGTTCTTCGAAGCCTTCGTCGTCGGGCCCGAGATGCACGCCGTCGCAATCAAAGTCGAGTGCCGCGCGCCAGTCGTCGTTCATGAAGAGCAACGCATTCGCGTCGCTCGTAACGCTGCGAATATCGCGTAATCGCTGCGCGTCGTAGCCTTGCTTCGCGCGGTATTGAATGACTGTGATGCCGCCGGAGAGCGCCCCTTGCGTGATTTCGAGCGCGCGCGGGCCGTCGTTGACGATCGCGTAGAGGCCGCGCAGGCGGTTTACTGCTTCGGACGGATCGACTTGCGCCATAGCCAGAGATTCACGATGAGATAGGCGACGAAAAGCACGCTTATGCCGACGGCGAGCGCGGTCTTGTGCTGACTGAGCGCCATCGGCACGATCAAGACGAAACAGAGCACGCCGAACATGGCGATCGTGATGAGGCGAGTGAACGGAATCATTCGTCCTTCAACTGCGCAGGTTCGCTTCGCGAACCGCTCCGCTCGGGATGACAACGTTTAGGGCTCAAGCAGCAACTCGCCCAGACGAATTAATTCTTTGTCGTTCGTGAAACGGAACTCGATGCGTCCGCCCTTACCGCTGCGCACGAGCGCGACGTGCGTGCCGAACCGCTCGCGCAGTCGCGACTCGAAGTCGTGTTCGTCGGGCGAGAGCTCGCGCAATTTCGGCGACTTGGCCGTCGCCGTTTCGGTCGTGACGGCGCCGGTGAGCGCCTCAAGCGCGCGAACGGAAAGCCCTTCGTTGAACGCCCGTTCGGCGAGCGGAACGCGGCGTTCGGCAGGCGCTGCCAGGAGCGCGCGGCCGTGTCCGGCCGAAAGCCTGCCGTCGGCCAGCATCGCCTTGACCGCATCGGGAAGTTGCAGCAGCCGTAAGCCGTTGGCGATGACGGGGCGGCTCTTGCCGACGCGATGCGCGACTTCTTCTTGCGTCAAGCCGTACTCATCGATCAGGCTCGAGAAACCCGCCGCCTCTTCGAGCGGATTCAGATTTTCGCGCTGCAAGTTTTCGATGATCGCGACTTCGAGCGTGTCGCGGTCGCCGATCTCGCGCACGATCGCCGGAATCGTTTCGCGCTGCAACGCGGCCGACGCGCGCCAGCGCCGCTCGCCGGCGACGAGTTCGAAGTGCTCGCCGCGACGCCGCACGATCACCGGAACGAGCACGCCGTAAATCGAGATCGAGGCTTTGAGTTCGTCGAGCGAATCTTGACCGAACGATTTACGCGGCTGATGCGGATTGGGCCGAATCGACGCAACCGGAATTTCGCGCAGCGCTTCGAAGGCCGCCGGCGAGGTTGGAACCGGCGAGTCGCCGAGCAGCGCCCCGAGCCCCTTGCCGAGCCCACGCTTTGGTGGTTGGCTCACGGACGTCCCACCGCGTGCGACTCTTGCGCGACGAGTTCTCTTGCAAGCGCCATATACGCTTGCGACCCGCGGCTCTTCACGTCGAAGAGAATGACGGGCTTACCGAACGACGGCGCTTCCGATAGACGAATGTTGCGCGGAATCTGCGTTTTGAACATTTGCTGCGGGAAATATTTCTCTAATTCGTCGAGCACTTCCATTGCCAATCGCGTGCGGCCATCGAACATCGTGACCAACACACCGCTCACGTGCAGCGACGGATTGAGCGCTTCGCGCACGCGCCGCACGACCGCGGTGAGCTGCGAGAGGCCTTCGAGCGCGTAGTATTCCGCCTGCACGGGGATGACGATCTCTTCGGCGGCGGTGAGCGCGTTGATCGTCAGCAAACCGAGCGACGGCGGGCAATCGATCAGCACGTAATCGTAACGCGAGGCCACCGGCACGACGGCTTGACGCAGACGCGTTTCGCGTGAAAGCGCCGATACCAATTCGATTTCCGCGCCGGCGAGGTTGATCGTCGCAGGCACGAGCATCAGATGTTCGAGCTCGGTGCGTTGCGCGACGTCGTCGATCGTTGCTTGCTGCATCAGGACGTCGTAGACGTCGTGATGCAAACCGTGTTTTTCGATGCCGAATCCCGTCGTCGTGTTGCCTTGCGGGTCGCAATCGACGACGAGCACTTTCTGTCCGTCGACGGCAAGCGCGGCACCAAGATTGACGGCCGTCGTGCTTTTTCCGACGCCGCCTTTTTGATTGACGAGGGCGATGATTCGACTCAAGCGTGGGTCCCGAATGACGCGGCTTCGTGCAAGAAATATTCGTCAAGAAGCGCCAGAAGCGTCTGGCGCTCGTTACGCTCGGGCTGGTCCGTGACCTGCTCGAAGAGCCACTTCAAAGCATCGCCCACGCGCCGGTCGCCGCGAAAGTCCGCTTGCACGAGACCACGCTCGACCATAGCGTCCATCACGTCGGCTCCGCTAATCGAAAGATCCGCGATCGAAAATGCGGGCTTGCGCTCGACCTCGGCCCATACGCGCGCTTCAAAACGCTCGTTCGAGTCGTCGCGCTTGGGCATCCCGGAGCCGACGATATCGGCTGCCCGTACGGCGAACTGCCGAGCGAGATGTTCCACGCCGACGCGCCGGATGAAACGCCGGACGGCGGCGTCGCTCAGCTCGGGATCCTGATTGTACATGTGCTGGCGCACGAGGTGCTCGACCGTGCCGGTCGCCTCGTTCGAGAATCTTAGTCGGCTAAGCATCTCACGAGCCATCTCCGCCCCAACGAGCTCGTGGCGGTAGAAATGCGGCCCGTCCTTGCAGCGCGGCTTACCGACGTCGTGCAGCAGCGCCGCAAGGCGCAAGGTCGCGTCGCCCGGAGGGGTCGCATCCATCGTCTCGAGGTTGTGGCGCCACACATCGTACGCATGCCACTCGTTCTGATCGACCCCCACGCCTTCGAGGAGCTCGGGCCAAATGTGCTCCAGCACGCCGGTCGCGCGAAGCAGTTCCAGGCCGATTGACGGCTTGCGGGCACGCTCGAAGAGCTTAGTGAACTCGTCGGCGACGCGCTCGGGCGACACCGTCTTCACCAGCTTCGCCGAGGCGCGCATCGCTTCGAGGGTGCGTTCGGTAAGGTGATAGTCGAAGCGCGCGGCAAACTGCGCGGCCCGAAGCATCCGAAGGGGGTCTTCTTCGAACGCGCGCTCCGTCAGAATGTCGATGCGGTGATTCCGAATATCGTCCGCTCCGCCGTAGGGATCGACGATCTCCCCCGACGGCAGGGCGCGCGCGATCATATTCATGCGGAAATCACGACGTGCAAGGTCCTCCTCGAGAGGGATCTCGGGTCCGCTTTGAACCACAAAGTCACGGTGGCCGATGCCGGTCGAGCGCTCGCGCCGCGGCAGGGCGACGTCGACCGTTTGACCGTCGGCCGTGAGCTTGATGACCGCGAACGCGGCCCCCACTAAATCGACCTTCCCGATGCGGGCCAATCGCTCGCGCACATCCTCCAGCGGAACACCCGTGACGACGTAGTCGAGGTCCTTTACGGGAATCTCCACGCCTTCGATCTGCGAGCGCAGCTCATCGCGGACGCGGCCGCCCACGGCGAACAGCGACCCGGCTGGCAATACGGAAGCAAGCTGTTGGTCAATCATCGACGATCGGACTTATTTCGTTTCACGTTAAACAGCGGTCTTCGGGTACGCGCCCATAGTCGTCCAGCATCCTGCGAAATAGTTCAAATGTAAAGGGTCAAGTTTCCCGTGAAACATCGCACAAGCATGCTCTTACGGCTTGGCGAAGAAGCCGGAAGCCATGAAGATCGGGCTCAGCTACGATCAAGGCAAAGCGGAGTATCGCCTTTATGTGGGGGCGCTGCTTGCTGCCGCCGACGCGGCCGGCTTTGAGGATGTCGAGCCGGTGTGGCTCGCCGGAGCGGCGCAACCCCTCGATCGCGACGCCCTCGACACGATCGACGGCCTCGTCCTCACGGGTGGCGCCGACGTGGACCCCGAGCGCTACGGCGCCGTCGACCCCAAGGGGCTTGCCGAGCCGTTCCCCGGTCGCGATGAAGCCGAATGGAAAATTCTCGACGCTGCGATGAGCCGGCGGCTCCCCATCCTGGCCATTTGCCGCGGCATGCAGCTTCTGAACGTCTATCACGGCGGGTCGCTCGTTCTCGACCTTGCCGCCCCCGAGCATGCGCTCGCGAATAGCGAGCGCCATAGCGTGACCGTCGAAAGCGGGTCGGCACTGCACCGCCTGGCCGGTATTCACGCCGGTGATACCAGCTCTTCGCACCACCAGGCGATCGCGGAGCTCGGGCACGGCCTTATCGCGGTCGCTCACCACGACGACGGAACGATCGAAGCGATCGAGTGGACCGCCCCGATGCGCAAACCGTGGCTGGTCGCCGTTCAGTGGCACCCCGAGCTCATGGCTTTGGACGAGCCGCTTTCCGGCCCGATTCTACGCGGCTTCCTGGAAGCGGTCCGCGCGCGTTCGGGCTAGAGGCAGAGCGGGCGCTTCTCGGGCACGCCGGTTCGCCGCGGAAAGCGGAGCTGGGTGGGCGCCGTCTTTTCGACGATGACCAGCCGGCCCGTCGGCATATCCTCGATCACCCGCTCGACGCGGCCGCCCAGCACGAGCGATGCGTCCTCGAGCGCCTGCATCTCCCGCGCATCGGTCTCGCCGCGCTGTAAAAGGGCCCTTCCGCCGACCGCAATGAGCGGCAGCACCAGCTCGGCCACTGTCGGTGCGCTTGAGACGGCCCGCGCCGTCCCCGTACGAAACTGCTCTCGCAAGTGCCGATCGTGGGCGGCAATCTCGGCCCGAGCGGCAATTGCGGCGCCTTCGAGCCCGAATTCGCGCAGCATGCGCTCCAAAAACCGCACCTTTTTACCCGTTGACTCGATCATCACGACCGGAATCCGCCGCACGATCGCAATTGGAATCGCGGGCAGGCCGCCGCCGGAGCCGACGTCCACCAGCGAACCTTCGGCGTACGGCGCCACGGCGACGCTATCGATAATGTGCGGCGCAAACTCCGCCGGACTCTTCGCGCCGGTCAGATTGAACTTCTGATTCTCCTCGAGCACAAAGCAGCCGTAGCGGACCAGCTCCTGGCGGTGCTCCTCCGGCACGCGTCCGGCCAGCAGTTCCGCAAACGCATCGAAGGTGCTCACGCGGTCGCGGTGCTGCGCTCGCGCTGGACGAAGAGCCCAAGAATGGCCACATCGGCCGGCGTTACGCCTGGGATCCGGCCGGCAGCCCCGAGGGTCCGCGGCCGCTGCGCGCTCAATTTCTCGCGCGCCTCGCTCGAAAGCGCTCCGACGGCAGCGTAATCGAAGCTCTCGGGGATCGCGACCCGCTCCGTTTTTGCCGCCTTCTCGATGGCGATCTCTTGTCGGTGCACATAACCTGCGACTTTTATCTCAATCGTCGCGCGTTCGCCCAGCTCATCGCTCACGGCCGGGTCGAAATGCGCTGCAATATCACCAAACTCTAGCGTCGGGCGGCGGATCGCATCGGCGACGGTCGCGCCCGCCTCGAAATGCTGCCCGGCGATCTCGCGGACGCGAAGCTTCGTGCGTTCCGCCGCAGCAATCACCGCGCGCAGGTCTGCCTGGCGGGTGAGGAACGCCTCCCACGCCGCGTCGTCGACGAGGCCCGCTTCGCGGCCGATCGGCGTAAGGCGCGTATCCGCATTATCGTGGCGCAAGATGACGCGATGCTCCGCGCGCGAGGTCAGCATGCGGTAGGGCTCGTCGACGCCCTTGGTCACGAGGTCGTCGATCATCACGCCGATGTACGCGTCGCTGCGCGACAAGCGCAACGGCTCGCGTCCTTGCACAGAGCGCGCCGCATTGACGCCCGCAATCAATCCCTGCGCCGCAGCTTCTTCATATCCCGACGTGCCGTTCAATTGCCCGCAATGATACAGGTTGCGTATGCGGTGCGTTTCGAGCGTTTCACGTAACTCCGTCGGCGGCACCATATCGTATTCCACCGCATAGCCCGCGCGCAGCATCACGCACTCTTCCAAACCGGGAAGCGTGTGCAACATGTCGAGTTGCACTTCTGCCGGCAACGACGTCGAAAAACCGCCGACGTACAGCGTCGGCTCGTCCCAGCCTTCCGGTTCGATAAAGAGCGAATGCGTGGGATTGTGCGCGAATTTCACGACTTTATCTTCGATCGACGGACAGTAACGCGGACCGATTCCTTCGATCAAATCCAAACCGTAGAGCGGCGAACGATGCAGGTTCTCGCGCACGAGCCGATGCGTGCGATCGTTGGTTTGCGTAATATAACAATTGAGCTGCTCGCCGGCGAACTTCGGCTCGCTCGCGTACGAAAACATCAGCGGAACCGCGCTCGGCGGCTGCACCTGCATCGCGGCGGCGTTCACCGTCGTCTTGTCGATGCGCGGCGGCGTGCCCGTCTTTAAGCGGCGCGTCGGAAATCCCAAGCGACGCAACGCAAACGAAAGTCCGACGGCGGGTGCTTCGCCGAAGCGCCCTTCCGGCTGCACGACGTCACCGCGAAAGGTCTTGCCGCCCAAGAACGTTCCGGTTGCAAGCACGACGGCGCGCGCGTAATACCGCTCGCCGCCGGCGCACACCACGCCCCGCGCCTCGCCGCCTTCGACGATCACATCCTCGACCAGACCCTGCACGATCGTCAGATGCGGCTGCGCGCGCAGCACGTCGATCGCAAGCCGAGCGTAGGCCGGCTTGTCCATCTGCTGGCGCAGCGCGCGAACCGCGGGGCCTTTGCTTTCGTTCAAAAAGCGTGAATGTACGCTGCACCGGTCGGCCAGACGCCCCATGGCGCCCCCGAGCGCATCGATCTCGCGGACCAGCTGTCCTTTGGCGCTCCCGCCGATCGACGGGTTACACGGCAGCGTGCAGATCTTCGCGGGATCGCCCGTGACCAGCATCGTCTCGACGCCCAGGCGCGCGGAAGCAAGCGCCGCTTCGACGCCCGCGTGCCCTCCTCCAACGATGATGACCCCCGCATCCATTGCCGTGTGGTAGTTTAACAGATATGTCCATGCCCCACATCCGAACGCTCGCGACCGCCCTCTTTGCGCTGATCGTCTTTTCCGCGCACATCACCGATCAGACCACCGGCCAGCCCATGCCCGGCCTGAGCGTCACGGCCAGCGGGCCGAGCCACGCCCATGGGAAGACCGACAAGCACGGCATCGTGACGATGAAGGGGCTCAAGCCCGGCGCGTACGCGATCCGGATCGAGTCGGACGACGTGCCCCCGCAAACCGTCCACGTCACGCTCAAAGCGACGACCACCGTCGTGCCGGTTCACGTGTGCAGCATGACGCTGGACTACCACTGCGGCGGCGGCCCCACGAACGGTGGGGGCGGCGGCGCCTAGCTACTTGGTCGTGAAGGTGCCGGCCGCTTCGGTCTGCGCCGCGCAGGGACCGGATGCGGCAAAGTACACTTGCACCGTGTAGGTCGTCGCGCTTTGCAGCGGGCCGACCGCGTACGATCCGAAGTTTCCGCCCGGAACCGGTGTAGCGCTCGGGGCCGGCGACGGGAGCGATGTCGACGCGAGCGTAATGGGCGAGCCGCCGGGAGCGACGAGTTGAATGCTCGTGCCGACTTGCGCGCCCAACACCATCGTGAAGTTTCCGTCGGCAACGCCGGTCGCGCCGTTTGCCGGAATCAGCATAGGCGGCGGCGCAACGAGCGTTCCGCACGCGATGCTTCCAGAGCCCGGCGCGGTCGCCGTGCCGCTGCTGCATGCGGCGAGCAGCGCCGACACGGCGAGGAACCCGGTTACGTGTTTGTTCATTCCTTCGCGTGCGGACGCAGACGAATCGAGAGCCCGATCATCAGCACGCCGAAGAGAATCGCGTACGCGCCGATCAGCCAAATCACCGTGACGACGCCCGCGCGCGGATACACGATCATCAGAATACCGAAGACGATCGACGCGATGCCGCTGAGCACCAATAGCCACTCGTTCGGCAATTCTTTGCGCAACCGAAACGCCGCGATCAATTCGAAGATGCCGGTGAGCACCGCCCATGCGGCGATCGTCACGTACAGCGCGAGCGCCGCAAGCCCCGTATCGAAGAGCACGATTGCGGCGAAGATCAAGCCGATGATGCCTTCGATCGCAAAGGCCATCCAGCGTTCGTGCGATTCCGCCGCGCGGATCGCCGCGATCAGGGCAAAAATACCGTCGATAAACGCATAGGCGCCGAAGAGAATCACGAGCGCAAGTCCCGTCGCGCCCGGCCAGAAGAATGCCAGCAATCCGAAGATGACGGCGGCGATTCCGCGCAGCAGAAGAGCCCACCAATTTCGCGCGAGCGCGTGCAACATCGTAGTTCGCCTCACTTTCCGATACAAAAGCGCGCGAAGACGCCGGTCAGTACGTCCTGCGCGGCAACATCCCCGGTAACGTGCCCGAGAGCGGCGTAGGCATCCTGCAGATCGCCGACGATCAGATCGACGGCGTCCCCCCGCTGCAGCGTGGCCCGCGCCTCGCGTAACGCGCCGAGCGCGGATACGACGGCATCGAATTCGACGAGCGATGCCAGATGCGGCCGCTCGAGATCCGGAACTTCGCCGTGCCAGCCGACGCGCGCAAGCGCCGCGCGTATCGCACGCAGCGTTCCCGGTTCGCGCACCGATCCGACGATCGCGTCGCGGATGCCGGCTTCGTGCGCGCCGTCCTCGCCCACGTCGGCCTTATTGAAGAAGACGACGCGTTCGCGATCTTGCGTTTCGCGCAGCAGCTCGCGCGCGTGCGCGTCCAGCGGCGCCGACCCGTCGAGCACGACGAGCGCGATGCGCGCGGACGCAAGCGCGCGACGCGTCCGGTCGATCCCGGCCGCTTCCAAACGATCGGCGTGATGGCGAATTCCGGCCGTATCCACGAGGCGCACGCGCACGCCGTCGATCGCGATCGATTCTTCGATCGTATCGCGCGTGGTGCCGGCGATATCGGAAACGATCGCGCGCTCTTCACCGAGCAGCGCGTTGAGCAACGACGATTTTCCCGCATTGGGCGGCCCGACGATCGCCACGGTCACGCCGTCGCGCACCAGCCGGCCGATTTCGCCGTCATGTTTCAAGCGCTCGAGATCGGCAACGACGGCAGCGAGTTCCGCATCGACGCGCGTGCGGTCGGGATCGGGCACCTCTTCGGGAAAATCGATGGCGCCGCTGCAGTCTTCGACGATTGCCGTCAAACGCGCGCGCAACGCGCGAACCTCGCTCGCGAGGCCCCCGCCCAAATTTGCGAGCGCCGCGCGGGCGGCGGAACGCGTTTCGGCATCGATCAATTCCGCCACGGCCGCCGCCGCATGCAGATCCATCTTGCCGTTGAGAAAGGCGCGTTGCGTGAACTCGCCCGGGGCTGCGTTGCGCGCGCCGAGGGCGAGCAGCGCGCGCACGGTTTCCGTCGCAACGACGGGCGATCCGTGCACGTGCAGTTCGAGCGTGTCTTCGCCGGTGTACGAATGCGGAGCGGGCGAAAAAAGCGCGAGGCCGCGGTCGATCGTGCGCCCTTCTTCGTCGACGATGGCGGCGTAGTGTGCGTAGCGGGGACGCAGATGCTCGACCTCCGGCAGCATGCGACGCGCAAGCTCGCGAACGCGCGATCCGCTCACGCGCACGATGGCGATCGCACCGCGCCCGGGCGGCGTCGCAATCGCGGCTATCGTGTCGGCGAACGCATCTCCCACGTAGCGCTCTTCGTCACGACAGCGCCTTTCGCTGCGCGACGATCGCATCGTAGAGTCCTTCGGGGTCGTCGGTGCCGAGGCTCACCTTCGAGCCGTCGGCACGCGTAAGCTGGACGGCGCGAAACCCGCCAGTATTCCACAACCAGCCATGCCAGATCGTCAAATGGATGCCGAAGCCTTCCCAAAGGCGCGTTTCGACGATTTCCACCGAGGCGATCTGCGCGAGCGGCATCGACCCGGCGGGCCAGCCCCAACCGAACATCCATCGTACGTCGGCGCCGTCGACGATCGTGGTGAGTTGCGAGAAGATCGCGCACACGATCACCACCAGGACGCCGACGAGCGAGAAGCCGCCGGGAATCGTCGGATTGCCCAGCCGCTCGAGCCACAGGGCCAAGATCACGGCCAACGCCACGGCCCAGTACCACATCACGACTTGCTTGTGCGCGTAGCCTTCCATACTGCTCCATACCAACGAAAACGGCGCGTGTTGCGTACACGCGCCGTTTGCGAGGAAAAGAGCGGCCGGACGAACGCTACTTCGGGAAGACCACCACGCACCGTTCGGGCTCTTCGCCTTCGGACTCGGTGCGAACGTTGCCGTTCTCGGCGAGCGCTATGTGCACGATCTTGCGTTCCGACGGAAGCATCGGTTCGAGCTTGACCGGTTTGTTGTCCCGCTCGACGCGCTCCAGCGTGGCGAGCGCGAGATCTTTTAACTGATCCGCGCGGCGGGCGCGATAGCCTTCGGCGTCGATTGTGTAGTACCGGCGGTTGTTGCGCACGCCCGCGTTGATGATGTTGTTGAAGATCAGGTTGAGCGCTTCGAGCGTGTTGCCATGACGGCCGATCAGCATCGCGAGATCGGGGCCGCTGACTTCGAGATACTCGCCTTCCTGGCGCGGAATGTAGCTGATCTCCGTCTGCTTCACGCCCATTCGGGTGAGAATTTCGTTGAGTAGATCGCGCGCCGGCAGCGCGTCCGGCGGAAACTCGTGCTTCTCGCCGCTGTAATAGGCGCCGAGGGGGGCACCGTACCGGCGTCCTCCGCCACCGTTGCCGCCGCGGCGCCCACCGCCGCCACCGCCGCCACGACGGCCGCCGCCTCCCGTGCGTGAATCGTTCTTACCGGGAATCTGCCGGTCGCGTATGTTCGCCGGCTGTTCTTCAAACTCGAAATCGTCTTCGTAGAGCATTACGAATTCGCGCCTTTCGTTTTCTTCTTGACTTTGTACGTCTTGGCGGCCTTGCCGTTATTGGGCAGCGCCTTTTTCTTCGGCTGCTCGTCGGCCATTTCCGCGGGCACGGGCACGTCCGTGATCACGTGCGCGCTGTCGACGAAGGCCAGCGGCTCGTGGTATTTGCGCAACAGATAGAACTGCTGACCCATCTGCAGCAGGTTCGACGAGAACCAGTACACGACGAGCGCCGACGGCCACGCATATTTGAAGCCGAAGAAGCCGAGCATCAGCGGCGACATGAACGCCATGAGCTTTTGCGTTTGCGCTTGCTGCGGATCGGTTGCCGGCATGCTGCCGAAACGCACCGTAATGTACATGGAAACCATGTAGAGCACGAGGAAGATCAGATCGGCGTGCGCGAGGCTCGATGCAACGAGCGGCACGCCGAAGATCACCGGCGCGTGCTGCGAAAGCGCACTTCCGATCCACAGGAAGTGCTGGCCTTGGAACGACGGCTTGTGTTGCAGCACGACGTAGAGCACGGCGATCAGGAACGGATATTGCACGAGCATCGGCAAGCAGCCCGAGAGCGGATTGGCTCCGGCCTGTTTGTAGAGCGCCATCGTTTCGGCTTGCTGCTTCTGCGGATCGTTCTTGTATTTTTCTTGCAGCTTCTTGATTTGCGGTGCAAGTTTTTGCATCGCGATCATCGATTTGAACTGCTTGACGTTGAGCGGCCAGAAGATGCCGCGCAGAATCACCGCGAGGATGATGAGGCTGACGCCGAAGTTGTGGATCGGCGTGTTAATGACGGTCAGCAGCCAGTACATCCCATTGACGATGGGGTCCAGCCAGCTCGTCGCGAGAATCGGAACCAAGGGTTACCTTTCCAGATGCGGGCGCGATGCAACCGGGACGAGATCGACGCCGCCGGGGTGCCCGGGATGACAGCGCGCGATGCGAAGCAGGCCGAGCCAGATGCCGCGTAGCGCGCCGTGAGTAGAAATTGCTTCGACCGCGTACTGCGAGCAACTCGGGTAGAACCGGCAATGCGGTCCTAGCAGAGGCGAGATCGCGATCTGGTAGAGACGTATCGGGAGAATCAATAAAGCGCGCACCGGGCTACCTATACCAGTGCCCGTTCGAGATCGTTTCGAAGCTGCGCAAAGGGCGTGGTCGCGGCGGACGGGCGCGCGACGACGAGCAGCCGAAGGCGGCGCCCCGCCAGGGCTTCGCGCAAAATCGCCGCCACGCGGCGGCGAACGGTATTTCGGACGACGGCCCCTCCGACGGGCTTGCCGACGGTGATGCCGACCACCGAGAGCGAATCGGATGGATAGGGGTCGGCGCGGTAGACGGTCAAGGCTCCGGTGGCGATGCGCCGGCCGCGCTGACGCAGGCGGGAGAAGTCCCGGCTGCGACGCAGGCTGGCATAGCGGCGCATCAGACGGTCAGGCGATGACGCCCCTTCTTGCGGCGGCGCGACAGGACGGCACGGCCGTTCTTCGTGCTCATACGTTCGAGGAAGCCGTGCACGCGTTTGCGACGGCGGTTGTGCGGCTGAAACGTCCGCTTCATTGCTAGCTCAATCTCCCAGGCAAAAATAGCCCGCCTCGCGGCGGGACAGCGCCTTAGTATAGGGGCGAGGCCCCATGGGCGTCAAGGATGCAAGACGCCCCGGTGAGGTCCCCGATCGGCCCGGATAGGCCCTCGCCACGGTTAACCATCCACACCTGTGGACAGCGCTGTGGAAAAGCCCGTTTATTAGCCCTTTGTTAAGGAGCGTTCGACGAGGGATTTTCGGGCTTTTTCGTTCGTGTCAAGGGGTTACAAAAACAATTCGCAGAGGCGTGAAAAAGCCCGAAAAATCGTTTGAACGAGCCTGTGGATAAGTGGATAAATCTGGGGTCAAAATCCGCAGGAGTGGGGCCTGATTAAGCCAACCGAAAGCGCCTCACGGAGCCCCATGGGTCGCGGCACAGCCGGCAATTTGTGGTGTTTCGAGTAATGCTTTTCGGCCGATGGGGACGCAGAGGATGGCGCTAGCGGTAGGCAATTCCGACATTTCGAACGAGCTATGGAATGCGGCACTCGAGGCGCTCGAGCGCAAATTTACCAAGCCGGTGTTCGAAATGTGGGTCAAGCCGATCCGCCTCATCGCGATGGAAGGCGATGAGTTGTTGCTGTCGGTTCCCAACGGCTTTGCGCGCGAATGGGTGGAAAATCGCCTAAAGGCGCAGATCACCGACACGCTGGCCGAGGTCTTCGGCGCGCGCTGCGAGCTGCGTTTTACGGTCGTGGAGGCCGAATCGCCGCGTCCGGGCGGGCAGGCGGCCGCCGCGCCGGTCCCGGCCAAGCCCCCGGAAGAGCTGCGCTCGTCGACCCTCAACGCGCGCTACACCTTTAACGAATTCGTCGTCGGCAATTCGAACCGGTTCGCTCACGCGGCCGCGCAAGCCGTCGCCTGCGCCCCCGCGCGCGCCTACAATCCGCTCTTTTTATACGGCGGTGTGGGACTGGGCAAGACGCACTTGATGCACGCGATCGGTCATCGCGTCTTGATCGACAATCCGAACGCTAACGTCGTGTACGTTACGTGCGAGAAGTTCACGAACGAATTCATCATCGCGCTGCAGAACAACCGCACGCCCGAGTTCCGCAATCGTTACCGGCAAGTCGACGTGCTGCTGATC
Source organism: Vulcanimicrobiota bacterium (assembly GCA_027459645.1). Taxonomy (GTDB): domain Bacteria; phylum Vulcanimicrobiota; class Vulcanimicrobiia; order Vulcanimicrobiales; family Vulcanimicrobiaceae; genus JAMXLG01. The sequence goes on from DAIDHQ010000019.1 coordinate 62,667, forward strand.
GACGACATTCAATTCTTGGCCGGCAAGGAAACGACGCAAGAAGAGTTCTTCCACACCTTCAACGCGCTTCACGAATCCGGCCGCCAGTTGATCATCAGCTCGGATCGTCCGCCCAAAGAGATCCAAACGCTCGAGTCGCGCTTGCGCTCGCGGTTCGAATGGGGACTGCTCACCGACATTCAAGCGCCGGACATCGAAACGCGTGAAGCGATCCTTCGCAAGAAGGCCGAGAGCGAGAAAATCCCCGTTCCCGACGAGGTGACGTCGTTTATCGCGAAGGTTATTCCGTCGAACATTCGCGAGCTCGAAGGCGCGCTGATTCGCGTCGTGGCGTTTGCGTCGTTGACGAAATCACCCATCACGCTCGATCTCGCCGCCGAGGTGCTCAAGAGCGCGGTCGCGCAAGCGCCGCTCCAGCGCATCACGATCGGCAAGATCAAAGAGACCGTCGCGAGCGCGCACGGGCTCACCGTTAAAGAGATGGACAACGGCCGGCGCGATCAGCGTCTGGCGATGCCGCGACAGATCGCGATGTTCATCGCAACGGAGCTGACGAACTATTCGCTTCCGCAGATCGCACGTGACTTCGGCAAGAAAGACCATACGACGGTCATGTACGCGCGAGACAAGATCAAAGATCAGATGCAGCGAGACGAGGCGTATCGCAACAAGATTCGGCAACTCATCGCGATGTGCCAGAATCCGTAGTGGAAGGACCGCCCAGCATCAAACGCCGGGCGGTCTTTTTTTCATAGGGCCGCCCTTTCGGCGTTCTCCCCATTCTGCACGCATCGGCGCACAAGGGCGTGCCTCCATTCGTGGATAACTGCACGAAGGCCAAAGACGGTGGTTATGTGTATCCTCCGCAGCGATGCGTCCACAGGTTGTTCTTCGAGAAAATTCCCGTCAGAACAAGCGAAAAGGGACTTATCCGCGGAATACACCGCCCTACTACTGTTACGACGGTATTTATAAATACTTACCCGGAAATGACGCGAGCGGAGAATCGGTGGAGTCATGAAGTTCACCTGTAATACGAAGGATATCGCTTCGGCCGTCGGCGCGGCGAGCAAGGTCGTCAACGCGCACACGACGGTGCCGATTCTTTCCAACGTGCTGCTGCAAGCCGAGAACGGCAAGATCGCCGTCCGCGCGACGGACCTGGAGCTGACGCTCGAACACGCCTTCCCGGCGGAGATCGGCGAACCGGGCTCGGTGACCGTTCCGGCCAAACTCTTCTCGAGCTACCTCGGCAACTTGCCGGCCGGCTTGCTCGAGCTCAACGGCACGCCGACGCGCGCGTCGGTGAAGTGCGAACGCAGCAACTACGACTTCCACGCGCTGCCGGCCGACGAGTACCCGCCTCTGCCTGCCGCCACGAAGGGCTCGCATTTCACGATCGGCGCCAAGCGCTTCCGCGATGGCATCGACGCCACGATCTTCGCCGCTTCCAGCGAGGAAGCGCGCGGCGCGGTGCTGATGGGCACGCTGCTCGAGATCGAGGGCAACAATATGACGATGGTCGCGACCGACGGCTATCGCCTGGCAAAGTACACCACGACGCTCGACGACGGGATCGGGGGCGCCGAGAAGTACATCGTGCCGTCCCGTGCCCTGGCCGAAGCGTCCCGCAACCTCGGCGGCGCCGACCAAATAGCGGTCAGCGCGCTCGGAGCGCAGAGCAACCAGCTGCAGATGACGGCCGGCGACACGTCGATCACGGTCCGATTGGTGGACGGCCAGTACCCGAACTACAACCAGGTCATTCCGGCGAAGTTCGACCGCAGCCTAACGGTCAACACGCAAGCCTTCATCGGCAGCCTTCGGCGCGCCGAATTGGTAGCCGGCGACCGGGCGAGCATGGTGAAGCTCGCGGTGTCGAACCAGACGCTGATCGTGACCGCGAGCAGCGACGTCTCGGGCAACGCGTACGAAGAACTCGAAGTCGAACAGACGGGCGAAGACCTGACGATCGCGTTCAACGCGCGCTACCTGGTCGAGATTCTCAACCACATCAAGAGCGCGCAGACGGTCATCGAATTTCTCGGGCCGCTCTCGCCCGCCGCAATCCGCCCGGTGGAACCGCTGGAAGGCGGCCAACAGCTCTACGTCTTGATGCCGCTGCGTCAGTAGCTTCGGATGTGTCATCCTGAGCGGAGCGCCGCGAAGCTCGCTGCGCTCAGGATGACAAAGGTGTGATGCGGTCCTTCGTCTGGGCTCAGGATGACGTGGCGTGCAACTGACGCGGGTACGGTTGTCCAACTTTCGCAATTACGCGGAGCTCAATTTGGATCCGGCGCCGGGTTTGAACGTGTTCGTCGGCGCCAACGCCCAAGGCAAATCGAATCTCCTCGAAGCGATCGCGATGTTGGGCACGGGCAAATCGTTTCGCACCTCGCGCGATAGCGATCTGGTTCGCGAAGGGCTCGAACTCGCGGTCGTGAGCGGTGAAGCGCGCATTCGCGCCGGCATCGTGCATCTGGGTTGCACCGTCGCCAAAACCGCGCGTACGACGCGCAAGCAATACACGATCAACGGTCAGAACGTGCGCTACGCGCGTTTCCTCGGCAGCATTCGGGTCGTGACGTTCGTGCCGGCGGATCTGCAGCTGGTCGGCGGCCCGCCGGTGCTGCGGCGCGCTCTCGTGAATATCGCGCTCGCGCAAGAAGACCGCCAGTACTACCACGAACTCGCGCGGTATCAAAAAGCGCTGCAGCAAAAATCCGCGATGCTGCGCGGCAACGTCAGCTTTGATTCCGAGCTGCTCGCGATCTACGATAACACGCTCGTGCAGACCGGAACCTACCTGATGCTCGCGCGCAATCACTTCATTTCCGAACTCGCGCGCGAGGCCGAACGCACGCACGCGCAGTGGACGAACCATGCCGAAGCGCTGCGGGTCGCCTACGCGCCGAACGTGCCGTTCGAAATTCCGACGGCCGAAGCGGTCGCCGGCGCGCTCGAGCGGCGCCTCAAAGAGGTTGCCGATCAGGAGCGGATACGCAAGACGACGCTCGCCGGTCCCCATCGCGACGACCTAGCGCTCGATCTCGACGGGCACTCGCTCTCGGCCTATGGCTCGCAAGGGCAGCAGCGGACGGCGGTGCTGGCCCTCAAAGTTGCCGAATACTCGGTCATGCGCGACCGGTCCAACGAGGCGCCGCTGCTGCTGCTCGACGACGTCCTCTCCGAACTCGATGAAGAACGCGCGACCGCCTTTCTGACGGGCGTCGGTGCCCTTCGGCAAGCGCAAGGCGACACGCAGCAAGCCTTCGTGACCGCGACGCACCTGCCGGCCGGCTTGCCCGACGGCGCCCGCGTCTATGCGATCGAGAATGCAGCGGTGCGGGCGTGCTGAAGCTGCGTCAGGCGCTGGGCGCCTGGAATCCGGGCGATGGGCAGCAGGCGAGCGATCCGCTGGTGCTGCTCGGCGCGACCTGGCCCGAAATCGTCGGCGCGGAGATCGCGAAGAATTCGCACCCGTCGCAAATCGAACGCGGCGCGCTCGTCGTTGCCACGCGCAGCAGCGCCTGGTCGCAGCAGCTCAGCTTTATGTCGGAACAGATCCTCGCCGCGGTGCGGGCGCGGCTGCCCGACGTACAGCTCGAAAAGATGCGTTTCCGCATCGGCAAGCTTCCCAATCGCGGCAGCCATTCGGCGTCGAAGCGGGTTGTAGGCAGAGGAACGGCGTTCGACTCCGCATCGCGTCCGCCGACCGCTACCGCCGGCGAGGCGCTGGCGCGTCTTCGCTCCGACGTGGAAGCGTGGGAGCGGGCCAAACGCGAGCGCGGGTGGAAAGAATGTGCGGGCTGTAACGCCCTCATCGCCCCCGATTCCGGACCGATGTGCTCCGCTTGCGACGTCGCACGGCGCAACGAGCGCGAACGCCACGTGTCGCGGCTGCTCTTCGAAGCACCGTGGCTCGGGTTTGCCGGAACCAGCAGGCTGATCGAGGGGCTCACGCACGACGAGTACGAGCAGATCCGCCGGCGCCTCTTATCGCGGTGGTGGGAGACCCTCGTGCGAGCGAAGCTGAGCAAAAAGCTCGCGCGCGACCGGTCGGAACGGCTGGTTGCGAGTTCGTACGTGCTGCTCAAGAGCGAGCTGGCACCCGAGCGGGTTACCCCCGCGACGGTGCGCAATCTGCTCGGCGACGAGCTGCACGATCTGATATACGGAACGGAACACGTAGAGTAACAATGTCTTCGAACAACTATACCGGCGAACAAATCGAAGTCCTCAAAGGCCTCGAGGCGGTTCGCAAGCGCCCCGGCATGTACATCGGCAATACGTCGGAGCGCGGATTGCATCAGCTCGTGTACGAAGCGGTCGACAACGGCGTCGATGAAGCGCTCGCGGGCTACGCGCACGATCTGCGCGTCACGCTGTACAAGGATACGTCGGTCTCGGTCGAGGACGACGGCCGCGGCATTCCCGTCGACATGCACGCCGAAGAAAAGATGCCGGCGGTCGAAGTCGTGATGACGATCCTGCACGCGGGCGGTAAGTTCGGCAAAGGCGGTTATAAAGTTTCCGGCGGCCTTCACGGCGTCGGCATCTCGGTCGTCAACGCGCTCTCCGAATGGATGATCACGCGCGTCAAACGTGACGGCAACGTGTACGAAATGAAATTCGAGCGCGGCCTCACCGTGCAGAAGCTCAAGAAGGTCGGCAAAGCCGACGAAACCGGCACGTTCCAGTGGTGGAAGCCCGATCCCGAAGTCTTCGAAACCACGGAGCTGCACTGGGATATTCTGCAAAAGCGTCTGCGCGAACTCGCGTTCCTCAACCGCGGCTTGTCGATCACGCTGCGCGACGAGCGCGGCGACCAAGTGCGCGAGCGCACGTATAAGTTCGACGGCGGCATAATGTCGTTCGTCGAATACTTGAACGAAAAGAAAGACCCGCTGCATCCCATCATCACGACCCATGCCGAACGCGACACGGTCGACGTGGAAGTCGCGATGCAGTGGACCGACACCTACACCGAACAGATCTTCAGCTACGCGAACAACATCAATACGATCGAAGGCGGCATGCATCTGCAGGGCTACCGCCAAGCCGTCACGCAAGCGGTCAACAGCTATGCCAAGAAAAAAGGCATGCTCAAAGAATCCGACGGCTCGCTTTCCACCGACGATATCATGGAAGGTCTCACCGCGGTCGTTTCGGTGAAGCTGCAAGAGCCGCAGTTCGAAGGGCAGACGAAGACCAAGCTCGGCAACGCCAAGGTGCGCAGCATCGTCTACGGTCTGGTCAACGAACGCCTCGACTTCTTCTTCGAAGAGAATCCGAAGCAAGCGCGCATCATCATCGAAAAGTGCATGCAGGCGCAGCGCGCGCGCGAAGCCGCGAAAAAAGCGCGCGATCTGTCGCGCCGCAAGAACGCGCTGGAAGGCAGCGGCCTTCCCGGCAAACTCGTCGATTGCAAGAATACCAATCCGGCCGAAAGCGAAATCTTTTTGGTGGAAGGCGATTCCGCCGGCGGCACCGCGAAGGGCGGACGCGATCCGAACTCGCAAGCGATTCTTCCGCTGCGCGGCAAGATTCTCAACGTCGAGAAGGCGCGTCTGGACAAAGTGCTTTCGAACGAAGAGATCCGCACGATGATCACGGCGTTCGGCACCGGCTTCGGCGATGAGTTCGACGTCAACAAGCTGCGCTATCACAAGATCATCATCATGACCGACGCCGACGTCGACGGATCGCACATCCGCACGCTGCTGCTGACGTTCTTCTACCGCCAGATGCGCCCGCTCGTGGAGGAGGGGCACGTCTATATCGCCCAGCCCCCGCTCTACGGCATCAAGAAGGGCAAGAAGCAGTGGTGGGCGTTCAGCGACGCCGACCTAAAGGCGATCGTCGGCGACCTCGATCCCAAAGACTTCCAGATCCAGCAGTACAAGGGTCTGGGCGAGATGGACGCCGAGCAGCTGGCCGAGACCACGATGGAAGTCGGGCACCGCCGCCTGAAGCTGATCACGGTCGAAGACGCGGTCGAGGCCGAGCAGATCTTCACCGATCTGATGGGCGACAAGGTCGAGCCGCGCAAGCAGTACATCTTCGACTACGCCAAGTCGGTCAAAAACCTGGACCTCTAGCACTCGCGCTGACAGGCGGCTCGCAGCAAACATGGGTATTAAAGCCCTGTGCGCAAGCGGGCGGTCCTCGTCGGCGTCGTGGCTATCCTCATCCTCATTCTTGCCGGCGTGCTGGTCGCACGCCGGCATGCTGTCGTCGCGGCGCTGGTGCCGCGGCTGATCGGCAGCGCGACCGGCTACGACGTAGCGATCGGCAGCGAGCGGATCGGCGCCGATCATGCCGCCTTCCTGAACGTTCACGTCAGCAAGAACGGCGTGCGCGTACTCGACGCACGCCGCGTCGACGTATGGTACTCGCTGCGCGATCTGTTGCCCGGCAGCCGCCACCGCTACGGCGTGACGGCGGTCGCGATCGACCATCCGCTGCTGACGCTGGTTCGCGACAAAGACGGCAACTACAACGTCACCTTCCCGCGTAGCGGCGGCCCCGCGCCGCTCCAGCCGCCGCGATATCCCAATCACGTGCCGTTCGATCTGACCGTTCGCATTCGCAACGGCGTCGGCTCGCTGCGCGCGCCGTTCGCGCTGGATCCGCAGTCGCGCGCCATCGCGCTAACCGGCATCAAGCTCGACGCATCGATCGATAGCGCCGCGCGCACGCACTACACCTTGACCGGCGCGTTCGTCGAAAAGAAACTGCAGCCGTTTACCGCGATCGGCACGATCGACGAGACCCGCGGATTTGCGATGAACCATCTCTACGCGGCCGCCGTACCGATGCGCGCCATCGCGAACTACTTCATCAATTCTCATGCCGCAAGCGTGCTCGCCGGCACCGCGACGAATCTCGACCTGCGCCTCTACGCGCTCGGCGTCACGCCGGACCGAGCGCCCGACTATAGCATCGGCGGCTCGCTCGACGTCACCAATGCGAGCATGCAGATCGTGGGGCTGGCGCAGCCGCTCGAACATATCGCGGGACGCTTGCAACTCGTCGACGGCGCGTTCTTCTGGAACCGTCTGAACGCGTCGATCGCGAATACGCCCGTCGTCGTGAGCGGCGGCATCTTCAACTTTCACGATCCGCAGTATCGTCTGGGCATAGCGGCGCAAGGCGATCTGGCGCAACTCAAGCACGTCTTTTGGTTCAGCCGCAACGAAGCGATCTCGGGACGTTCCAACGTGCGCGTGGTCGTGCAAGGCGCGCTCGATGCGCCGACGGTGCTCGTGCACGTGGATGCGGGGTCGGTCGTCTATCGCACGGTGCCCTTGCGGAGCGTGCATGCCGATATCGCCTACCAAAACTCGACGCTCTTTTTCGCGCCGCTGCACGCGCAGGTGCACGGTGCGGCCGTGAGCGCGCGCGGCGTGCTCGAAATCGGCAACACCGTTCACTCGCGTCTCGCGCTGCACGTAGCCGGTCCCGCATCCTCGTTGCCGTACTTCGCGCCGCTGCTCGGCAGCGAACCGGTCGTTGCCGATATCATGCTGGACGGCCGGGGACTGGCCTTCGACGGATATGGAGCGTTGCAGTCGGCGCGCGGCATCGACCGTCTTGCCGCGGTGCTGCACGTGGATCGCGCCGGCATCGTCGACGTCGCGCCGTTTTGGTCGTACACGCAACGCGGCAGCATCGCCGCCGAATATCACCTGAACCGCACGAACGACACGAGTGCGTTTTGGCTCGACGCGACGCATCTCTCGCTTCACGCGCCGCTTTCGGCAGGTCCCTACGATAAAATTCTGCCGTCGCTGCCGCAGGTCGACGGAACCGTCGATCATCTAGCGCTGGAAGGCGGCGGACCGAGCGGCATCCATGCGCTCGCGGGTGGCGCGCTCGACGCGCACGCGCTCACGATCGCCGGCACGCGCATCGACGCGTTGCACGCGGTCTTCGCCGGAACGCTCGACGACGCGGCCGTCGATCCCGTCGACGCGCGCGGTCCGTGGGGAACGCTCGACGGCATGGGGGCGATGTCGTTGCACGCGCTCGCGCTACGCGGAACCTATCACGGTTCGCTGCAAGGATTGCGTTCGTATCTGAACGATCCGTCGGCGTCCGGACGCGTGGACGGTACCGCCGCCATCGCGTTCTCTCCCGGAAACGTGACGATTCAAGCGCAGGGGCTGACGCTGCACGACGCGCGCGTGCACGGGCTGCCGGTTCAAAGTGCGGCGGGAACGATCGCCGTCGAAAACGGCACGCTGCACGTCTATTCGGCAACCGCGCGCATCGCCGGCGGCAACGTCGTCACGGCGGGAAGCTACGATCGTGGCATTGCGCTCGTCGCCGATCGCGTGAACGGCGCGCATCTGCTGGGATTACCGCTCGACGCGGGGACGGTGAGCGCGAGCGGAACGCTCGCTTCGGGTGCGCCGCTGCCGCGCTTCGACGGCGGCGTCGCGATCGCAAACGGCCGCGTGCAGCAGTACCGCGTCGCCGGAACGGGCGACGTCGCGCTCGACGGCGACGCGGCGCGCGTCGATCACGTGGTCGGCGAACTCGACGGTACCTACGCCGTCGCGAACGGCGACATCTCGCAACTGACCTCCGGGTCGCCGGCATACGCCGTTAACGCCGACGTGCCGGCGGGCGACGTCACGCGCGCGCTGCATACGCTCGCGCTGCCGACGTACTACAGTGACGGCAGCTATGCGGCGAATCTCACGATCGACGGACGCGGTCTCTATCCGCGCGCGCGCGGCCCGCTCGATGTGGGAGCGGGCAGCGTCAACGGGCTCGATTTCACCAACGCGCACGCGCTCATCGATGCCAGCCGCGCGGGTGCGGTCGCGCGCAACGGCTCGGTCGACGTCGGCAAGACGCGTCTTGCGTTTGCGGCCGGCGAATATCCACGCATCAGCGGCGTGCGCGTCAGCTCGAACGACGCGCATTTGGAAGACTTCGATAATTTCTTCGATACCGGCGATACGCTCGCGGGACGCGGGCCGCTGCGCTTCGACGTCGTCTCGCAGCGCTATCGCATCTCGAGCAACGGCGCCGTCGATATCAAAGGCTTGCGCTACCGCAATCTGCCGATCGGCGACACGCGCGCGAGCTGGTCGAGCGCGCATAACCGGCTTTCGGGCTCGCTCGTGGTCGGCGGAGATCAAGGGACGTTGCACGCGCACGGTGCGATAACGTTCGATCCGTCGAGCGATCCTCTGCGCGTCTTAGAGCAGTCGAATTACAACCTGCAGATGAACGTGGACAATCTCGACACCTCGACGTGGGTCGCGGCGCTCGGGTTTCCGCAGATTCCATTGACGGGACGCGTCGACGCCGACGCGACGATTCTGGGGCGCTACCCGCACTTCAACGTCAAAGGTTCCGCGACGCTGAACAACGGCACGATTTGGCGCTTGCCGATCGAATCGGCCGCTCTTGCGTTCAGTTCGACCGGCGGCAACCGCGTGCGCGTCGATTCGGGCAGCCTCGTTGCGCCGGGATTGATCGCAACGCTCAGCGGCGATGCGGGGCTTGCGATGAACGACAAGCTGAACCTGGACATGTATCTGAATTCCACCGACGTGCCGCGTCTGGTAGCGCAGCTCTTCCACGTGACCGTTCCGGTCAGCGGTCAATTCGAATCGACGGTCAACGTGCGCGGCACGCTCGCGAAGCCCGCGTTCTCCGCCGCCTTTGATGCAAGCGACGCGACCGCGTGGGGCGTTTCGGTTCCGTCGATCTTCGGATCGCTCGTGTGGGACCGCGCGCACAAGGCGCTCGATCTGCGCAACGCCGGCGCGCAATTCGCGCACGGCGACATCGCGCTTGCGGGAACGCTGCCGCTGCAGTTGCAGCCCTTCGGCGTCGGCCCGGCGCGCGCACCGATCAGTTTCGACCTTGCGGTCAACGGTCTCGATCCGAGCACCTTCGACGTGCTGCTCGGCCACAACACGAAGACCGGCGGTACGATCGACGGCGCGGTCGCTATCGGCGGCGTCGTGAACGATCCTCGCATCTCCGGACACTTCACGCTCGCCAAAGGCTCCTACGTCAGCGATCTCGAGCAGACGCCGATCGCGAACGCGACGGCGTCGCTCACCTTCGATCGCACGCAAGCGCGCGTCGAACGGCTCTTCGCGAACTTCGGGCGCGGATCGCTCGACGCGTCGGGCAACATCACGTTTTCGAAGGGCGCGAGCTTCCACGTGGCGGCCAAAGCGCGCAACGCACAACTGACGATCCCGCAGCTGGGCACCGGCGAGCTCGACGGCACCGTCGCGCTCGACCGCACGGCCCCGCAGCTAGCCGCGCTCAGCGGCGATCTGACGCTGCACGACGCGACGGTTCCCTTCGCGGCGTTTCTTGCCGCCACGCAGAACGGCGGCGCGCCGTCGCTTCCGCTGAATATGACCCTCGATATGAAGCTCGCGGCGGGCAACAACGTGCGGGTTCGCGGCTCCGGCTACGGCGCCGGCTTAGATATCGGGGCCACCGGGGCGGTGAAACTGGCGGGCTCGCTGCAGGCGCCGACGCTCCAGGGCCGCTTCGTCTCGACGAACGGCACCCTGACGTACTTCGACCGCGTCTTCCGTGTGCAGGACGCTAACGTGGTCTTTCGGCCCTCGGCCGGGATCGTGCCGACCTTGGCGGCCCGCGGAACGACCCACGTCTCCAATCCGAACCCACGGGCGGGTTTTACCTCGGCGGACGTCACGATCAACGTCGACGGGCCGATCAATCAGCTACGGGTCTCGTTCACCTCGAATCCGCCCGGGTACACGAACGAACAGATTTTGGCGATGATTGCACCCTTCTCGAGCCTGATCGGCGGCGTCAGCCTCATCCCGCAGACCAGCAATCAGGCGATCAACGGCATCACTCCGAGCGGCGCGCTGAACCCGGTACCCGGCGCGCAGCCGTTAGGGGCGCCCCAGACCGCCAGCGTCGGTCAGGAGGCGTTCAACGTGCTCAACGCCCAGTTTACGGCAGGCGTGCTCGCGCCGTTCGAGACGGCGCTCTCCAAAGGGCTGGGCTTCAGCGACATCAACCTGAACGTGGACTACTACGGCAACGTCGGCTTCTCGGTCACGCGTCTGCTTGGCAAGACGGTCAACTTCATCTACTCGCAGAGCTTCGGGATCCCGTCCCGCTACGAAGCCGGCCTGCAGCTGGTGGGGCGGCGGAACACGAGCGCCCAGCTCTCATTTTTCTGGACCACCGGCCCCCAGCGGCTCTTCGAAACGCCCGGCAGCAGCTACAGCGCCAGCAACCGGGTCGTCGTCGGCGAGCCCCTCCAAGGGCAGAGTGGCTTTTCCTTCACCCTGCAGCGGCTGTATTGGTGAAATCCACAGGTTTTCTGATAGGCAAGGACCCCCGTTCGCTACCGCGAACCTCGGGCCGGAACTCTAGAGACCCCCAGGCAGAGGACAACTCATCCGCATGACCTTCGACTTCCGGCGCGCCTTGCTCGCCCTCTTTGTCGTGTTGACGCTCGTATCGCCGCTGGCAGCGTATTCACAAAACGCCGGCGCGGCTCCTAAGATCGTCTCCGTCGACGTGACGGGCAACTTGCACGTGCCCACAGCTACGATCATGCAGGTGATCCAAGCTCGCCCCGGCATGCCCTACGATCCGAAGATCGTCAAAGAAGATCTGACCAACATCAACAATCTCGGGTACTTCGCCGACGTTGCGCCGCCGCTCGTGCGTGCGCGGCCGGGCGGCGTGGCGATCACCTATCGCGTGATCGAGAACCCGGTGATCACGAAGATCACGTTCACCGGCAACAAGAAGGTGCCGTCGGAAACGCTCTTGGCGTTGATGGATCTCGGCGTGGGCCAGGTCTTTAACACCAACACGTTCCGTCAGGACGTGTTGAAGATCAACAATTATTACGAGCGTATCGGCTTCGGCGGACAAGTGCCCTCGCACGTGACCGACATCAATCTCGATCCGAAGACGGGCGCGCTCGCCCTGACGATTCGCGAAGGCCTGACGATCAAATCGATCATCATCGGCGGCGATCCGGTCCTTCCGCAACAGCTCGTCCTCGCGCATCTCGTTTCTAAACCGGGCGATCAGTATTCGGAAGAACTGAAGCGTAAAGACTACGAAGCGCTGCGCAAGTACTACGAAGACAAGTTCAAGGTCGAGCTCGGCAACTTCGAAGGCGGCATCGACCCGTCGTCGGTCGACGAAAAAGCCGGCACCGCGAACGTGAAGTACAACGTCTATGTCGCGCGCGTCGCGGCCGTGCAGATTACCGGCAACACGCGCACGAAGGACCAAGTCATCCGGCGCCTGCTGCGCGTGCGTCCCGGCATGGTCGTAAATACCGACTGGATCAAGGCCGACTACGAACGCCTAAATTCGACCGGCTTCTTCTCGAAGGTCAACCCCGACATCAAACAGGGTCCCGATCCGAAGAAACCGCAGGACGTCACGCTGGTGTGGCAAGTTACCGAACAGCGCACGGCCAACGCGAACATCGGGTTCGGCTACTCGGGCGGCATCACGGGCCAGGGCCTCTACGGAACGCTCGGCTATGCCGACACGAACCTGCATGGTACCGGCAACTCCGCATCGGTGCAATTCCAGCGCGGTTCGCGTACGTATCTCGGGCAAATATCGCTGACGATACCGTACGTGGGCAACACGCCTGCGTCGCAGAAATACTCGCTCGGCGTCAATCTTTTCGATAGCGGCCAAACCTACTATTACCCGGTCTATGCGGCGTCGAGTTCGATCATCGCGCCGACGCCGATCGGCACGTCTGCGCCGATTCCGGTCACGCTTTACCCCAGCGGCACCGCGTCGCTGATCGGCGGCGTCGTTTCGACCAGCTACTCGGCCTCGATCGGCGGATCGGTCTCGATCGGTCGCCGTCTGAGCGATTACGTGACCGCGTACGTCTCGCCGACGTTGCAGAAGGTCAAGTACTCGACGACGGTCCCGTCGCCGTACTTCTTCCAAGGCTCGCAGCCCAACGTGCTCGCGGGGCCGACGCCCAATCCGCTCAGTTCGAATCTCTCGAATCCGAACGGAAGCTTCGGTATCGCCGCAACGTCGATCGCGAACGTGAACACGGGACTTCCGTACACCTTGAACCTGGTGCAGCTGCAGCTTGCAACCTCGCCGTTCACGATGGACGACCCGTACAATCCACGTCGCGGATGGCGTGCATCGCTCTCCGAAACGATCTCGAACCCGGGATTGCTGCGCTCGAGCTTCAGCTACACGGCAACGTCGCTCGACGTCGCACGCTACATACCGGTGCTCAAGAACGCGACGCTGGCGCTTCACTTCAATCCGGAATTTACGACCGGCGTCATTCCACCGAGCCAGCTCTACACGTTCTCCGATCAGCAGATGCGCGGTTATAACACCGTGTTCTACGGAACCGACGCGATCTTGGCCCAGGCCGAGTTCCGCCAGCCGCTGACCGCGGACCGGCGCTTGACGGCGGTCGCCTTCGCCGACGGCCTGGATTACCGCATCCGCGGTGCCTATCCGCTGCTGGATCCGTACACCAATCGCATCATCGGCTATCCGGGCGATTGGGCGCGCATCGGCGACGTCGGCATCGGCATCCGCTTCGACGTCCCACAATTGAATCTCCGCACCGTTCGACTCGACTTCGCGAAGGGCGCGAACGGAACGCACCTATCATTCGGCATAGGCCAAGCCTTTTAACGACCGTCATTCTGAAGTAAGTAACTACAACATGAAAAAGCTCGTTTCGTCACTTCTCGTCCTCGGCGCGATATTCGCTCTGATCGCGCCGGGAGCCATAGCCGCGGATTTGAACGACGTCGGTTACGTCGACCAAACCGCGATCGGCAGCCTGCCCCCGTTCGTCGCCGCGAACAATCAGCTCGCGGCCTATAAGGCCAAGCTGGATTCGCAGTTCGCAGCTGCAATGAAGGCCGCGAAGAGCGACGCGCAGCGGCAGAGCGTTACGATGCAGTTCCAGCAGAAGTTTGCCGACAAGCAGCGAGAACTCGTCGGTCCCATCTTCACGCGCGCGCAACTCGCGCTGGCGAACGTTGCCGACAAGCTGCACCTCTCGATCGTCGTCGACAAGCGCATCGTCGTCTACGGCGGACAGGACGTAACCAACGACGTCGTCAGCTTGATCAGGAGCAACCAGGCGATCGCACCGCCGTCGGCGTCGCCGCCGCCGTCGTCGATCGGCTTCGTCGATCAGTCCGCGCTCGACGGTTCGCAGAAGGTCAAAAACGCAAACGACCAGCTTCAGAAGTACATCGACTCACAGAAGCCGATCTACGCGCAGCGCATCAAAGACGCGAAGACCGACGCCGAACGCGCGGACATCGGACAGCAGTTCGATAAGGCCGTCTCCGACCAGCGTGACAAATTGCTCAAGCCGCTGATCCAAGAGACGAAGAACGTCACGGCTCAGATCGCTCAACGCAAGCATCTCCTGCTCGTGATCGATCGTGGCGACGTGATTTTCGGGGGTACGGACATCACGCAAGATGTCCAGAATGCACTCAAGTGACTTTATCCGGGCAGAGCGCAAGCCTAGCCCGTTAAAGTCGCCGGCCTTACGGCCGCTGTCCATCGCGGCAACGCTCGCGCTGGCTTTACTGGCTAGCGCGTGTTCGCAGGTGAACGTCCACTCGAACACCGTGCGCGGCGTGGGGTACGTGCGGGTCGACGAGGTGATCAAGCATCACCCGCTCTATCCGCAATTGCAGCAATTGAACGATGCGATCGCCGCGATCAACCTCGAGGCGTCCGTACCGCGCGCGCCGCTGACTCCGCAAGAGATCGCGACGCAGACGGCCGCGCTCAACCAGCAATTGAAGGCGGCCCAAGAACGAGCGAATTCGATCATCTCGCAGAAGCAAAACCAGTACTTGCAGCAGGAACGCGACGCCGATATCGCCGCGCTCAAAGCGGCCGGCATCGATCCGCGCGCCGCGGGCATCGGTGCGGCCATGAGCGCGACGTCGCAGGCGCAAGCGGCGCAAGCCGCTCGGGTAGCGCAGCAAGACTATATGTCTTACCAGCAGAGCGTGATGCAGCAGGATGCGGACGCCGCGCGTTCGATCGCGGAACAATTGAATAAAGAAGCCGCGCAAAAATTCCGCGCCCGTGCGAGCGAATATCAGCAAGAGGAAAGCGATCTTACGCTGCGCCTCGCGCAGCAGGACGCGACGGAGCGCCTTGCGCTGCAGACGAAGCTGAACAACATCGCGATGGATACGGCGCAACGCAAGGCCGTCACCGATCAGCTCGGCGCGATCAACAAGAAAGAATCCGATCAGGTCAACGCGATGCGGGCGCGCCATCAACGCGAGCTCGCTCAGTACCAAGCTCAGCTGCGCGCGCAGGCGCAGGACCAGATCAACAAACAGGTCGCCGCCATTCGAGCGCAGACCCAAGCGAAGCTGAGCGCGCACGGCGACCAGCTGCGCTCGCAACTGCAGGGGCTCGGCTCGGCACCCGTGCCGCAGGCCAATATTCCCCCCAACGTCCAGGCGAAGCTCAAGCAGATTCACGAAGACATGGCGAAGAAGTTCCAGACCGACGCGC
The DNA here is from genome assembly GCA_027459645.1 of Vulcanimicrobiota bacterium. Taxonomy (GTDB): domain Bacteria; phylum Vulcanimicrobiota; class Vulcanimicrobiia; order Vulcanimicrobiales; family Vulcanimicrobiaceae; genus JAMXLG01. The sequence continues at coordinate 78,219 of DAIDHQ010000019.1, forward strand.
AGGCCGCGGTGGCTGCGTATGAGTCGACCAAGAGCGATCTCGACGCCCAATTCGCCGCGCTCCACGGGGAAAACGTAGGCGCGACGGGCGCCGCTGCCAAACAACTTCGCGACTTGCAGAAGCGTCACGACGCGCTGCAAGCGCAAATTCAAGCCCAGATTCAAAGCGAAGCCGACAAGCTCGCGAAGAAGATGGGTTTCACCGTCGTCCTCGATAACGCGACCGCTTCCGGCGGCGCGTACGATCTGACGAACGATCTCATCCGCGACGTGGAAAGTCTACACGAGTGAAAAATAAAGCCGTTCTTATCGCCCTCGCCGCCGCGCTTCTCGGCGGTTGCGCCAATTCGAGCCCCATCGGTCTGGTCGACGTCGGCCGGATCGTCGCGAACTGGAAAGAATACCAGCTCAATCAGCAGCAGCTGATGATCGACGAACAGCGCATCGTCCAGAGCAAAGTCTCGACCGCGCAGAAGCGTAAAGAGGCCGCCGCGCTGGAGAGAAAGTACGCCGGCATTACGGATTCGCTGACGAAGCAGATCCGCGACGCAGCGCAAAAGGTCGCCGATCAGAAGCATCTGAAGCTGGTCGTGACCAAACAGGGCGTCGGCTACGGTGGCGTCGATATCACGCCTGACGTCGAGAAGGCGCTCAACATCACCGAAGCGAGCCCCTCGCCCACGCCGTAATGCTCGGCACCCTCGCGCAACTGCACGAACGCGTCGGCGGCCGCCTGATCGGTGACGGAAGCACGAGCATTGCGCGCGTCAGCGCGATCGACGATGCAACCGGCGACGCGCTGACCTTTGCGACCGACGAAAAGTACTTCGCGGCGGCGCTTGCATCGCAAGCGGCCGCCGTGCTCGTGGATGCGAGCGTGCCCATCGGCGACGGACCGTTCTCAAAACCGCTGCTCGTTGTCGAAAACGCGCGCGCGGCGCTCGCGACGTTCTTGGCGACGCTCAAACGTCCGCGACCGCGCGGGCCGTTTCGCCATCCGAGCGCGATCGTGGAAGAGGGCGCGCACATCGGCGACGACGTATATTTGGGCGCGCACGTCTATGTGGGCGCGAAGGCGCGCATCGGCCGCGGATCCACGCTCGGCCCCGGCTCCTACGTCGGCGAAGATGCGTCGATCGGCGACGAGAGCTGGCTGCATCCGCACGCCGTCGTGCACGACGGGTGCGTGGTCGGCAATCGCGTCGTCTTACATTCCGGCGCCGTCATCGGCAGCGAAGGCTTCGGCTGGGCGTTCATCGAGGGGCGTTTGGAGCGCATTCCACAGATTGGTAACGTCGTGTTAGAAGACGACGTGGAGATCGGCGCAAACACGTGCGTCGATCGCGCGCAGACCGGCAGCACGCACATCGGCCGCGGCACCAAGCTCGACAACCTGGTGCAAGTCGGACACAACTGCCGCATCGGCATGCACTGCGCGATCGCGTCGCAGACCGGACTTGCCGGCTCAACCACGATCGGCGATTTCGTGAAGATCGCGGGCCAAGTCGGCACGCGCGGGCACATGCGCATCGGTTCGCGCGCGACGGTTGCCGGTCAATCCGGCGTGTGGGGCGACGTGGACGAAGGCGCGATGGTTTCCGGCAATCCGGCGCGCGATCATCGCGAGTGGATGAAGGCCGAAGTGATGGTGCGCCGCCTGCCCAAACTTATCGCTCGCGTCGACAAACTCGAACGCGAGCGCAACGCCGAGTGAAGAGCGCCACGCTGCGCGCGCCCTTGCGCTTCGAGGGCGTGGGCTTGCATTCGGGATCGGCGGCGACGATGGAGGTGCGTCCGGCGCAACCGGGCAGCGGCATCGCGTTTATCACCGGCGGCGTGCGCATTCCGGCGACGGCCGAGTACGCCAGCGAATCGCCGCTCGCGACCGTGATCGGGCGCGACGGCAGGCAGCTCTCGACGATCGAGCACATTCTTTCCGCGCTTACCGCCATGGGCGTGAGCGACGCCGAGATCGCAATCGACGGCGGCGAGGCGCCGATCCTGGACGGCAGCGCCAAGATCTACGCCGACGCGCTTGCCGAAGGGGGCCTGGCGGAATCGGCCGCGCCGCGCGCGGTTTTTGCGCCGAGCGAGCCCTTCGAACTGCGCGACGGCGATAAGGCCGTCGTGGTGCTGCCGTCGAGGGAGTTTCGCGTGCGCTTCGTCGGCGACTACGCGCCACCCATCGGCACCCACTACTTCGACGGCGCGATCACGCCCGAGGTGTATCGCACCCAGATCGCGGGGGCGCGCACCTTTACGTTCCTGCGCGATGTCGAAGCGATGCGCGCGCGGGGCCTGGCGCGCGGAGGCAGCTTGGACAACGCGCTCGTATACGACGAGCATGGTCCCATGCAGCCGCTGCAGTGGCCGAACGAGATCGTGCGGCACAAGGTCTTGGATTTGATCGGCGACCTGACGCTGCTTGGAGCCTATCCGCAGTGCGAGGTGATCGCCATCAAGAGCGGACATGCACTTCACACGCGCGTGGCGCGCGAATTGAGGAAACGTGGCTGACATCATCGACATTCGGCAAATCATGGAGATCTTGCCGCACCGCTATCCGTTGCTGCTCGTGGATCGCATCGTCGAACTCGAGCCCGGCAAACGCGCGCTCGGCTATAAGAACATCACGTTCAACGAGCCGGTCTTCACGGGGCACTTTCCCGGCAACCCGCTCTTCCCGGGCGTCTATATGATCGAAGCGATGGCGCAGCTCGGCGGCGCGGTCGTGCTGGAACCGGGCGAATTTTCCCGCAAGGTTCCATATCTGGCCGGCATCGACAAAGCGAAGTTCCGTCGCCCCGTCGTTCCCGGCGACCGGTTGATGATGGAAGTCCGTTTGGAAAAGCACAAGCGCAACATCGGATGGGTGACCGGTGAAGCGACCGTCGACGGACAACTCGCCTGTTCGGCAGAGTTGATGTTCTCGATCGCGTCGGATCCGCGTGCATTCTCGCTCGACGCCCCGGTGCTGCACGCCTAGTGATACACCAGACCGCTATCGTCCATCCGAACGCGAAGATCGCGCGCGGCGTCGACATCGGGCCGTACTGCATCGTCGGCGCGAACGTCTCGATCGGTGCGCGCACCGTGCTGCAGGCGCACGTCGTCATCAACGGTTGGACGGAGATCGGAGAAGATTGCCAGATCTATCCGTTCGCCACGATCGGCGCGGCGTCGCAAGACCGCAAGTACGAAGGGGAACGCGCGTTCACGAAGATCGGCAACGGTACCGTGCTGCGCGAATACGTTTCCGTGCATCGCGCGACCGGCGAAGATCAGGTGACGCAGATCGGCGAGAACTGCCTGCTGCTCGCGTACACGCACATCGCGCACAACTGCATTCTGGGCGATCACGTCACGATGTCGAACCTCGCGCAGCTTGCCGGACACGTGGAAGTGGACGACTATGCGACGATCGGCGGACAGGCGGGCGTGCATCAATTCACGCGCATCGGACGCTATGCGATGATCGGCGGCGCCAGCAAGATCAGCAAGGACGTGCCGCCGTTCTTCTTGGTCGAGGGAAATCCGGCCGAGCCGTACGGGTTGAACTCCGTCGGGTTGCGCCGCGCGGGATTTTCGGTCGAAGAGCGCAATGAAATCAAGAAGTTCTATAAGATTCTCTACAATCCGAAACTGAACGTGTCGCAAGCGGTGGAGGCGATGAAATCCGAAGCGTCGAGCGAACCGGGGCGCCAGATCATCGCGTTCCTGGAAGCACCTTCGCAGCGCGGCATTCTGAAATAGCGTGCCGTGCGGTACTTCCTTTCCACCGGAGAACCGTCTGGCGAACTGAACGCCGTGCTTCTGGCGCAGGCGATCTCGCGATACGATCCGCAAGCGCGTTTCGAAGGCATCGGCGCGCAAGGCATGCGCGATGCGGGCTTTACGCTCTGGCGCGATCATAGCGGCTGGGCGAGCATGGGACCGCTCGCCGCCATTCCGCGCATTCCCGGATTATACGCGGCGATGTGGCAGACCGCGTTGCATATTTCGAAGACGAAACCCGATTTGGTCGTGCTGGTCGATTTCGGCGCGTTCAACGTGCGGTTGGCCAAGACGCTGCGGACGCAATTGCGGTATCAACCTCCTATCATGGATCTCTTTCCGCCGGCGACGTGGCTGGATAACGAAAAGATCGCGCGCTTGATGAGTTCGTGGACGGTTCCGGTGACCGCGTTCGAACGCCAGTACCGTTTTTACAAGCAGCATAAGTTGCCGATTATGTTCTTCGGTCATCCGCTCGCGTCGCGCTACGTGACGCGCGCGCCGCGTCCCGCGCCGCCCGCCGACGGCGGTACGATCGCGCTCTTGCCCGGCAGCCGCGGCGGCGAATTGAAATATCACGTGCCGGCGCTCGTCGGTGCGCTCGAGCGCTTGCGCGAACGGCGCCCTCACCTGCATGCAGTCTTCGGCGCGGCAAACGACGCGAGCGAACGACGGATCGCGCGGGCGCTTCGCGCGGCGAAGCTCGAGAATGTGCGCATCGTGCGCGGCGTCGCCGCGGCGGTGGCGGATGCCGACGCCGCGTTTGTGGCCTCGGGAACGGCGGTGTTGGAAGTGACGCTGCTCGGCGTACCGGCCGTAGCGCTGTACATTATCGCACCGGTGCTGGTGAAGCACGCGCGCAACGTATATTCGGGCAAATACATCACGCTTCCGAACCTGGTGTTGGATCGCGAGTTGATTCCGGAGTTGTTGCAAGACGATGCGACGCCCGAGCGTCTTGCCGAAACGATGGAAGCCGTGCTGCGGCATCCGGAAACGCAGACGCAGGCGGTCGCGGAGGTGCGCGAGCGGCTCGGTCCGTCGAGCGCGCTCGAAGATTGCGCGAAGTTTGCGGTGGCGCTTGCGACGGCCGGCGCGACGTGATCCGCTTCTATCACACCTCGGATCTGCACGATCACCGAGGGTTCGTTCCGCGTCTCGACGCGTTGCGCGAAGAGAAACCGGGACTCTACTTCGACTGCGGCGACTCGCTGCGCGGCAGTCAGACGGTCTATCACCGGCGCGAACCGGTCATCGACGAACTCGATGCCGGCGGCGTGACCGCACAGGCGATCGGTAATCGCGAATTCCATTACCTGTATTCGCTGTTGCTGGCCCGCGCGCGAAAGATGCACCATCCGCTGGTCTGCACGAACCTGCTCGATACTAAAGGGCGCCCGCTACCGTTCGTGCGCAGCCTGATTTTGAGCGATGCGGGGCGCCCGCGCATCCACGTGCTCGGGCTGCTGATCATGCAGTACCCGGTGGGGAGCCCGTACGAAAAACTCTTCGGGTGGCGCTTTTTGGATCCGTGGGATGCGATTGCGCCCTACGCCGAGCAGATGCCCGAAGGCGACATGTTGCTCGTGCTCTCGCACGTCGGGTTGTCGCTCGATCGCAAGCTCGCGCAGCGCGTGCCGCGCATCGACCTGATCCTCGGCGGCCATAGCCACGACACGCTCTTTGCACCCGAAGTGGTGAACGGCGTTCCGATTGTGCACGCCGGGCCCTACGGACAATACGTCTCCCGAACGGAACTCGCGTACGACGACGCCCATAGCCGGTTTCGCATCAACGATTTCAGCTTGCTGCCGCTGCTCGGCGCCCCATGAAGCTGCTCTTCGTTTCGAACGGTAATGGCGAAATTGCCATTGCCGACCGCATTGCGGAAGAAGTGCGACGGTTGGATGCAGGCGTGCAGATCGATCATTTAGCGCTGGTTGGAGAAAGCCGCGCGCGATATATGAACGAGGCGGGTCCGCGCCGCGTCATGCCGAGCGGCGGATTGATCGCGATGGGCAACGTCGCGAATATCGCGCGTGACGTACGCGGAGGGTTGCTCGGGCTAACGCTCGCTCAGCGCAGGTTTCTGGTGCGTGCGCGCGGCGCGTACGACCGTGTCGTGGCGATCGGTGACGTCTATGCATTGTTGATGGCGCTCGCGGCGCATGCGCCGGCGATCTACGTCGGCACCGCCAAGAGCGTACTTGTCGCCCCGTATGGCCCAATGGAGCGGCGCGTGCTGCGCCGTGCCAAGGCCGTCTTCGTGCGCGACGCGATGACGGCGCAGCGGCTGCAGCGCGAAGGCGTCGATGCCCGCGCGCCCGGAAACGTTATCGTCGATCTCTTCGCGGGGCAGGAGGATCCGCGCGCGAACGATGCCGCGCGCGATTTCGATCCCGCAATCGCGATCTTTCCGGGAAGCCGCGCGAGCGCATACGACGACGCGCGGTTTCTCTTCGCACTGTTGTGCGATGCCGCAGCGCGTTTGCCGCAATTGGGTGCGATGCTTTCGATTGCGCCGCTGCTCGATCCCGATCGCTTCGCCGATGCCGCGCGCGATGCGGGCTTGACGGTCGAATCGCAGGACGACGAATGCATTCCATTCATCGCGCGTCTGGGCGCGCGGGTCGTGGCGCGCGCGTGGCGCGGAGCCGTCGGCGCGCTCTTGCCGCACGTCGCGCTGGTCATCGGTCAAGCCGGAACCGCGAACGAAGCCGCTGCATCGGCGGGCATACCGGTCGTGGCGTTCGAACTCGGGCGCGACCGTAAAACCGCTTGGTACCGCATGCGCCAGCACGGGCTGCTGGGCGATGCGCTTGCCGTGCTGCCCGGAGACGTCGAAAGTGCCGCAAAGGGCGTCGTGTCGATTTTGAACGACGAAGCGCGCCGCGCGCAGATGGGCGCCGCCGGACGCGAACGCATGGGACCGCCGGGCGGCGCGGCCGCCATCGCGCGCGCGATCGTGGGCGTAGCTTCGTGACGCGCGCGTGGGTTCGCGTCGTCGGCGGAGTAGATGCGCTCATCTTTGCGTGCGTGCCGCTCTTCCCGGCATTTATCACGTTGACGAATGTTGCTTTTCCGGGCGTCTCGATCGTGCCGTTGCCGATCGCGCTCGTCGTGCTTGCAACCGTTGCCGTATTGGCCGCGTGGTGCGCCTTCGAGCTCTTGACGACGCGCGGCGAAACGGCGCCGACGTTGCGCCCGATTATCGCGTGGTGGATCTGCGGCGCCATCAGCACGATCTTCGGATTGAATCCGCGCGACGGCGGGATATTCATGTGCATCTTTGGCTTCGGCGTCGTCTGGCACTTCGGCATTCTGCGCTGGTACGCCGTCCCGGGATTCTTTCGCACCACGTTTTGGTCGATCGTCGTTTCGGGAACGCTCGCCTGCGCGGCCGCCATTGCGATGGTCGTCACGCGGATTCCAGCCTCGCAGTACGCGGTTGCCAACGGCCGTGCCGTCGGAACCTTCGTGCTGCCGGGCGAACTCGCGGGCTACTGCATCGTCTTTATCCCGCTCGCATATGCCGTCGCAACCGTCGCGCGTTCGCGCGCGCTGCGCGCTTGGGCGTGGACCGGCGTCGCGCTCGGCGTCGTTGCGATGGCGCTTTCGTTCTCACGTACGGGCTGGGTGGGACTGGCGTGCGCCGTCGGCTTTCTCGTCGCCACGCAGGCGCGCCGGCGCACCCGCGGCGCGGCGATCGGCATCGCCGTCGTCGTGCTGGCGCTCGCGCTCGTGCTCTTGATGTTCAACGTGCGCCACAATCCCAGCGAAAATTACACGCGCATCTCGATTTGGCAGGCGGCGATCGGCGCGATCGATCGCATGCCTCTCACGGGTGCGGGACCATTCGGCTTCTCGCACCTCTATCCGATGGTGCGGCTGCCCGACGGAGACGCGACCGCCTTTCACGCACATTCCATGTATCTGACGATCCTCGCGGAACTCGGAATTCTGGGGTTCGGGGCGTTCGTTTGGACGGTATGGACCTTTTTTACGCAACTCCGCCGCCGGATCGAGACCGCCGCGCCGCACGCCCGCATGCTGGCGCTCGCGGCTGCAGCGGGGATCGTGGGAAGCCTTGTGCAAGGGCTGATCGATACCGTGAGCGTGATTATCTTCGGCTTGTTTCTTCCCATGCTGGCGCTGGCGCTTGCCGCCGCGCGGACCGGCGCGGGGGAGCTATGATGCGCCGCGCGCTCGCCGCGCTCGCGATTGCGTCGCTCGCCGCGTGCAATCCGCGTTCGCCCAACACCGGCGCATCGCCGTCGCCGTCGCCGCTGTCGACGTCGTCGAGCAGCATGCCGCCGCTGCGCGTCGTCGGCAAAGGCACCAAGAACCAGCCGGTGCGTTTCATCGAATCGAAGGGCAATCGAGAACAGTTTCAGATCGTCACGACCTCGTTCGAAAGCCACGGCGGACCCGGAAAGGTCGTGCTGACGTACAATCACGTGCAGATCACCTTCATGGGAAAGGACGGCTCGAAACTCTTTGCGACCGCGCCGAAAGCTACGCTGAATCAGGGCACGAATACCGTGGTGCTCTCGGGCGGCGTGCACGCGCGTAACAACCAAGGCATGACGCTTTACTGCGATACGCTGGTCTACAACCGGCAAACCGAAATGGTGCACGGGGACGGGCACGTGCACATCACCAATCCCAACGGCTTCGACGGAACCGGTTCGCACTTTGATTCCGACATCTCGCTCACGCATACGAGAATGACGTAATGGACGTACAACGCACGATCAAAATTCGCGGCCTCGTGAAGAACTACGGCGAACGCACCGTCGTCGCCGGCGTGACCGCCGAAGTCCATCAGGGCGAAGTCGTCGGGCTCCTCGGCCCCAACGGCGCCGGCAAGACGACGACGTTCTACATGATCGTCGGACTGGTAAAGCCCGACGGCGGCACGGTGCTGCTCGACAACGCGGATAGCGAAATCGAACTCTCCGGACGCCCGATGTACGAACGCGCGCGTAACGGCATCGGCTATTTAGCGCAAGAGAATTCGATCTTTCGCAAGCTTTCCGTGGAAGACAACATTCGCTTGATCTGGGAACAGAACGGCGTGCCGCGCCGCGAGCAGAACGAACGCCTGCCGGTACTTCTGGAAGAATTCGGTCTGCGGGCGCGCCTGCATTCGCGCGGCGACAGCCTTTCGGGCGGCGAGCGGCGCCGCGTCGAAATCGCGCGTGCGATTGCGATGGAGCCGTCGTTTCTGCTGCTCGACGAGCCGTTCACCGGCATCGATCCGATCGCCGTGTCCGACATTCAAGCCATGATCCGCCAGTTGCGCGACCGCGGCATCGGCATCCTGATCACCGATCACCAAGTTCGCGAAACGTTGGCGATCGTGGATCGCGCGTACATCATGAACAACGGCCGCATCGAAGTTTCCGGCACCGCCCAAGAAGTGCTCGACTCGCCGGTCGCGCGCAAGTTTTATCTGGGCGAAGGCTTCCGGCTCTAGTGGATTTTCGCATTCCCCGCTGGACGATTCTGGACCGCTACATGATCGCGGAGCTCGCGGGCCCGTTTTCGTTCGGCTTTGCCGCGTTCACGTTGATCTTCGCGGCGACGCAGCTGCTCGCGATCGGGCGCATGGTCTCGAGCGAGCACGCGCCGCTGCTGGCGGCAATCGAAGTCTTCCTGTGGGAGTTGCCCCAGTACATGTCCATCGTGCTGCCGATGGCGTTGCTGCTGGGCACCCTGCTTGCAATCCAGCGGCTCTCGGGCGAAAGTGAGATCGTCGCGATGAAGGCGGGCGGCATCAGCTTTCTGCGGATGGCGGCGCCGTTCTTAGTCGCTGGCCTCGCAATGTCGGTGGTGACGTTCTGGGTGCAAGAAGTGGTCGCGCCCTACGCCGCCGACCAAGTTGCCTACATCGAAAATACGGTCATCCTGCACACGAATCTTTTCAACCGCGACCTGACCGTCTTTGCGCCGCTGCCGGGCGGCGGCCGCCAGGTGACGGTTGCGACGTCGTACGAGCCGCACTCGCAGGCGCTGATGCACGTGACGCTGATTCAGTACGACCGCAACAACCAGCCCACGCAGATCGTCTTTGCCGATCGCGCCGACTTCAACGCCCAGAAGTGGGTGCTCGAGAACGCCAGTTTCTATCGGTTCAACCCTGACGGCACGCTGCTGGCCGAGCCGCGCGTGGCGCAGCAGCAGGTCGAACTGGGCGAAAATCCAACCGACATCGTCAAACGCATCAGCTTGAGCGATCCGGAGCAGATGAGCCGCTCGCAAATCGCGAGCATCGTCCGGTCGGGCCAGCTGACGCAGATGGAGCTGCGTAAGTACGTGACAACCTATCAGGAGAAACTGGCTCAGCCGTTCGCCTGCTTCGTGTTCGTTCTCATCGCGATTCCGTTCGGCGTTCGCGCCGCGCGCAGCGGGGGCGGCACCAGCGTCGGCTTCGGATTGGCCGTCGCGATCGTCTTTATCTATTACGTCGTGCTGACGTTCTTTTCGTATATCTCCGAAGCGTACGTCACGCTCGCCGCGCTCTGGGCTTGGATGCCGAACATTATGTTCACGATCTTCGGATTGATACGTCTGCGCCGGGCGGCGTCGGTCTAAACGATGTTGGCCGACGTCGTTCGCGGTACGCTTACGATCCTGATCGTCATGATCGTTTCGGGCGTCGTCGCGTACGTCGGCGACCGCGTCGGCCATCAGGTCGGCCGAAAACGTCTCTCGCTCTTCGGCATTCGCCCGCGCTATACGTCGACGATCGTCGCGGTCGGCACGGGCATGCTGATCGCCCTGCTCGCGATGCTGCTCGCCGTGCTCTTCTCGCAGCAAGTCAAGACCGCGCTCTTCCGCATGAACCAGATCAGTCTGGAGATTTCGCAGTTGGAGGCGCGCGAACAGAATCTGGAGCAGAAGGTCAGCCAGGGCGAGTTGATCGTGCCGGTCGACGCGCTGATGGTTCCGTACTTTATGCCGATTCCGAAGGGAACCCCGGTCGATAAGCGCTTGCAACTGATCCGTCGCTTCTACGATCAAGCCGTCGCGTCGATGAATCAAACCTACGGGCAGTTCGGTTTGAAGAAATTCGTGGCCCCGCCGGATCTGGATACGAAGCTCGAGCAAGAGTTTGGCCGCCCGCAAGTGACGGCGGCTTCGCTGCGCTCGCCGCTGTTGATCTACGTTACCGCCGACCAGAATCTCTATCGCGGCGACGAATTGCATTTCCAACTCGGGCTGATCAACGACGTCGAAAGTTTGCAGAAAGGGCAGCTGATCGTTTCGATCGATATCCCCGAAGGCAAAAACATCGACGTGAACCTGGCGATCGGGCAGATCGAACAACTCGTTACGAATATCGCGCGCTCTCAACAAGGCTTGAACCTGCCGCCGTTCCTCGCGAACAACGTGCGCGTTGTGGCCGGCACGCCGAGTCCGGCGCAAATGCAAGCGATGCTCAATACCAAAGGTAACGGGCACCTGCGGCTTTCCGCCTATGCAGCGCGCGACATCTATCCGCACATCGGCGGCATTCCGATCACCATCAGCTTGACGCGCGCGTAGTGCCGCAACGCATCCTGGGCATCGATCCCGGCACGCGCAAAGCCGGCTTCGCCATCGTGGAAGCCGATGGCGCGATCGTCGAACGCGGCATCGAACCCGTCGAGGAGCTGTTGAGCCGCGCGCGCGCACTGGCCTCGCGTCACGATATCGCGGCAATCGCCCTTGGAACGGGTACGAATGCAAACGTCCTTAAAGCGGAGCTGGCGCAGTTAGGCGTACCGGTGCGACTGGTCGACGAGCGCGAAACGACGCTTCGGGCACGAGGGCTCTACTTCGCCGATAATCCGCCGCGAGGGTGGCGACGCCTGATTCCCCTGGGAATGCAAGTGCCACCTAGACCAATCGACGATTACGCAGCAGTCCTTATCGCCCGTCGCTACCTGGCCGACGAAGGCAAGCGCCCCGATCTGCTATAACTGAAACTGCCCGCCGCCCCGGACGATATAAGAAATTGCCCCCCTCGGGTGGGCGGCGACAAAAGGGGAGGACTCATGTTCCGCGCTGGGAGCGTACTTGCGGCGGGGGTGCTCGTGGGGGCACTGAACCTCGGTATTGCCTCGGCGAACGTGAGCCTGGACATCCACACCGATCCCATCTCACTCTCGCAGGCCGTCTACGCCGAATGCTTCGGCCTGGCGCCCCGCGCCGACGAATCGCCTTTCGGAGGCGCCGTCGCCTTTGACGTGGTGCCGCAGAGCCTGGCCTCGGTCACCCCCGCCTTGATCGATATCGACGACCTCCCCGTGGTGCGCCTGAGCGACGCCGCCTTCGATCCGCGCACGGTGATGCCGACCGCGGCGCCGCTGACGATTCCAGCCTACGACCCTGCCTATACCACGTCGATCCAAGGCGTCGATCCCGTGACCACGCTTGCGCCCGCGCCGTCGACCGCGCGGCTCGCCCCCTTCGACGGAATGGACCTTGCCGCGTCCCCGCGCCGGTACGTGGCGCCGGTCTATCGCTTCGATCTTCCGAGCGCGAACGGCCGCAGCGCGTTTAGCATGGGGCCCGTGCTCAATCCCGCCGCCGGCTTTACCGCCGGAGCGATCGGCGCCGACGCGAATAGGTCGCTGCCGCAGATGCAAGCGAGTTACTCGGTTCCGATGCGCGTCGGTCACGTGCACTTCCAAACGCACGCGACCGCGGGCCAAGCCGAATCGAAATCGCTCGCGTTGCGCGATCAATCGGTCGGTGAAGGCGCGACGTTCAACGCCCGGCTGGGCAAGGGGCACCTGGGACTGGACGTCTCGAACCAAGTCGAGCACTTGCAGCTCAATCAGCCGAACTTTGTCGCATCGAGCTTCGATAGCACCGCGAACGTCGGCTTGAACGGCGACAACGTGCCGGTCTTCGTGCCGGCGTACGCCGACGTGACGAAGCATACGTTTTCCGCCGGCGTCGCCGTGCCGGTTTCTAAGCGCGTGACCGCGGCGCTGCAAGTCGATTCGCAGCATCTGCTGGGCGGCTACGGCGCGCCCGGATTGCAGAACCTCGACGCGAACAACACGATCTACGGCGCGCGCGTGACGTATCGGTTCAAAGGTAACGAGGCGCTCTCGCTTTCCGCGCGGCAATCGCTTTTCCAAAACAATCTGATTCCGTCGAACGCGTTCAAGCAGACCAGCGCTACGCTCAACCTGACGGTCAAGTTCTGAAACCGATTCTCGCAGCCGTAATTGCCGCCGTGCTCGTCACGTTCGGAGTCATCCAGGCTGCTTCCGACGCCTTTATCCGCGCACCCGGCACCTTCTCGTCGCTCGTTCCGCGCGCGTTCGGCCTGCGCGTCTACGAATTTCTCGACCGCGTCGCGCCCGCGCCCTATGTGGACGAAACGCTGGCCGAAGACGCGCTTTCGCACGGAGAGCTTTCGCGCGCGCAGCACTATGCCGTCCGCCTGAGCGCAAGCCCCCGGCGGGACGACCTGCTGGGACGAATCGCGCAGGCGCGCGGCGAAGCGCTGCTGGCGATGGAGTATTACTTCGCGGCGCCGGATATCGAGCGCATGCAGTCGACGCTCTACGGGCTGCTGCCGGTGGCGCCCGCGCAAGCGCTGGACATGGAACGGCGCTTCGGCGCGCACCTGCAGACGCTGCGCACTCATCCCGACGCCGTCGCCGACTCGCATTGGTACGCCGGCATCTTCGCCGACGCGTTGCATCGTCCGCAGGAAGCGCTGCGCGAATATCGCGCGGCCGCGCAACTCGCGCCGTTCAACGTGAAGTACCTGATCTACGGCGCCAACGAAGCGTGGAAAGTGCATGCCGACGCCGAAGCGAGCGCGCTCTACCGGCGCGGCTTGGCGGTGAATCCGGCTTGCGGTGACTGCCTCGCTGGATTGGGCTTGATTGCGTTGCGCGGCGGCGATCGCGTGACGGCGCAAGCCGACGCGGCGCGTGCGCGAACGGTTCAACCCGGTTCGCAGATGCTGCGCGAACTCGACCGCGAGCTTCGCTAATGCGCATCGGCATTGACGCCCAACTGACCGTCGGCACCGCAACCGGCATCGGCGAATACGTCCGCGGCTTGGCGCAGGCGCTGCGCGACGACGGCGCGGAGATCGTCGAGCTTTTCGAACCGAAACTCGATCCGTGGCGCTTCGACCGGCGTGTGGTATGGGATCAAGTCGTGCTGCCGCAACGCGCGCGTGCCGAGTCGGTCGACGTGCTGCATTGCGCGTCCGGCACGATGCCGCTGACGGCGCCGATGCCGATGGTCGCCACCGTGCACGACGTGGCATGGCTGCGAGTGCAATCGCACGTGCGTCCGTACGCGCGCTATTACTTCGGCAAGTTTTCGGTCGATCGCTATCGCCAGGCGGCGGCGATCGCCGTCGATTCGGCATTTTCGCGCGACGAATTGCTCGACGTCGTGCCGCAACTCGATCCGTCGCTGGTGCACGTGGTCTATCCCGGCGTCGCGGAAGATTTCATGCGCCTGCAGCGCCGGGGCGGCGACGGACGCACGATTCTCGTGGTCGGCACGGTGGAACGCCGGAAGAACTTGCACTTGATCATCGATGCGCTTCCCTTTTTGGAAGGCGCGCGTATCGTCTCGGTCGGGCCGACGACGCCGTATCAGGAAGAATGTGAATTGCGTGCCGCCTCGCTGGGCGTCTTCGATCGCGTGGAATTTCGCGGCTACGTTTCGCGCGACGAATTGCTCGCGTTGTACGCGACCAGCGCCGTGGCGGCGGTACCTTCGGCGTACGAAGGCTTCGGCTACGGCGCCGCGCAGGCGTTGTGTGCGGGCATTCCCCTCGTTGCTTCCGAGCGCGCGTCGGTACCGGAGGTGGTAGCGGGCGACGCACCGGTCGTTTCCATCGACGATTTGACGGCGTGGGTGGATGCGTTGCGCGCTGCGTTGCACGGCGAATCGGATGCGCGCGCGGGCGAATCGCGCGATCACGCGCGCGAACGCTTTGCATGGCATGCAAGCGCTGCGGCAATGACGCGGGTCTATCGGAGCGTAGTGTAAGCTTCCGCGCGGTTGACATACTCCCAGCCTTAAAGGCCGAGGATTCTCCGACTTACGCGGCATAGCCGCGGCGGGTTTCCTGTTTCACCGGACTCTTGGAGCCCTCCACAGGCACACCGGGCATCGTCCTGCCCTGAATAAGTGCTAATCCGCGTTCGCGGATATTGATTGCGGCGTTGATGTCGGCATTTGCCGCATGGCCGCATTCCACACAGAAAAATCTCGGCTGTGTGAGACGGTTCTCCGCCGCCACATGCAAGCAAGCCGGACACGTTCGCGACGTGTTGCGCGCATCGACTCGTACAAGCAGGCCACCTGCCCAAGCAAGCTTGTAGTCGAGCATCCTTGCGAACGCACCCCAACCCTGATCCAGGATGCGGCGGTTAAGTCCGGACTTCTGCGCGACATTCTTGCCCGGTGCTTCGATTATACCCTTCGCGCTCTTGGTCATGTTGGTGATGCGCAAGTCCTCGATGATGACGACCGCGTGGTTCTTGCTGATCGTCGTCGAAATTTTATGGAGCGCATCCTTGCGCACGTTCGCGATACGAAAATGCAGGCGTGCGATGCGTGCCTTGGTCTTCCTCCAATTTCGTGAGAACTTCACGCGACGCGACAACTCGCGCTGCACGTGAGCGAGCTTGCGGGAAAGTCCTGTGAGGGCATTTGGTCCGGCGATCTTTTCGCCGTTGGACAGCGCGGCGAATATTTTGACGCCAAGATCGATTCCAGACACCGACGCTGATGGGTGCTTCGGCGTCCCAACCTCGCGCTCTGTGAGGACCGAGACAAACCAGCGACCAGCCTTTTCGTATACCGTGACCGATTTTGGTGCCCCTTCGGGATGGCGCGAGGCGCGGTAGCCGATCCAGCCGATCTTCGGGAGATACACCGCATTGTTCCTGATGCGAAATCCCTGCGGAAACCGCACGCCGATATGGTGACCTTTCTTCTTGTAGTTTGGCATACGCGCGCGAAGCTTCGGATTGAAGAAGTTCGCATACGCGCGGGAGAGGTCTTTAAGCGTCTGCTGCAAGGGCTGCGAGTGGACCTCGCCAAGCCACGGATACTCACCCTTGATCGATGCCAGATAACCGCATGCTGCCGAATAGCCTAGGCGATTCTCGCCGCGCTCGTGGCGCAACTCATTCATCGCCAGCAATTCGTTCCAGACGAATCGGCAGCACCCGGCGAACCGGCTCAGCATCGTCGCTTCCCGATTGTTAGGCTTCAACTCAAAAACGTAGCCTTGACGGCGAATCACGACGCCAGTATCGCGGGCAAGAGTGCCATATGGTTGGCATTTCTCTCGGTCCTTGCAGGCGTGCCCCTAATATCAACCGCCCTGAAGGACGTGGCTTTATGGCGCTTCGGGTAAGACCGTGACATGGCTGCCCGCATCGCGATCGTCATAGCCGCACTGCTCCTCCTCGCGGCGCTCGCGTTCACCAAGTATGGCATCGCGACGATCGCGGGCAGCGTGACGGGCACGAACGTGTCGATCGGCAGCGAGCATTTCGGCGTGCACGGCGTCACGTTCCGCGATGTAGCCGTCCGCTCGCAGAGTGGGGAGCCGCTTGCCACGATCGCGAGCGCAAAGGTCGGGTACCACCTCAACAACTTCACGCTGCAACGTCCCGACGTCACGCTGATCCGGCACAAGGACGGCACCTGGAACTTTGCGCTGCCGAAATCCAACCCCAACGCGCCCGCACGCGCGATGAACGACGACGTCGCCATTCACGACGGCGCCGTAACGGTGATCGACGAGAGTCAAGGTACGCCGGGAGCGCGTAAGCTCTACGCGCGCAACATCGATGTGACGCTCCATCTGCACACGGCCGCGCGCACGCAATACGCGGGCTCGCTTGCGTACGTGGAGGGTGGCGTCACGTATCCGATTCGCGGTGCGGGCGATATCGACGCCTCGCGCGGCTATGCGGTGCAACGCTGGAAGTTGCCGCCGATGCCGATCGCGCGCCTCGTCGATTTCGCGGTGAATTCGCCGAGCTTACATTTGGCGAGCGGCAGCATCACCGGCGGCAACGTGCAGGTACTCGGGCTGAGCGACGGTCACGGCGGTATCCAGACGCACGTCGTTGCAACGACGACGCTGCAGCACGTGCGCCTGGCGGTCGGCGGATTGGTGAAGCCCGTGCGCGACTTACACGGGCGTATCGACGTCTTCAATAACGGACTGACCTTTGACGGCGCGAGCGGCACGATTGCCGGCGTGCCGCTCACCCTGCTCGGCGGAATCTACGACCTGCGCGCGCCGAGCCTGCGCATCGCGATGCACGTGAACGGCGACGTTGCCAAGCTGCGCGGCGTGATCGCGCAGGCCGCGCATCTGCCCGTGCACGGCAACGTGCGGCTGGCGATTCTGCTGGAAGGGCGCGCGTCTTCGCCCGTCGCGATGATCGCGCTCGACGGAAAGCGGCTCGACTACGCGGGTACGCCGATCGACGCTCCGCATGGTTTGGTCGCATTTTCCAAGGCGGAATTCGATCTGCTCGACGTGCACGGCATCTATCACGGCATTGACGCCGGGGCGCAGGGCCGCGTTGCGCTGACGAAACGTCCTAACGGCATCGAAGTTATCGCGGGCGCGCAGATGGCGCCCGGCGCGGCGCCGTTCGTGGGATCGACGTTGCCGGGGATGCCGCTGCGCGCGATGATGCTGGCGCTCGGAAACGACGCGAGCCGCATTCAGACGATGGGCGTCATCGACGGGACGAGCCGCTCGCAGCGTCTGGCGGGGCGCTTCGCCGTGGACAGCCGCGGCGTTGGATCGGTAGGGCCTGTGATCGTGAGCGGATCGCGCGGATCGCTGTACGCGCAGATCGCGCTCGATCATCCGCGCGGCATCGAACGCGGCTACGTGCGCGCGCAAGACTTTCGCGTGGCGTTCGACACGCCGCAGGGCAGCGTGAGCGGCACGCTCAACGGCTCCGCGACCGGATCGCTCGTGCACAACGCGCCGGCCGGCGATGCGGCGCTCGTGCTGACCAACGCGCACTACCAACGCTATGCGATCGGCGCGATGGCGCTCGTGCATTACGCGCAAGGCGCGCTCGACGTGCGCGATACGGCGGTGCGCGCGGGTCCGGCGCTGGTGGCGCTCGACGGCACGGTGCACAACGCCGCGAGCAGCGCGCGAACCTACGATCTCAACGCGCGCGCCCACGCGGTCGACGTGGCCTATAACGTGGTGCACGCGAGCGTCAATGCGAAGCTGCACGTGGGCGGCAGCGGAACGTCGCCCACGATCGCGGGCACGCTCGACGTGCCGGTCGGCGACGTAAACGGCCAAGCGTTTCGCGATCTGCGTGCGACGCTGAACGGAACGCCGGCGGCGATGGCGTTCAACGACGGCGGCGTGAAGGTCGACGAAACCGCCGTCGCCTTCAACGGTATCGCGGGCATGCACGGCGGGACCGTCTCGCTGAACGCACCGCACGCGGAACTCGACGACTTCAACGATCTCTTCAACACCGGCGAAACGCTCGGCGGCAACGGCAGCATCGCGCTCACGGCTTCGTACGCGCCCGGCGCGCCGATTGTCACGAGCGGCCACGTGAACGTGCGCGGCTTCCGTTATCGCCGCTTCGACATCGGCAACACGGTCGCGGATTGGCATATGTCGGGCGGCGACGTGCAGTTCGTCGCGTCGGCCGGCGGAGCGAACGGATCGATTCGCGCGTACGGGCGCGTGAATCCGGCGACGTATGCGGTTGCCGCCAATGCGTCGGTGCGGCGCGTGGCGCTTGCGACGTGGCTGCCGCTTTTCGGCATCAACGAACCGCTGCTCGGCAATGTCGATGCGAATGCGATCGTGAGCGGGCGTTTCCCCGACGTCGATTCGCAGGTTACCGCGCGCTTGGTGCAGGGCAACGCGTTCGGCATTCCCGTGCAACAGGCGCAAGTGGCGCTGCGAACCTCGGGCGGCGAAGGGCGCATCGATCGCGCGATCGTCCGCATCCCGGGCGCAGCGGCCAACGTGCGCGGCAGCTTCGGCTTGCATGCGCGCGATCCGCTGAACGTGACCGCGCACATCACGTCGCCCGATATCGGCGCCGTCGCGCGCGAAGCGGGCATTAAAGCGGCGTCCTCGCTTGCCGGAGCGCTCGATACGACGGCCACGCTACGCGGCACGCGCCTGCATCCGCAGTTCGCCGATGCGCTCACGTTGACCGGCCTGCGCTATAACAAGGTGGTCGTGCCGCGGGTGAGCGCGAATGCGGTTGCGACGATGAAACGTGCGACGCTGCAGCGCGGGGAGATCGATCTCGCGCCCGGACGCGTGCTGCTAACGGGAAGCGTTCCGCTGCCGCTACGCGACGCGCCGTTTAGCGCGTCGATGGTGGCCGACGACGTCGAGCTTGCGCAATTTGCGCCGCTGCTTCCGGCGAACACCGCGCTCGGCGGGCGTATCGACGGACGGGTGAGCGCGCGCGGGCGCACCGACAATCCGAAATTCGCCGGCACGCTTTCGCTTGCGAACGGATCGTATTCCAGCGACGCGGAGACCGTACCGATTGGCGCAAAGGCGCAGCTGGCGTTCCACGGCGATCGCGTGCGCCTGCGCAATGCGAGTGTCGATGTCGGCGGCGGCGCACTCGCCCTTGCCGGCGTTGCGTCGGTGCCTTCGGTGCGCGACATGCGCGCACTCGCGTTTACGTTCGATGCCAAGGCGAACAACGCACGCATCGATGCGCCCGCGTATTACAAAGGCATCGTGGACGGCGAAGTGACCGCCTCGCGCGTTCCCGCCGGCGTCATCACGCTTGGCGGAGGCGTTGCACTTTCGTCGGGACGCGTGCCGCTGACCGCGCTTTTCAATCCGAGCTCGGGGCAGAAGCCGACGGGGCCGCCGTTACCGATCGCGTTCAACTACCTCAACGTAAGCGTCGGCAACGACGTGCGCGTGCAGAGCCCGAACGTCGACATCGGCGCGCAAGGCGGCGTGACTCTTGCGGGAACGCTCGCGGCGCCGTCGCTGACGGGAAGCTTCGTGTCGACCGGCGGCACCGTGAGTTTTTATCGCACGTTCACCGTGGAAGACGGAACGGTATCGTTCGATCCGAACGGCGGCATCATTCCCTACGTGGATGCGACGGCGCTGACGACGGTCGATAATCCGTACACCAACGTACGCTTGCACGTGACCGGCCCGGCCGACAGCATGCAGCTTGCGCTCGCGTCGTCGCCGGCATATTCGCGTTCGCAGATCTTGGGCTTGCTGGCCGGCGTAGGCTCGCAGAGCACCGTGGCGATGTCGCCGACGGGCGGCTTTACGTCGCTTGCGGAAGGCCAGCTCAATACCGTCTTTACGCGCAATCTGCTGGAGCCGCTCGGCAACGCGCTCGGCGGTGCGTTCGGATTGAACGACGTGAACATTACCGACTCGCTGCTGGGCGCAGGCGGCACCGGCTTCGGCGCGAGCTTCGTGAAGCATCTGGGCAAGTCGTTGAGCGTGGCGTTCGCGCAGAGCTTCTCGTCACCGCGCCGGCAGAGCATCACGGTGACGTCGAAGCCGAATCCGAAGGCCATATCGCTCTCGGCAGTCTTTTACACGCAAGATCAACCGCAAATCTTCGGCACCGTGTCGGGAACCACGACGCACGACGGTTTGTTCTCGCCCAACGTGCTTTCGATTCAACCGATGAGCGGCACCAACGGCGTCGACTTTAAACTGGAGCGCACGTTCCCATGAAGAGCGTAATCGCCGCATTCGCCGCTGTTGTGGCCGTACTTATGGGCGTCACCCTGAGCTTGTCGAAGGGCGACACCGGCAAGTACGCCTACGTCGACGTCGCCCGCATCGTCGCAAGCGCGAATCTGCAAACGCAAATGCGTGCGTACGATCGCGAAATTGCGGCGCTAAAGGCAACGCAGTCGGTGCCGCAGCTTGCCGACACGCGCGGCGTGGTACGGCGGCAAGCGCAGGTGGTTCGCGCGGGCGCAAACGAAGCGCGCGATACGCTGGCAGCGTTGCGTACGCGGCCTCCGCAGCCGGCCGCAGGCGCGTATCGCCACGCGCTGGCGAACGAGGCGTCGTCGTCGCTCGCCGGCTTCCGCGCCGGCTTGCAAGCACGTACCGCGACCGCCTACGCCGCGCGCAGCCAGCAATTCGCCGAGCACGAAGCCACGCTCGAGATTCGCCTGGAACGCGCCGTGGCCGACCGGCGCTTGCAGTTGCAATTGCGCTTGCAGAATCTGAAACCGCCATTTGCCGACCGCGCGAAGCTGCGCTCGCAGATTGCCGCAATCGACGGGGCGATCGCGCAAAAAGTCGATGCGCTGCGCGCGAGCGATGCCGCCAAACTTGCCGCGTACAAATCGAAACTCGACGCGCAGGCCGCATCGGATTATGCCTCGGCGGTCGCTTCGATGAAGCGCAAGGCGCAAGCCAACCTTGCGCTGCACGCCCGCGTCGCAAGGGCTGAAATCCAGAGCTCGACGGCGCCGAAGCAGTGGCAGGCCGCGCAGTTCGACGCCGCCGGCGCCGATATCGCGCGCCGCTTCACGGCGGTCGCCGATGCCGACGACGCCGCCCGCGGCGACGCCGCGAATCAAATCATCGCGTTACAGCGCGCCAAAGCGGCGCTAGTTTCGGAGTACCGCGACACCGTCATCGCCCTTGCAAGCGCAATCGCGAAATCCCGCGGCCTCACCCTGGTCGACCACCCAACCCCCGGCGCCGTAGATTTAACCCGCGCCGTCCGCGCAACGCTCCACCCCGTGTCATCCTGAGCTTGTCGAAGGACCGCTACGCTCGCTCAGGATAAACTCCGACGAAGGACCGGCTTGTGCGTTTCGTTCGTGGCGATCCTTCGTCTACGCTGCGCTCCGCTCAGGATGACAGAGGAGCGTCGCTCCAACTGAGAGATCGCGCTTCGCCACGCTGTGTCATCCTGAGCGGAGCGGTTTCCCGAAGCGAAACCAGCGCAGACGAAGGACCGTAACGCACGCTGGCTAGTGGCGATCCTTCGTCTACGCTGCGCTCCGCTCAGGATGACACAGAAGAGCGTCGCTCCAGTCTGAGAGATCGCGCTTCGCCACGCTTTGTCATCCTGAGCGGAGCGGTTTCGCGAAGCGAAACCAGCGCAGTCGAAGGAGCGCATGTCACCGCAAGCGCGCGACCCGGGCACTCCACTCCGCGTGCGGGATTCCGAGCGCGGCTTCACGTTAATTGAAGTTGCCGTGACGATTGCCATTGTGGCGATCGTTGCGTGCGCGAGCGTGTGGATGCTCGGGATGCGGCCGGGCGCACTGCGTCACGCCGTCGACGAATACGATTCGGCGTTGTCGGTCGCGCATGCGCTCGCGGCGACGTCGGGAAACGGCGCGACGATGGTGTTTGCGCCGCACGGCAACGCCGGCTTCACGATTCGCGTCTATCGCGGACGTCCGACCTCGGCAAACGCGGTCACGCCGACGAACACGTTCGTCGCCACAAGCGATACGGCGATCTCTGAGCGCACATTGGGATCGCCCCCATTCGCGATCTTCTTCGACAGCGCGGGCTATGCGACGGGCAAAGCCTCGTATCCGCAGCTCGACGCATTGGGCAACGCTACGTTCGCAACGATCGCCGCGCAGCCGCCGTGTCCCGGCAGTGGTATTCTGCTCACGTTCACTAGCCCGCAAGGCGTAACCGACACGCGCCAACTCCCCTGTGCCGGCGTCGCGCTATCGGGAACGGGCGCGCCGAATCCGACGCCGACGCCCAACGCGCCGCGCATTTCGCCGACCGCCATGGTCGCGCATTGGACGAACGATCGGAACGGCGCGTTGAAGTTCCGCGTGGCGGAATACGGTTACGCGCACTGGTTCGCAAAGGGCGATGCCGCATGCGACGCCATCTCGACATACGCGGCGCCCAACACGCCCTACAATCCGCCGACGGATCCAAACGAGGCTTCACTTCCGCCTGCGCCGCCCGCGAGCACGCCCTACAGCTATCCCGATACAACGTCGAACCCCGACGAACCGATCGCACCGTTCGAATTGTGGCCGCTTTCGGCGCAGCCGGGGACGTGCACGTTGACGGTCGTCGATGACTACGGCCAGCAGGTGCACGCATCGGTGCAAGTGATGGGCGATCTTACGCCGGATCAACCGTCGCTCACGTTCGATTCACCGGCGGCGCCGCCGCAGACTGTAACGCTCACGAAAACGTGGGATAGCGAGCCGCTACAGCTCAACATCGGCGGGAATTGCCTGACGGTTGTAACGTGGAGCGCGCGCACGACAAGCACACCGTCATCGCCCGGTGCGGTTCCGGCGTCGGCGCAAATCACGGTGTCGCCGCAGAGCGTGCATGCGTGCACGATGCTCGTCGGCGATCAGTATGGCGAGCCGCTCGTTTCGATTCCGATCGACGTAAAAGCAGCCGCGCTAGCAACGTGGCCCGAATCGGTCGTAATGGGCGTCGGCGGCGCAGCGATGCCGAACGGCTGTTACGGCGCGGCGAAAAATACCGGCGGTGGTGCGGACCCGCTCGCTTCCTTGCCGGGTTGGGTAGTGTCGCAAGTCGGCCAATACATCATGACCGACGGCAACGGCTGCTATACCGATTCGAACGGTACGCCGGTTTCGCCAAATAGTCCGGCGTGTGCCGTCATCGGCGGATCGTGTACGACGCCGCCGAAGCGCGTGAGCTCCACGCAGAATTGCCACGACGGCGCGACAGAGATCGACCAAACGACCTCGTATAGTTTCCTGGGCTCGGGTGGAGGGCCGCCGCCTGGCACGATCGTCACGAATCCCGACGGGTCGCAAACGATCACGCGCACGGCAACCGGCTACATTTACGAGTGGGAGCGTATCACCACGGTCACGCGGCAACCCACAACGTGCAGAACGTCGTCGAAAATGCAAAACATTCTTGCCGCAACGATTTCATCGCTTGCCACGACCGACCCGGTGGGCGGCGTCGTGTACGAACCGGATCAAAGCACAAAGACGTTTATCGTCCAGGCGAATTGGGATACGTGCAACGGTACGAGCGCCACAGAAACCGGGTGGTTGCCGACGATTCCACAAGGCGTTTCAGCCGCAGTTCGAACCGTAAAGCCGGGCTCGAGCGCGGGCTCGTGTACGATGGCGTTGACGGATGGCACGACGTCGACGCTTGCGATCGACCATGGGCTCATCGATATATCGGTCTTGCCTTAGAGGGAAGGCGGCGAATTCTACGAGACTATTTCTTCGGCGTCGATCGCGCCAAACTGCGTGATGCGGTAGTCTCCATCGGGAAGATGCGCAACGAGATCGAGTGTCCCGCCCATCGCTTCGATGTAACTGCGGACCGTGCTAATGTAGGCGTCGGTGCGGTGTTCGATTTTGGAGACTTCGCCTTGTGTCGTCCCCATTAGCTCAGCGATGCGCTGCTGCGACAGACGGCGCGCCTGCCGCACCTGTTGCAGCGGCATGGCTGCAATGATGGCTCTGGCCCGAGCGGCATTTGCTTCACGTCGTTTGGGTCCCATTTTTTTCCGAAGGGTATTGAAGCTCGTCGCCACGATTAGGTCTCCTCTAAGTCGGACAAATGTTGGGTAAAGAGCCGGTCGGCCTGGGCGACGAGCGCCTTGTAAAAGCGCCGCTCGTTTTCACCCTCTTTGTTGCCGCCGATTAACAGTAAGGCTTCCCGCATGGGATCAAAAGCGAACGCAATCGCAGTGGCCGCCCGTTGCTTTGAACGCGAAGCTCTTTCATGTTTGGGAACCGTGAGCCGTTGAGCGTGTCCACGAAAGGCCGTCCGAGTGCCGGACCCTTCTCCTCGAGAAGATGGACTGCTACGTCGATGTCGTCTTGTGCTGCAGCGTCTTGGTCAAACCAGGCGGCAAACTCGGCGGTAACGTTCGCGACCCATGGCACCTCTAAAGTATAGGCTAGAGGGAATATGCTGTCAAAGGCATGGCTTGGAAAAGGGCGAGGGGCCGCCCGTATAGGCGACCCCCTCGTTTCGGTTTCCCCAATGGGTTTGCTTATGGGTAGACGGTGCCCGAGAGCCACGTCGGAATGTTCGGATCAACGAAGCTGCGCGGGTCGATCGGGAACTCTGCAAGTCCTACGGGGCTCACGGTTTGATTGCCGTTATAGTCGGCGTAGAGATATTGCCCGCCAAACCATAGCGTTCGAAGATCCATCGCGTAGCTGTTATTCGTGAATGCGTACGTGTCAATCAGTGAAGCGTCACAGGCCGTGCCACCCGAACTTTGCGTTCCACCGGTAGTCAGGCCTTTGATTCCGCCGCCTTGGCCCTGTTGATACGCCCCATTGATCGCGCGCGTTTGCTCCGTAACCCATTCATCGACGGTGCCCAACGGCAGCGCGTCTAAGCCACGCCGATATTGCCACGCAACGTAACACGGCATTTCCGTCTTCGCGTCGAGCGTTGCAATCCGGTAGTCGCCGTTCGTTTCCCACGGCTTCGGCGTGTAGGTCGGAATCGGCGGAAGCGTCGGCGCGACGAGCGTAACGTTGCCGCCATTGAAGGTCACGTTGTCGTGGACTGTTGCTTGCACCGTGAATGGCACCGGCGACGGCGACGCGCAGAGTTGCTGGCCGATGTTCCCGCAGGGCGTGGGGTTCGGTTGCGGCGTCGAGGGCGAATAGCCCGCGGGTGGTGTCGCAACGATGTCGCTGCCGACGATCAACACGTAATGCCCGTTGGGAATGCCGTTGAGCGCGAAGGTGCCGTTCGCGGCGCTGGTCGCTTGGGGCGAAGGCAGGGGCGTCGGACAGCCGTCGCTCTCGGGCGTGATCGCGCTCGGCGCGGGCGTCGGACCGCACGGCCCCCACGGCATGACCTTGACGCTCACGCCAGCGAGCGGGTTGCCGGTGCCATCATCGACGACGACGCCCGAAGCGTTGGTGGTGCCCGCTGCAGCCGTAGCTGTGGGCGAGGGATTGACGGTGGGCGTGCTCGAGGGTCCGGGGCCGGACGGCACGGGGTTGCCACCGCCTCCACCACCGCCACCGCCACCGCAGGCCGATAGCACGGCCGCGAGTGCCAAGAACAATAGCGCAGGTTTCTTCAAAAGCCCACCTCCCGGTGCGGCCTCGCTTGCTATCCGGCGGTTGCCGAATCCTCTCCCGCGTTCTGCAAGCCCTCGAAGTACGCTCGGCCTTCGGATAGAGCAGGTGATCTTCGGCATCCATGCGGGCCGCGAGGGCCGCGCTGAAGGGTGCCCACTCCGCTAAAAACTGCGCCGGCCGCTCCGCGATCGCATCGCTCGGCCACGCCGCGTACAAAGACTCAAATTGACGCACCAGATTGCCCATGCGCAACCGAAACTCGCGCGCGGCACCCCGTACCTCACCGTCGGGCGATTCGGAAAGCACGGGATACACGTGATTGTCTTCGAGTTTAAAATGACGTGCGAGGAGCTGCTGGAGGCGTGACATCGACGCACGCACTTCGAGAGCGGCAAAGGGCTCGGTTGTCGGAAACGCGTCGAGCAAAAACCGTATGACGACGTGCTGCTGGCGGCACGTGTGCAGGTCGATGCGGCGGTTCAGCGCTTCCCCCACACCTGATAGTTCCGCTCGTTAGCCCGCTATAACCTACTGAGGTCCCCGCAGTTAGTAAATTGGCGACCCCGGCGCCCCCGGAGCAACCGAGCCGTCGTCGGGTGCGAAGATCAATCGCAAGGGGTAACTCGAACCGGCCTCGGGCATCGTCACGATCGTGACGCGCACGAATCCCCGCGCCGGTACCACGTATTGCCGTATTTTGTAGCGGGAGAACGCCGGCACCTGATGCGATTGAATCAGCGTCCCGTCGATGATATACGTTCCCGTCGCGCTGCCGCCGCGCGGATTTTCGTAGATCGCAATGTGCTGCGGCGTCGACATCGGGTTCTCGACGTTCACGACGAACGATTCCAACACGCCGTAATCGCCGGAGAGCGCTTCGCCCGCGAGCATATTCGGCAGCGGAATCTGCCCGACGGGCAGTTCGAGATAGGGTCCGTCGACGCTCCACTGCGTGGCGAAGTGAAATTCCGGAATGCGATAGATGCCGCGCGCGTGACGCACGGTGCTGGTCAGCAATTTGCCGGTGATCAAGGCGTCGTCGGGATTGTCGGTGGCGTTTTGGGCGACGAGCGTGAGATGCACGTTCGGGCCGTCGAGCAAGCGCAGTTGCAGCAAGTTCGTGACGATCGATCCTGCGGGCAGATCCTGCATCGTAATCGTCTCGGTGCGATTTGCCGGCACTTCGAGCAGGCGCCCCTGATTCTGCAGCGTGTTGACCAAAAACGTTTTGGTCGCAGTGTGACCGACTTCGAGTTCGTTTGCGGTCGGGCCGCCGCGCCCGTCGATGAATTGCAGCGTGGCCGGTTCGGTGCCGTGATTTTCCGCCACGAGCACGATGCGCCGATCGGGCGAACCCGGGGGATTATAGTGGAAATATAAGAAGCGCGACGGCACGCCACGGCGCAGATCGGCGGTGAAGAGAATGCCGTTTTCCGTAAGCTTCTCCGGGAAATCGCTCACCATCAGCTGATCGGGCGAAATGCGCGGCAGCGCGACGTTTTCGACCGTCACGCGCGTCGTGCCGCTGACGCTGAAATACTGCTCGCCTTGCAGCAAGATCGGCACGTCGACGGTGCGCACGTCGTCCTGGCCGATGTCGCGATGGATCGGCACGTCGTCGCTGGATACGACCACCTGCGCGCCGGGCAGCACGTGCGTGTACCGCACGATCGCGCGTTGCACCACATCGCGAACGTACTGCGCGGTTGCGGGATCGCCCGTTACTTTCAGATGAAGATTCGTCAGCAGCGCGCCGGCGTTAAAGGCGACGCGCACGCCGACCGTTGCGACGGTGTTGTGCTGATCGGTAATCGTGATCGTGGTCGCACCGGGCTTTTTGCCGGCGACCGTCACCGTTTCGTTATCTTGACTCGCGCCGACATCGGCGATCGTGGGGTCGGCGACGACCGCGGTAAATTGCCCGAATACGCCCGAGAGCTGCACGGTTTGCGTGCTGCCAACCGGCACTTCGACGTTTTGCGGATTCGCGGTAATCGGTACGGGCGTGGGCGTTGCAGTCGGCGTGGGGCTCGCCGCCGGCGAGGCCGAGGGCGACACGCTCGGCACCGGTGAGGGCGTCAGCGGCGCAAGCGGCGTCGGCGAAATCATATCGGCGGGCGGCGGGGGCGGCGATTGCTGCGCGCGCACGGAGGCCGCCGTAGAAACGGCGAGCGCGATGAGTGCAATTGTGGGGACGAACGAACGCGTCAACGGTGCCCATTCCTATGGCGCGGGGGTCACTTACGCTATCTTCGCGGCTTCCGTCAGGGTCACTGCTCGTGCAAGTAGCGTTTTATAGCCGACGTTCGGAAAGAGCACGGTGACGAGATCCTTTTCGGTGCGTTCGATGGTGCCGCTGCCGAATTTCGGATGCGCGACCACGTCGCCGATGCGGAAGCCGCTGGTGGAATGTGCCACCGGCGGTGCAACGGGCGGCCCGCCCGGGAGAGCCGCCATTGCCGCGGCAGCGACCTTGCGCACGGCCGCGCGCAGGCAGTTATCGCACGCGCCGCAGTTTTCTCGTTCGAAATCCTCTCCGAAGTAATTCAGAATGAATCTGCGCCGGCACGAGCCGTTCTCGGCGTACTGCAGCATCATCGCAAGCTTCGATTGATCGTAGGATTTCTTCGTTTCGTAATTAGCGAGGCTCAGGACGAGTTCGCGATTCTTGCGCACCGCTTCGGTCAGCTTGTACGTGCTCTTGCCGCCGGCTTCGATGTAACCCGACTTCTTGAGCAGCGCCAGAATGACTTTCAGCTTCGTGAGCGGCAGTTGCAGAATCTTGCGCAGATCGGTCATCGAAACGCCGTCGGCTTGATCGCCGAAGACCTCGATCGTGCCGAACACGCGCTGCACTTCTTCGATATCGGGATATTTGCCGGTCAGGAAGTAGTTCTGCACGCGCGTATCGCTCATGCGATAGATCAGCACGCAGCGTGATGGCAAGCCGTCACGGCCCGCGCGGCCCGCTTCTTGCGTGTAGGCTTCGAGCGACCCCGGCAGATCGTAGTGCACGACGAAGCGAATGTTCGGCTTGTCGATGCCAAGGCCGAAGGCGTTTGTTGCAACGACGGCGCGAATCGTTTCATTCATGAAACACTCGTGCACCATCGTGCGATCTTCTTTGTGCAGCTTCGAATGATACACCGCTGACGGAACGCCGAGCGTTTCGGTGAGATACTTCTGCACTTCGAGCGCGTTTTTGATGGTGGCGGTGTAGATGATGCCCGTGCCTTGGAGCGCGTCTTTATCGGTGAAGAGCTGCTGCACGATCTTCAGCTTGTCGGCCTCTTTATCGGCCTTGCGCGCTTCGTAGACCAGGTTCGGGCGATCGAACCCTTTGACGATCGGCTTGACGTGTTCGATGCCGAGCTGATGCAGAATGTCTTCGCGCACCGCGGGCGTGGCGGTGGCGGTCAACGCGAGTACCGTTGGATGGCCGAGCTTTTTAATGACCGATCCGAGCGCGAGATAGGCGGGGCGGAAATCGTGCCCCCACTGGGAGATGCAGTGCGCTTCGTCGACGACGAAGAGCGGCGTCTTGATCGACTGTAGGAGTTCGAGGAAGCTTTGATCTTCCAATTTTTCCGGCGTGGTATACGCAATCTTTACACCGCCGCGCGCAATGCGCTCGCGCACCGCGATTTCTTGATCTTCCGAGAGCGTCGAATTGAGCGCGACGACGTCGGTGACGCCCAAATCTTTGAGCATGTCGAGCTGATCTTTCATCAGCGCGATGAGCGGCGATACGACGACGGTCGTACCGTCCAGCAGCAGGGCCGGCAGTTGATAGGTCAAGCTCTTACCGGCACCCGTGGCCAGGATCGCAAGCGTATCCTGTCCCGCGAGCACGCGGTTGACGACTTCTTCTTGGCCCGGATAAAAACGTTCGAATCCGAACTGTTCCTTCAGGGCAGTACGCAAATCCACGACGAGTTCTTACAGCCTCCCCACCGATGAGCATAACCCACCGGTGGCCGAAGAAGCATTACAATTAGCATAAGAAAGGTACCCTGGAGCAAGCGGACCCAAACCGCCCGGCCGCCAAATCCCCCGGCGTGTCCCTCTACCGTACCTGGCGCCCCAAGTCGTTCGCGGACTTGGTCGGGCAAGATGCCGTCGTTCGAACCCTGACCCACGCGATCGAGAGCGGAAAGCTCGCGCACGCCTATCTGTTCTCGGGCCCGCGCGGTTCGGGCAAGACCTCGGCCGCGAAGATTCTGGCCCGCTGCATCGACTGCGCTCAGGGACCGACCGCGCACCCCGACAACACGTGTGAAAATTGCGTCGCGATGCTCAACGGCACCGCGCTCGACGTGCTGGAGATCGACGCGGCGAGCAATCGCGGCATCGATGAAATCCGCGCGCTGCGCGAATCGGTGAAGTTCGCACCGAGCGTGATGCGCATGAAAGTCTACATCATCGATGAAGCGCACATGCTCACCAAAGAAGGCGCGAATGCGTTTCTGAAGACGCTGGAAGAGCCGCCTCCGCATGCGGTGTTCATCCTGGCGACGACCGAGCCGGAAAAGCTGCCGGTAACGATTCTTTCGCGCTGCCAGCGCTACGCATTCCGCCGCATTTCGATTCCGGTGATGATCGAACGCATGCGCGAAATTGCGACGTACGAAGGCATTACGATCGACGACAACGCCCTCGCGACGATCGCCTATCGCGCCGACGGCGGCTTGCGCGACGCGCTCACCATGCTGGAACAAGCGGCGGCGTTTGCCGACGGCGCAGTAACGGCCGGCACGATTGAGCTTGCGTTCGGCGCTACGGGACGCGGCTTTGCCAACGAGCTGATCGACGCGGTGCTTGCGCGCAATGCGAGCAAAGCGCTACGCATCGTGGAAGAGGCGAGCGACGCCGGTACCGACATGCTGGTGCTGGTGCGCAGCCTGATCGCGCAATTCCGCAACCTGCTGGTCGCCAAGGTCGACCCCGAATTGCTGGCGCGCGATCTCGCCCCAGAAGACGCCGCCCGCGCGACCGAACGCTCCGCCGACGTGGGGCAACCGGCGCTTATCGCGGCGCTACGCGTGCTCTCCGACGCGGCATCGCTCACCCGAATGGGCGGCAACCCCCGCCTCGAGCTCGAGACGGCGCTGCTGAAGTATGTACTGAGCGAGGACTCCGCTGGTGTCACCCTGAGCCCGTCGAAGGGCGCGGACACTGTCATCCTGAGCGGAGTGGGTTCGCGAAGCGAACCTGCGCAGACGAAGGACCGCAACGCACCCCCGGCCGACCTCGGTAGCCGTGCGCCCTCCGGTCGCCCGGCTCCGGTTGAAAAGGCGCCTCCGGCGCCAGTGGTGAGCGCGGCGCCTCCGGAAAAAGGTAGCGCTGCTCCCGCAGACCCTGTCATCCTGAGCGAAGCGGCCAAAGAAGCTGTCATCCTGAGCGGAGCGGCCAACGGCCGCGAAGACGAAGGACCGCCCGAACCCCCCGCGCCCGTCGCGCCTACGCCCCGGAAGCCCGCTGCCGCGAACGTGGGCCCGGTGACGGTGCAAAAAGTCCGGGCGGCGTGGACGAACATTCGCGGCAAGGCCGAGCACGAACGCGCCAGCCTGCGCGCGCCGCTCTCCGGCGCGATGGTCCACTCCGTCGAGGATTCGACGCTCTTGCTGAAGATGCGAAACAAGCTCGAGCTGGACATTCTGAAGCCGCACATCGCGACGCTGGAAGCGGCCATTACCGAGGTGCTCGGCGCGAAGATCAAAGTGCGACTCGAGACTGGCAGCGGAGGCGCTGCTGCGCCGACATCCGCTTCCGAAGCGGCCGGCAACGAGGCCGCCGAAAGCGTAGATGAACTTTTTGGTTACGCCAATGAGCGGATAAAATGACGAGGCGCCGCATTGCTGCGACGCCCCGTGCGCTCGATGTGTTCCGGCGAGCTGATACCTTCCTCGGACCTTAGCACACATCGCTTTCGCTCGGCAACAATCCCGGAACTTGAGTACCTTTCGTCGAATGAGGAACGTATGAATCAAGCGCAATTGATGGCGCAAGTCAAGAAGATGCAGCAAGAGATGGTGAAGGCGCAAGAAGAGCTTGCGAACACCACCGTCACCGGCAGCGCGGCCAACGGCCTCGTGACCGTTGAAATGACCTGCGATCAGCAGATGAAATCGATCAAGATCGGCAAAGACGCCGTCGATCCCGAAGACATCGAGACGCTCGAAGATCTTGTGACGATTGCGGTGAACGACGCGCTCACCAAAGCCGGCGAAAAATCGCAGCAACGCATGTCCGGCCTGACCGGCGGCATGCGCATCCCGGGACTCATGTAAAGGATGCGCGACTGCGTCGCGCTGCCGTTCGAAGGGCAACGTGAAAGGGTATCGACGCAACGTGTCACCCTGAGCCTGTCGAAGGGTGTCCGCCGTGTCATCCTGAGCGAAGCGCCGTAGGCGCGTAGACGAAGGACCGCCTCAACCGTCATGCCATCAACCGGATCGATCGCCGGGCCCGTCCAAGCCCTCATCAACGAGTTTTCCAAACTACCGACCGTCGGCCCTAAAACGGCTGCACGGTTGGTGTTTTATTTGTTGAATCGCCCGCGTAACGAAGCGCAATCGCTCGCTGAAGCAATACTCGCGGTCAAAGACAAGGTTCGCTTCTGTTCGATTTGTTTTTCGCTTACCGAGCATGAACCGTGCGATATCTGCAGCGACGAGCGCCGCGACGCATCGATTATTTGCGTCGTCGCTGAAGCGAAGGACATTTACGCGATTGAGCGCACTGGAGTCTTCAAGGGACATTATCATGTTCTTGGTGGCCTCATCTCTCCGATGGATGGCATTGGTGCAGCTCAGCTGCGTGTCAAGGAGCTCGTCGAGCGCATCAGAGTCGCAGAGCCGACTGAAATTATTCTCGCAACGAACCCGAACGCGGAAGGAGAAGCAACCGCGCTATATTTGTCTCGGTTGCTGCAGCCCCTCGAAACTTCCGTGAGCCGTTTGGCCTACGGTTTACCAATTGGGGCCGACCTTGACTATGCGGATGAATTAACATTAGCGAAAGCTGTTGAGGGTCGACGTAGCTTTTAACGCAGGTTCTCCTTACGGCTTGGCAAATCCAGTAATCTGTGGCGAGATCGCGAGAAGAAGTCCTGAATATTGCGCTCGCGCGCGCGATCAATTCGTACGCGCTCGAGGCGTCGCCCGAATCCATCATATCTGCACCGAAGAGCCGCCAGCTTCCCGACGTGTTGTTGGATGTTAACGGCCTTCGAACGATTATTGAGGGTAAGGTGGATGATGTACCTAATGCGCGGAAGAGTGTCGAAGCGGATGTTCAAGATCGCCTAGATACTGGTGCCGCGATCATCGCAATTGGCGTCATTTACCCGAGAGCGCTCAGGGAGCTCGGAATTCAGGAGCTTGATGAAATTCTTCCGAAGGCAGGGCTTCAGTATACAGTGCGAACCGACTCATACGGATCGGGTTGGATGGAGGGATCAGCGGATTCCATCGTCGAGGCCCTTCACCGAGCTTACTCAGTCGCGGTGGAAGACGACGTAGTGACCGCTTCGGTTCACGCTATTTCCATTGGCATGAATCAGTTGGTTCAAATTATTCAACAAAATGCGGTTGCGGCAGAAAACCTCGCGGTCTTCCTAGGAGTCTACGAGGCTGAAAAGGCTCAGGACGGTGAGAATGCCGATGAGTAAAAGGGACGACCGTAAACGTCATAAGATCGCTGGCCAATTAGCCAGCTTAACATTAGCGAACGCCCTAATCTTTCACAATGAATTATCGGAACGGGTCTCGGGCGTGCGGAGACCGGCTAGTATTTTGTCGTCGTCCGACCCGATCACGGATCTAGGCGCAGAGTGGCTCGAAATCAGCACGACTATAGACTACAAACCGATTTTTGACGTTGCCCGACAGGTTCTTAGCTTGCTCCCGCTGCGGGTTGAGACACACGACGCTATTAGAGAATTAGATAACGCGGCAAGGAGAATTATTTCTAATCGCGCTGCGTTGAAACATGATCTAATGGGCCGGATTTATCACACGCTGCTTTTGGATGCAAAGTTCCTCGGAACGTTCTATACATCGGTTCCTGCTGCAACGCTACTAATGAAGTTTGCGCTAAATCCAAAAAGTTGGGCCGTCAATTGGAGCGACCTAACTGCCGTAGCCGATTTGCGAGTCGCTGATTTAGCGTGCGGAACCGGTACGCTACTAATGGCAGCAGAGCAGGCGTTGGTCGATAACCACGTAAGGGCGCGCGTCCGTGAGGGTAAGCCGATCGGCGCAGAAGATCTGCGCAACATCCATCGCGCTCTAATTGAGGAAGCAATCTACGGTTACGACGTCCTTTCGTCAGCGATCCATTTAACAGCATCGACACTTGCGCTGCTCTCTATCGAGTCATCCTTCAGCAAAATGCATTTGTGGTCGATGGCTTTAGGCGTTGAGGGGATTGGCGGAGACGTGCATCTTGGAAGTATTGACTTCCTGGGTGCAATGTCAGTGCAGCCACAAATGAGCCTGATGGACACAACAGGTGCATGGGGTGCGGCAAGGCGTGTTGCCGACAAGGGCGACGAAGTGTCAACGGCTCCCTTACCAATGCTCGACCTGTGCGTGATGAATCCGCCATTCACCCGAAGTGTCGGTGGAAATCTACTTTTCGGATCTTTGCCAGCTAAGCAACGAGCATTGATGCAAAAGCGGCTCTCGGCGTTGCTGAAGGAATACAGTAAAAGGAGCCGGACTGCCGTCGCGTCTGCGACTGCTGGGCTGGCGAGTGTCTTTATAAGTGTTGCGCACGCGCGAATCAAGGAAGGCGGCAGGCTGGCCCTGGTTATACCCGCCGCAGTGTGTACGGGGATCGCCTGGGAAAAGACTAGGGACCTTTTTAGGCAGAGCTACGTTCTTGAGTTGTTAGTGACGTCCCATGATCCGCGACGGTGGTCCTTTTCTGAAAACACCGAGTTAAGTGAAGTTTTGCTGGTTCTCCGAAAGCGACGCTCGAGCGAGAAAAATTCTGCAAAGACAACGGTACTTAACCTTATCCGTAATCCGAAAAACCCTATCGAAGCGCTGGCTGTAGCAAACCAGGTGCTTAATTTGCAGCGACTTCCAGAAATGTCGAATTGTAACGACCATGCAACGGGCAGCGTTTTCGTCTCGAATATTAAGTATGGCGAAGCAACGTCGATCTCGTGGACGGAGCTCCGGCGAGCGCCTTGGAAGGCTGGTGCTTTTTCGAAAACAGAGCTTAACAAGACTGCGTATTTCCTCGACGCGGGAAAGTTGTACATTCCGGGAAAGCCTCTGTTTGACGTGCCGATAACGACGTTTGGAAAAATTGGAACTGTTGGGCCAGACCGAAGGGACGTTTACGACGCCTTTAATTTGGTGACGTCGCGCACCCCGTACAGCGCGTGGTGGAGCCATGACTCGAATCGAGTGACCGCAATGTCAGCCGAGCCGAACGCATTTTTAGAGCCACTGGCAGTAGCTAGGAAAAATCGACCACTTCGTAAGTTGAGCGACGTATGGTCAGGTGCATCTGATGCAATGTTGGCAGAGCGAATGTGGATGCCGACCCAAAGAGTGACGAGCGTGTTGCTGCCCGTGCCCGCTGTGTCGAACGTTTGGTGGCCGATCACGTTGAACAGTGCGGGATCCATGGAGCGGAAACTTTTGGTATTATGGTGGAACTCAACGCTCGGGCTAATATCCTTACTAGCAGCAAGAGTTCCAACACGCGGTCCTTGGTTGCAATTTAAAAAGCCAACTGTCCATGCACTTCCGGTTCTAAACTTTACGAAATTAGAACCAGATCTGTTGCCAGAGGATCGAGACGTCGATGAGCTACTCCACAAAGAGATGCAGCCATTTCCTGATATGCATTCTGACCCAGTGAGGAAACAGATTGACGCGCTTTTTTGCCAATTGTTGCGTATCCCCGATATTCGGGTCCTCAGGGACCTCTTGAGCATCGAACCAGTTGTAACGGACCAAACGGCTCAGTAGTCTCGGATGGGCTGTTTTGTCGGCGCCTTTGTAGCAAGCGCGCCACCGACAAGCCTTCTTTTTGTCAGTGCGGGCCAGCTCCAGTGGGGGCATGGTTTTTAGCGGCGCGGCGCGCGCGGAAGCACATGATCGTCAAGAGCAGGCCGAATTCGCCCAGTAGCGACGGCAAAGGGTCTATGCAGCTGGCCTTCGTGCTCTCATCTCACTCTCATCTAGTTCACCAGCCGTCCTCAAGGGGTAGCGCGAGAATGATGTCGGAGGAATCTGATGTCTACTCAAACCCTTGCGGCCCCTCGGGGCGCGTCTGATGTGGGCCGATCGCTCGGCCGGCTCTTCAACAATATCCCCCGCTGGGTGCTCGTTGCGCTGGCGCTACTCGTCATCGCGGCGTTGGTCGTCGCCACGGTCCTGACCCGCGCGAGCAGCACGCCGCAGGTCGTTACGACGCCGGTCGCCCGCCAGACGCTCTCCCAGTCCGTCACGGCCTCGGGAACGGTCAACGCGCAGAATAGCGTGACCGTCGGCAGCCAAGTCTCGGGCACGATCTCGGACCTCTACGTCGATTTCAATTCGAAGGTCCACCAGGGGCAAATCCTCGCGAGGCTCGATCCCAGCTCGCTGCAGGCGCAGCTCGCTCGCGATCAGGCGCAACTCGCGCAAGCGCAAGCACAAGCCAATGAAGCCGCCGCAAATGCAAGCGGTGCCGGCTCGGGCGTAAGCGTCGCGCAGGCCAACGCCAATGCGCAAGCCGCCGCCGCAAATGCCGCCAAGACGAATATCGCCAAGGCGCAATCGGCGCTCGCGCTCGCGCAGCAGCAATACAACCGCGATAACACGCTGCTCTCGCAAGGCTATATCGCGCGGGCAACGGTGCAGTCCGACGCGGCAACCGTCTCGCAAGATGAAGCCGCGGTAGCACAGGCGCAAGCGGCGTATGCACAAGCCTTAGCGCAAGCGCAGGCAAGCCAGGCGACGATCGGGCAGAACGGCTCGACCGCGCAAGCGCAAGCCGCCAGTGCCGATGCAGCGCAAGCTGCGGTGCAAGCTGCCGCCGCAACCGTGCAGCAGGATCGACTGAATCTGCAGCATTCGATCATCACCTCGCCGGTCAACGGCACCGTCGTCTCGCGCGCGGTGAGCGTCGGGCAAACGGTTGCGGCATCGCTGCAAGCGCCGACCCTCTTCACGATCGCGCAAGATCTTGCGAAAATGCAGGTCGATATCAACGTCGGCGAACCGGATATCGGCGGCGTGAAGAAGGGTGACACGGTCGATTTCACGGTGCTCGCCTACCCGAACACCACCTTCCACGGCGTGGTCGATCAAGTGCGCATCAACCCGCAAACCGTCAATAACGTCGTGACCTACGACGTGGTCGTAAACGCGGACAACGCCGACGGCAAACTGCTGCCGGGCATGACCGCCAACGCTACGATCAACGTCGCGAGCGCACCGAACGCCCTCGTGGTTCCGCTGACGGCGCTGCACGCCCGAGGAGGCGCTTCTTCGACTACGCTTCGCTCCGCTCAGAATAACAAAGCGCCGCAGAGCCGCAGCCCGTGGGGCGGCACGACCAGCGTCAGCAGCGGCAGCATCGCGACCGGTCAGCACGCCGTGCTGCTGGTGCGGCGCAACGGCAAACTGCAACCGGTGCGCGTGCAAGTCGGGCTCATCACCGCCACGCAAGCCGCCGTCACGCCGGTCAACGGCTCGACGCTGAGCGAAGGTGACAACGTCGTCACGGCGTTCACCAGCGGTGCGAAATATAGCGGCGGCAATGCCTCGCGCAGCCCGCTGCAAGCGCGCGGTCCGCACGCCCGCGTCCCGTAAGCGGCGAACCTTCACGACACGGGTTCCTCAGGGGCGGCGCTACGGCGTCGCCCCTCTTCGTAGGCGCGGCGGACGATGGAGACTGTTGCAACGTGTAACGGTACATGTTACAATATCCGACGCATGGAGCGGTTCTTTGACTCGGCTACCGCGGACATCTACGAGGGACACGTCTCGGCCGCGGCCCGCAGATCGTTGCCACCGCATCTCCATTCCACAGCACAACGCAAATTAGCCATGGTGCTGGCAGCCGCGCAACTTGCCGACCTGCGTTTTCCGCCGGGCAATGAGCTCGAAACGCTCAGCGGTAATCATGACGGCCAACACAGTATTCGAATCAACCGCCAATATCGCGTCTGCTTCGTCTGGACCGATCAAGGAGCAACGCGAATCGAAGTGGCCGACTATCATTAATTCAGTCCACCTCCGTTATTGCAGATGCAATCAGACGGGAAAGGACTTCAAATCTTATGAGTCTGAGTATCCCTATTCCGAAGAATCGACGCCCAACCAGCCCGGGCGAGATTATTACCGAAGAGTTTTTGAAGCCGCTAGACATTACGCAGCAGCAACTGGCCGATGCGATGAAGATTTCTCGCGTTCGTCTGAACGAAATTTTGAATGGCCGTCGTGGCATAAGCCCCGACACGGCGCTGCGCCTCGAGCGCGTGCTGGGGCCGTCAGCGCAATTCTGGCTGAACCTTCAAATGGTCGTTGACCTTTACGAAACGGAGCATGCGTCGAACCAGCGCGAACTTGCGTCGTTAAAGCGCTTAGTTTCCGCTTAAAGCGTCACTTCAGCGTGCAGAAGGGTCAAGATTCCCGGCGCGGCCTGGCGCATCGCCCAAGCCGGCGGCGGCCGGCGTTCCCGCGGCGCGTTTTGCTAAGAAGCTGGCGTAACCACGCAGCGTGGTTACGCCGTCCCGCGCGGCGCCTTCCGCTCTTCCCCTACGACCGCGTCGTAAACGCGGACAACGCCGACGGCAAACTGCTGCCGGGCATGACCGCCAACGCTACGATCAACGTCGCGAGCGCGCCGAACGCTCTCGTGGTTCCGCTGACGGCGCTGCACGCCCGAGGAGGCGCTTCTTCGACTACGCTTCGCTCCGCTCAGAATGACAAAGCGCCGCAGAGCCACAGCCCGTGGGGCGGCACGATCAGCGTCAGCAGTGGCAGTATCGCGAGCGGCCAGCACGCCGTGTTGCTGGTGCAACGCAACGGCAAACTGCAGCCGGTGCGCGTGCAAGTCGGCCTCATCACCGCCACGCAAGCCGCCGTCACGCCGGTCAACGGCTCGACGCTAAGCGAAGGTGACAACGTCGTCACGGCCTTCACCAGCGGTGCGAAATACAGCGGCGGCAACGCCTCGCGCAGCCCGCTGCAAGCGCGCGGGCCGCACGCCCGCGTCCCGTAAACTAGAAGCACACCCGGACATCAGAGCAACGATGAGGAGCCTCGCGTAAGACGAGGCTCCTCCTTGCATTTAGCGGCGGTTCACCTGAGCTCGTTGCGAACGAGCGAACTCCCTTCGTGAAGTCGCGGCGCCACGTCGGCGGGCGCATACGTGGCAAGCGATTCGAGAAATGCGCTCAGTAGCTCGGGAAGCGGTCGGATGGGGCCGCGCGTGTAGCGGTTCGGATCGGTCGGGGCGCTACCGCTTTTTGCATACGCTTCGAACTCGGTAGCGAAACCAGGATCGAGGGCCATGCTGATGAGCTCAGCCGCGAGCGGCGTGCATCGTCCAACCACGTTTCCGTGGGGAATTTCGATGCCTTGCTTCGCGAGTGCACTTGACGCCGCCTCAAAATGCGAGGAAACCGAAGCTGAAAGCTCTTTACCCGATCGAGATGCCTGTTCGGACTGCGCACAAAGATGAATCAGATCATCCGCCTTTAGCTGCGCGCGTTCTAGAAGGTCATCGAAGTTGGTATGCTCTCGTACGTCATTGATGCAGTCCACGGCGCTGATTGCATCGCGCGTGCGTACGTCTTTCAGGAAAGTCGTCGTATCGTAGGGCATGGCTCTCAATTCTGACTGATCAGCTGGCAAGCAGCGAGACAAGCAAGGACGAATGGGCCTTCGATTTCTACGCCGCCGACGCATACTGCCCAGCACAGCGCTAGCGGAAGTTCGGGTCGCTTCGACGCGGCTTCCTGCTGATGATTGCGTACAACCTGCGCGAGTGCCGAGGAGATTTGCCCGTCGCCGAGTTCGGTAACGCGCTGCGGAATTGTTGTGTGAAAATACGGCTTTCCGTTAAGTAAAATGTTGACGTCGGTTGTCGAAGCGTGCGCGTTGAAATCGGCAGTCATAACGCCGGCAGCCGTACGAGCCTCGATGTGATCGAGATTTGGATTCGACCCTGAGACTGTCTCCGTAAGCGTCATCGGTGTCGTTTTGCCGTTCTCGCTGACTAGGAGCCGGACGATGCGATGGCTTCCGGAAGCATCGCTTGTGTGCTGGATCGACTGCACCGTCATAGAAAAAGGCTCATTTTGCGGTATAAGGGCCGCTTGCGGTGTCGCGCTGCCACCGTTTGCTCCGCAAGCCGCGAGAGACACGATCGCGATCACGCTCGCAAAGCGAAGAGAGAACGTTTTCATTAAACCTCCAAGCAAGAATCGAATTCAGCTTGGGTCGGCGTCCACAACCCGATGCGGCGATTCTCGAAGCTAGCATGCGCCGCCCTGCCGGCTATTCTGGTAGAATTACTACCACCGCGGGAGTTCAACATTCCCGACGCGGCCTGGCGCATCGCGCAAGCCGGCGGCGGTCGGCGTTCCCGCGTCGCGTTTTGCTAAGAAGCTGGCGTAAGCACTAACAGATTCCGACAAACACCTCGGCGACGTCGAACGTCAGCCACGGCAACTCGCGCGAGCGGAAGCGCTCGCCGTGACGCAGCGTGGTTACGCCGTCCCGCGTGAAAACGCGGACTTCGCGGCCCGCCGGAATCACGTCGAACCCAACTTTGCAGCCGGCCAGCAAGTACGCTTGCATCTTCCATTCGATATTCTTCACGCGATCGTCAGGTGAACGGATCTCGACGGCGATGTCGGGCGCCAGCGGCGGCGACTCGCGCTCTTCCGGCGTTAGCGCAGCCAAGCGCTCATGCGAGATGTATGCAACGTCGGGCAGTAGGGACGTCATGGGCTCTCCTGGGGCAACCCAGAAGCGCCATTCCGTGCCCACGTCGCCGCGGCTGCCGGCTAGATTCAAGAGCAGTACGTACATGCGGCCCTGAAGCAGCGCGTGCGTTCGCTGCGGGCTCACCTTTTCGATCGGCTCGCCGGCCCACAGTTCGATGTATGGCTTTTCGTCAAGTGACCGCATTTCACACCACCCTATCACGCGCGGACAGAATCGCGGCAAGACTTGCGCTCTGCCCGCGGAGTGGACTAAGCTTAGTCCACTATGGAGACCGTGAACGTTCACGAGGCCAAGACCCATTTTTCGAAGCTTTTGGACAAGGTCGAGGGGGGCGAGGAAATCATCGTTGCCCGAGCCGGGAAGCCGGTTGCAAAGCTCGTCCCGATCCGCAAGCGGGGCGGAGTGAAACTCGGACTGCTTGAGGGCCAGTACACGGTGCCGGAAGATTTCGATACGGCTTTCGAAGAGGAGATCATCGCGTTATTTGAAGGCACAGGATGAGGATTTTGCTTGATACTCATGTGCTGCTGTGGTCGCAGCTCGACACTGCAAAGCTCTCGGATCGCGCGGCGCGGTTGTTGCGGTCGCCGAGAAACCAGATTTTCTTCAGCGCGGTCAGCATCTGGGAGATCGCGATCAAGGCGCAACTGAAGCGCACGGACTTTATTGCCGATCCGACCCGCGTACTTTCGGCTGCCGTGGAAGCGGGCATGGAAGAATTGTCGCTTGCGGCAAGCGTTGCGAGCCTCGTAAGCCGCCTGCCGTTGCATCATCGAGATCCCTTTGACCGCCTGCTTGTCGCTCAGGCCATTGCCGAGCCGATGCATCTTCTCACGGCCGACACGCGGCTGGCCGCGCATTCCCCACTCGTGATGCTCGTCTAGAGCCTCGAACGGAGGGGTATAAGCTTGAAGAGCGAAAGGTATCCTACACGATGCCGCTCGCGTTGGATCATTCCGGATTTCAACCGGTAGATCGTCGCGAGGTAGCTCATGGGATAGTTCAAAGCAAGGCGCGCTACAGAGTCGGGGGTAGGGGTTCCCGGACACGCCAGACGCCATTAAGCAACAGCAGCCTCGGGTAAAATGGGTCCAAGCTAGCATAAATTATGCTATCATCGCCTCGTGAGCCACCTTCAGGAACGGCTGCGCGAGCGAATCATTGTGGCCCGCGAAAGCATCGGCGTCTCGCAGGCCGACCTCGCGCAGCAGCTTGGGATCGATAACACAGCCGTTTCGAGCATCGAACTAGCACCTCGGATACAGACGCGAGCCGTCGTGATCTCCGATGGCTTGCGGAATTCGCTGACGCACATGAATTCCTGATCGAAGAACTACGCTAGAGCCTTCGAAGCGCGTGCGGTTCGTCTGAATTGTTTTAGTGCAATCCGTAGAAATTTCTCTCCGGGATCGTCGGATATTTTTACAGCTCGCGCGCGGTTACTCGCAAATGCGTGTGTGCCGTTCAGTGAAGATGTCGTCGGCGAGACTCAGCGTTCGGCTCAGCGAGATCCGAAAAGCGTGGGGGGCTGCCGATCGAGTCGAGCTGCTGCAGCTCGCCAAGCAGAAGGGCTATCTGCCGGCGCACGTCTCGATCGTGGTTCGGGATCCGCTTCCACACGGCTTACGCCCGAGCTATCTTCGAGTACTGCGGTTGGTCAACGCCGGACGATCGTACGCTCGGATCGCTGCAGCATTGGGTGTGTCGATCGAGACGCTCCGAACGTACGTGTGCGAACTCTATGCGCACTTTGGCGTTTCAACATTGCCCGAACTCGTTCGCGCCGCTCGCGCAGCCGGCGTGGTAGAAGACTTGAGCCTGCGACGCGCGGGGAATGACCGTGCTCTGCAGCCGAAGCTGTCGAAACGTCAGCTTGAAGCGCTCGAGCACGCCAGGCTCGATCGCGGTCCGACGGTGTCGGCGGCGATTCGGCTGGAACTGCTCGATGCCTTACCGAGCTCGACGCGTGCGCCGTTTAGTGCGAGACAACTCGAAATTCTTAGCCTTTTCGCACGGGGCTACTCTCGCCGGGAAATAGGGGAAGAACTGGGCATCACGCGTTTGCTTGCAGGCAATTACATCGCCGAGATGCGTGCAAAAGTTCGCGCGCGTGACGACGACGAGTTGCTATCGATAGCGGCCAGGTTGCGGCTCGTGAAGCCCAATAGACGCGCCGTGGCGAGAGCGCAGATGGCCGAAGTAGCGCGCCGCCGGGCGATCCTGCTAACGCCGCGGCAATACGAAGTCGCCGAAGCTATTGCACGCTGGAAGCGAGCACCATACCACGAGATCGCAAACCGCCTCGGTATTTCGTTTAGCACCATGAGCGCTCATGTACGTGTCCTCAAATACCGTTTGAATCAAGCTCGGACATCGCGCGACGAGTTTGCGCGTGCCTGGCGCGATCTGAAAAAAGCCGCGCCACGAGACCTGCGGAGGAAATAAGCCCTTCGCGCTCCGGGGGTATTTGCAAAACGCGGCGTAAAAGACTGATTCATGACCTCAATCGAGAAGCGCGTCTTTCACCTGCGCGTGAAATCCGAAGACGGAAAAGCGTGGCGTCTCATCGCGGCTAGCGCGGATTGCACGCTCGCCGAGCTGCATCGCACGATTCAGGGCGCTTTCGGTACCTTCGAAGCGAGTGCATATGCGTTCACCTTCGGTGAAGCGGTGTACGGGGCTCCAAAGGGCTCGCGGACGCCGTTGCGGCGTTTACTGACAAAGGGCGAGTCCTTCCACTATCAAGGTGACCGCACCGGCAAGCGGAGCTACGATGTAGACGTTGTCGAAAGCGAACTGGTCGCATCGCGCCGGCACTATCCCAAGGTGCTCGACGGGGCCGGTCGAGTACCAGACGGGCGCAGTTTTGATTCCAAACTATCGCAGTGGGACGCGCAGTCGATGAAGCGCGAGCAAATTCCGCTGGATGTCGACGTGCACACGTATACACTGGGGCTGCTGCTCGAGGCCGTGAACCCTAACGGTCCGCTCACCGGAAGCGAGGCACGGCTTCATGGATTCATGTGCGGTTTAGTCGCCGGTCCGATGGTTATGCCGTCCCAATGGATTCGCCAGATATTCGGAGAGCCCGAGTGGCCGTCGATGGAAATTGCAAGCAGCGCGATGCAATTGCTCATGAACACGTACAACGGCGTCGTACGCGAGTTGCAAGAAGGAACGATCCGCGGCGACGTTCTGGGCGCTGATTGGTGCGAGGGTTTCATATTCAGCGTCGTCTTCTCGCAGGGCGCGTGGAACCAGGCGATAGCGCGCGATGCGTGGCTGCACGCTACGCTGCGCCCGATCGTCGAAGGCGCACAAGGTGCAAAAGTTTCCGATCGGATACTAGTCGAAACGGTCTTTCAACTGCGTGACTGGTGGCGCGAGCAAGCCTTTGAACCATCGGCACCCTATCGCCGCACCGAAGCAAAAATATCGCCAAACGATCCTTGCCCCTGCGGAAGCGGCCGCAAATATAAAAAATGCTGCTCCCCGTTACGCGCCGTCTGATGTCCGGGCAGCAAGACCCACCCTTCGAAGCTCCTTCTCATCCAGTTCTCATCCT
The DNA here is from genome assembly GCA_027459645.1 of Vulcanimicrobiota bacterium. Taxonomy (GTDB): domain Bacteria; phylum Vulcanimicrobiota; class Vulcanimicrobiia; order Vulcanimicrobiales; family Vulcanimicrobiaceae; genus JAMXLG01. The sequence goes on from DAIDHQ010000019.1 coordinate 122,600, forward strand.
AATCGCCGGGCGCTATCAAGCCCCGGCGCTATGTTTTGCGTGGAGGAATCTATGCAGAATCGAGGAGACGACCTAGTCGTCAAAGTGCGCGATCTTCGCAAGGTCTACGACCTGGGCGACTCGCAAGTGGTCGCGCTCGCCGGCATCGATCTCGATATCCACCACGGCGAATTTCTCGCCGTGATGGGGCCGTCGGGATCGGGCAAATCGACGTTCATGCAAATCACCGGACTGCTCGATAACCCGACGTCCGGCAGCTACTGGTTCGAAGGAACCGACGTGTCGCATCTGGATCGCGACGCGCGCGCCGATATTCGCAGCCGCCGTCTCGGCTTCGTCTTTCAGGCGTACAACCTGCTTCCGCGCACGTCCGCGCTCGAGAACGTCGAGTTACCAATGGTCTATGCGGGCATTCCCGCCGAAGAGCGGCGCCGCATTGCGATCGAAAAGATGAAACTCGTCGGCGTCGATCAGCTTGCCGATCATGCGCCGAATCAAATGTCGGGTGGTCAGCAGCAGCGCGTCGCGATCGCGCGGTCGCTGGTCAATAATCCCGGCCTCATTCTCGCCGACGAACCGACGGGCGCGCTCGACACCAAAACGTCCGAAGACGTGATGCGCATCTTCACCGAACTCAACGAAGAGCAATGCATCACGATCATGCTCGTCACTCACGAACCCGACATCGCCGCGCACGCCAAACGCATCGTGACGTTTAGGGACGGGCACGTGGTGTCGGACACCCTTCGTCTACGGCGCTTCGCGCCTCCGCTCAGGATGACACGCGTGGGGCGCTTCGCGCCTCCGCTCAGGATGACAAAGTGGCGGTAGCATGAGCGACTTCAAAGGAATCCTGCGTTTAGCGCTGCAGGCACTGGTGCGCAACAAAGCGCGTTCGCTGCTCACGATGCTCGGCATCGTCATCGGCGTCGCTGCGGTGATTGTGACCGTCGCGATCGGCTCGGGCGCGCGGCAATCCGTCCAGAATTCGATCAACGCGCTCGGTTCGAACATGATCGTCGTGCAGCCGGGATCGCTCAATTCCGGCGGTGCGCGCGGCGGCTTCGGATCGGCATCGACGCTTACGCCCGACGACGGCATGGCGCTCGCGCATCTCCCCGGCGTCGCAGCCGTAACGCCGACGGTCACGGTTCGAGCGCAAGTCGTCGCCAACGACAACAACTGGCAGACGCAAATCAACGGCGTCGCGCCGACGTACACGCAGATTCGTTCCTGGCCGATGGCCAGCGGTACGATGTTTGGTCAAAGTGACATTGCGTCGTCCGCAAAAGTTGCCGTGCTCGGACAAACGGTCGTCGGTCAGCTCTTCCCCGGCGGACAAAATCCGATCGGGCAGACGATCTTGATTCGCAACGTGCCGTTCACGGTGATTGGAACGCTCGCGCCGCTCGGACAGAGCGGCATCGGGCAAGATCAAGATGACACCGTGCTCATTCCATACAGCTCCGCGATGCAGCGCCTCACCGGCCTCTCGACGGTAAATTCCATCATGGTCTCGGCGCTTACGGCCGATCAGGTGAGCGCGGTGCAATCCGAAGTGACGTCGATCTTGGAACAACGCCATCACATTCCGGCCGGCCAAACCGACGATTTTCAGGTGCGTAATCTGCAATCGATCGCCGCGGCCGCGTCATCGACCGGCGCCGTGATGGAATTCTTGCTCGCCGGCGTCGCGGCGGTTTCGCTGATCGTCGGCGGCATCGGCATCATGAACATCATGATGGTGTCGGTAACGGAACGCACGCGCGAAATCGGCCTGCGCATGTCGGTCGGCGCGCGCGCCGCAACGATCCTCAATCAATTCCTCACCGAATCGGTCGTGCTCTCGTCGATCGGCGGCGTCATCGGCATCGTGTTCGGCTTTATCGGAACGATGCTCGTCGCCGCACTCGCGAAATGGCCGACGCAGATTCCGTTCGGCTGGGTGATCGCCTCGGTGCTCTTCTCCGGCCTCGTCGGCGTCTTCTTCGGATACTATCCGGCCAAAAAGGCGTCGAATCTGAATCCTATCGAAGCGCTGCGCTTCGAATAGGCCGAAGGGCCCCGGCATTGATTCCTCCTCGCCGGGGCCCTTTCATTGCCGAGAAATTGGCATTTAATCGGCAATAAGCTATCATCTGGATATGGCTCGCCATTTTGCCCTAGACGCGGACATCACGGTCAGTGAACTGCGTCATGAAGAGATTCTCGACGAGCGTCTGCGCAAGCACGGCGCGCTGCGCGTGCGACGCCGAAACGATGTCTTGGGCGTCTTACTCGGTGCGGAGGAGTGGCGAGGGATGATTAAGCGTATTGAAGAGCTCGAAGCTGAAGTCGAGGCACTCGAGGATGCGGCATGTCGACAGATCGTCGCCGAGCGCCTGAGTCCGGACGTTGAATTCTTACCGGGATCGCCGGAGGGTGTGGCCGAGATTCAACGCCTCTACAAAGAAATGACCGGTGAAGAACTCTGACGTCCCGAGTGAGGCCGTACGACTCCTGAGCGCCGTCCTTGCACTGGACGGCGTTTTCTCGGTGCGGGCATTTGTCGCGGCCGATATTGCGCGCCTTCGTCGTGCGTTTAGGGCCGACGCTATGTATGCGCGAGCGCTCTGTGCCGTGGCACGCGAAATCGTAACAGCGTTGCGTGGCGCGGAACGTGCCGGCGTACCTCTCGCCCACGAACTGCAGGGCCTTCGACGTGTACGCTTCTCATCGCAAGGTGCCGCGTCCGCGGATCTGCGATTAATCTTCCGCGTTCACACGAAAGGTATCGACATAGTCGCTTTCGGGCATCGGCACTTTCCCGAATCGGTTTACCGCATTGCGACGCAAAGGCGCTAAACGCTAGCCGAAACGTTTGACGGCGCGGGCTTTTGCACGTGCGGCCCATTCGGCACGGTCGCGCGGCGGTGCGGCCGTTACGAGCGATTGCATCAACCGCGTTGCGACGGCCTGCACTTCATCCACGGCGCGATTGAACGCCGCTTCGTTCGCGTGCGACGGGTGCGTGAAGCCCGAGAGCTTTCGCACGAACTGAATCGACGCCGCACGGAGTTCGTCATCCGTCGCCGGCGGCTGAAAGTTATACAGCGTTCGAATGTTGCGGCACATAAGGCGCTCCTTTTTGCCCGTCACCCTTCGACAAGCTCAGGGTGACATGCCCTCTAGGCGCGGCTTGCGTTGCGATCCTTCGTCTGCGCCGGTTCGCTTCGCGAACCTGCTCCGCTCAGGATGACACAAGGCGAAGGGCTCAGGATGACACAACTCGGGTGGCGAAGCGGGTGGCATGCTGAAGATCTTATCGCGCCGCAATCTTCTTACCGCGGCGGCGTCGTTCGGCGTTGCTGCCGCCACCGCGAGCATCGCAGATGCGGCCGCATCGCCGGTGCTTGGAGCCTGGAAGCTCGAATCGTTCGACGTCGTCATACCCGACAAGAGCCGCAAACCGCGCTTCGGTCCGAACCCCGTCGGCTATTTGATCTACACGCCCAGCGGCCGTATGTCGGCCACGCTCTCCGGCATTCACCGGCCGAAGTTCGAGCCGATCGCGGAGACCGCCGGATCGAAAGCGTGCGCCGAACAGCTCACCGATTTTCTCGCCTACGCCGGCACGTACGAAATCCGCGGCAATCGCGTGTTTCACCATCTCGACGTGAGCGTCTTCACCGATCTCGTCGGTAAAACGCTCGAACGCGAGTTTCATTTGGCGGGCGACACGCTCACCATTCGCACGATCACGCCCGGCATGTGGGGCGACAATAGTATCTTGGTGTGGAAGCGCGCCTAGCGCTACGCGACGTGACGGCTGTCGACGCGCACCGGCAGCGTGACGGCAATGTGACTGCCGCGGCCGGGTAGCCGTTCGACGCTCACGTTCGTTGCTAGCGCGCTGATCAGAAACAAGCCGCGGCCCGATTCCGCCCACACGTTTGTGGGCAGATGCGGATCGTAGACGAAGCCGGGGCCTTTGTCGATCAGGTGCAGCACGAGCGTGTCGTCGAGCACTTCCAGCGTAACGCTCAGCGGCCCGGGCGCGTGCCGTACGGCATTGCCCATCAGCTCTGCAAAGATGACGCCGCACGTCGAAAGCTCGTCGCCCGACGCGCCGCACATGCGCAGGAGGCTTTCGAAAAATTCTTTGCGCAGCGTTGCCGCCGAGCGCGCATCGGCCGCTTCGAACTGCCAGCGGCGCATCTGCGTTTCGCCGAAGTTCAGCACCATGACCGCGATGTCGTCGCGCGGCACAAGGTCGGCGATGGCGCGTTCGACGAACTCCGCCGGATTTGCCGCATGGACGATTGCGTCGGAGAGCATCACCTCGCGCAGCATGTTCTCGCCCGCGATCGCGTCGCGGCCCGCCTCCACGATGCCGTCGGTATAGAGCACCAGCATGCTTTCGGACGGACACGTGAGTTCGTGCTGTTCGAAGTGCGCGTCTCTAAACGCGCCAAGCGGAGGCGACGGCGACTGGAGTGCGAGCACCGCATCGTCGTCCAGGCGCAGCAGCGGCGGGGCGTGTCCCCCGGAGACATAGCGCAGGCGGCGCGTGTGCGGATTAAAGATGCCGATGAACGCGCTGGCAAGCCGCTCGCCCTCTTCGGCCAGCAGCATCCGGTTGCAGAGATCCGCAATTTCGTACGGTTCAGTCGCATCCAGTGCCGCAATGCGAATAGCCTGACGCATCAGCACCATCAAACGCGCGGCTTCGATGCCTTTGCCCGTGACGTCGCCGATCGTGACGACGAGTTCGTGGCGATCGTTTTCAAATGCGTCGTACCAATCGCCACCGATGTCGGCCTCGGTCGAGCCGGGCCGATAGTGCGCGCTGATCGATAGTCCGTCAAATGCCGGAAAGGTGCGCGGAAGAAATGCGCGTTGCAGCGTTTCTGCGACGTATTGTTCGCGATGAAACTGCTTCGCATTGGCCACGGCCAAGCCGGCACGGCGGCCGAGTTCGATCGCGAAGAGCAGATCGCTCTCGTCGAACTCTTCGCTCTCGCGCGTGCGGACGAAGGTGAGCGCGCCGAAGATATGGTTCTGCGCGATGACCGGCACGACGATCTTCGATCGATACTCGAGCGCGCGCATATAATTTTCGTGCTGCCGAGACGCCGCGTGCCCCACGAGCGCCGCTTCGTCGATGTGCGGTAAGAAGAAGGGCTGGCCCGTTCGCGTGACCTGTACGACCGGATGCGTTCGAAACTCCTCGACGTAGAATAACTGCCCGACGTTCTGAAGCAGCTCTTCTTTCGTGGGGTCACGGTGCGCCGCGCCGGTAACGAAAAGCCGGTCGGACTGATCGTCCAGCAGATCGAAGATACACACTTCTGAAAACGATTCGACGGCCAGGCGCGCGACGTTGTTCAGCGTTTCGTTCACGTCCAGCGACTGGTGGAACATCTCGCCCGCGCGGACGAGCAATCGCAGGCGCTCTTGGTCGCGCGTGTGGGACGCCTCCCCCGAGGGCGTTAGGATCGTTTTATGAAGACGAGTCACCGCAGATAGCTCGTCTTCGGTGTGGTTGTGTCCCAGCACGTCAACGGGATATCCGCACAGCATGGCCATCGGTTCACGAAATTCGAAGTTGCTCCACATTTCCTCAAGCGCGTGCGCTGCAGCAAAACGGCGCTCGCCCCAGAATTGACCGGCAACGTCACCGTACACCCGCAAGCGATACCCATCGCCGATGCCCTTTACACGACGCAGCACCACATCCGAGAAAGCGGAGCGGTCGATGGAGCCGTTGAGGGCTACGGCGTCGTGCACGAGAGCGGAATCGAAATGCGCAAAGCGGCCGTCGCGTTCGAGGGCGGCGAGCTCGATGCCGCGCACTTGCAATGCCGCGCGAATGGCCGCAAGCCGCGCCGGCGACGTCAGCACCACCATCGCCTCGCGCTCCTGAAAACCGTCCCCGAGAAACGCGGCGATGGCACGAATCGCACCCGCTTCGTTTTCGCCATGCAGAATGACCGCGTGGTTAAGATGAACCGTGGACATTTCCTCGCCAAGTATACGTGCTACCAGGCGTTTTTCAAGGCAGGCAAGCATGCGCACGGGTGTTTGATAGCGGCCGCCCGGTGGGTATAGCCTCGGTAGAATGGACGTCGCGCGACCCCCTGAGCCGACGCCGCCGTGGCCGCATCCCGGCGACGGCTTTTTTACCGTACTCGCCGACAACATACCGCACATCGTCTTTACGTCGTCGGCGGATGACGGGCGGATCGAATACTTCAATCGCCGCTGGTTCGATTATACGGGGTTGACGGCCGAAGAAACCTACGGCGACTTCGGATACCGGCGTGCGGTCCACCCCGACGATCGGCAGCGGTTAATCGATTGCGGTAAGCGCGCCCGGGCTATCGGCGCCGAAACATCGACCGATGTGCGCTATCGCCGGCGTGACGGCATCTATCGCTGGCATCGGGTCACCGCCGTACCATATCGTTCGCCCGACGGCGCCATCATTCGTTGGCTCGGCACCGTCATCGACGTTCACGACGAGATCGGCGACCTGACGCGCAATACGCCGGTGCTGATGTACGCCATGGATCCCGAAGGCCGCGTGACCTACGTCAACGAGCGCTGGTCTCAACTCACCGGCCGTGCGACCGACGAACTGCTCGGCGACGGAATGGCGAGCATCGTCGAACCCGTCGATTTGCAGCGTATCCGTGCCGAATTCCGCTCCCGCGCGCCCAGTGACAACGAAGTAGTGCTGCGCTATCGCATTCGCGAGCGCATGGGTCGGTATCGTTGGATCGAAACGCGATCGGTTGCGGAACGCGATCGCGACGGGAAGATCGTGCGGTGGGCGGGTGCCGGGCTCGATATCGAAGAGCACGTGCGCGCCACGACCACGCTCGAGTTTCTGTTGGAAAGCGGCGCCGCCGTCGAAAACCAGAGCGACGTCGTGCAATTGCTCGAGGGCGTCGCTCAACGCGTCATCGAGGGTCTTGCCGATACGTGCGTGGTCGATCTTAAAACCGGCGAAAATCAGACGCGGCGCATCGTGGTTGCGCGGCCGGACATGCACGGGATAGAAAGTGATTATCTGGCCGCTTCTATGACGATTGCATCAGACGAACGTCATCCCGTCGCACGGGCGATCTACCACGGCGAAGCGACGTTCGTCCCCATCGTCGACGAAGCGTTTCTGCATACGGCGGTTCGCGACGAAGAGCGGCGCGCTCGCTGGCGACGGCAGGTGCACTCGGTGATCGTTACGCCACTGCGCTATGGCGGGTCGATTTTCGGCGCAATTACGATCGTGCGCTTGCTGATGCAGGAGCCGTTTCGCTTTTCCGATCTGCAAGTCGTCGAAGACGTCGGACGGCGCATCGGCCTTGCGATCGCGAACGCGCAACTTGCCGAATCGGCGCGTCGCGAATCCGAAGACCGGCTGGAGCAATTCCGGCGCATCGCGGACTTTACGCCGCAATTGATGTGGACCGCGGGGGCCTCCGGCCACGTCGACTGGGTGAACCGTCAATGGTATGAATTCACCGGCCAGAGCGCCGGCGAAGCGGTCGACGGTCGGGGCGGCACGACGTCGCCCGTGCATCCCGACGACCGCGAGCGTGCGATTGCGATGTGGCAGGAAGCCGTGCAGAGTGGCCATGCCTATGAAGCCGAAGTGCGTATGCGCCGTCACGACGGCGTCTACCGCTGGTGCATCGCACGCGCGGTTCCCGAACGCGACGCGTCGGGCGCGGTCGTGCGTTGGTATGGAACTACGACCGATATCGACGATTCCCGGCGCGCATCGCGAACGATTCAACTCTTCGCCGAACTTGGCGAACGTCTCGCGGAATCGAGCGCGCTGGACGAAACGATGGACGCGATACTCGGCGTTGTGGTTCCCGAATTTGCCGACGCCGCCGTCATCACGCTCGTCGACGAAGATCGCGAGCTGATCGTCCGCGCGGTCAACGCACGAACGCAGATGCAGCGCACGTTGCTGCAATCGTTGATCGGGCACGCGCACTCCGCATCGAGTAGCGAGATCGGGTCGCGTCAAGCGTTTTCCACCGGGCGTCCGTACATCGAAAACAACCTGACGGAAGAAGACCATCGCCGCGCCCTAACCCCGCAAGGGTTGGCGATCGCGCACCGCTTGGGGATTCACGCGATCGCGGTGCTGCCGCTTTCGGCAGCGAGCGGCGTCACGCACGGCACGCTGGTGCTGATGATGACCGAGGAAGATCGCGGGTTTGAAGATGGCGACGTGCCGTTCTATCGCGAGCTCGCGCGCCGCGTCACGCCCGCAATTGCCAACGCGGAACTCTTCGAACGCGAACGCAACGTCGCGCACTCGTTTCAGGAAGCGGCGCTTCCGGCACGCTTACCGCGCGTGCCGGGATATGAATTCGACGCCGTGTATGAAGCGGGAAGCGCAGAAGCGCTCGTGGGCGGCGATTGGTTCGACGCATTTACGCTGCTCGACGGCCGCATCGTGATTTCGATCGGCGACGTTGCGGGCGCGGGATTGCGTGCGGCCGTCATGATGTCGAACGTGCGTCAAGCGGTTCGCGGCGTGGCGCAGGTGCATGCCGATCCCGCGCTGATGCTCGAAGCCGCCGACGGCGTGATACGCAGCCAGCATCCCGACACGTACGTGACGGCGTTCGTCGGCGTGATCGATCCGATGACCAACGCGCTCGTCTACCAATCTGCCGGCCACCCTCGGCCGCTGCTGGTGCTTCCCGAAGGCGGCATCGTCGAACTCGAAGGCGGCGGCTTGCCGCTCGGATTACGCAGCGAACACGAGCCGCTTACCTGCGTGTACCACGTTCCCAACGGTTCTCTGCTCGCGCTCTACACCGACGGGTTGACCGAAGCGACGCACTCGCTCGACGAAGGCTACAGCAAACTGTTCGCCGCGTTGCACGATCCGAAGGTGCGAAGTGCGGCATCTCCGGCGAAGGCGATCTATGAAGCGATGCTGCCCGACGGCTCGAAGGACGACGTTGCAATTCTCACCGTGCGCACCGGTGAGGCAACGCGCGGACGAATGTTCCCGATTCCCTCCGCGCGCGATGAAGCGGCAGTGCGTTCCATGCAAAGGCATTTGCTGAAGGCCCTGCGCGACGGCGGCATGCGCGACGAAGCGGTGCGTTCGGCGGAACTGATCGTGGCGGAATTGGTCGGGAATCTCATGCGCTATGCGCCGGGCCCGGCGGTTTTCACCCTCGCGTGGCACGACGGCATCCCGGTGTTGCATCTGCAGGACAGCGGACCGGGCTACGAATTCGCAGCGAAATTGCCGGCCGATCCGCTGGCGGAATCAGGCCGCGGTCTCTTCCTGATCGGCATGCTCGCGCGCAATTTCGTCGTCTCCCCGCGCCTCGGCGGCGGAAGCCACAGCCGGGTGGTCTTTAAGATGTAACTGTAAACCGTGGTTATCACGATACGGAAAATTCATACCTTTGAGCATGGCTGGGGGGCGAGGAAGCGGTAGGATAGGCTGGGGCCTTGCCCCTTTGCATGGACGCACTATCACTTCGGACGGATTTGGCCACGAATTCCGCGCTCGGTGCTTTCGAGTCGCGCGATGCTGCTTTGCGTTCGGACGTGACGCAGCTTTCATCGGGCCTGCGCGTAAACACGGTTGCCGACGATCCCGCCGGCTACGCCATCGCGACCAGCCTGCAGTCAAGGGTCACCGGCTATCAGGCAGGCGTCGAGAACACGCAAAGCGCGACGAATGCGGCTACGGTCGCGGCCGCTGCGCTGCATTCCATCGTCGACGTGTTGCAGCGCTTGCGCTCTCTTGCCGTCGAAGCCTCAAACGACATTCTTTCATCCGTACAGCGCGACGCACTTCAGACCGAAGCGAATCAGCTCGTTGCGGAAATCAACGGCATCGTCGGCCGCACGAATTTCAACGGGACCCCGCTCATCGACGGGTCGAACGCGTTGGCACTGCTCGCGTCCCTTTCGCCGCTGCTTCCCGGCAGCAGCGTTGCGGGGCCCGCGCTCGCAAATGCTTCCTTCGAAACGCCGAACGTGGGGTCGGGCACCTTCGGTGCATTCCGTTACGATCCGTCGGGGGCGGGGTGGACGTTCAACGCGCGCTCGGGCATTACGGGCATCAACAGCGGATTTTCGAGCGGAGCGCCCGCGCCCACGAACGGCGTGCAAGAAGGGTTCATTCAGAGCGTCGGTACCACGAACGGATCGATCTCGCAACAAGTCACGCTGCAGGCGGGCGTGCAATACACCGTGACCTTCGATGCAACGCAACGCACGAATTATCAACACGGCGGCCAAACCGTACTCGTCGAATTAGACGGCGCGCTCATCGCGCGCGTCTTCCCGCAGAGCGGCGCGTACAATTCGTATACGACGCAAGCGTTCACGGCAGCTGCGGGAACGCACACGCTCACGTTCGTCGGCGAAAATCCGAGCGGGCAAGACAACACCGCGTTTATCGACAACGTCAAGATTCAAGGCAAAGTGCTGTCTTTGTCGGGGCCGGCAATCGCGGATGCAAGTTTCGAACAAACAGCGATCGATAGCGCTTATTCGTTCGGTGCGTTTCAATATGCGCCCACGGGAACGGGCTGGCTGTATTCCGGCAGCGCTGGAGTTTCGGCGAATCAGTCCGGCTTCACCAACGGCAACCCGGGTGCGCCGGACGGCGGTCAAGTCGGCTTCATTCAAGAGCTAGGATCGATCCAGCAAGCGGTGTCCGGCTTCCAAAGCGGCGTGAAATACGTTTTGGAATTTGACGCGGCGAACCGAGGATCGTCACCGGGCCGCAAGACGCAGACGCTGCAGATCAGCATCGATAATACGGTGATCGGTACGTTCACGCCGACGAGCGTCAACTACCAAGCGTTTTCAACCGCCGTGTTTTCGCCGGGCGCCGGCATACACGTGCTCAAGATTGCGGGTCTCAATCCATACGGAAACGACGAGACGGCGTTCATCGATTCCCTGCATCTCTACGCGAGCGCCGCGGCGCAATCGACGGATGCTACCGTCGCCGTCAATAGCACGGGAGCGGAGGGCCAGACCGTCGCGCTCTCGCTGCCGGACGCACATACCTATGCGCTCGGCGTCGGCACCGTCGATCTCAGCAGTTTCGATGCCGCGCAGACGGCGATCGCGCAGATCGACGGCGCGCTTACTATTGCCACCGGCGCGGAGGCGTCACTGGGTGCCCAGGTCATCGCGCTCGGAAGTGAGGCCGCAAACGGCGCGATCGCCACGACGAATCTGACCGCGGCGGAATCGAACATTCGCGATCTCAACGTGGCGGCGGCGGTCACGCAATTCACCCGCGACAAGGTGTTGCAGCGCGTCGTCGGATCGGTGTTAACGCAAGCCAATGCCGATCGAAAGCTCGTGCTTACGCTCTTCGCGGGTGGCGCGAAGGGCTAGAGGTGCTCGTCGGACTCCGCGTGGTGCATGTCCGCCATGTCTTCGTTCTCGACGGAGTCGTCCACGTCGCCGTACACCACCTGATCGCTGATCTTTTGGTTTAAGGTGTGCGTCTCGGTCTGACGGCCCATCGCTTCCGCTTCCCGGTTGGTCAGCGGAGCTTCGTTATCGGCCTCGGTATGAAGCTCTTGGGGATTGGGTCCACTACTCATAGAACTCTAGTCTTACCCCGGACTCATCATTCTCTCAAGCCCTCCGGGCAGGATAAGTGCCGATATGCCTGAGACCAAGCCGCGGATTGCGGTCATCGACGACGAACGCCGGATTCGGGAACTGCTCGAACTGACGCTCGGCCACCATGGCTATGCGGTTCGCAGCGCCCAGGACGGGCCGACCGGGCTCGAGCTGGTGCGCACCTGGGAGCCCGACCTGATCGTCCTCGACGTCATGATGCCGATGATCAGCGGGATCGAGCTGCTGCCGATGCTGCGCCGCATCACCGATGCTCCCGTGGTTATGCTTTCGGCGCGCGGCGAGGTCGAAACGAAGGTCGAGGGGCTGACCCAAGGCGCCGACGACTACCTGAGCAAGCCTTTCGAGATTTCGGAGCTGCTCGCGCACGTCGACGCCAAGCTGCGCCGCCCGCATCTCGAGAATCGCAACGTGCTCACCTACGACGACATCACGGTCAACCTCGACGAACATACGGTCGTACGCGACGGCAAGCGGATCGAGCTTTCGCCGCTCGAATACGATCTGCTGGTGACGCTATTGCGCCGTCCGCGTCGCGTCTTTACCCGCGACGAGTTGCTCGATCTGGTGTGGGGCAACGACAAAGAGGTCGGGCAGAACGCCGTCGAGCGCTATATCTCGTATCTTCGCGGCAAGGTCGACGACGGTTTCGGCAAAACGTTGATTCATACGGTTCGAGGAGCGGGGTATACGATTCGTGCCGACTAGTATGCCGTTCGCACGGTTCTCGCGCCGCATCACGCAGGGGTACGTGGTGTTGGCGATCGTGTTGATTGTGCTCATGACGCTGTCGTCGTCGCTGCTCGCCTTCATCTTTTTCGCGGCGACCTATAACGAGTCGATGGATGCCGCGCATGCGCGGTTGGAGCAACGCGTGCAGTACTACCAGTCGCTGCACGAAACGATCGAACAATACGGGCCGAAGCTGGTCGCCGAGCAGGGGCACTCGCGCTTCAAGCTGCGCGTGATCGCCGATCACAAGTTGATCGCGGGTGACGAAACGCGGCCGAATAGCGCGGCCATCGCCATCAGCGTGCTGTTGAACATGCACGGGCGGCGCGTCCCGGTGCCGGACGGCGTCGTCGAAATCATTCCGGATTTCAACGGCTTTGCGAACTTCATCGGCCACTACTGGCTCTACATGGCGCCGATCGGCATCATCGCGGTATTGATCGCGTGGCTCGCCGCGCGCGCGATCACGCGCCGCGCCGTTCGCCCGCTCGTCGACGTGACCGACGCGTTGCGCGCGATCGCCGCCGGCGACTTCACGCCGAAGCTGCTGATGGAGAGCGACAGCGGCCTGCAAGATCTCACCCAAGCGTACAACGAGGTCGCCCAGCGGCTCAACGTCGCCACCTTCGAACAGCGCCGCCAGCAGGGCGAGATGCGTCAATTCATCGCCGACGCGGGCCACGAATTGCGCACGCCGCTCACGATCTTCATGGGCTATCTGGAAGCGTTGCGCGGCGGGATCGTGCAAGATTCTGCCGCGGTCGCGCGCGTTCACGAAACGATGCTGGACGAGACGCGCAAGATGCGCACGATCATCGAAAAGCTCATCCTGCTCGCGCGCATGGAGCGCGAGGCCGAACCCGTCAGCGAATCCGTCGAATTGAATTCCGTGGCCGCGCGCGCGGTCGACGCGCTGCGCCCGCTCGCGGGCGAGCGCATTCATCTCACCCACGACGGTGCGGTGCGCATCAAAGGCGACGACGGCGCACTCTACGAGGCGGTGAAAAACGTGGTGGAAAATGCGGTCCGGTACGCGCCCGGTTCGCCGATTGAAGTGCGCGTTGCGCGCGCCGGCGATCAAGCGACCATTCAGGTGGAAGATCACGGTCCGGGCATGCAGACCGTCGACGTCGAGCACGCGTTCGACCGCTTTTATCGCGGCAGCGCACACGGTGAGGTCGAAGGCTCGGGGCTCGGCCTTGCAATCGCAAAGCGCGCCGTGGAGCGAATGGGCGGAACGATCGAACTCGATAGCCGCTTGCATGCCGGGACGCGCGTAACGATGCGATTTCCTGGGAATTAATCCCATGCAATGGAAGCAATCGAGGCACCGAAACTCTCGCACGTCCGGCGTTTAACCGGCGCCTACGGGATCATTCAGTTCGCGCAAGGTTCCGTTCCCGATCTCGACTCGGGTTTCTGTTTGGACGATAACGTGCGTCTCTTGATGCTGGCGGTCGCGCTGCGCGCGGAGAGCCCATCGCATCCTTATGCGATCGACGCCGGCAATCGCGTCTTCGACTTCATCGATATGGCGGCCGCCGAGGCGCCCGTCTATCACAACATGATGGACGAGCACGGCGAATTCACCGATCGCTTTGCATCGCCGGAATCGATCGGACGATTGATTTGGGCGCTCGGCATCGTGCTGCGCGATTCGCGCGACCGGCGCTGGATTTCGCGCGCGCGCTTTCACATGGAACGCGCGATGTGCGCCGCTGCGGCACTATCCTCGGCGCATGCGCGCGCCTTTGCCGGGCTCGGCTGGGCCGCCGCGATACAAGCGGGATACGAGCGCTACCGCGACGCACTCTGCGCCGCGGCGGAAGCGATGCACTTCGAATTCGAGCGCAACGCCAAACACAGCTGGCTGTGGACCGAGGATGCCATTACGTACGACGCGGCGCGGCTGCCCGAAGCGCTGATGCGCGCGGGCGACGCGCTCGGCGAACGCGAGATCGTCGAAAACGGCCGCCACGCGTTCGAGTTCCTCGTCGCCGTAACGCAACGCGGCGACGTGTTCGAACCGATCGGTGCGCCGGGCTGGTACCGTTGCGGCGGCGAACGCCCCCATTACTCGCAGCAGCCGCTCGAGGCGTTTGCGATGGTCGACGCGTGGCTTGCGTATGGCGACGCGGAGCGTGCGCAGATCGCCTTCGAATGGTTCCTCGGACGCAATAGCGACCGGCTGGTTCTGGCCGATCCCGCCACCGGCGGATGCCGCGACGGCATCCACGAGCCGCAGGTGCTCAACGACAATATGGGCGCGGAAAGCACGCTCGCCTATCTGCAAGCATCGTATGCCTTACGGCTGCACAATCGCGTACCCAATCGGTTTACACCGGCCATTGTTGGTGAGCTCCGAGGAGCACGCAGCAACCGCGACGATCAGATCACACTCGGCGCGTAAGTCGAAGTAGTCGCCGGCGCGGCTGCGCGGCGGATAGAGTTTGACCGCGTTCCCTTCGACGCGCACGTCCATGAAGACGTTGAGCGTCGCGGTGACGTCGTCGTCGCCAAGGCCGAAGACATCGAGCGCGCGCGAAAGATTACCATGACAGCTCGGATGACCGAGCGCGCCACGCCGCTCGAACATGACGCGGCTGCACGGCGCTAGCAACAGATCGTGGACGCCCACCGTATCTGCAACGATGCGCGCGAGCGGCGTCGAGCGCGTCGAATACAGCACGTCGCCGAGCTGCGGCACGATGCGCTCGTTGTAATCGATCGTGCGCCCCGGCGAGAAGCGATCGCGGTCGTCGTTGTAGGCGAAGAGCGCAACGTCGGCCACCTGCTCGCCTTCGAAATCGACGATGCGTAGCGTGTCGCCGGCGTGCAGCACGAACGCCGTGCCGGTTTGCGGCGCTAGACGGACGAGGCTGGATGAAACGGACAGATCCATTCGTCCTCGACTGCGCGCCCCGCGTACTGACCCGCTTCGCTGCAGTCGCCGTGATCGGAAAGGTTCGGATTGAGCGAGCCTTGCAGCTCGAGCTCGCGGGCGCGTACCTGCTCGCGGATGCGCGCATAATGCCCGCTGCTCTTGAGTTCGCGGAACTGCTCGTGCGAATTAAAGACGAGCGCCGGCAGCGCGAAGCGGCGGCTCAATCGCGACGCTTGCGGATGCATTCCGATCACGAAGAACGGATGACCGGCCGCACTAAAGGCAAAGCGCGCATCCGCCGGATCGCGCGAAACGCTTGGGTTCCAATCGAAGTGTCGCACGTCGGCCGCGTGCAGCACGTCCAGTTGGCGCCACAACCGTTCTTCGAAATCCGCTTCTCCGGCGATCGTCGTGTCGTTAAAGACGGCGACGAAGGTCTTATATTTTGCGGCGATGTGCGGAAGTTCGGCCACGAACGCAGCAAGATCGCGCGCGAGTCCCTCGGAAGCGTTCGGCGACGGAAAACGGTCGTAGAGCGCAAAGCGGTAGCCGCCGCTCATCACCGCACCTTTCGCGCCGACGCACGCAAAGCGGTCGTTCGTTACGAATGAGCGGAAAAGCTGATGGGTCATTTTTGCCTGGCCCGTCGGTTCTCGCCAATCGAGAAGCCGGAAGAGCGTTCCGTCCAGATAGGCCGAGTAGTTGCTCGTACGATATGCTGACGCGGATTGAAACGGGTTATCAGATGCATAGAGTGACAGGGCTTGTTGGGGGTTCAGACCGCCCATTTTCGTCGGAGCTCCTTGGGGGAAGATGCGGCGCGTCTGACGATTCCGCCGGCGTAGCGAACGCCGCCGTATCGAACGCGTTCGTAAACGGCAAGCCACGCGCAGATCGCGCGCTCCGCCAGCCACAGGGGCGCGAGCGCCACCGCAAGCGGCGGGAAATAGCGATACCCGCGGTTGCGCAGCCAGCCGTAAAGCGCGGCGACGATTGAAACGCCCGAAAACGCGCCGATTGCCGATGGATGCACGATGCACAGCGGTACGATTGCGAGCGCGGCGAGCAAACGCAGCGGGCGCGCGAATTCGTCGTACGCCTGACGGACGCGTTGAGAGAAATAGTGCCGCGCCGTCGGCGGCAGGCGGCGCACGTAAATGTCGCGCCGCACGCGCTCGTATCCTCCGCGCGCTTTGACCGTGCGCACCAGTTCTAAATTTTCGAAGAGGGCATCTGGGTCGTAGCCGAAGGGTGCCGACGAGCGGCGCAACGCGAGCGTTCCCGGCCAGTCTCCATCCAGAGCCCGATTGATCAACGTGCGCGACGTATCGAGTAACGCATGCCAGGGAAGCGGATCGAAGTAATTTTGCGGGCGTACGATATCGGCGTCGTCCAGCGCGGCGATGACGGCTCGCAGCGACCAGGGCGAATAGCGCACGTCGTCGTCGGCAATTACGACCTTTTCGGTGCGGCAGCGGCGAAGGCCGGAAAGTACGTTGCGAACCTTACCGTTTGCGCCGGTGATATCGGCGTCCGGGCGCACGTGAACGATCGAAGGACCGAAGGCGCGAGCGTGCGCTTCAAAAATCTCTTGGTCGGAGCTGTCGACGACGATGACGTCGACGCAATGAAGCGAGTGCAGATAGCTGGCAAGTTCCTCCGCACGCGCGGTGTCGCGCGCTCGAATTGGGAGCAGGTAACTAGCCTGCGGTAACCCCGGTAGGTTCATGCCGAACGTTATTCCCACCGCGCGCGAAGTCAAAGCCCATGCTGACGTCGTACGCGCCGACGTCCGCAACGATGAGCGCGCGGAGACGGTCGAGATCGTGCGGAAGCCGGACGTCCTTGCGGATAATGTCATATTCCAGACACGTGCAGCCGAGGACGCAGTCGTTTCCGGGCTCGAGCAGCTCGACGTCGTACCGGCCGTTGCGTTCGCACACGGCAAGCACGCGATGCGGGAAGGTCGTGATTTGCGGAAGATCGGGATAACCTGCGTCGACGACGACGTCCGTCCGTCCGTCCGCGCGCCGAATCTCGAGCACCGGTGCGACAAACACGTGTCCCGGCGTGACGACCGCTTGTCCCGGTTCGGCGAAGATCGCGTGCGTGTAGGGAAGTGCGAGCGCGGTTTCGCGCAGCAACCACGCAAAATCACCGCGCGCAAATGCACGGTCGAACTCGAGCGGCGTCTTACCGCCGCCGACGTCGAATGCGGTAACCCGCGCGCGCGTGCGGCGTTCCACCTGGCGCGCGAGATCGATTGCAAGGCCAACGATGTCCCGCCAGTTGCGTCCGTCGAAATCCTGCGGCCGCACGTGCAGCGAGATGCCGAGGGTGCGCCGTCCCGACGAGCGGATCGCTTCGCACAATGCGGGCAATTGCGATTCGTCGATGCCGAAACGCGAACTCACGCCGGGCGGCCGAACGCGCACGCCGATCAAGCTGCCTTCCAATCGGCGCAGATTTTCGAGATAGGCTTCGATCGAATCCGCGAAGACGATGCCCGGCGATTCGGACGAACGCCATGCCGGTTGCGGACCGTTGTAGATCGTGCGATTTTCGAAGCCCAGTTCGATCGCCAGCTGCAATTCTTGCGGGCTGATTACTTCAGCGTACAGTCCCGCCTCGCACACGAGCGTGAGCAGTTCCCGATCGGGGTTTGTTTTGACGCTGTAGGCAAATCGCAGCGGGTGCCGGAGATCTTGCAGGGTGACGAGCGCTTGGACGTTTCGACGCAACACGCCGTCGAGTGCGTAGCGGCCGCGCCGCAGCGGATCGAACGCTAGGCTGCGTACGGCAGAACGGAGATCGTCGTCGTCGAGAACGAGCACATAGACTCTTTACCCCGCGAAGCGCCGAAAAGCGTGATTCGCGCAGGCCGGCTGGCAAAAAATTATGGTGTGGCGGCGGCGCCAGCGGTCGATCAGGAGCCCCGCGAGCATTGCGAACAGGGGGGTGACGGCATACTCGCTTCCTGTTAACGCCGTCACCGTCTCGGCTCGCGCATGAAGGCCGAGAATCGCAATGGTCGGGAATGCAAAGATCGTCAGCTGGCGTCCGAGGTCCGAAACGAACTGCCCACCCCAGAGCAAACGAAAATTTCGCTGCTGCAATGCACCCGCCACGAAAAAAGCATCGGTCATACGCGCCGAAGCCGCTACTTGCTTGAAGATTTAGCGGGCTAATGGTTCTTTTGGCCTATGAGGAACCGCCCAATCGTTCAGAAACGTTACCTAAAGACTACGGCCACTTATCATTTCATGGGTTGACAGCGTCCGCTAGTCTAAGGAAGTATCCGGGCGCACGATGAGGAGGACCATGTACCAGGAGGTTGCCACCCCGACCCGCCGCCAAGAGCTGGCCGCGTTTCTTCGTGTCCGTCGCGACCGTATGTCGCCGGCGGAACACGGCTTTCCCATCGACGGCAACCGTCACGTCGCAGGTTTGCGCCGTGAGGAAGTTGCTGCGCTCGCCGGTATTTCAACCACGTGGTATACGTGGCTCGAGCAAGGACGCGACATCAACGTATCGGACGACGCTCTCGATAAGATCGTTGCGGGCATGAAGCTGACGCCGGTCGAGCGTTCGTATATGCGCCTGATGCTCAGCAACGAACCCGTGCTCGAATATTCGTTGGATCCGCAGATTCCCGAAGTACTGCGCGTGCTCGTCGAAGCGCACGAAGCAGCGCCCGCATATATCGCGACGCCGCGTTACGACTTGCTGGTTTGGAACGAGTTCATGGGCAACGTCTTCGACTATTCTGCCGAAGGCAGCGTGCTCTCGCGCAACATCATGTGGCGCCTGTTCTTCGATAAATCACGCCGCAAGCTCTATGCCGATTGGGAAGACGCCGCACGGCGCGCGGTCGCCGCGTTCCGCTACACGCGCTCGAAATATCTCGGCGATCCGCATTTCGAAGCGCTGCTGCAGCGGCTGATGGATAGCGAAGAATTCGCCGCAATGTGGGCGGACCAACAGGTTGACTTGCCGGGACTGCCGCCGTTCGTCATCCGTCACGATGCGCTCGGCGTTTGCGAATTCACGACGGTGCAAGCGTCGCTCACGATCGCTCCGGGCTGCTATCTCGCGCTCTTCTCGAGCCGGCGTCTGTCGTAGCCGCAGCCGCTCGTTGAAATAGAAAGAAGCCCGGCCGTTACCGGCCGGGCTTCTTTCTTTGCTGCTGCTACGTGGAAAACTTAGTTCTTGGCAGACTCGGCGACGCGCTTGGCCGCATCGGTGAACTGCTTCTGCGCTTCGGTGGCGAGCTCGGCGAGCTTCACCATGTACGACTTGCGCGTTTCCATCAGCTCGTTCGTGAACGCGAACGTGCGCTCGACGATTTCCGACGGGGTCGGAACGGTCATGGTCGCGGTGTCTTTGAGATCGAACGACGGCGCGTTCGCAACCAGGGTCGTGAACGACTCGAGGGCCTTCACGTTGAGCTCTTGCGCCTGCTTGATCGAGTTAAGAAACTCGGCTTGTGCCTGCTCGAAATAATTCGTGTACGTTTTCATCTACTCACTCCTAATGGGCTCTACGGTGCTAAGTATACCAAACACCCGGGCGGTGCGTCAAGGGATGCCTTCGCGGAGGCCGCCACCTGCTCGTTTGGACGGAGGTCCCCATGGGCAGAAGAAGCCCAGGGGACAGGTCTGAGGACCTGTTTCCGGCTTTGGAGGCGGTGTTTGGAGGTCTTGAACCCGACGGCAGGCGTCGACGACGCTTTCGCCGCCCGCGATTGGGCGGCTACCGCCGTTGGCGCGCCCGAGACCTGGCCTCAGAGCCTCCGCACCGCGGTTTCGATCTGCCGCGAGTCCCGCTTTCCGATCATCCTGTTTTGGGGACCGGAACTCGTTCAGTTTTATAACGAGGCCTATCGTCCGATTCTCGGGACCAAGCATCCCGAGGCCCTCGGCCAACGGGCCAAAGACTGCTGGCCCGAGATTTGGGGGAGCATCGAGCCGATGTTGCGCGGGGTCCTCGAACGCGGTGAGGCGACGTGGTCCGAAGATCTGATGTTGCCGCTCTCCAAAGACGGCACGCCGGGCGAGTACTATTTCACTTTTTCGTATAGTCCGATTCGCGATGAAGAGGGCATCGGCGGCGTCTTTTGTGCCGTCACGGAAACTACGGAGCGCGTCCTGCGCGCGCGGGAAAGCGAAATGCGGCAGCGCGAGCTCGTGGAGCTCAATCGCGCGAAGAACGCGTTTTTCAGCAACATCACGCACGAATTTCGCACGCCGCTTTCGCTGATGCTTGGCCCGCTCGAAATCGCCTCCGCGCGCGCGACCGACGAATCGTCGCGAGAAGCGATCGAGAGTGCGTCGCGTAACGCGCAGCGTCTCCTCAAACTCGTGAATTCCTTGCTCGCATTCGCGCGCATTGAAGCGGGACGTTTGGAACCGCGCTTCTCGCCGACCGACGTCGCGGCATACACGGCCGAATTGGTGTGGGCGTTCGAGTCGCTCGCGAACCGGTCGGGGCTGCAACTTACATTCGAACCATATGCATCGGTCACGGCGTACCTCGATCGCGAGATGTGGCAGCAGATCGTCCTGAACTTGCTCTCCAATGCGATAAAATACACGCGCGAAGGCTCGATCGAGCTCTCCATCGACGCCGACGAGCGCGACGTGATCTTGCGCGTGCGCGACACCGGTGTCGGCATTCCGCCCGAACACCTTGCGCGCGTGTTCGAACGTTTCTACCGCGTTCCCACGAGCGAAGGCCGGACGGCTGAGGGGGCCGGCATCGGGCTCGCCTTGACGAAAGAACTCGTCGAACTGCACGGCGGCTCCATCGTCGCGGAAAATCACGGCACGGGCTCGCTTTTCACCGTTCGCATTCCCCTCGGTGCGGCGCATTTGGATGCTCGCAGGATCGTAGCGGAAGATGGCCCGGCGCCCGTCGCCGTCGCGCAGTTCCTCGCCGAAGCCGGGGCGTGGATATCGGCGGATTCGCAGGATACCGGCGGCGAGCGAACGGGCGATGCCCTCGTGCTCGTTGTCGACGATAACGCGGATCTGCGCGCACATATGACGCGACTTCTCGGCGGCCGCTATCGCGTGCGCAGCGCGACGGACGGCGTCGAGGCGCTCCAGATCATCGAGCAAGATCGTCCCGATTTGGTGCTCACCGACGTCATGATGCCGCGCATGAACGGCGGCGAACTGGCCCGCGCCTTCGCCGCCGAGCGGCCCGACGCGGTGATCGCGATCATGTCGGGCTACATGGACGAGGACGCCCTGCGCCGCACGCTCGACGATCCCGAGACGCCCATCCTCCAGAAGCCGTTCAGCGCCGCCACGCTCCTCGAGCGCATCGGCGCGCTCCTCGTCCGCGCCCCCGCGGCGTGAGCCGCTACGGCGCCGGCGGGACGAACGCCGGGGCCATGTTCGCGATCCCCCGCGTCGTCCGGGTAGCGCGACAGCCGGTTGAACTGCACAGCGTGCACCACCGCGCCCCCGCTGCGCGAATGCCCCATGACCGCGATCTCGTTCCAGTTCACCTTGTGGTAGAACGGGTTCGACGCGCTGGAGGTACCGGTATCCGGGATCCGAAGAGTCGGTGGGGTCGTGGTTGCCGTGCGCGATCACGACCAGCGGGAAGGGGCCCGGCCCCTCGGGTTACCACACGCCCGCGTTGAGCGGCGTGTGCTCGATGTCGAACCCCCACGCCTCCTTCCGCTCCCTGGCCTGCTGCGGCGACATCTGCGCGAACGGCGACGCGTCCACTGCCCTGGTGCGGAACGCCACCGAGTCGCGGTACGCCGCGCGCCGCTGGTCGGTGTTGGCCATCGCCAACGACCGCGTCCCGCCGGGAAGGCGGGCGATGAGCGGGGCGAGGGGGAACTCCTGAGCCCGCGCCGGCAGGGCGCCTGCGGCCAGGGCCAGGGCAAAGAGCCGATGGCAACGCCCGAAGATACCGATCTCCGCTCGGGGGGCGGCCGGATGTATACGCAGGGTACCGGGACGGCGGAAGGTCGGCCGCGGCACCGATTTGCGCCGCTCGCCCCGCCGCCCTACAATCGAACCGCGCGCCGGTGACCCGCGGCCGCGTCCACCTGTCATTCATGTCATGACGACCCAAGACCCGCTCATCGGCCAGACCATTGCCGACCGCTACCACGTCACCGCGCTCATCGGCGAGGGCGGCATGGGGCGCGTGTACGTCGCCGAGCACGTCCGCATGGGACGGAAGAGCGCGCTCAAGGTGATGAGCCCGGCGCTCAAGACCACGGCGGACGCGATCTCGCGGTTCAACCGTGAAGCCGCCAACGCCAGCCGCATCAATCACCCCAACGTCGCCGCGATCTACGACTTCGGCGAGACGGCCGACGGGCTGCTCTACCTGGCCATGGAGTTCGTCGAGGGGGAGACGCTGCACGCCCTCGTCAACCGCACCGGCCGGCTCCCGGTGGCGCGCGCCGCGCAGATCACCAAGGGCGCCGCCGACGCGCTCGCCGCCGCGCACCACCTGGGGATCATTCACCGCGATCTCAAGCCCGACAACATCATGCTCACCCGGCAGCTCGACGGCAGCGACTGGGTGAAGGTCGTGGACTTCGGCATCGCCAAGGCGGTGGGCGGCGAGAACACCGGCGGGCGCGGCGGCCAGACGGTGACCACGATCGGCGTCTCCCTCGGCACCC
>DAIDHQ010000020.1 GCA_027459645.1 Vulcanimicrobiota bacterium
CAACGCCGTCGGTGCGGTGCGAGCGATCCATGCAGCACGGATGGCGATGGCCGAGGGAGGCGATCACCGCGTCTCGCTCGATTCGGTGATCGACGTCATGTATCGCACCGGCATCGACATGCAAAGCAAGTATAAAGAGACGTCGCTCGGTGGCCTTGCAGTGGGAATCATTCAGTGCTAGGAGAATGCCTTCGGCATCATGTCGATCTCGCGCGGACGTCTGCTCCGAACCGGCTTTGCCGGCGGGCTCCTGCTCGCGCTCGCGGGCTGCGCGAAATCCGTCGGCGCGCCCTTCGATGACGATGCCGCGGCGTACAAGGTGCTCGATGCCTCCGAACGGACGCTGATCGCCGCACTCGCTCCCGCCTTTCTCGCCGGCGCGCTCCCGACGGCAAACGGTGCCCCCGCTCGCGACGCGCTCGTCGCAGCGGTGCGCGGCTTCGATACCGCGCTCTCCGGCCTGCCCCCGGTCGATCTCGCGCAGATCCGGCAGTTATTGGGCCTGCTCGATAACCCGTTCGTGAAACCGCTCGCGACCGGCGTCTGGAGCTCGTGGAGCGATGCGTCGTCGGCGACGGTGACTGCATTTCTGAATCGCTGGCGTTATAGCCCGATCGAACTATTTCGCGGTGGTTACGACGTGTTGCACCAACTGACGATGGCCGGATGGTACGGCCAAGATCGTGCGTGGAGCGCGATCGGTTATCCCGGTCCGCCGAGGCTTTCATGAATCCCAATCCGTACGCTTCGCCCGAAGCGAAACATTGGAAGATCCTCGACGCCTCATCGCTGCGGCACGATCGAACGCTGGAATGCGATGTCGCCATCGTCGGGACCGGCGCAGGCGGCGGGACGGCGGCGGAGATTCTCGCGCGGTCGGGATTGCGCGTGCTGTTGTTGGAAGAAGGCCCGTTGCAGAGCTCGAGCGATTTCCACATGCTCGAACGCGAGGCGTACCCGAATCTGTATCAGGAATCCGCGGGGCGGCGCACCAAAGACGAAGGGATCATCATTCTCCAGGGGCGTTCGGTCGGCGGATCGACGACCGTCAACTGGACATCGAGTTTCCGCACACCGCCGGAGACCCTCGCATATTGGCGGAAAGAATTCGCGCTCGACACCTTTACGCCAACCGCACTCGCTCCATGGTTTGCAATGATGGAGCGGCGTTTAGGCATCCATCCGTGGAAGCGCGAGCCCAACGATAATAACGATGTGCTTCGTCGCGGTGCCGCGCGCATCGGCGTGCCTACGAAGGTCATCCCACGCAACGTTCGAGGTTGCTATAACCTCGGATACTGCGGCGTCGGATGCCCGACCAATGCCAAACAATCGATGTTGATTACGACGATTCCGGCGGCGCTCGCGCACGGGGCGCAACTCGTGAGCCGCGTGCGCGCCGAGCACTTCGTTCATGCCCACGGCCGGGTAACCGAATTGCTGTGCAGCGCGCTCGACGCGGCGGGGCTCGCGCCCGGCCCCTACACCATCCGCGTGCGCGCGCGCGCTTTTATCGCCGCTGGTGGAGCGATCAATACTCCGGCGCTTTTGCTTCGTAGCACGCTTCCCGATCCGCACGGCCGCATCGGGAAGCGAACGTTCTTGCACCCGACGGTTATTTCCGCGGCGACGATGCCGGAGGAGGTCGTCGCTTCTTCGGGTGCACCACAATCCATTTACAGCGATCATTTTCTCAGGACGCAGCCGATCGACGGCCCGATCGGCTACAAGCTTGAGGTTCCACCGCTACACCCGGTGCTGACCGCATCGACGTTTACCGGGCTCGGCGAATTTGCCGCAAGGCAGATGCGGAACTTCAACCATCTGCAGGCGATCATCGCGTTGATGCGCGACGGCTTCAACGAAGAGAGCGTCGGTGGTACGGTCGATCTTCATAGCGATGGGACGCCGATTCTCGACTATCCGATCTCGGGTTTCGTGTGGGACGGCATGCGGCGCGCGTTGCTTGCGATGGCGGAGATTCAATTCGCGGCCGGAGC
>DAIDHQ010000021.1 GCA_027459645.1 Vulcanimicrobiota bacterium
AAAAGCTATTTGGCTTCTTTGAACTCCGCGTCGATGACGTCTTCGGGCGGAGCGCCGCCCGTCTGCGCGCCGACGCCCGCGGTCTCGCCTTCCGGCGCCGCGCCCGCCGCTTCGCCGTTCGGCGACGCGGCTTTGTAGAGCAGTTCGGCCATCTTGTAGCTTGCCTGCTGGAGTTTCTCGATCGCCGGTTTGATGTCGGCGATCGTGCCGTTCTCGCTGATGCGCTTGAGATCGGCGAGCGCGGTCTCGACTTCGCCGCGTGCGGTCGTGTCGAGCTTGTCGCCGACTTCTTTGAGCGATTTCTCGGTCGAGTAGATCAGGCTGGATGCCTGATTGCGCACCTCGGCGTCTTCGCGCTTCGCCTTATCGGCGGCCGCTTGAACCTCTGCGTCCTTGACCATGCGATCGACTTCGTCTTTGTTGAGGTTGGTCGACGCCGTGATCGTGATCTGCTGCTCTTTGCCCGTTCCGAGATCTTTCGCACTCACGTTCACGATGCCGTTGGCATCGATGTTGAACGTGACTTCGATCTGCGGCACGCCGCGCGGAGCCGGCGGAATGCCTTCCAAACGGAAGCGTCCGAGGGTCTTATTGTCCGGCGCCATCGGGCGTTCGCCTTGCAGCACGTGGATATCGACCGACGTTTGACCGTCTTCCGCCGTCGTGAAGATTTGCGATTTCTTCGTCGGAATCGTGGTGTTGCGCTCGATGAGCGTCGTCATGACGCCGCCGAGCGTTTCGAGACCGAGCGAGAGCGGCGTTACGTCGAGCAGAACGACGTCGCGAACTTCACCGGCGAGCACGCCGGCTTGAATCGCCGCACCGACCGCAACCACTTCGTCGGGGTTGACGGTGAGGTTCGGATCTTTGCCGGTCAGTTTCTTCACGAGCTCTTGGATGACGGGCATGCGGGTGGAACCGCCGACCATCACCACTTCGTCGATCTGCGAGATGTCGATCTTCGCATCCGCAAGTGCGTTTTTGAAGGGCGCGATGCAGCGATCGGTCAGATCGGCCGTGAGCTCTTCGAACTTCGCACGCGTGAACGTATAGTCCAGATGTTTGGGTCCCTCGGCATCTGCCGTGATAAACGGCAGGTTGATCGAGGTTTGCACGACCGCCGAAAGTTCGATCTTCGCCTTTTCCGCGGCTTCCGTCAGACGCTGCATGGCCTGCTTGTCTTTGCTCAGGTCGATGCCTTGCTCTTTACGGAATTCGCTGACGAGCCATTCGACGATGCGATGATCGTAATCGTCGCCGCCCAAATGCGTGTCGCCGTTGGTCGATTTGACTTCGAAGACGCCGTCGCCGACTTCGAGGATCGATACGTCGAACGTACCGCCGCCGAGGTCCCACACGAGGATCGTCTCGTTGCCTTTTTTGTCCAAGCCGTACGCTAGCGCCGCCGCCGTCGGCTCGTTAATGATGCGCAGCACATCGAGGCCGGCGATCTTGCCGGCGTCTTTGGTCGCTTGACGCTGCGCGTCGTTGAAATACGCGGGAACGGTGATGACCGCTTTGGTCACGCGCTCGCCGAGATAATTGCTCGCATCGTTGACGAGCTTTTGCAGGATCATCGCGCTGATCTCTTGCGGCGTGTAATCCTTGCCGTCGATCTTGACGCGATAATCGCCTTCGCCCATGTGCCGCTTGATCGAGCTGATCGTGCGATCCGGATTGGTGATCGCTTGACGCTTCGCAAGTTGGCCCACGAGCCGTTCGCCGGTCTTCGTGAATGCGACGACCGACGGGGTCGTACGCGACCCTTCGGAATTCGGAATGACGACGGGCGCGCTGCCCTCCATCACGGCAATGACCGAATTGGTCGTGCCGAGGTCGATACCGACCACTTTAGCCATGAAAATTCTTACCTCTCTCGATGTTGTGTCGCGAAGACCTGGACCAGCTTCTCTTTACCCGCCGGCGCAGTCGAGCCGAGGCGAAATTCGAGTGAGGTAACTACGAAATTTCGCTACGATCCGGCGATGCATACCGGCGTCAAGATCCGCCTTGCCGCTTATGGCCTTCTCGCACGTTTGTACCCGACCATCATACAACGGCCGAGCTTGGTTTGTTTCCTACATTATGTGTGACACCGGTCTGGCACAGGGGGTTGCGCGACCCCGCTCTCGCCATCCTGGCTCCGCGGGGCCGTCGAGAGGCTCCCACACCCAACCCATGCCAAAGCCGAGCCCGCAAGGTATCAAAAAAAAAGAGAGCGGCGGCCGGTCGGGCCGTCGCTCTCTTCGTGCGGGGTGTCCGCTCGCTTTTTGAGGCTATGGGGTCTGCTGGGGCATCGGCGCGACGTACCCTTGGAGGGCCGGCCGCTCTTCGAGCTTGATCGCGACGAATTTCTTCACGCCCTGGGACCAGACGTCCAAGCGCAGGATGGAGCCCGGCTTGAGCGAGGCGATGTACTTGCGCAGTGCCGTCGCATCGTTGAATGCTTTGCCGCCGGCGGTCAGGATGACGTCACCGGGTTGAAGACCCGCCTTGTCGGCAGGCGATCCCGGCACGACTTGAACCACTGCCACGCCGCCCTTACCGGTGTAGCCGATCTGATTGCGCAGCCCCTTGGATAAGTTATAGGGCGCGAAGCCGGCGAAGCCGGTGCCCGTCCCCTGGTGAACGCCGGGATGGGCGATCAACTGCGGGATGATGCTCTTCACTTCGTTCGAGGGGATGGCGAAGCCGATGCCCTGCGCGCCTTCGTTCGTCAGCTGGTTGACGCCGATGACCTGCCCGTCGATGTCGATCAGCGGGCCGCCGGAATTGCCGGGGTTGATCGGTGCCGACGTCTGCAGAAGACCGCTAAACGAATAGACGCCGCCGCCGCCTTCGGCCTGGACTTGTTCCTTACGCTGGAAGCCCGAAACGATGCCGAGCGTAACCGTTTGCCGTAATTCGTAGGGTTCGCCGATGGCAATCGCCCACTGGCCCTGCTCGAGCTTGTCCGAATCGGCAAGCTGCAGCGGCGGCGGTAATTTGTTATAGCCGTCGACCTTGATGACCGCGAGATCCTCACCGAGGTTCATGCCGATCACGTGCGCCGGCCGCTTATCGCCGTTAGCGAAGATGACCGTGAGATTCGAAATGCGTCCGCCGGTTGGAGGGTTCACGACGTGAGCGTTGGTGACGATGTCGCCTTGCGTGTCGTAGACGAAACCCGATCCCGATGCTTTACCCCTGTAGGGTTCCACGACGCCGGGGCCGCCGTTTCCAAAAAACGGGCTGAGCGGAACGACCTGCTGCCCGTTGAGCGTCTCGGTGATCGCGACCACCGACGCCTTGGTGCGCTTTACCGCGCTGACGATCCGGTCTTGATCGCTGACCCCGGTCAACGGAGCAGCAGCAACGGCCGGCGGCGTATGATTCGGCCCGGCTACGTTCGCAAAGTGTGTGCTCGCATAGAGCATCATCAAAAAACTGCCGATGATCGCACCGACAAGTCCCACGATAACCGTGGGCATCACTCGATTTTTCACGCTTCTCCTCTGGCTTCCACGAGGGTGTCCTTATAGTACCCGTACCACAAGTCCCACCCTAGCGTTACGCCTGCTTCCTTAAGCTTTAATTAGAGAGGCGGGTTCGTCTGCCACGATGAGGCCGTCCAGGATGCGGATGACGCGGCGCGCGCGCCGTGCGACGTTTTCGTCATGCGTGACCATGATGATCGTGCGGCCGCTCTCGTGCAGCTTGTCGAAGAGCTCCATGATATCGGCGCTGGTCTTGGTATCGAGGTTCCCGGTCGGCTCGTCCGCCAGCAATACCGCTGGGTCGTTGATGAGGGCGCGAGCGATGGCGACGCGCTGTTGCTGGCCGCCGGAGAGCTCGTTCGGTTTGTGCTTGGCGCGATCGGTCAATCCGACTTCTTCGAGTACCGCCATCGCGCGGCGCTGCCGCTCCCGCGTCCCAACGCCGGCGTAAAACAGCGGAAGCGCAACGTTTTTCGCCGCGTCCGTGCGCGCCAGTAAGTTGAAGCCTTGGAAGACGAAGCCCAATTTCTTCAGACGGATTTCCGCTAACTGATTGTCGTTTAGATGCGAGACGTCCTCACCGTCGAGCACGTAATTCCCGCCGGTAGGACGGTCGAGACAGCCGATGATGTTCATCAGCGTCGACTTTCCCGAACCCGACGGCCCCATGACCGCGACGTATTCGCCGTGCGCGACGTCGGCATCGATGCCGTGCAGCACGGGAACCTCGAGCGAGCCGTTCTTGTACGTCTTGGTGATCGCGCGAAGTTGGATCGCGTGCGTGCCGTTATTCATAGCGAAGTGCCTCGATGGGATTGAGCCCTGCGGCTCGGAATGCCGGGTAGGTACCGAACGCGAGCGTCACGATTGCCGCGAAGATCGTCGTCGTCACGAAGGCCTGCATGTACGGTAACGTCGCCGTGTACCCCGTGAGTTTTACGATGAAGAAGGTGTTGACGAATCCGCCGATCAGCAGCCCGATGCCCATGCCGATGTAGCAACCGATGCTGCTGAGCACCGCGGATTCGATGAAGAATTGCAGCAAGATCTGACCGCGCCGCGCGCCGATGGCCTTGCGCGTGCCGATCTCGCGCGTTCGCTCGTTGATCGAAACCAGCATGATGTTCATCACGCCGATGCCTGCGACCAGCAGCGAGACGGCGCCGATCAGTCCGACGACCAGCGTGACGCCGGTAAAGATGCCGTTGATGCCGTTTGTCAACGTCGCTTTGTCGAAGGTTTGATACTGTACGTTCGAGCCGACGTGGCGCAGTTCGTGGATGCGCCGAATCACGGCGGCTTCCGTCGCCTTCATCGTGGAAGGATCGGTGACGATGAAGCGCGCCATGCCGAACCTTCCGTCCCGATTGTATTCGCGGAGGAAGGTCGTGTACGGTATCGTGAGGTCGCCGCCGAATTGCGAGTTCAGCAGCCCCTGCCGCGGTTTTTCGAGAACCCCGATCAATACGTACCGGTGCGAGCCGAAGTAAATGCTCTGACCCGTCGGATCGCCGCCTTTCGGAAAGAGCCGTTTGTAGGCTTGCCAGGATATCACCATCACGTCGGTGCCGTTGGAAACGTCGTCGTCGTTGATGCGGCGGCCGAACGCCAGCGGCGCGTTGTTAAACGGCGGGTTCGTGTCGCTCGTCAAGGAGAAGCGGCCGACGTTGTGTCCGTGACGAGCCAAGTCGTTGGTCCCGCCCATCGGCGTAGCGCTAGCGACGTTAGGAACGGTCGCCTGGATATCGGTCAAATCGGTCAGATGGATCGCGGATTTCGTGTAGTCTGGCTGAACGCCGCCGAGGAATACCATGAACGAATTGTCCGCCATGACGTCGAGCGTTTCGCTGATGGCGCCTGCCATGCTGTGTCCGAGCGTTTGAATCGCGACCACGGCGGTCACGCCGATGATCAAGCCGATGACGGTGAGAAACGTGCGCACCGGGTTTGCCAGCAGTACGCGCATCGCTTCGGAAAAATACATCATGAGCGGAGCGCCTCGATCGGGTCTTTGGTGGCTGCCCTGTAGGCCGGGTAGAGGCCAAAAATCATGCCGACGGCGATCGAAAAACTGAGCGCGATCGTGACGACGAGCAGATACGGAATCAGCAGATCGCCGAGGTATTTGCTCAGCATGCTGGCGCCGCCGATCGTAACCAGAAGGCCCAAGCACATGCCGGTGCCTCCGCCCAGCACGGCGAGCACGACCGATTCCATGAGAAACTGCAGCATGATGTCCGCTCGGCTTGCACCGATCGATTTGCGCAAGCCGATCTCTCGCGTGCGCTCGGTGACCGTCACCAGCATGATGTTCATGATGCCGATGCCCGCCACGAGCAACGCTACGGTCCCGATGGCGGCAAGGCCGGTGCCGACGATATTCAACGTCTTGTCGAAGCCTTTGAGAAAGCCGGCGCCGTCGAAGACCTGATACTGCGCCTGCGGTCCGTGGATGTGGTGCAGCGTATCGAGTATTTGCTTCTCGATCGTATCGAAGTTTACGCCCTTGACGGGGTAGATGTTCAGGCCGTCGGGCGGGTCGCTCGTGGTGCGTGCGAACGTCGAATAGGGAATCGCGATAAAGTCGCTGCCGCCGAGGGATGTGACCAGCGGCGACTTGATCGGCGCATAAACGCCGATGACCGTGTAGCGCCCGCCGTTCATCGTGAGCTCTTTGCCGACGGCATCGCCGTTGGGAAAGAATTTGTCGGCGACGCTTTGCGAGAGGTCGACGACGCGCGCGGCCGTATCGACGTCCTCGGGGCCGATCTTGCGCCCCGAACTCATCGTCAACGTGTCGTCCTGGTATTTCCCGACGGTGCTCACCGAATAGTAGTTCTTCTTCGTACCGTACGATACGGGCCAGTTGCGGGACCAGTTGGGCTGCACTTCGTAGACTTCGTCGCCGAGTGCGTCTGCGAGACGTTGCGCGTCGCCGGGCAGAAACTGCGCCCGGTCGGGATAGTTCTGCGAACCGTCAACGTTGACCGAAATCGGAATCGTGCCGAACGACGTCAGCGTCGATTCGATCCCGCTCGTCGCCGCTTTGCTCAAGCCGAAGACCGTGATGATCGACGAGGTTCCGATGATCATCCCGAGCATGGTCAAGAGCGATCGCGCTTTGTTTCGCCAAAGCGATGCGAAGGCTTCCGCGAGATAGGCGAAGATTCTGGTCACGGTGAGGGGCTTGGCGATGCCGACGGGAGCGGCGTTACCTTTACCTTATCGGTGAGCGGTGTGGCGGGTTGTGCTGCGACGATTTCGTCGCCGGCGACGATGCCGCTTTTCACGATCGTCTTCGTATCGCCCGCCAAGCCGAGCGTTATCGCGCGCTTGCTCGCTACGCCGTTTTTCACGACGTAGACGTACGGCTTGCCTTTTTCCTTGACGATGGCGCTATTGGGCACGGTGAGGGCGTGCGGAATATCGGTCGTCAGAATGTCGACGTCCGCCGACATCCCGTCGCGCAGATAGCCGGGGGAGGACTCGAGCGCGATCGTCGTCAGCACTTGCTTTGCGGTGCTGGAGGCATCGGTCGACTTCGTAGCGACGGGTGCGATGCGCTCGACGTGCCCGCGAATCTTCTTGCCGGGGAAATCCTGGCCCGTAATGATCGCGCGCTGGCCGACGTGCACGTTGATGATGTCTTGCTCGTCGACTTGCGCTTTGACGACGTAGCCGCCCTCAGAGGCGATCGTGAAGAGCGACTGTCCCGCCGTCACGGCATCGCCTTCTTGCAGCGAGCGAAGCGGATCCGACGTCTCGGTTGCAACCGTTTGAATCACGCCGCCAAACGGCGCGACGATGCGCGTGAACGAGACTTGCTGTTGGTTTTGCTGATTGAGGATGCGCGCTTTTTCCGCGGAGGCTTCGGCCGCTTGAACGCTGTTCATGCCGTAACCCGAAACGGCGCCGAGTTTGAGCTGCTCGACGGCTTGATTGTAAGCCACTTGCGCCTGGTCCAGCTTCGTCTTGTCGGCATCGACCTGCGTGCGGGCGATGGCCTTCTGCTTGTATAATGCGACGTCGGCGTCGTAGACGCGTTGCGCCTCGCGAAGTGCGGCATGTTGGGTGTCGACCGCCGCCTGGTACTGCACGCGTTGGTTCTGTTCTTCTACGCGGGCGGTAGAAACGTTGGCAACGGAATCCTGGTAGTCGGCTTGCGAGCCGGCCGCGTTATAGTCGAGCGTCGGATTGTCGATCGTCGCAAGCAATTCGCCGGCGCTCACGTGTTGGCCGGCCTTCACGTAAATGCGCGAGATGTTGCCGGCGACGAGCGTCGGCACCGTGATCGTGGTCGGGCGCTGAACGACGCCGTTCTCGGGGAGCTTGACGCTGAAACTTCCGTAGGAGACCTTCGCGGTCTTTACGGCCACGACCGTGTGTTTATGCCCGCGCGATGCGAACAAAGCGACGGCGACGATCGCGACGAGGGCAACGACGACGATGATGATGTTCCGGGTGCGTTTCATGAGTTCTCCACTAGAGATCGGCAACCGCGCTCTTCGCATCGTAGATGCCGAGCGCGACGCGGAGTTTGACGATCGCGTCGACGTAGGCGACGCGGGCGTTCACAAGATCGGATTGGGCGATGACGGACTGCTGCTGCGTTTGTATGACGTCGGCGAGTGTGTTGACGCCTCGCTGATATTGCAAGGTGGCGATGCGCGCCGATTCGGTGCCGAGGTCCGACTCCTTTTGCGCGTACGCGAGTTGCGCGAGCGCCGTTTGCGCGGCGCGATAGTTCTGTCGCACGTCGATTTCGACTTGCGTCTTGGCTTGGTCCAGCATCATCTTCGCGGACGTGATCTGGGCGTCGTCGGCGACGCGTTCCGTATGCCGTTGTCCATAATCGACGAAGGGCAACGTGAAGGTGGTCTGTGCGTAGAGCGACCAGAAGCCCGGAACGCCCCGCGGCATCGTGATCGGCGCGCCGCTCGGATCGAACCCGATGATCTGTCCGGCGGACGTCGGCGCGAACTGGTTGCCGAAGGACGCACCGATTTGCACCGTGGGAAAGAGCTCGCGATTCCAGCCCTTACGTGTGGTCTGCGCCGCGATGAGGGAGTCTTGCGCGGCCTTCACGTCGGGGCGCGAATTGAGCGCGATGGTTTCGAGTTGAGCGACCGAAGCTTTCGGCAGCGGCGGCTGCTGGATCGTCGCCGGGAAGCTGAACCGCTGGTCGAGCGACGTTCCAACGGATTGCGCGAGCAACTCGCGAGCGTTATCGACGTCGGCTCGCGCCGCGACCAGCGTGGAGGCGCTCTTGTTTTGCGCCACTTGCGCTTTGAGCACGTCGACCCCGGCTACGACGCCGGCTTTTTCCTTTGCCTTTGCCACGCGCACCAGCACGTTTTGATAATTCAGGTCCGCCTCGTCGACGTCGACGATCGCGCGTTTCTGCATGACGGTGTAGTATGCGGTCGTGACGTTGCTCGCGATTTGGTTTTCGGAGTTCGTCAGGTCTTCGCGGGCCTGCGCGGCCGTCGCTCGCGCGGCGGTGAGTTGGATGAAGGAGAGGCCGCCGGTCGTGAGATTGTACTGCGTGCCGATCTGCGCCGTGTTTTGGCTAAAGACGCTCTGCTGCTGGCCGCCGATGATGCCGTACGAACCTTGATAGTTCGCACTCTTGCTCATGTAGTTCGAAAGCTGTCCGTTCACGGTCGGAAAAGCATTTGCTCGAGCCTGAGCGACCGAATGCTGGGCGCTCGCGAGCGCCGCGACTTTCGCGGCGACGGCGGGATTATGATCGAGCGCATACGAGATCGCATCGGTCAGCGACATCGGAGCCGCCGAAGCGGCAATGGGAAAGGATGCGGCAGCGAGAAGCGCCGCCGCGCACGCAAATCGACGAATCATGAACTCCTGTTATTTCGCGGCTACTACCGCCGCAAGGGCAGGGACGAGGAAGAGAACGATTCCGCCGAGCCACGCTTGCAGGGGACGCACGCGACCGACGATGCGAAGCGCTGCAATTGCGAGCGCCGTTGCCCAAATCGAAAAGGGCGAGAAACTCCCGAGGAACGCTGAGAGCTTTACTCCGGCCGACGGCGCGAGCAGCGCGAGCGACGGGAGCGCCTGCTGGACGGACAGGGAGGTCGTGAACGAGTCGGCGCCGCGCAGCGTCGCGATAATGCCGACGAGCAAGGACGATATGCCGACCGCAGGTACGAAGATGTTGCACTCGGCTGCAAAGTACCGGCCGAAGCTGCCGTCGCCGCCGCCGAGCTTATCGAAGACGAGCATGACGAGCGCTCCGACGAGAGCGAAGATCGGCAGAATGAAGATCACGAAGATCCAGCCGAACGAAACCATCTTGAGGGAGAAGTTTAGATAGGCTTGTTGCTGTTGAGCCGAAAGCTGCGTCAGATTCGGATTTTGCGCGACCATGCCGGGCCACGCGGACGAGATCGCGTGTTGCGTCGCCGGGATCACCATGATATTGCCGATGATCGCGAGCACGATCGAAATTGCGAGCGCCCAGCCCCACGTCGGAACTTGGCGAATCGATTCAAACGCTTCTTTCGGCGCAACGATCGTGTCCCACGCGGTCTTTAACCCGTTCACGCGCGGTGCTTGAGCTTCGACGGCCATCTCTACCCTTTCAAAAGCAGCAACAATAGCGCCATCTCATGAGCTATGAGGCAACGTTGCGTCGTGACGCATCGCACTCCTCAGCATGCTCTAGCAAGAATGGCGAGCAAATGTTTCAGCCTCGGACCGGGCGTCTCTTGCGGATATGCACGGCTTTGGTCCGACGGTCCCACGAAAAGTTCGGCGCGGCGGGCGTGCTTTTGGGCGAGTTCGAGCAGCATGAAGGCTCTCGCGCGGTGGAATTCGCGCCGGGAGTAGAGGCGGTGAGCATCCAGGCACGTCAATGGCGGGGGCGACGGGCGAGGGGTAGCCCCAATAACAGCTAAGGCGAGCATCAGCGAGGTCAGCCGGACCCCGGCGCGGTAACGAGACGGCATAGTTCCTCCGGTCTGCCATCACGCCGGCCGGCATCCGCGTAAAGTCGAGCCAGTGAACCCTGATACCCTGATCGTTCCGGCGGCGCCGGACGAGCCATACGTTCGCGTCATTCCCCTCGGTGGATGCGGCGAGATCGGCCGCAATATGACCGTCATCGAAACGAACGACGACCTCGTCGCCGTCGATTGCGGCCTGATGTTCCCCGACGACGAGATGTTCGGCGTCGACGTCGTCATCAACGATTTCAGCTATATCCGCGAGCGGGCGCACAAGCTGCGCGCGATCCTCGTGACGCACGGACACGAAGATCACATCGGCGGCATTCCGTACTTCCTACGGGAGTTTCCGAACACGCCGGTCGTCGGCACGCCGCTCACCATCGCGCTCATCAAGGCGAAATCACGCGAACATAAATTCGCGACGATCGATTTCGTGACGGTGCAGCCTGGCGATCGCGTACGCTATGGAGCGATCGAGACCGAATTCATTCACATCAACCATTCCGTCGCGGGCGCGTGCTGCCTGGCGATACGTACGCCGGTCGGAATCGTCTTTCACACGGGCGACTTCAAATTCGACCAGACGCCGATCGACAACAAACCGGCGGACTTCGCGCGGATCGCACGCGTTGGCGACGAGGGCGTCATGGTGATGCTTTCGGATTCGACCAACGCCGAGCGCCCGGGACATACGCTCTCGGAACGCATCGTCGGCGAAGCTTTTACCGCGATCTTTCAACGCGCGCAGGGACGCCTGGTGATCGCCTCGTTCGCTTCGAACGTGCCGCGCATCCAGCAGGCCGTCGATCACGCCGTCCGCTTCGGGCGCAAGATCGCGTTCCTCGGCCGCTCGATGCAGAACGTCGTGCATTTCTCGCGCGAACTCGGCCATCTGAAGATTCCCGCCGATACCATCATTCAAATCGAAGACGTCGATAGTTATGCGCCCGAACGCGTCTGCGTCGTAACGACGGGTTCGCAAGGCGAGCCGATGAGCGGACTCAGCCGCATGTCCGTGCGCGATCACAAGAAGTTCAAGATCGTGCCCGGCGATACGGTCGTCATTAGCGCGACGCCGATTCCCGGCAACGAAAAGAGCGTCTATAAGACGATCAACAACCTCACCAAACTGGGCGCGACCGTCATTCACGGAACCGACGGAAAGTCGCACGTCTCCGGGCACGCCTCGCAAGAAGAGCTCTTACTGATGCTCAACTTGGTACGGCCGGAGTTTTTCGTGCCGGTCCACGGTGAGTACCGGATGCTCGTGCAGCACGGACGGCTGGCCGTCGAGACGGGCGTCGAACGCGACAACGTGTTCGTCGTCGAGAACGGCGACGTGCTGGAATTCACGCGCGAGTACGGCGACAAGATCGGCAAGACGTACGGCGGAAACGTGCTCGTCGACGGCAGCGGCGTGGGCGATGTGGGGGAAGCGGTCTTGCGAGACCGCAAGGCGCTCTCGAACGACGGAATCATGGTCGTCGTCGTGGCCATAGACGCAGAAGAGGCGCGCATCATCGGCGAGCCGGATCTGGTATCGAAGGGCGTCTTCTACATTCCGGAATCCGACGGCGTCATGGACGAATTGCGCGCCGAATTGCGCAAAGCGATCGCCGAAATCTCGGTCGAAGGCATGCGCGACGTCAACACCGTCAAAGAGCACATCCGCGGTTCGCTCGCGCGCGCGGTGCACGCGCGAACGAAACGGCGGCCGGTCGTGATTCCTATCGTGATGGAGGTCTGATCGCGATCGCTGCCGGCGGGCAGACGGTATGGATGGGCGCCGGGGTTGCAACCGTAACCGGAGCGATGATCGGCGTCGAGCCGCCCGGCGTATGATGCAACAGCGCGACGCTGAGCAGTCCTAGAGCGAGCCACGGCAGAAACGCCAAATGGTGCACCACGGGGGCGACGGAAACCACCGGCGCAATTGCGACGGGTGCGGGCGTTACCGCGGGTGCCGGCGGCGATACAAAGGCGGGAGCCGGCGCTGGAAACGGCGCGATTACGGCCGGAGCCGGGGTCGGTATCGGTGCGGCTGCGACGATGCTGCGCCGGGGAACGCGCAGGTACGACAGGTTTCCGCAGCGGTTCGGCATGAACACGCGCACGAGTGCGTCGGGTTGGTCGATATCGACCTCCCAGCCGTAGATGTGGGCGGGAATCACGACGTCGTGAACGGCAAAGGCGTGGCCTTGGTACTGGCCGGCCATGCCGTCGAGGTGGCGCGGAATCTCCACGTAGCGCGCGCGTCCGTGCGCGACGGCCTCTCGGACGTGCTGAAAATCGCTTTGGCTCAAACCGAGCCGTGCGTTTGCTTCGGCAAGCAGCGTGCTCTGGGATGAGAAATCGCGCTGCAGTTGGGCGGTGTTGCGAATCTGACCGAGCAATGCGCCTTCGGAGAGATTGGCGATCACTCGCGGCTGGGCGATCGCGGCCAGGGGGATCGCAAAAGAGAGCAGCAGGGCGAGAAGCGGGGCAACGGGTTTCATGGTGTCACCGTGATACCCGTCGAATCGCGCGCGCCTTGGGCAGAGCGGGGTAAGAGTGTTAGTCGTTTTAGCCTTAGGAGCCGCAGTCTTTTACGGCGCGGGAGACTTTCTTGGGGGGTTCGCCGCGCGGCGGGCGCCTGCGCTCGCGGTTGCGGTCGTCTCGCAGAGCGTCGGACTCGCGCTCTTGCTGGCCGTCTTGCCATTCATACCCGGACACGCGTCGTACCAACACGCGCTCTGGGGCGTACTCGCCGGACTCTTCGGCGGCGCCGGCATCGCGCTGTTCTATCACGCGCTCTCGACCGGAAAGATGGGCGTGCTCTCGCCGGTGACGGCAGTGCTGGCCGCGGCGCTTCCGGTCGTTGCCGGCGTCGTTCTTGGCGAACGGCTTTCGGTAGGGCAGTTTGCCGGAATCGCCCTCTCGCTGGTCGCCATCGTGCTTATCTCGCTCAGCAGCGACGACGGCGTGCGCGAGTTCTCGACCGCGGGATTGAAAGAGGCGTTGCTCGCCGGTCTTGCCTTCGGCGGCTTTTACGTCTTTCTCGCGCGCTCGTCGCAGGCGCCCGGTCTGGACGCACTTGCCATAGCGCGCGTAACCTCGATCGCCGCGCTGCTGGCGGTTGCATTGGCCGCTCGCGTTCGCTTCTCGGAGATCCGGCACGCGTCCGCACGGGTCGTAGCGGCCGGAGTCGCCGATATGGCGGCCAACGTGTTCTACGTGTTCGCGACGTATTCGGGATTGATGTCGCTTGCCGCGGTGTTGACCTCGCTCTATCCCGCGAGCACGGTAGCGCTCGCGCGCGTGGTGCTCAACGAACGCTTGAGCGTGCTTCAGTGGCTCGGCGTGGCGTTCGCGCTCGCCGGCGTAGTGCTCATCGCCTGGCGCTCGTAACGCAAGAGTGGTGCTTGAAATACCCTGTGCGAAAGTCGTTGTGTCCTTTAGCGAGCTACCTTAATGTCCGTTTACATCACACTTAGCACGCATGGACGGTGTACTGTGAGTATCGTAATCAATGGCGAAGGTCAGGATACCTCGCAACTATATTCGACGCTCGTGAACAACGGCGTCTCAGCGACTCAAGCGTCTCAAGAAGTAGCTTTGGTTTCTGGTACTAATTCTGAAACGGATGTCTATATACCGAGTGACCCTAGTAAGCCCGCATCGCTTACTCTTTATGACGCGAAGGGAAAACTCATCGCAAGTGAGTCGTTCGCGCTGCCACAGGAAGTTCCGCAAGGGCTTAAGAGTAAAGTAATTAGCTTCGTCGTTCAATATGTCATAGGCAAATCGATCGACTATGCATGGGACCATCGCAAACAAATTGAAGCTGCATGGAATAAATTGGCGGGCCCGTCTGTTCCAATACCTAAGGCGACTCTGAAATTTGAAGGTTAGCGCCGCGCGCCGGAATGCTGATGGTGAAAGCTTCGAACAATGGCGCCCGATTCGAGCGTTCGCGCTCGATTGTCTCGCAAAAGTCGCGGCTTTTGGCGCGTTTGCCGCACCTATCCCGCCGCAAGACGCAATAGGCGCGTCTTTTGCGTGAACATGTTTGCCAGGGCGCATAATACGTTGAGGCGATTCGTGTTTTTCGCCAGTCCGCGATAGCGCACTTTGTGAAATCCCCAAAGGCCCTTGATAATCCCGAACCGATGCTCAACGTGGGAACGCACGCTCGATTTACGCCGGTTTGTCTCTTTCTCGCTTTCCGTCAATGGGCGGTTTCGATATGCACGCGTGTTGATGAATGCACGCGCCTTCGGCGCTTTCGCGCGAATCGCTTCGCGCTGACCAACGTAGGCCGAATCTCCCCAGACCCGTGTCTCTTTTCCATGCAAGAGTTCCGGCAAGACTTTGCTGTCGTGAACATTCGCGGCCGTCGTTACCAGCGTATGAATCAGCCGACTGCGGCTGTCGACGCCGATGTGCGCCTTCATCCCGAAATGCCACTGGTTGCCCTTTTTCGTTTGATGCATTTCTGGATCGCGTGCCTTGGCCTTATTCTTCGTAGAGCTGGGCGCACTGATGATGGTCGCGTCAACGATCGTGCCGCCAGCGACTTTTACTCCGTTCTCGCGGAGGTACTCGTTGACGGCTTCAAAGAGCTTCTTGCCAAGATGATGCTTTTCCAAAAGGTGCCGAAACCGGCAAATCGTTGTTTCATCCGGCGCGGGCGCATTCCCGAGATCGACGCCTGCAAACGCTCGCATCGACACGCTCTCGTAAAGCGCTTCTTCCATGGCTGGGTCGCTCAGGTTAAACCACTGCTGCAAGAAATGAATCCGCAACATGCGCTCCAACTCGATCGGTCGCCGGCCGGATTCTCCCTTGGAATAGAACGGCGCGATTACGTCGCAAAGGTCTTGCCACGGCATAATGCGATCCATCTCATCAAGAAACTTCGCACGTTTAGTTGTCTTCGTGAAACGCTCGAAGCCGTTCGGTGCGAATGAAATCTGATCGTTCAGCGCCATGCACTAATTATATCAGGTCGCGCGCATTTTGCAGAGTTGCCCTAAGGGCGGTGTCCCGGGCTTTGGCCCCCCGCCGCCGCCTTCTGATCCTTCCGCTCCGTGGGTACCGCCATCACCGGACCCGCAACCGGCTCCCTCGCCAGGATTACCGGTCATTCGCCGGCAGTCTCAATAGTGAACGCTAGTATGGGTCGCGCTGCGCGCGGCCCTAGTTCATCGAATATGGAAGCCTGCTACCAAGAATTTATGCGGGTGGGCCGATTCTGGGCTGTCCTGATAATCGCAATTGTCGGTGCCTTTGCGGCGGAGCCGCTCGTGCGGCATTCTACCGGCCCAACCCTGATCGCGTATGCGATTGTCGCACTTGGCATCCTGCGTGCGGTCGTCATGCGGCCTCTTGCCGCGCGCACGATCTTCGTTGGTGATCTTGACCTGCGTAAACTGCTCATCTACAGCGTAATAGTCGGTATCGTGGCGCCTGTTTTCGGAATTCTGATTGAAATGGCATTGCCCCCAAATGCACGCGGATTTGATCTGAGTCCCGGCTTCGACGGCCATTTTGCGTTGATTTCGGTCACGGCAATCGTCCTGGCACCGCTGGTGGAAACGCTCTTCTTTCAGGTTTGGCTGCAGAGTTCGCTTGCGCGCTGGCCGTGGTTATCTGTAGCCGTAGCGTCGATTGCGTTTATCGCGATTCATCTTCGCATCGACGCACCTCTGGTTGCTTCGGCATTGGCGTTCACCGGTGTGCGCGCGTTCACTCGATCCAGCGGAGCGGCGGTCATCGGGCACACGCTGACCAATCTGTTAGCATTTAGTGCCTACCTGTTCGTAGGCAAGTAACCTCGAAGGCCGACATCAACGACAACGCCGAGGCTCCGTAGAGCCTCGGCGGTCTTGCGCATCTGAACGACGGGGGCGGCTAGCCTTAGGTGCTGCGAATCTTCGAGAGTTGCACCGCGTGGGTGAAGCGCGCGATCTCTTCGCGCATATAGCCGTCGATCTCGAGGAAGGCGACGCCGTAGACTTCGCGATCGCGCACGGGCTGGAAGCGCGTGACGACGCGGCCGCGGACGGACATCTCTTCGAAGGGACGACGCATGTCGGCGCGGCCGACGCGGCGGGCCGTGCCTTTTGTCACGTCGAGGGCGACGGTTTCTTCCGGATATACGTCGAGTACGCTCGAGGGCAGCGTCAGCCGCATATCGAGCATGGTGCCGATCGCGATCAGCTCGCCGCAGTTCATGCGGATACCGGTCGACGAAATGTCGCCCACGCGACCCTCGCCCCACTCTTCACCTTCACGGCGGAAGTGCACGGGAAACGCGGTGAGCGCGCGATAGCTGCCGCGGCGTTCGCGGTCCGTGGTCGGCATCGAGTCGAGCGCCTTTTGAATCGAGCGCGCGGCCGCGGCGCGAACTTCGAGTTCGCGGACGTGGCGCGCCAGCATGTCGACCTGCGTTTCAGGCATGTTGCTAAAGACGAGATGGTATTCGAACCGGGCACCCGAGGGCGCGTTGCGGCGTGCTTCGATGCGGCCGCCGATCGTCAGCGGCGTTCCGCTGCCGATGCCGAGGTCGAACTCGACTTCCGTCCCGCGCTCCATGAGCACGAGCGAGCGGATCTTTGCGCCGTGGGCGGTGATCTCCATGAGCGTTCCGTAGACCGGGGCCGGCAAGCGACGCACGCTCATCACGACGGGCATCTCGAGCGAGTGCGCGTGCGATTTGCGCGTGAACGGCGAGACCGACGATGCGGCCGGCACGGAAGGTGCGGCGGGCGTCGTCGTTGCGGTCGTCGTTGCGGTCTTCTTAGGAATCCAAGTCATGGTGTGTTAGCCTCCGGCTATTCCGTACGTAACTTTGCGAGTTGGACCGAGTGTGTGAAGCGAGCGATCTCTTCACGCTGGTAACCGTCGACGTCCGTGAACTGCACACCATACACTTCACGTCCTTGCACCGGTTGAAAGCGCGAGACGATGCGGCCGTGCACCGTCATTTCTTCAAACGGCCGACGATTATCGGGAATGCGGACCTTCCGAGGTCCGAAGGGACTGATCTCCACGCGCTCGCCCGCGGGAGGATAGATGTAGAGATAGTCACCCGGCAGGGTGAAGCGCACTTCGACGATCATGCCCAGCACGAGCTTGTCGGGCGTGATCAGACGCAGGCCGCCCATCGAGACGTCGTTTGCAACCGCCGCCGCACTCGCTTTCCCTGGGAGGCGATAGCGGACGGGAAACTCGACGAGGGTCCGGACGGCACTGCGACGCTGTTTGCCGGGCGTGCGCGGTGCCGGTTTGGGCGCCGCGGTCTGCCGCTGATCGGCACGGGCCGCCGCCTCGCGACGCTGCATTTCGTGGATCTCTTTGGCGAGCGCGATCCGCTCGTCGTTGGTCATCCGGGCGAAGCTGACCCCGTACTCGTAGCCGCCGCCCTTGTGAGGGGTGTCGCGCGTCACGATGCGGCCCTTAAGAAGAAAGGCGGGGTGGCTCGGGCGGCGCAGTTCGAAGGTGACGTCGCGTTCGCGGTCGATGAGGATGAGCGAGCGGAGCCGGCAGCCCGTCTCCGAGATGTTCATGAGCGTGCCGTACACGGGGGCAGGAAGGCCAGCCACCTCGATCGCGATCGGGAGCTCTATCGACTGCCGGTAAAAACGCCGTTGATTGCTCCGTTCAATAGCTTGAACGGAACGGCGGCCAAGCCACAACATCCTACTTTGGAGTTCGGCGCGCCGTCCGGTCGCCTTAACGCGAACCTGACCGAAGCTTGGGTCGATAGTCCCGGTTTTAAGGATTCTTTACAGAGTTCGCTCGCGCTTTAGAGCGACGACCAAACGTCCAGCTTACGGCGGACGCCGTCGATCACCGCATCGGTGAACTCGGTCGTCGTCGCGCTGCCCCCTAAATCGGCGGTGGCGATGCCGCTGTGAACCGCCTCTAGCGACGATTCGTAGATCGCGCGCGATGCATTCGCCGCGCGTTTGTCGTCGACGTACGAAAGCACGGCGCCGGCTGCGAGAATCATCGCCAGCGGGTTAGCAACGTTCTTTCCGAACAGGCGTGGCGCGGTTCCATGCGGAGCTTCGGCCATAACGACGTTCGGCTGCAGGTTGTCGTCGAACGAAAGCAGCACCGATTCTGCGCCGGCGATCGAACCGAAGAGCTGCATGACGAGATCCGAGAGACAGTCGCCGTCGCGGTTGAGCGACGGAATCACGAGCGGCGAATCGCCCGCATTCGAGAGCAGCAGCGCGTAGGTTGCATCGATCAACTGCGGATCGTAACGCACGTCGGGATGACGGGCGGCCGCCGCGTCCATCTCTTCCTTTAACATGCCTTCGTACACGGGGCTCACCGTATACTTGGGGCCGCCGAAGACGGTCGCGTTCATCTTTTGCGCGTGCACGAAGGCGTACTCGGCGACGAAGCGGCAGACGCCTCGTGAAATGGCCTCCGTGCGGTACGCCACTTCATTCACGCCTTCGCCTTCGCGCCATTCCTTCGCACCGTAAGCATCGCCGACGGCCATGCGCACGACGGAGATCGGAGCGTGAATACCTGCCACCGGCCGCACGCGAGGCAGCTTGCGCCCGGTGCGCACGATCACGCTTCCGCCGATCTCGCGCCGCAGAATCGCGTTGGGAGATCCGACGTCGCCTTTTTGTTCGGGCGTGATCGTCGCGGCCTTTAAGCCGAGTTTGTGCGCAACCATTGCCGCGGCCGCTTCGTGCACGACGGCGTTCTTCGTCGCACGGCGATTTTCGAGCGAGAGGTCGAAGTGTTCGAACTGCAGCGGGATGTCGATCACGGTTTGATCGAGTACGCGCAGCGATTCGGCGAGTAACTCTTGACCGGTCTGGTCGCCGCCGAGGACGACGATGGTTGGCGTAGGCAAATGAACTCCTAATGTCGTGACGAAACGATAGTATCCATGGCACGCGTACGCCGGAAGGCGAATGCACGGAAACTCAATCTCGAGATCGTCGGCATTGCCGCGATCGGAGTAGCGCTTCTCTTCGGGATCGCACTCGCGCTGCCGGAGCACAGCGGCAACGTCGGCCGCGCGACGGCGGGCGGGTTGCGCCATCTGTTTGGAGGCGCCGCACCGCTTTTCCCGGTGCTCGTCGCGCTTCTCGGCGGGATCGTCTTCCTCGAAATCAACGTGCCGCGCATGATCGCGGGCCTGGGAAGCGCCGCGCTCGCGTACTTCCTGATCGTCGATGCGGCCTTCGGCCCGCACGGCGGCATCGTGGGAGACGACATGTGGTGGATGCTGTCGTCGCTGATCGGCGGCATCGGTGCCTGGATCGTCCTGGTCGTGGCCGCCCTGTCGCTCACCCTCTACCTGACGC
The DNA here is from genome assembly GCA_027459645.1 of Vulcanimicrobiota bacterium. GTDB lineage: Bacteria > Vulcanimicrobiota > Vulcanimicrobiia > Vulcanimicrobiales > Vulcanimicrobiaceae > JAMXLG01. The sequence continues at coordinate 19,771 of DAIDHQ010000021.1, forward strand.
AGGTAAGTCTCAAGAAGCTCATCGGGCTCGCCATCGCCGGCGTCCAAAATATTCCGCGTCCGGAGATGCCCTCGCTCAAACTCTCTCTTCCGAAGCTGCCCGAAGGCCACGGCTCGCTGCGCGAAGCCTTTGCGCTTCCGGAGCCCAAGCCCAAGCCGCCGAAACCGGAAAAGGTCCGTCCTGCGGTCTTTGACGTGGACGACGACGACGAGGCGGAAGACGACGCCATGCCGTCACCGGTAGCCGTGATCGCGGCGCCGCCGGCCGTCGCGGCCCGGGACTTGGTTGTCGGGGACTATGAATCGGCAGACCTGGTGGCGGTGCGTGACGACGGCATGCTCGGGGGGCGCACCTACAGCTTGCCCGATCTCTTGCTCTTCGATCCACCGCAGGCGCAGGTCACGGACGACAGCAATCGGGCCCACGTCCTCGAGGACACGCTCGCGAGCTTCGGCGTCGGCGCGAAGGTGACGCACATCGAACGAGGGCCCTCGATCACGCGCTACGAGCTCAAGCCCGAGCGCGGCGTGAAGATCTCGAAGATCGCATCGCTGGCCGACGATCTCGCGCTCGCGCTCGCCGCAACGAGCGTCCGTATCGAAGCGCCGATTCCCGGCAAATCCGCCGTCGGCATCGAGGTTCCGAATTCGACCGTATCGGTCGTCGCGATTCGCGAGATCCTCGACGCGCTGCCGAACCGCGGAACGGTGCCGCCACTGTGGATGGCGCTCGGCAAAGACATCACGGGCCGTCCCGTCTTCGGCGACCTCGGGAAGATGCCGCATTTGCTCGTGGCGGGCGCGACGGGTTCGGGTAAATCCGTCTGCTTGAACACGATTATCGCGTCGCTGCTCGTTTCGGCGACACCCGATCAAGTGCAGATGCTGATGATCGATCCCAAGCGAGTCGAACTCACCGTCTATAACGGCATTCCGCATCTCATCAAAGAGGTCATCACCGATGCGCGCCTTGCCGCGGGCGCGCTCTTCGAGATGACCAAAGAGATGGACGCGCGCTACGAACGCTTTGCAAAAGCCGGCGTGCGCAAGATCGAAGAATATAATTCGAAGTTTCCCGACGAGAAGTTGCCCTACGTCGTCATCATCATCGACGAACTCGCCGATCTGATGCTGGTCGCACCGGCAAAGGTCGAAACGACGATCATGCGATTGGCGCAACTCGCACGCGCGACCGGCATTCATCTGATCGTCGCCACGCAACGCCCGTCGGTCGACGTCATCACGGGGTTGATCAAAGCCAATATCCCGTCGCGCATCGCGTTCGCGGTGAGCTCGCAAGTCGATTCCCGAACGATTCTGGACATGGCCGGCGCCGAACGCCTGTTGGGCCGCGGCGACATGTTGTATTTGCCGATCGACGCACCGAAACCGATTCGCGCGCAAGGTGCGCTCATCACGGGCGGCGAGGTCAACCGGCTCGTCGATTTCTGGGCAAAGCAAAGCCGTCCGGAGAATCTGCTCGACGTCGAGGTCGTACCCGTCTCCGACGACGACGGTAACGGTAAGAAGGAAGCCGACCCGCTCTGCTATGATGCGGCGAAATTCATCATCGAAACGAATTACGCATCGACCGCGCAACTGCAGTCGCAATTTTCGATCGGTCATCCTCGCGCGGTTCGCTTGATGAAGCAACTCGAAGAGTTCAAAGTCGTCGGGCCGCACGAGGGAACGAAGCCGCGCAAGATCTTGCTCGGATTGGCCGAACTCGAAGTTATCGCGCCGCGTCTGGGCAAGGGCGAGAACGGCCAGCAGGAGTTGTTTTGATGCGGCGTCTGCTTGCGCTCGCATATGCGGCGCTCGCCTTTGCGCTGTTCTGGCAACTCGGCCATGCCGTCGGCCGTTCGCCCGATCCAAATCCGCTTATGACGTGGGAGGCGGCGCTCGTGAACCATTCCACGCTGATCGCCTGGTGGATTACCTGGTGCGGGTACGCCTACGTTTTGGTCCCGTGCGCGCTCGTGGTGCTGGCGCTCGCGTGGCGCTTTCCGTCGTGGCGATGGCGCGGCCCGTTCGCGATAGTCTCGCTGCTGCTCGCGTGGCGTGGCGCCGATTTCTTTCAGCGCGTTTTCGCGCGGCCTCGTCGCCTCGACTGGGTCGTCAAGCACGAGACCGCATTTTCGTTCCCGAGTTCGCACGCGGCAATCGCCGTCGGATTTTACGTGCTGCTCGCCATCTTCGCCTGGCAATCGGCGTGGCGCTACGGGCGCCTTGCCGGTTGCCTGCTAGGGGCGCTCGCGCTGGCCATTTGCTGGTCGCGGCTCGCGCTCGCGGCGCATTATGCCACCGACCTTCTCGGGGGAGCCCTGTGGGGGGTCGTGGTCGTGGGCGTGCTCGCCGCCGCGGCGCCGACCAACGTCTTCGAGGGGCGACGCACCGCTTCTTTAGAATAAGCCGGAAATGGCATACGTAATGGATCCGGTGCTCGTCGAGATCGAGGCGAAGATCGACGCAGGCGTTCCGTTGTCGATGGACGACGGCTTGGCGCTCTATCGCACGCACGACATTCACAACCTGGGGCGCATTGCGCGCAAGCAAAAGGAACGCAAGAGCGGCAAGAAAGTCTTCTACGTTCTCAACCGCTATATCAACTCGACGAACGTCTGTTACGCAAATTGTAAGTTTTGCTCGTTCGCTGCGGATGAGTTCAAAGAGCCGGAGCGCGTCTTCCGCATGACGGCGGATCAGGTCTTTGCCAAGGCGATGGAGACCGGCAACAATTTCAATCAGATTCACATCGTGGGAGGCCACGATCCGCGCCAGCTCTCGCTGGACTACTGGTTGCCGTTGATGCGTCGCTTCAAGGAAGCGCTGCCGCACGTCCAGCTGTCGCTCTTTACGGCCGCCGAGATCGAATACATGGCGAAGCGCCATCGGATGAGCTTCCCCGAGATCGTGAGCAAGCTCAAGGAAGCCGGGCTCGACAACGTCAACGGCGGCGCCGCCGAGATCCTCGGCGAGCCGACGCGCTCGAAGATTTGCGCGAACAAAGTCTCGGGCGAGAACTGGCTCGTCATTCACGAAGAGCTGCACCGGCAAGGCGTCGCTTCAAACGCGACCATGCTCTACGGTCATGTCGAATCGCTCGAAGACCGCGTCGATCACTTGATCAAGCTGCGCGAATCCCAGGAACGCTCGCCGGGATTCAACGCGTTTATTCCGCTTGCATATCATCCGGACGGCAACGAACTTTCGTCGTGCGGATGGACGAGCGGTCTCGACGATCTCAAGACCTTTGCCGTCGCGCGCCTGATGTTGAACAACTTCGATCACATCAAAGCCTACTGGATGATCCAAGGGCTGAAGATTTGCCAGGTCGCGCTGCAGTTCGGCGCCGACGACATGGACGGAACGCACGGCTCGACCGACGAGGAGATGATCTATCATTCCGCCGGTACGCAATCGGGACAATACGTCGACGATCGCGAATTCCGCCGGCTGATCGAAGACGCGGGCTACGTTCCGGTGCGTCGTAACTCCACCTACGACGAGTTTGCCTACGATTGGGCGCCGAGCGCACCTGAAAAGGATCTGGTGACCGCCTAGTGTCGTTGCGCTGCGGCCGCATCATTTACACGAACGATCTGCCGGTCTATGCGGCATTCGATCGCGGCGTGATCGAATATCCCGGTACCCTGCACGCGGACGTGCCGGCGAAGCTGAACGCGATGCTGGTCGGCGGCGAGCTCGATCTTAGCCCCATTAGCGCGTTTGCGTGGGCAAAGCATGCCGACGAACTGGTGCTTCTTCCCGATCTGTGCATCGGGGCACGCGACGAAGTGGTTTCCGTCGTCTTGGTCTCGCAAACGCCGCCCGCGCTGCTCGACGGTGCGCGTATCGCCCTGACCGGTGAATCGGCGAGCGGACGCAACCTGCTTCGCGTCGTGCTGGAACGCCGCTACGGCGTGCTTCCGAAATACGAAGAGTCCGCGGATCCCCTCGCCGCGGCGCACGCGGGCGATGCGGCGCTGCTGATCGGCGATTCGGCGATCGACGCGCTCGAGCGATTCCCGCGCGAACACGTCTACGACCTCGGCACGCTGTGGCACGAATGGACCGGCGCGCAGACGGTATTCGCGGTTTGGGCCGCGCGACGCGATGCCTACGAACGCGATGCCGAAGCGATTCGCGAGTGCATGCACGCGCTGACCGACGCATATACGTGGTCGCGCTCGCACATGGACGCGGTTATCGCAGACGCGCAACGCGCGCACGCGCGCCGGGCCGGTTTCTACGAAACCTACTACGGCAAGCTCAATTTTACGTTCCACTCGGCGGCGCAGCGCGGCCTCGCAACCTATTGCCGCGAACTGGCGGCGATCGGCGCGATCGATCGCGTGCCGTCGTCGCTCCCGGAGGTCATCGGTGTCGTCTCTCGCTAGTCTGCTCGAACGGGCGGCATCCGGCGGACGCTTGTCGTTCGAAGAAGGCGTGCGCCTTTACAAGGAAGGCGATCTGCACGAGCTGGGCATGGCGGCTCACGCGCGCCGCATGGCGATGCACCCCGGCAAGACCGTCACGTACGTCATCGACACGACGATCGACTATACGAACGTCTGCAACGTGCACTGCACGTTCTGTGCGTTCTTTCGTCCCGAACATCACGCCGAAGGACGGACGCTCGATCACGATCAGGTGATCGCGCGCGTGAAGAAGGCCGCGGATCTGGGCGCGACGCAGATCATGATTCAGGGCGGCGTCAATCCGGAACTGCCTTTGACGTGGTTCGAGGAACTCTTCGCACGGGTCCGCCGCGAATTTCCGAACGTCGACATCCACTCGCTTTCGGTTTCTGAAGTCACCGGGCTTGCAAAGATCGAGAACCTTACGCCGCGCCAAGTCCTGGAACGGTTACAAGCGGCGGGATTGAAATCGCTCCCCGGAGCGGGCGCCGAGATCCTCGTGGAACGGGTGCGCAAACGCATATCGGCGCGCAAGGTGACGCCGCCGGAGTGGCTGGATGTCATGCGCCAAGCCCATCTGCTGGGCATGCGCACGACGGCGACGATGATGTACGGCTCGATCGAGACGATCGAGGAACGCATCGAGCATATGCACGTCCTGCGCGAACTGCAAGACGAAACGGGCGGCTTTACCGCGTTTATTCCGTGGTTCTACGTGCCGTTCAAGACGCCGCTGCGCGGCAAAGAAGCGACGGCGCTCGAGTATCTGCGGGTGCTCGCCGTCTCCCGACTCTACCTCGACAACTTTTCGCACCTTCAGGCGTCGTGGCTGACGCCGGGACTCAAGCTCGGCCAGCTCGCGCTCTTCTACGGCTGCGACGACATGGGCGGCGTAATCATCGAGGATCGCGTGGTTCGAGATGCCGGCGCCAACAACGACGCGACGCGGCACGATCTCGAACGCGCGATCATCGGAGCCGGCTTTATTCCGGCGATTCGCGATACGTATTGGAATCCACGTCCGGAAATGATGCTCGCGACCGCTTAATGCGTCGCGCGGCCTTAGGAACGACGGCGGTGCTTCGGTAGACCGTCCTGCTCGATCGCAGCTTCGATACAGAAACGCAGCGCGGTGAGCGACGTGCTTTCCAGCGGATGTTCCCAGCGCGCTGTGAACGAGTCGCCGCCGAGCTTGAAGGTCGCGAACCCTTTGTCGACGTCCATCTGCACCGAGGGCCGCGCGGGTATCGTCGAGCGCGTGACCTCCGCGCCGAATGCGTCGAGAAGGATTGCGCGGAGGATCCCGACGCGTTCGTGGTGCGAGCGCGCGCGGCCGAGCGTCGTCAGTTGCCCGGCCGTCTTGATCATTCTCGACTCATAGTTTTCGGCCGAGGGGTCTCCGCTCGAAGTAAGACGGCGCTCCAGCGTTACGACGGCCTCGATTCTCGAGTCGCTGCGCACCGCGTGGGCGCGAAATTCGATAAGCTCGGGCTTTCCCGACGCGGCGAGCTCGGCATAGAATTCGTGCACCTCGCCGCCCTTCTCGAGGGTCTCGCGAACGGTCGCGTTCGTTTCCCATAACTCGGGCAGTCGCGGCCGCGCGCGCCGGTAGGCTTCGTCGTTCTCGTACGACAGCGCGAGCCCGTCGCCGTCCGGTTCGTACAGGGCAATCGCGTCGGACGATTGTTCGGTGGCGGCGAAGAGGAGCGCTACCTGGGAGAGGCTTCTGCGGCGTAGCGTTATGTCGCGTGCGATCGTCAGACGGTACTCTACCGCCGATCCGTCTCGAAATTGTTTGCCGACGAATTCGATCCAAAAATCGCTCTCGTCTCGTTTGCGTGCCAACGCCTCTCGGCTATTCGGCGCCCCTTCGGCAAGGGCGCGTCTGATCGATGCCACCAGTTGCGGCGGATTGCGGGGAGAAAGAAAAAAATCGTAGGTCTTTCCGACGATTTCTTCTCTGGAAAATCCGCTTGCGTCGAGATACGACTGGTTGACGTAGAGAATCCGCGGGCCGCCTTCCGCGACGGGCGTGTCGTCGGAAACGATGACGAAATCGGCGGCTTCGTCGAGTGCCGCGACGAGGACCCGATCCTCGAGCGGCCTATTCATTGCACCACACCTGCGGTGAAAATTGGCGGAAGCGTCCGCGCAGACCTTGCTAGTGCGCGCTTCGAATCGTTGCCGCGCCCAAGACCTCGTCGCGTTCGTCGAGGAGAGCGACCAGCTGGCCCGGCGTGACGGCACGCAAGGGTTCGTCGAACGCGAGCTTCAGAACGCCGTCTTCAATTACGGCAACGGCAGCCGCCGGTTGTGCCCGGTAGCGCACCATCGCGCGCACCGGCGTGCCGTCCGAAGCGAATCGCTCCGGCCGGATGAGGTTGAGTTCGTCGGCGACGAGCGCGCGCGAATGAAGTTCGTCCTCGCGTCCGATCACGATCGTATTCGACGACGCGTCGATGCGCGTTACGTATCGTGCGCCGTCGTTGTGCGCCGGCAAGCCCGCGCGCTGTCCGACGGTGAAGTTCGCGATGCCCGCGTGCCTTCCGACGATCTCGCCTTCGCTCGTACGTATCTCGCCTTCGCGAGCGATCGAAGGGCGTAAGCGCGCGAGCACGTCGCGGTAGTCGCCGCCTTCTACGAAGCAAATGTCTTGCGATTCGGTTTTCTCGTGAACCGGCAGCCCCATGCGGCGCGCGTGATCGCGCGTCGTCGCTTTGTCGAATTCGCCGAGCGGCAGCATCAGTCGCTGCAACTGCGCGACGTTCAACTGCGCGAGCGCATACGATTGGTCTTTTGCATTTGCAGTGCGAAACAAGTGCGGCCCGTCGTCGCGATGCTCCAAGCGCGCATAATGCCCCGTCGCAACGTGCGACGCGCCGAGCCGGTCCGCGTATTCCGCGAGCGTGCCGAGCTTCACGAAGTTGTTGCAGGCGACGCAGGGATTCGGCGTGCGTCCCGCTTCATAGTCGTCGGCGAAGCGTTCCATGACGTTGCGCCGGAACGTCTCTTCGAAATTCAATACGTAGTGCGGGATGCCCAGCACCGCGGCGCTGCGCCGGGCGTCGTCGAAGTCGTCTATTCCGCAACAACTCTTCGCGTGCGGCGCGCGCGTGGGAGTATACATCTTCATCGTCACGCCGACGACGTCGTACCCTGCCTCGACGAGCAGTCCGGCAGCCACGGCGGAGTCGACGCCGCCGCTCATCGCAGCAATTACGCGGGGTTTGGGGCTCATACCGTTGCACAGGATAACAGGAGTAAGGGCCTAACTCAAAGCCCTTAATGGCAGCGTTGGGTGAACGGTTTCGCGCGGCGCGTGAGGCTCGCGGGCTTTCCCTCTCCGATGTTGCCGAGCAGATCCGCATTCGGTCGGTCTATCTCGGCGCCATCGAGGACGAGAACTGGAGCGCGATCGGAGCCCCCGTCTATACCCGGGGCTTCTTACGCACCTATGCGCGCTTCTTAGGGCTGGACCCCGAGGAAACCGTCGCCGAGTTCAACGCCCGCACCGGCTCGTCCGTGCCCGCGGCCCCCGGCAGCCCGGCCGTGGCAGGCGTCCAGGTGCCCGAGCGGAGCTCGGGCCGCCTCTCGCCGCTCATCTGGGTCGCATCGCTCGTTGCCGTCGTTCTGGTGGCCTTCGTCGCATACAACTTCTTCACGCTGCGCGGGGGACAGACGCCTGCGCCGGTTGCCCAGGCCACGGCGACGCCGCTTCCTTCTAATAGCCCGGCGGCCTCGCCGTCGTCGTCGCCGTCACCCGTTCCCTCGCCCGGGGCTGCGCTTGTTCGCACCCTGGAACTACGGGTCTCCGCTCCCTCTTGGATTAGGGTGGCGGTTGACGGCAATGTTAGCATGGAGGGTACGTTTCCGGCCGGAACCGCTCGTGTATTCCACGGGAAAAATGCGGTCGTGCTCATCGGAAATGCCGGCGGCGTCAGTCTGATCGTCGACGGCAAAAACCTTGGGCCGTTGGGCGCATCCGGCGACGTCATACAGCGCACATTTACCCTGTAGCGCGGATACTGACTAGGCAGAGGACTTACATTGGCGAGCGAAGCTTCGTTCGATATCGTGTCGCGCATCGACCAGCAAGAGCTGGACAACGCGCTCAATCAAGCGCGTCGTGAGATCGAGAACCGGTTCGATTTCCGCAACTCGAAGACGTCGATCGAGAGCGACGACAAGAAGATCACGATCGTCTCCGACGACGAGTTGAAGATGAAGAACGTCATCGACGTTTTGGAGAGCAAAGCCGTCAAGCGCGGGATCGACATCAAGGCCTTCGACATCGGCGCACTCGAGCCGGCGGCGATGGGCACGGTCAGGCGCGTGATCACGCTGCGCAGCGGCATTCCGAAAGACAAGAGCAAGACGCTGATGGAGAAGATCAAGTCGCTCAAGCTCAAGGTCAACGCGCAATATCAGGACGAGCAGATCCGCGTTACCGGTAAGAGCCGTGACGATCTGCAAAAGGTCATCGCCGAACTCAAAGCGATGAACTTCGAACTTCCGCTTCAATTCACGAATTATAGGTAATCCCGACCCATGCCCTCCGTCTCGTTCGTCAGCTTAGGCTGCGCCAAAAATCTCGTCGATACCGAAGTGATGATCGCGAAGCTCGGCGCCGCCGGATACGAGCTTGCTCCCGACGCCGGGGAGGCCGATACGGTCGTCATAAACACGTGCGCCTTCATCGATCCCGCGAAAGCGGAATCGACGGAAACGATTCTGGAACACGCGCAGCGTAAGACGCCCGGCCAGCAACTGGTCGTAGCAGGCTGTCTGGCGCAGCGCTACGGCGAACAACTGCAGGCGCTGATCCCCGAGATCGACGGCGTCGTCGGAACCGGCGCATACGCAAGCATCGTCGAATTGCTCGACGACGTGCAGGCGGGCCGCAAACCCGTGCGACTCGATTTCGAAGCGGAGCCCGAACACGATTTTCTTCCGCGCCTGATCACGACGCCGCGCGCTACGGCGTACCTCAAAGTCGCCGAAGGCTGCGATCATCCGTGCACGTTCTGCATCATTCCTAAATTGCGCGGCGCGTTTCGCAGCCGCAGCATCGAATCGCTCGTCGCCGAAGCGCGAGCGCTTGCCGGCGCCGGGACGAAAGAACTCATTCTGATCGCCCAAGACACGTCAATGTACGGTCGGGACCGGGGCGCGCGCCGCGGCGGCTTGGCGCAGCTCCTGCGCGAGCTGCACGAGATCGACGGCATCGAATGGATTCGCCTGCTCTACCTGTATCCGGCGACCGTCGACCGCGAACTGATCGATGCGATGGCCGAATTGCCGAAAGTCTGCAAGTACATGGACATGCCGCTGCAGCACGCGCACCCCGACGTGCTGCGCGCGATGCTTCGGCCGAGCAACGGCGAGCGGTATCTGGAGATCATCGATGACTTCCGCGAGCGCGTTGCGGGCATCACGATGCGATCGACCTTCATCGTCGGTTTCCCAGGCGAAACCGAGGAACACGTGCGATATCTCGAGGAGTGGATCGGCCGCGCGGAATTGGATCGGGTAGGCTTCTTTGAGTACAGCGCCGAGGAAGGCACGCCCGGTGCCGAACTGCCCGGCAAGGTTCCGGCTCGCGAGCGTCGCCGCCGGCTCGTGCGCCTTCGTGAAGCCCAGCGGCTCGCCTCCGAGCGCGCGCGCAGCCGTCGCCTCGGAACGACCGTCCGCGTGCTCGTCGAGGAGCAGCGAACGCTGCGCGCCTCCGATCCGTTTCGCGCCGCCCTTGGTGCACGGACGGTATGGTTCGGACGCTCGCAGGGCGAGGCGCCCGGCGTCGACGGCGGCATCTACTTCGCCGGCGAAACCGAACCCGGTGCGTTCGTCGACGTCACACTCGACGGGCACGGACCGTTCGATTTCTTCGGCCACCTCACCGTCGCGGAGCTAACGAACGTTGGGTAAACATCTGCCGCCTCCGTCTCCACGCGACGAAGCCGTCATTGGAGTCCGAGCGCACTCGACGCCTCTTTGGCTTCGGCGTGCGGCGCTGGTGATCGGCCTGGTCCTCGTCGGCCTCGGTTCGGCGATCGCCGGTTTCTCCGTCTATCGCCACGAGAATCCCATCCAGATGGTTGCCGAGACCTTCGTGCCGTCGCCCCAACAGGTTTTCGGCAAGCAAAACATTCTCGTGCTGGTCGAAGGCCTCGATTACGACTACACGGCCAACGATATCGAGTTTTCGAAGAACTCTCGCAGCGACATCATAAAGGCGATCAATCTCCAGTTCGATCCCAAGGGTGTCTACGTGATCTCGGTGCTGCGCGACATGCTCGCGACCTATCCGAACGGCGCGCAGATGAAGATCAATCAAGCGCAGGCCGACGGCGGCGTGAAGGAAGCGCAGCAGGTCATCGCGTCGTTCCTCGGCGTCCCGGGATTCGACCGCTACGTGATCTTACGGATCGACGCGACAAAGGATTTGATCAACGCGATCGGCGGCATCAACGTCTATGTAAAAACGTCGGACTGTTTGGAGTACCACACCGGTTGTACGGGCGGCCGAATCGATTACGACGACAATTGGGGCCACCTGCACATTCACTTCAAAGAAGGCATGCAGCATCTCAATGGGTCGCAAGCCGTCGCGTACGGCCGCTTTCGCCACGATTGGTGCAGCGATCCGTGCCGCGTGATGCGGCAGAACCAGATCATCCAAGCCGCGGTCGACAAGCTCAGGGGCGACAAGCTCAACACGCTCATCCACGCAGGCGATCTGATGAACGTTCTTCATAAAGACGTAGAGACGAACTTTACCGACGGCGAGCTCTTCGCGTTGGCGTCGTATTTCTCCGGACTCTCCGTCTCCGACGTGCATTTCGCCACGACGCCCTATACCGGCGACGAAGAACTCGCCGACGGTGACGATCTGATTCCGGACAAGACGAAGATCGCCGCCATGGTGCAGAACATGCTGATCGCGCCGCCGACTCCGGAACCGTCCCCCGATGCGATGGCGCTGGCGGCGGTCGCACCGCAATCGATCCGCGTCGACGTGGAAAACGCGAGCGGCGTCGACGGCGCGGCAAAAGCCGTGGCCGATGCGTTGCACAAAGCCGGCTATCAGATCGGCATCGTCGGCAACGCTCCGAACGGCATTTCGTCAAAGACCGTAATTCAAGAACATTCGAACGTGCTTTTTGCCGGCGCGAAGGTGCGTTCGTCGCTGCCGCTCGCGGTTCAAAACGTGCCGATTAGCGGTGCACCCGTGCCGAGCGCCGCGCCTGCGTCCGGTTCGCCAGCGCAAAGCGACGTCACGCTCTTCGTCGGACGCGATCTGGCGACGGCTGCGCTCGCCAAGACGGCGGCCCCGTCGTCGGGTCCGCAGTAGGTGCGGCGTTCGATGCAAATACTGATCGGCGCCGTATTCGCGGCCGTACTCGCTCTCGCGGGCTCGCTGTCGTTCAAGCACGCCACGCAGGCGACGCCCGCGCTCTTGACGCCGGACATGAACGCAGCACATACGATCGGCGACGATCTGGGCGCGCGTTTCGATCGCTTCTCGCAATCCTTCTCGCATCGCGACGCCGTTCGGCCGAAGCTTATCGCGCTGACCTTCGACGACGGCCCCTATCCGATGTACACGCCGCTCTTGCTCGATGAATTGCGCACGCTGCACGTGAAGGCGACGTTCTTCTTGATCGGACGCGATGCCGAGCAATGGCCGGAATTGACCCGCCGCATTCAGGAAGACGGCAACGAAATTGCCGATCACACCTATTCGCATCCGGATCTGGATCACGAAAGCGTCGCGCAGGTGCAAGAAGAAGTGCTGCACGGCCGCAACGCGCTCTTGAAATTCGCGTCCGAACCATCGATTCGCGACTTGATGCGTCCGCCGCACGGGCGGTACACGCTGCAGACGCTCGAAGCGGTGCAGCGCCTCAACTACGAAGTGGTTTTGTGGACCGACGATCCGGGAGACTGGCGCACCGTGACGCCGGCGGAGATCGAAGCGCATATGTACCGCTATGCGACCACGCCCGAGATCGCTCTGCTCCACAGCGGCAAGCTGCCGACGATCCAGGCCCTCCCCCAAATCGTGGCGCGTTTTCGTGCGGCGGGGTATACGTTTGTCACCGCCGGAGAATTGATTCGCCGCACCACGCCCTATGCGCTAAATCACGCGGCGCGTACCCCGCTCTCTTCCTAGAACCAACGAGGTCCAGGTGCCCCGCCAAATCATCGATACCGAGTCGAGCCGCCCCGCCTACCAGCGTCGCCTAGCGATCCGCTGGGCGATCGTCGTGCTCCTCATCATCGTTGTCGTTTTTGTCGCATTGGAAATTTGGAAGGCCGGGGGGCACCACGCGGCCAACCTGGGACTGCTTTCCCCCGCACACGGGGCGCTATCGGTATTTCATAGGAGAACGTATGCTGCGTAGGCTTGCCATCACATTCGCCGGGGTTGCCGCGACCGCGGTCGCCATCGCCGGCTGCGCGTCCGGTGGAACGAACCAGACGATCTCGGTCGGGCCGACGTTCCCGTCGCAGAGCCTCTATGCTTCGAACTCCACGCAGAATGCCGTTAGCATCTATCCGCTCGGACTGGCGACGACCGGACCTGCGTATCAGATCGGCGGCAGCAACACGAACTTCGGCGGACCGCAGTATCTGACGTTCGATAGCCAATCGGATCTGTTCGTGACGAATTGGGCGTCGAGCGCGCACAACGGTACGATCGTCGAAATCAAGGCGCTCGCGACGGGCAACGTTCTTCCATACAATCTCTATTCGTTCGGTCGCATTCAGCCGCGCGGCATTCAAGACTATCAAGCGACGGTCTCCGGCAGCACGACCAAGCAAGATTTCTTTGCGGTCGCGGTCGTCGATCCGACGCAGCCGCTCGCTTTCGCAAGCCAATTGCAGCTCTTCCCGTCTATCTTGGGCGCGCCGTTCCAAACGCTCGCCGGGCCGAATACCGGCCTGAACGTTCCAAGCGGCGTCGCTGTCGATAAGAGCAACAACTTCTACGTGACGAACCTGCAGGGCTCGAACGTGGAGGTCTTTGCCGTGCCGTCACCGTCGCCGACACCGTCGCCTACGGCCACGCCGACCGCGTCGCCGACGCCGTCGCCCACACCGAGCGGTGCGACCCCGTCCCCGACGCCGACCGTAGCGCCGACGCCGACGCCGATGAACATCGCACCGGTCTCGACCATCGGCGGACCGGCAACGGGCATCGGACAGCCGACCGGCATCGCGCTCGACAACAACGGCAACATCTACGTGAGCGATCAAGCGTCGACGATCTGTGCGTTTACGACCGGCATCTGTGCTGCAGGCGCAACGACGACCCCGGCGATCCTGATGTACCCGCCCAACGCGAGTGGCGCGCCTACCCCGACGTATATTGCCGGACCGGCGACCAAGCTCTACGCTCCGACCGACGTGAAGGTCGATTCCTCGGGCAAGATCTACGTGGCCGACTCGACCGCCTCCGGAGCGGGCGTCATCTACGTCTTTGCTGCGGGCGCGACCGGAAATGTTGCACCGGCAACGACGTTGAGCTCACCGGGATCGGTTATCGGTTTGGCGCTTTCTCCGTAATCGAGGATCATCGTTCGCACGCACGCCGATCGCCTTAGTGCGCTAACGCACCTCGCGGACGCGACGACGCCCGAAGCTAAGGCTTCGGCGATCGCGAGCGGCGCCCTGACGTGCGTGCCAGGTTCGGTTTCGACCGCGTTGCTCTTTACGGAGGACGCGGTCGTTTCCGTTACCGATCCGAGCGGTACGCGAGGCTTCGCGCTGCGCGACGGATCGTCCGAGCTTCGGCGGCTCTTTCTGCACGCGTTGGCGCGCTTTGGCGAAGGCGGCGTTTCTTACGTCCCCCGCGAGGCGCAACGCGCGTTCGTCGGCGTCAGCTCAACGATCGCCGAACGCGACTTACTCTTTGCGCCGATGATTGCCGGCGGACGAACGCTGGGCGTCATCGCGCTGATGCTCGAGGGCGATCCGGGCGACGAGGCGCGGCGCGAACTGGCGCTGTTTTGCTCCGTCGCGACGAGCATCGTCGATCAGCAGCGTGCGTTGGTTGCGGCGCGGCGGCAGTCGCGCGACAGCCAGTTGCTCGCGATGGTCAACGAGCGCCTCCACAAATCGCTCGACCGGCGCGACGTGCTCTTCGGAATCGTCGAAGGCGTGCGCTCGGCGTTTTCAGCCGACCGCTGCTTCGTCTACGAGCGCCTTCCCGACGGCGAACACGCGGCGGTCGCGGCGGCGGCAGTGCACGGCGGTGCATCCGGGGCGCCGCGAACGGCCGTCGCTCTCGACGCCGACCTGCGCAAAGTCTTCGGCGGTCTCACCGTGCGCCGGGACGAGCTGGACGGCAACGACATCTACGGCGCGGGCGCGCGCAGCGCCATGGCGCTTCCCTTCGTGGTCGACGGCCGGGTCGAGGACGTGCTCGTGCTCTCGTTCGACCGCCCTCGCGGTTTCGACGACGCGGATCTCGCGGCGCTTCGATCGCTCGCCTTCCACGTCGGCCTCGCACTCTCGAATGCGCGGCTGTACGAACGCGAACGGGCCCGTCGCGCGCAGGCCGAATCGCTCGAGCGCGTCGTGCGCATTTTGCGCGATACGCAATACGTCGACGAAGTTCTGCTGGTTTTTGTCGTGACGGTGTCGCACGAGTTGCCGATCGACTGCGCCGCGTACGCTCTCGAAGGCGATCAATTGACACGTCGCGCGTCGCGCGCGCGAGAGACTCGCGGAAGCGAGCCTGCCGCGTCGGTCGATCGTGCGCTGCTGGAACCGTTTCTCGTGGTCGACGAACCTTCCGACGCGTCGCTCTTGCCGCGCGCCGCGCGCGACGCGCTTTTCGACGGCCGCGGCGGCGTCATTATTCCGTTACGGCTCGAAGGCGCGTTGTGGGGATGCTTTCTCGTTCGCGGGATCGAGAGCGGGTTGGATTGGCCGCCCGAAGAACGAGCGACGTTTTTCCGCACGCTGGGTTCGCATTTGGAGATTGCGCTCGCCAACGCGCACGCGTACGAACGAGAGTTGCGGCGCGCGCAGGAGCGCGAAATGCTCGCCGAAGCCGCGCGCAGCATCCTCAGCCACACCGAAATCGGATCGCTCGCAGACGTTATGTCCCGTTTGGCCGGCTCGATCGTGCATGCCGATCGCTCGTGCGTGCTGCGCTGGAACGGCGAGCATTATGCGGTCGTGGGCTCCTACGGCGAAGGCGTCGCCGAAACGATCGATCAAAGCGGGATCGATCTCGTGCACCGCGCCGAACGGTTTCCGACGCTCGTGGGCGACGAACGGCGCGTTCAGCGGCTGATCGACGGCCCCGGATACGTCGTCATCCCGCTCACGCAAACGGCGGGCGGAAGCGGCAGCGAAGCGATCGACGCGTTCTTGCTGGTCGGTCGCGACGCCAGCGAACGCTTCTCGCGCGACGAGCTGCGCATCATGCAGGAATTGGGCGCGCTGCTTTCCCTTGCGCTGCGCAATTTGGAACTGTACGAAGCGATGGGCGTCGCCAATCGCGCGCTGCAAGAGTCCAGCGGCTTCAAAGACGATCTGCTCGCGATGCTCGCGCACGACTTCAAAGGACCGCTGACCGTCATCCTGGGCTATTGCGAATTGCTCATGGAGACGAGCGAAGATCAGCGCGAAGAGATCGAGACGATCTATTCGCAGACGCGACGGCTCGTGCGGCTCTCGGAAGACGCGCTCGTACTCGCGCAAACCCAAGCCGAAGGCTTTTCGCTGGCGCGAACGATCGTCGATTTGGGATCGTTCGTCGCAGAGTGCGCCGAGGCAACCGCTCCGAACAATCCGCGGTTACACATTGATGCGGGCACCGATCGCCTCGCGGTGGAACTCGATCCCAACCGCTTCCGCCACGTGATGGACAACCTCGTTTCAAACGCTCTCAAGTACTCCACGGAACGCGTGGACGTCAAGGTGCGGCGAGAACGCGATCGCGCGCTCATCGAGGTGAGCGACCGCGGGATCGGCATCCCGGAAGGCGAGCTGAGCATGCTCTTCAGCCGGTTCGGGCGGGCAAGCAACGCCCGCGACAAGGGCTTCAGCGGGTCCGGCATCGGTCTCTACGTGGCCCGGAAAATCGTGGAAGTCCACGGCGGCTCGATCTCGGTCGATTCGAAGGAGAATGAGGGGTCGACTTTTGTCGTGACCCTTCCGATCCACGAAGCAAGCGGAATCCGCTAGAGAAACTTTACTCCCTGGAGAACGTTACACCCCCGATATGGCATTCCTGAAGACGCTCTTTGACGGCAACGAGCGCGAAATTTCCCGGCTTCGACGCACCGCCGAACGCGTCAACGCTCTCGAACCCGAGTTCGGGGCGCTTAGCGACGACGCTGTACGCGCAAAAACGCAGGAGTTTCGCGACCGCCTGAGCGCGGGCGAAACCCTCGACGACCTGTTGCCCGAGGTCTTCGCCGTCGTGCGCGAAGCGGGCAAACGCGTGCTCAACATGCGGCACTTCGACGTGCAGATCATGGGCGGCCAGATCCTCTACGAAGGACGCATCTCCGAGATGAAGACGGGTGAAGGCAAGACGCTCGTCGCGACGCTGCCCGTGTATGCGCGTGCGCTGGAAGGCCGCGGCGTTCACGTCGTCACCGTCAACGATTATCTGGCCCGCCGCGACGCGGAGTGGATGGGACCGCTCTATCAATTCCTCGGGCTGACCGTAGGCATCATCCAACACGATCTGACGCCGCCCGAACGGCGCCAGCAGTACGCGTGCGACGTGACCTACGTGACGAACAACGAGGTCGGTTTCGACTATCTGCGCGACAACATGGCGTGGCAGATGGAAGATCTCGTTCAACGCGAGCTCTACTTCGCGCTCGTCGACGAAGTCGATTCGATTCTCGTGGACGAAGCCCGCACGCCGCTCATCATCAGCGGCCCGTCGCAAGAGTCGACGGAACTCTACGAAAAGTTCGCGCAGATCATCCCGCGTCTGAAGAAGGAAGACGACTATACCGTCGATCAGAAGGCGCACGCCGTTCCGATCACGGAAGCGGGCGTCGCAAAGGTCGAAAAGATGCTCGGCATCTCGAACCTTTACGACCAGCGCAACATCGAACTCGCGCACCAGCTCAACGCCGCGCTAAAGGCGTGGAATCTGTTCCATCGCGATCAGCAGTACATCGTCAAGGACGGCGAAGTCATCATCGTCGACGAATTTACCGGACGCTTGATGCACGGCCGGCGTTATTCGGACGGCATCCATCAAGCGATCGAAGCAAAGGAAGGGATCAACGTCAAAGGCGAGGATCAGACGCTCGCGACGATTACCTTCCAGAACTTGTTCCGTTTGTACGACCATTTGGCCGGTATGACCGGTACCGCCAAGACCGAAGAGCGCGAGTTCCGCGACATCTACGGTTTGGATGTCGTCGTGATTCCGACCAACCGTCCGATGGCGCGCAAAGATCATTCGGACATCGTCTATAAGTCGGAGAAAGCCAAATTCGACGCGGTCGTAAACGAGATCATCGAGGAGCACCACAAGGGGCGCCCCGTTCTCGTCGGCACCCGTTCGATCGAAAAGAGCGAATTGCTCGCAGCGATGCTGCGCCGTAAGGGCGTCGAATGCAACGTTCTCAACGCGAAGTACCACGAGCAGGAAGCCGAAATCGTCAAGGACGCCGGTCAAGACGGTCAAGTGACGATTGCAACCAACATGGCAGGCCGCGGTACCGACATCAAACTCGGTGAAGGCGTGGCCCAAAAGGGCGGCTTGCACATCATCGGTACCGAGCGCCACGAATCGCGGCGTATCGACAACCAGTTGCGCGGACGCTCCGGCCGTCAGGGCGACCCGGGCTCGACGCGTTTTTACATTTCGCTCGAAGACGAAGTAATGCGCCTCTTCGGCGGCGATCGCATGACCAATATCATGGATCGCGTCGGTTTTACCGACGAGCAGCCGATCGAATCCGGCCTCGTGACCAAATCGATCGAGCGCGCGCAGAAGAAGGTCGAAGCGCACAACTACGAGATCCGCAAACACGTCCTCGAATACGACGACGTTATGAACAAACACCGCGAAACGATTTACGCGGACCGGCGTGCGATTCTGGAAGGCACGTTCGACTCGCGCGGGTTCATGATTCAGTCGCTCGAAGACAAGATCGACGAAGCCGTCGACCAAAACGCTCCGGAGAACGCGCATCCGAGCGAATGGGACTACGACGAGATGCTCAACATGGTCGAACAGGTCTTCCCGATCAAGGAAGACGTTGGCGCCGACGATCTGCGCGGCAAAGATCGCGACGAAGTGCGGCGCATCCTGCGCGAGCACGCGATCGCGGCGTACGAGGAGAAGGAACAGGAAGTAACGCCGGAGATCCTGCGCATCGTCGAACAGCGCTACCTGTTGCTTCCGATCATCGACCGTCAGTGGGTCGATCATCTCTACGTGATGGACCACTTGAAGACCGGTATCGGCTTACGCGGATACGGTCAAAAAGATCCGCGCGTCGAGTACGAAAAGGAAGCCTACGAAATTTTCGAGTCGTTGAAGAACAACATCGCCGACGAAGCGGTCAAAGGCGTCTTCCGCGTGCAGATCGAGCATGGGCCGCCGCCGGGAGACGGTGAAGGGCCGCAAGGCGGAAGCGGAACGCCGGCAGCGATGCCTTCGTTCGAGCAGATTCCTTCGGGCGCGATGGTGCCGCAAGCGGCGTCCTCCGGCAGCCGGTTGTCGCCGCAGGAAGCGGAGCAATTACTCGGACCGATGCCGGGCGTAAGCCGGCGGCCGCAGCAGATTCATACGAACCTGGGCGATGGCGAGCCCGCGAAGCCGGCCCGCGCGGAAGCCAAGGTCGGCCGCAACGACCCGTGCCCGTGCGGCAGCGGAAAGAAATATAAGAAATGCCACGGCGTCGACGCATAAGCGCGGCGCCGTCAGCGCGCGTCTAGCACTCGACGACGCTCACGGCTAGGCCGCCGAGCGAGGTTTCCTTATACGCCGATTGCATGTCGAGACCGGTGCGGTACATCACTTCGATGACGCGATCGAGCGACACGACGTGATCGCCCGCGTCTTCCATCGCCATGCGCGCGGCGTGGATCGCCCGGACCGCTCCTACCGCATTACGCTCGATACACGGAACTTGCACCAGTCCGCCGATCGGATCGCACGTCATGCCCAGGCTGTGTTCCATCCCGATCTCGGCCGCGTTCTCGACCTGTGCGTTGCTGCCGCCGAGCGCGGCGACCAAGCCGCCCGCCGCCATCGAGCACGCGACGCCCACTTCGCCCTGACATCCGACTTCTGCACCCGAAATGGACGCATTGGCTTTGTACAAGCCGCCGATTGCGGTCGCCGTCAATAAAAAGCGAACCTCGCCTTCGCGCGAGGCACCGTCGAGATAGCGGCGATAATAGTGCAGCACGGCGGGGATAACGCCTGCCGCACCGTTCGTCGGGGCGGTAACGACGCGGCCGCCCGCCGCATTTTCTTCGTTGACCGCCATCGCAATGACGTTGACGTAATCCATCGCCGCGAGCACGTCGTTGCCGCCGCTCATCACACGCCGGTATAATCGCGGTGCGCGGCGCCGGACGTTGAGGCCCCCTGGTAAGACTCCCTCGGTCTCCAATCCCCGCTCGGCGCAGCGGCGCATCGTTTCGAGAATACGATCGAGGTACGAATCGGTCTCCGAGCGCGTTCGCAGCGCGTCTTCATTTGCCAGCACGATCTGCCAGACCGCTTGACGTTCGTGGCCCGCGATCGCCAGCAATTCGGCCGCAGACGTAAAGGCGTGCGGCACGGCTGCCTGCGTCGCACCTTCACTCGCGCCGCCTTCGGTTATGACGAAACCGCCGCCGATCGATGCATAGAGACGCTCGAGGAGCACCGTTCCATCGGCGGCTTCCGCGACGACGCGCATGCAGTTGGCGTGCATCGGCAAGACTTCACGTACCCGCCATACGATGTCGCGCGTCTCATCGAAGGCGATGCCGTGCACGCCGGCGACGCGCAACGGGTCGCCGCCTCGAATCTGCGCCACGCGCTGCTCGGCCTCATTGGGCTCGATGCCGTCCGGACGATGCCCTTCCAGGCCTAGAAGTAATGCTCGGTCGGTCCCGTGCCCGCGTCCCGTCAACGCAAGCGAGCCGTAGAGATCGACGGCGATGCGCTCCACGCGCTCGATCGCGCCCGCGAGGCGCAGCTCTTCCACGAACATGTTGCACGCGCGCATCGGACCGACCGTGTGCGAGCTGGACGGGCCTAAGCCTACCTTGAAGAGATCGACGAGGGACGTGTAGGGCACGATGCAGCAGCTACGCGCGCGCTCACAAATTCACCTCTGGTATGCGTTGCGGCTGCGCACGGTGCGGCCGAGCGAGCGGAATCAGCGTCCCGCCCCCGTTCTGCGCTGCGCCACTGACGAGCGCTCCGCCGAGGTCGACGTTGTAAGCGGTCGCGCTGACGTCGACGCCTTGACCGTTGTCGCGCATCGTCGTGCTGATCTCGCCGCCGTTACCGTTGTCGCAGGTCACTTGCAGAGAACCGTCGCCGTTGCGCTGGACGATTTCCCCGTTGCCCAGATCGATCGTTTGTCCGGGCTGGATGGTGTACTGGTTACCGTTTTCCGCGATCGTCGCATTGCCGGCATTGTCCAGCGAAACGTTGGTACCGCCGTAGTTCGTCGTCACCGTCGCCGATTGGTTGTACGTCACGCCGTTCGGCGACGGCGGCGTCGCTTGCGTCGAAACTTGGTAGCCGCCCTGAAACGAATCCGAATGCAAGAGATCGGGCTGCGATCCCATGTTGTCCCAATGTGCGCCGTTAAACGACAGATGCGGGTCGCCTACGGACGCGCCGTTCGCGTTGTTGAAATACTGCTCGTTGTCGCCGTAAGGGAAGCCTCCGGCGCCGTTTTGTCCGCCCGTGGAGAAGAGACTTTGAAGCAGTTGCATCAAGGTCTGCGCGAGATTGCCGAAGCCGCCGCCGCCGCCGAACAAACTCAAACCCGGAAACATGAGCGAGAGCGGATTGACCGACAAGCCCGCCGCGTTGACGCTGCCGGGGTTGGCGAGGCGGCTTATCGTGTCGGTGGGCCGCGCGCCGCCGCTTCCCGGTGGATTTGCACCGAGCGCGCCGGCCAGCGTGCCTGGGAACGGGAGCATCGTTTCGATCGGTCTCTCGATAACCGGGTAACTCATCGTGTGAACCTCCGTCGTCGTGGTGCCCCTCCATCACGCAGGAGGGGCGCTCCGACAAGGGAGGCACCGGCGAAGACCGAGAATGGCGGCCACGCTATGAGCGAGACCCAGATAACCACGATCAACCGCTTCGACGAGCGCCTTTCCGCGATCAAGGAGCGTCTTTGACTACGCTGGCACGACGCGAAAGATAAGCGAGCTCGACGAGCGCTCGCGCGCCGAAGGCTTCTGGAACGATCCCGACGCGGCGCAACGCACCATGAAAGAACTCGCCGATCTGCGTGAAGAGGCGGGGCGCATGGATGCGGCAGAACGTGCGTTGCGCGACGCGCGCGAAATGCTCGAGCTCTTCGGCGACGATCCTTCGGCTGCGCCGGAGGTGGACGCGAACATCGAACGAGCCGGCTCGATTCTGGACGAACTAGAAATGGCGGCGAACTTCGACGGGGAGTTCGATTCCCACGGGGCAATCGTCAGCATCTTCGCGGGCGCCGGCGGCGTGGACGCGGCCGACTGGACGCAGATGCTGCTGCGCATGTACCTCCGGTGGGCGGATCGCAAGGGATTTTCGACGCAGATCGTCGACGAATCGCCCGCCGAAGAAGCGGGATTGAAATCGGTCACGTTTTTCGTACGAGGACGCAACGTCTACGGCATGCTGGAAAGCGAACGCGGCGTGCATCGTTTGGTGCGCCTTTCGCCCTTCGATGCCGCGCATCGCCGCCATACGTCCTTCGCTGCCGTCGACGTCATCCCCGAAATCGAAGCCGGCGAGAACGTCGACGTGGAAATCAAACCCGACGACATTCGTATCGAAACGTTTAAATCGGGCGGCGCCGGCGGCCAGTACGTCAACAAGACCGAATCCGCGGTTCGCGTCATCCACATCCCGACCAACACCATCGTCGCCTCGCAGCAAGAACGTTCGCAAGCGCAGAACCGCGAGGTCGCGATGAACATTCTTCGCGCGAAGCTGGTGCAACGCGCCGCCGAAGAACGCGATGCAAAACTCTCCGAGTTACGCGGCGAGCGGCAAGCGAACGAATGGGGATCGCAGATACGTTCGTACGTCTTGCAGCCCTATCAACTGGTGAAAGATCACCGCACGAACGTGGAGACCGGCAACGCTCAGGGCGTCCTGGACGGCGACGTCGACCCGTTTATCTGGCCCTATCTTCAACAGCGGCGCACGCTTCATGCGTGACCGGTTCCCGTGGCTGCTCGCCGCCGCCTATACCGCGATCTTCACGGTGCTCGGCGCGATACGGTATGCAGTTCACCGGAACCTGGTCGACTTCGGCATCTTCGCGCAAACGATTGCAAGCGCGTTCGGCTGCTTCTGTAACGCGATCGAAGGAAGCCACTGGGCATTTCACTTCTCGCCGATCCTCTACGTTCCAGGAGCGCTGGTCGCGCTCTGGCGTTCGCCGCTCGCCCTGATTCTTTTTACCGCTCTCCCATGCGCGCTGGCGATTCCGCCGCTGTACGCGATCGCCGCTCGGCATGCGGATCGAAACACCGCGCGGCTCGTCGCAATCGTTGCGTTTCTGTATCCGCCGCTCGCGGGACTCGCGTTCAACGATTTTCACGAAAACGTTTTTGCGCCGGCCGCGATCGCGTGGGCGCTTTGGGCGTTCGACGCGGGATATCTGCGGGCTGCGATCGTTGCCGCAATCGTCGGCGTCGCCACCAAGGAAGACCAGGCGATCTTCGTCGGCGTTGCCGGTGCGATCGCGGCATTCGTCTATCGCGGAACCAAGCGCGGTCTGATCGGAGCGGTCGTAGCGGCCCTCGGCTTCGGTGCGGCACTCGCGTTCTTTCTCATCATCCAGCCGCACGCGCAGGCCAATCCGTCGTGGGCGCCGGTACGGTTCTATGCGTGGACCGGCGCCGACGTGCGGGCACTCTTTCCGCAGGAACTGCTCGCGCGCATAGGATTTCTCGCGCTCGTCTTCGCGCCGCTTGGATTCTTTCCGTTCCGTTCCCGATATATGTGGCTCGCGTTTGCGCCGTTTGCCGAAGTGCTGCTTTCGCGGATGTCGACGACCTACACTAATGGAACGCACTACGCCGGAGCCTGGATCGGCTACGTGCTCATCGCTTTTGCGCTTGCCGCGTGCGCGCTTCCCGAACGCAGGCGCCGTGCGATGCTGTTCGTCTGCATCGGACTGTGCGTGCTGGAGCTCGTCGTCGCGAATCCCATGCATCCGGGGATGAACTTGCGCAGGCTGCAAGATCGCGACGTTGCGCTGGACGCGCAGTTGCATCGTTTGCCGCGCGACATTTCGATCGCGACGCAGGAAGAAGCCTACACGCACCTCGCGCTCCACGATCCGTTTGCACGGTTACTGCCCGACGACCCGGCAACGCCGTTGCACGCGTGCTTCGTGCTGGTCGACCGCGCGTTTCCGCAATCGCCGCGGCTGCAAGAGTACGGCGAGGCCTTCGCCGCGCTCGTCCGAGCGAAAGCCTACGCGCCCGTCGGCGTCACCGGGTCAGTGGAGATCTACCGGCGTTCGGGCGCCTGCCGCTGACGCGAGTTCCCGCAGGTTCTGCGGGATCGTTTCTTGCCATCCGGCGCTTCCTCGAAGGTTGACGTAGCGCGCGGCCCACGGAGCCCATCGCGCGCTCTGCAGCGCGAACGGAGCGCGCGGATCGAAGACCGCGAGCACGGGCGTTCCGGTCATGCCCGCAACGTGGATCGCGCCCGAATCGGGAGCGATCAATGCGGCCGACGCCGCGATGGCTTCCTTCCACGGCTCGAGCGTATCGAAACACTCCACCGTACAGCGTGCGGCGCGTTCGAACTCACGCACGAAGGGAGCCTCTGCCGCGGAGGCGATAGGACGAAGCACCGCTTCGTTGGACGCGCGTGCGAACGCGTCGACCACGTCGCCGAACGCGATGCCGAGCCGCACCCACTTTTCGGTGACCTGAAATGCGACGCGTTCTTCGCGAGGAACCTCTCGTTCCAGGACGAGGGGGCGCAGCTTCGCAACATCGCGCGTCGGGGCGGCGTTGCCCAAAAGACTGCGCGCGAGACCGAAGAGCACGTCGGATTCGTGCGGCGCTTTCGGGTCCAGCCCTGCGCTGCGAACGACGGTCTCGGTGAGCATCGAGCGCACCCACAAGCTCTTGAACGGCTTCCCCCACCCATTCGAAAAACCGATGCGGACCGGTGCCGCTACGGCCCGCGCCAGGCGATAGCCGCCGGGATCTTCCGTCGCGACCAGGACGTGCGAGTAGCCGCGCGACCGCAGCCGCTCCCCGAATTCCCCGATCGCGTGCAGATTCTCGGAAGTGCTGGAGCGCAAGGCGAAGGGCGCGATTTCGATCGCGCGCGCGGCGCGGGAAGAAAAGACGGCGGCGTTTACCGCGGACATCACCAGATCCACCGGAATACTGCGTTCCCGAAATGCGGCCAACAACGGCGTCAGCGCAAGCGCGTCGCCGATCGCGTCCAGGCGGATGACCAGGACCGACGGTGAATCCATACGTCAATGATAGCGCCTCAAGATGTGGTCACCTTCACCGACCTTGAAGACACGCGCATCGTCCGGCGCTTCGGGTACGTCTCGGGAATCGCATCGCGCCCGCGCAATCGGCTCCGCTCGACCTTTCGCAGCCTCGGAATGCTCATCGGCGTCTCGCCCAACGAGTTTCTGAGCGACGCGGAGCATTTGCGTAACGAAGCCCTCGAAGGCATCTACAAGCGCGCGAACGCCCTCGGCGCGAACGCGGTGATCGGCTTGAGTTTTCACGTTTCCGAAGGTCCAGACGGGTCGTGTAAGGTCGTGGCATTCGGAGAAGCGGTCCTGGTTGCCGATGCTTGAAGAACGCGCTCGCCGCGAACGGCTGCTTGCAGCCGAGGCGGCCGGAGCGGCCGCCTGCCGGAAGTGTGCGATCGGCTCGCAGCGCCGCAACAACGTCTACGGTGAGGGCGATCCGTGCGCGCACGTGATGGTCGTCGGCGAGGGGCCGGGCGAAACGGAAGATTTGCTTGGGCGACCGTTCGTCGGACGTGCCGGGCAATTGCTCGAAAAGATGCTGGCCGCGATCGGTCTGGCGCGCGAAGACGTGTATATATGCAATACGGTGAAATGCCGTCCGACCGAACCGGGGCTGCGCGGGCCGAAGAACCGGGCGCCGGAACCGCAAGAAATGGCGAACTGCCGCCCGTTCTTGGACGAGCAGATCGACATCATCCGTCCGAAGGTGTTGCTGGCGCTGGGCGCCCCGGCGGCAAAGTCGTTTCTTGGCCGCGATTTTCAAATCACGAAGATGCGCGGGCGCTGGTATGAGGGACCGCTCGGAATTCCGTTGATGGTGACCTTCCATCCGGCCTACATCCTGCGGCAGACGGGCGGCGAGATGACCGCCGTCAAGCGCCTGGTCTGGGCCGATCTGAAGGCCGTCCGAGCGAAGCTCGATGAGCCTGCGGCGGCTGCTCCCGAGGAGCCGGAGCAAGCGGCTTTGTTTGACGGCGTCTGATTTGACGACGTGTGTTAGGATGGGGTGCTGTGACCAGGGACCCCCTTCGTATTTGGTTCGACGACGTCGCGCGCCGCATCGGTTTTGCCGATAGCGACGAGTTCGCGCGTGCCTTCGAGCTCAAGCCGTTCCGGCTCAAGCAAATCTATCGGGCGGCCGCCAAAGAATTGTGCGCGGACGTCGGCGAGGTAACGACGCTGCCGAAGGAACTGCGCGCAGAATTGCAGTCGCGCGGGTTCTCGTTTTCGTCGGTGACGCCCGTGGTGCTGCAGCGGTCCAACGACGGCCAGACGACCAAGGGCCTCTTCAAATTACGCGACGGGAACGAAGTCGAAGCCGTTCTGATGGAACACTACGGCGATCGCACGACCGTTTGCATCTCCTCGCAAGCCGGCTGCGCGTTCGCCTGCGCGTTTTGTTCCACGGGGCAGGCGGGCTTCACGCGCAATCTGGATGCGACCGAAATCTTCGATCAAGCGCGATTCTTCGCGCGCGAGCTGGCCACGCGCAACAAGCGCATCACGAACATCGTGTTCATGGGAATGGGCGAGCCCTTTCACAACTACGAAGCTGTCATGAATGGGGTCGCGTTGTTGCACGACCCGCATGGTTTGGGGCTCGGGCACCGGCACATCACGATTTCGACCGTCGGCCTCGTCGATAAGATCGATCGGTTCGCGGACGAAGGTCTACAGGTCAATCTCGCGATCTCGCTTCACGCGCCGAGCGATCGCGTTCGCGGCGCCATTATGCCGGTGAATCGAAAGTTCGACATGGGCGAGCTGATGGCGGCGGTCGAGCGCTACGTGGAAAAGACGAACCGGAAAGTGTTTTTCGAATATGTGATGCTGGAAGGCATCAACGACGACGAAACCTGCGCGAACGAATTAGCCGCTCTTATGCGCGGCCGCCTCTATCACGTCAATTTGATTCCGTACAACTCGACGCCGGACGGGCCGTTTCAAGGTACCGCGGATGCGCGCATCTGGGCCTTCGCGGCGGTGCTCGACAAAGCCGGCGTACCGACGACGGTACGCAAGAACATGGGCCGCGACATCAGTGCCGCCTGCGGGCAACTGCGCGCGGAAACGCAACCGAAGGCGCACGCCTCGGCAAAATAGCGAAGCGCCGCATTACTGCGGCGCCTCGCGCGCTTCGATGTGTCTGCCGGCTTGATACCCTAGTCGACATTATCACATCGATGACAGCTTCGCAACGCGGGGTGGTGCGCTGCGGTTGGAGCGCCCGGGAGGCTTGTCATCCTGAGCGAAGCGTTGCGAAGCAACGCGGAGTCGAAGGACCGTATCGATCGGATGTTCGGCGTAGTTATTTAGGCGGGTGCGCGGCGCTGAAGCCAAACGAGAATCGGCGGCAAGTGAGGATGATTTGTGAATGAGCTGACGCGGTACGCTTCTCCGGTGCAACATCCGCAAGGGCTTGCGTGGGACGGTGCCAAGATGTGGGTAACCAGCGCCGCTAACGGCAAGCTGTATGAGATCGATCCGCTGTCGTGGACGGTTCAACGTGAGTTCGTTCCGCCCGCCGAGGCACTCGGCATCGCGTATGCGGGCCGGGATTTTCAGCTGATCCTCGCGCCGTCGATCGACGAGCCGGATCTGGAGCGCGATCACCGCTACGTCTATGCGTTTTCACCCGACGAGGGTTTTGCGGAGCGGTTCATATGCCCCGATAACTCCGGATCGTTTCTTGCCTATGCAATGGGAACGCTGTATCTCTCGCAAGCCTGGGACAAGAAGCTGATCGAATTGGACGAACGCGGTTCTTCCGTGCGCGAAGTGCGGCTTGAACGCCGTCCGGTCGGCATGACGATCGTCGACGATGCATTTTATCTCGTAACCGTCGACGACGCGTGGGTCGACGGGCGTTTCGAGCGTCTTGGCATCGGCGCCGATGCATCATCGATTCAAACGCTTCGCTCGTTCCCGTTCAAACCGCGAAGCGTTGCGTTCGACGGCGAGCGCTTCTGGACGGCCGATCGCAACAACGACGCGATCGTATCGTTCGAGCTCGCGTAATATCGGTTGTGCCCGAGCCTGCGTTCGGGGTTACATTCCCAGCCGCTTGAGAAAGATCGCCGCCAGTAAAACCGGCAGCAGCGGCAACGCCGAGAAGCCGATCTCCAGGCGCAGGGCGAGGATGGGGTTGTTGGACTTCCAGCGATGGCGGCTGATCCAAATCCCGGCGATCGCGATCAAGCATGCGATGGGAAATGCGATCGTGGAAATCCAGAATGCCATGAACGTCGAGATTTGGCTTTCGCGGAGGCCGTCGGACATAAAGACGGCCGTGAGGGCTAAAATGCACCCCGGAAAGAACGCCAAACCCCACAGGATCGTCGCCGCGATCGGAAGCCACGGTCGCTTCATGCGTTCGGGTTCGAGAAACGCAGGCACAAATCTTGGCGGGAAGCCGGAACGCACTGCCTAAGCTACCGCGCGGAGCAATGGTGAAACGCCTCGTCGTTTGGGCTGCAGTCGAATTCGTGCTGCTTGCGATTTGCGTGGTCGCACGGACCGCCTTTTGGTCATACGGGGCAGACACGGGAACGTTCGCGCAGCTCATCGCGTCGGGCCCTGGGATGCGCGACGTTCTCGAAGCCGGAACGCACTTTCGTTTTCACTGGTCGCCGACGCTGATATTGCTGTGGCCGCTCGCGGCGCTCGCTCGCAACGGCTTTCTCATTCAACTCGTGCAGGCGGCTGCGGTTGCTGCGACCGCACCGCTGCTCGCGGCGCTCTTTCGTCCGTATCTCGGCGAGACGCTCAGCCTGCGCTTTGGCGCGGTTGCGTTGTTGTATCCGCCGCTGGTCGCACTCGGATTCGATGAGTTTCACGAACTGGGATTGTTTGCGCCGTTGGCGATCGGCATGCTGCTGGCCGCAGATCGCGGGAATTGGCGTTGGTATGCGGTCTGCACGCTGCTCGCCATCGGTTTGCGTGAAGATATTTGCATAGAGTTGGCGTTACTCGGCATCGCGCTTTCGATTGCGGGCGTCAGGCTGCACCGGCGTCAGCTTGCCGTTGCGGGAGGGGCAACGACGCTCGCGGCGGCGAGCGCACTCGCGCTATATTTCGGTGCGGTCGTTCCGTCGTTGGGCGGTTGGAATCCCTCGCATTTTTACGAATATTCGTTTGCGAACGGGCCGGTCGCGGTGATCTTCGCGGTCTTCACCCATCCGTTCGACGTTGCGCGCGTCGTCTTCCAACGCGGGAAATTCACCTACGTCTTGGAAGCGCTCGCGCCGCTGGCATTCCTGCCGCTGCTCACCCGTTGGTGGCTCATCGCGCTTCCGGGGTTCGCGATGGTCCTGCTTGCGAACGATGCCTACGTTTGGCGCATGGGCGATCATTATGCGGCGCTATGGATTCCGTGGCTGCTCGTTGCGGCCGGCTGCGCGCTCGTCATTCTGCGGAAGCGATCCGAAACGATTGCACGTACCTGGACGGGCGTGGCGGCGGCGCTTTCGGTCGTGGTGCTGATCGCGTTCGACCCGATGCACCCGCTCCATTACCTGCGCCCCTCCTACCACGATCTTGCCGACGTACGGCGGGCCTTTTCGTGCGTGCCCCACGACGCGGTCGTAGCCACCCAAGACGAGTGGTACGCCCAAGAATCGGTCGCCTTTCCGCACGCTACGACGGCGACGACCCCGGGCGCCGCCTATCTTGTCTACGCGCTGGATTACCCCAACGCTGCGTTCCGCGCCACGGTGCTGCCCGCCGTAAAAGCGGCGGTGAGGCGGGGAGAATATCGCCCGGTCTGCCGCTACGGCGACGTGGTCGTGTACCGCCGGCGAGAATCGAGGCCGGGCAAGGGGGGGTAAGCAGGGTGCTTGATAAATCTATCACGCCCTATGGACCCCCAGACGAACGTCACGATGGACGAGATCACGGCGCTTGCAAAGCGCCGCGGCTTCATCTTTCAGTCGAGCGAGATCTATGGCGGCATCAACGGCTTCTGGGATTACGGTCCGATGGGTGCCGTGCTAAAGCGCAACGTCAAAGATGCGTGGTGGCGCGATACGGTGCAACTGCGCGATGACGTCGTTGCCTTCGACTCTTCGATCATCATGCATCCCTCTACTTGGGAAGCTTCGGGGCATCTCGCGCAGTTCCACGACAAGCTCGTTGATTGCAAGGTTTGCAAACACCGTTTCCGTTTGGATCACTTGAAGAATCCCAATCAGTGTCCCGATTGCGGAAGCAAAGACAGCTTCACTGAACCGCGTAACTTCAATTTGATGATGAAGACGCAGATCGGCCCGATGGAAGACACCGCGTCGACCGCATATCTGCGCCCCGAAACCGCTCAAGGCATCTTCGTCAATTTCAAAAACGTCTATCAAACCGCGCGCAAGCGCCCGCCGTTTGGGATCGCGCAGATCGGCAAATCGTTCCGCAACGAAATCACCCCGGGCAATTTCACGTTTCGGGTGCGCGAATTCGAGCAAGCGGAACTGGAGTATTTCGTGCCGGACGACGGCAACGATCTCACGGCATTTCAAGAGTGGGTCGATCGCCGTAAGGCGTGGTATTCAAAATACGGCGTAAAACCCGAACGCCTGCGTTTCTACGAACTCAAACCCGAAGAACGTCCGCATTACGCCAAAGCGGGCACCGACGTCGAGTATCTCTTTCCGTGGGGCTGGGGCGAGCTCGAATCGATCGCTCACCGAGGCACGTACGATCTCGACGCCCACATGAAGCTTTCCGGCAAAGATTTGCGCTTCTACGACGAGTCCGCGAAGACGCACTACACGCCGATCCTTATCGAGAGTTCGGCCGGCATGGATCGAACGACGCTCACGATGCTGATCGATGCGTTCGAACGTGAAAAGAGCGTCGATCCAAACGGTAAGGAGACCGAACGCGTCGTGTTGCGGTTCCATCCGTTCATCGCCCCGGTGCAGATCGCGGTCTTTTCACTCGCGCGCAACAAGCCCGAGCTGGTGGAACGGGCGCGCGGGATCGAGTCCGGGCTGCGTCCGTCGTACCGCACGCAATACGACGAGGGGAACATCGGCCAACTCTACCGCCGCCAGGACGAGATCGGCACGCCCTTCTGCGTGACGGTCGATTACGACACCCTGGAAGACGGTACGGTAACCATCCGCGAGCGCGACTCGATGCGGCAAGAGCGCATCGCGTCCGACGCTTTGCATCACTATTTTAGCGAGCGCATGAAGTGGGCATGATGGGAGGACCACTGCGGGGAGGTCGCGCTTATCATGCAGCTCTTGAGGCCGTCGATTAAGGGCATCGTGGCGCCGAAATACATCTATTTCTTCGAAGAAGGTAGCGGCTCTATGAAAGAGCTGCTGGGCGGCAAAGGTGCCGGCCTCGCCGAGATGACGCGCGCGGGGCTGCCGGTCCCGCAGGGCTTTATCATCACGACCGAAGCCTGCCTCGCCTTTTATAAGCAGGGGCGACGGTTTCCCGAAGGCCTCGAAGAGAGCGTGCTGCGCTCCATGCACGAGTTGGAAGCCCGCACCCGCCGGCGTTTCGGCGATCCGTCCGATCCGCTGCTGGTCTCGGTTCGCAGCGGCGCCCGCGTCTCTATGCCGGGCATGATGGACACGATTCTCAATCTCGGATTGAACGACGAAACCGTCGAAGGCCTCGCCGCGCGCACGAACAACGAGCGTTTCGCGTGGGATGCGTACCGGCGCTTTATCATGATGTTTTCGAGCGTCGTGCTCGGTATCGAAAAGGCCGCATTCGAAGAACTGATCGACGAATGCAAACGCGAACTCGGGGTGCAAAACGATCCGCAGATCGACGCGGCCTCTTGGAAGGCGCTCGTCGCGAAATTCAAGGCGGTCGTTCGCGAACACGCAAATCGCGATTTCCCGCAGGACGTCGGCGAACAGTTGCGTTTGGCGATCGAGGCCGTCTTCGATTCCTGGAACTCGAAGCGCGCGATCGACTACCGCCGGTTCAACAAGATTTCGGACGATTGGGGAACGGCCGTCAGCGTCGTTCAAATGGTTTTTGGAAACATGGGCGACGATTCCGGAACCGGCGTCGCCTTCACGCGCGATCCGAACACCGGCGAGAAGGTGCTCTTCGGCGAGTATCTCGTCAACGCGCAAGGTGAAGACGTCGTGGCGGGCATTCGCACGCCGCAAAAAATCACCGATCTGCAGCGCAGCCAGCCGGAGATCTACGCGCAGTTTGAAGCGATCGCGCAGCGCCTGGAATCGCACTACAAGGATGCGCAGGATCTCGAATTCACCGTAGAGCGCGGCACGCTCTACATGCTTCAGACGCGCACGGCGAAGCGCACGGCCGAAGCGGCGGTGAAAATCGCGCTCGACATGGTGCGTGAGGGACTCATCGACGAACGCAGGGCGGTCGGCCGCGTCGACGCGAAGACGCTCGACCAACTCTTCCACGCGCGCATCGATCCCGCCGAGCATTACGACGTCGCGTGCAAAGGCCTCAATGCCTCGCCCGGCGCGGCGGCCGGTCAGATCGTCTTTACCGCCGACGACGCGGTCGCATGGAGAGAACAAGGCAAAGATACCGTGCTCGTGCGCGTCGAAACGACGCCGGACGACGTGCACGGGATGATCGCCGCGCGCGGCGTGTTGACGGCGAAGGGCGGAGCGACATCGCACGCGGCCGTCGTCGCCCGGGGAATGGGCAAACCATGCGTCGCCGGATGCGATGCGCTGGAGATCGATCGCCGCAACAAGCGCGTAGCGATCGGCGACATCGTCTTGAGCGAAGGCGATTGGATCACGATCGACGGTACGACCGGTAACGTCATCGCTCAGAAGCTCGAGTTGATCGACGCGCCTTCGACGCTTCCCGATTGGCTCGCGACGTTTTTGTCGTGGGCCGACAAGGTGCGCCGCATGGAAGTGTGGGCGAACGCGGACACGCCGGAAGATGCGCGTAAGGCCAGGGAGCTCGGCGCCCAAGGCATCGGACTCTGTCGCACCGAGCACATGTTCATGCAGCAAGACCGGTTACCGATCGTGCAGCAGATGATTCTGGCGAACACCCCGGAAGCGCGTGCCGAGGCGCTCGAAAAGTTGCTGCCGTTCCAACGCGAGGATTTCGCCGGCATTCTGGAAGCAATGGCCGGTTTGCCGGTCACGATCCGGTTGCTGGATCCGCCGTTGCACGAGTTCTTGCCTTCGCTCGAGCAATTGCTCGTCGAGACGACGGAGTTGCGCGTGAAGAGCGGCGTCGATACGCCGGAATATAAAGTCAAGGACGCGATGCTCAAACGCGTGCAGCAGCTTCACGAGCAGAATCCCATGCTCGGGTTGCGCGTCTGCCGCCTGGGCATCCTTTTCCCCGAGATCTATGCGATGCAGGTACGCGCGATCTTCGAAGCGGCGTGCGAATTGAAGAAGCGCGGGATCGATGCGCGGCCGGAAGTGATGATTCCGGGCGTCGGCACGCAAGAAGAGATGCGTTCGACCTACGATGCCGCGAAAAAAGCCGCCGACGACGCGATGGCCGCGCACGACTGCACCCTCGACTACCATATCGGCACCATGATCGAACTACCGCGTGCGTGCCTGGTAGCCGACGACCTCGCTCGCATCGCCGAATTCTTTTCGTTCGGCACCAACGATCTCACGCAAACCACGTACGGCTACAGCCGCGACGACGCCGAGGCGACGTTCATTCCGGCCTACTTGGATAAGAAGATTCTCAAAGACGATCCCTTCCAAGTGTTGGATCGTCGCGGCGTGGGCGCGTTGATGCAGCAGGCCGTTAAGCTTGGGCGCGAAGCGCGCGCCGATCTGAAAATCGGTATCTGCGGCGAGCACGGCGGCGAACCGTCGAGCGTTGCGTTCTGCGATTCGCTCGGACTGAAGTATGTCTCGTGTTCGCCCTACCGCGTTCCGATCGCGCGTCTAGCCGCCGCACAGGCGACGCTCGGGACCCTTTCGTAAGCGTCTCTTAACGGCCGATGAGAGTTTCCGTTTTCCGGCAAGACCGAGGAACCGGCTAAAAAACTGATAGCGTTGTTCGACCGTACGTCATCATTCTCGAAGGGAGACAACGCCATCATGAATCCGGTCCTTCGTCTCGCGATTAGCGCTTTAGCCCTTGCCGCCGGGCTCGCCGTTGGCGCCGCGGCACCCGCCTCCGCTGCAACGGACTGCGGCAGCAATGCGAATATCGGCCACGTCCATCGCCGTCTCGAGGGGGCCATCGACCAGCTTTCTCACGATCGGCACGATTACGGCGGTCACCGCGTCAGCGCGATCGACGATATGCAGCAGGCGCGCGCGCAACTCGTCGCCGCGCAGCAATACGCGATAGGCGTAGCGCACGACAACCCGGCATGTTTTCGCGCGCGAGGGTCTACGGGCGGCAGCGACTCGCGATGGGGCATGCGCGGCCAACGCGGTAGCAACGGAAACATCGCCGGCGTCGACCGATGGGTCGGACGACTGATCGCGCAGTTGAACCGCGACGAACACGACTACGGCGGCCACCGCGTCGACGCGATCCGCGATTTGCAAGCCGCGCAGGGCCAACTCGCGCAAGCCGACGCATACGCGCGAGCTCACGGGCTCTAGAGCGCTGCGTTTATCGTAGCGACGCGACGATCTCCGAACAGAGCCGGCGTGCTTCCCGCACGTCGGCTCGATCGCGCTTTACGAAGAGTTTCCGCCAGTATGCTTTGCCGCTCAACTTCGCGATGAGATCGGAAGCGTCGCGCGCGTCGATCAGTCCCGCGGGCGTACCGACCCAAACGGTGCGCCGCCGGTCCTCCATGCCGAGCGGAAGGCGGTGCATCGCGGTGGACTGCTCGTCCGCCCACACGGCTTCGTCCCCGAAGCGTTCGCGGAGGGCTTGATGGCAACGCTCGAAGGTGCTCAGATCGGATTCCGCATTGAACTCTGCTGCGAGCGCGTAGAGGCGTATGCGCTCCCGCAGCGCGCGTGCCGCTTCACTCTGGCGGTCGCGTAGCTCGTTGAGAACCCGGAAGTCATCCCAGCGCAGAAATTCTTCGATCGGATCGAGCGCATGTGGGTCGGGCCAGAGTTCGCGCAGTACCTGCTGGAGGATGCGCTCGAACATACGCGTGGTGTGATGAAAGTACACCGATGCAAACATCATGTATCGCGCGACCACGAACGATTCGAGCGCAACGACGCCGCGATAATCGATGCCGACGACGGGCTTGCCGGCGCGTTGGAACATCCGAAGGGATCCGGTCAATTGATCCGCGTCGTATCGTCCGCTCGCGACGCCGGTAAAATACGCGTCGCGCTGCAGATAGTCCATCCGGTCCGCATCGAGATTCGGTCCGCTGACGAGTTCGCAGAGCGCCGGATAGCGAGCGTCGGCGCGCCCCAAGATGAGCGCCAGCACGTCGTCGGGATCGACCTCGAGGCCTTCGATCGCGGCGCGTACGTCCGGCATCGCCAGGAGGGCTTCGGTGCGCGCTTCGTGTTGGACGCCGAGCACAGCCTCGCAGGCGTGGCTGAACGGGCCGTGTCCGATATCGTGCAAGAGCAGCGCGCACCGTACCAGCCGGCGCTGCGCCCCAACCGCTCGCGCGTCGTCGAACGCGTCCGCGCCGTGGCGCGCGAGCTCGTCGAAGGCGCGGGTTCCCATAGCAAGCGCCCCAAGCGCGTGCGTGAACCGCGAATGTTCCGCGGAGGGGAACGCAAAATACGCAAGTCCGAGCTGTCGCAGGCGCCGAAGACGCTGCATGACCGGCAGATCGAGCAGGCGTGCCTCGCCGGCGTCGAGCTCGATGAAATGATGAACCGGGTCGAAAATTCGCTTCAACGCGGGACTCGTTCGTCACCGGGATTCGGGCGCCTGGCTCGAACTGAAGGAACGACGACATGCCCCGCTTCGATCAAGGCGTGATTCGCGAGCTTCATTCGCGCATCGACATCGCAACGTTCATCGGCCAGTACGTCTCGCTCAAAAAACGTGGGCGCGATTTGGTCGGCCTCTGCCCGTTTCACGGCGAGAAGACGCCGTCGTTCCACGTGCACGCCGAGGAAGGGTACTTCAAATGTTTCGGATGCGGCGCGGGCGGCGACGTCATCGCGTTCCTTCAGAAGCTGGAAAACGTACCGTTCCCCGACGCGGTCCGCATGCTCGCTTCCAAAGCGGGCGTCGAACTCGAAGCCGAAGATCCGCGCACCGCGCGCGTTCGCAACGAGCGCGAGGCGATCTACGAAGCGAACGATCTCGCGGCAAAATATTTTTCGCGGATGCTCAATTCACCGGCCGGTGAAGCGGCGCGCGCCTACCTGGATGGCCGAGGGATCACCGAGGCGACGCGCGAGCGATTCATGCTCGGCTACGCGCCCGCGGGCTGGAACGGTCTGACCGACGAGTTGCAGCGTCACGGCGTCGATTTGGAGATCGCCGCGAAGGCTGGGCTGGTAAAGTCGGGACAGCGCGGGTTTTACGATTTCTATCGAGACCGCTTGATGATCCCCACGTACGCGACGACCGGCGAAGCCATCGCCTTTGGCGGACGCGCACTGGGAGCGGAAGAGCCGAAGTATCTCAACACGAGCACGACGCCCGTTTACACCAAAGGCAATCATCTCTACGCCCTCAACCTTGCCCGGCGAGCGGCGCAACACGATCGTACGCTCATCGTCGTCGAAGGCTACCTGGATTGCATCGCGCTCCATCAGGCCGGCTTCGAAAACGCCGTCGCGGCTCTTGGCACGTCCTTTACGGAGAAGCAAGCTTCCGAGCTTCGCAAATATTCGGACTACATATTTTTGTGCTTCGACGCGGATGCCGCGGGCGACGCGGCTGCAACCAAAGCGATCGACATCGCGTCTAATGTTATCGAGCACACCGGATCGAGCGTGCGGGTCGTCGTCCTTCCCAAAGGCGAAGACCCCGATAGCTTCGTTCGAAGCCGGGGAGCCGACGGCTTCCGCGCCCTGTTGGAAGCGGCCAAGCCGTCGATCGAGTATAAATTGGATCCTCAGATCGACCGCCTGAATACCGGCTTCGACGCGCCTTCGGCGATCGCTCGAAAGGCCGAAGCCCTTATTCGCGAACTCACGCCCCGAGAGGAATGGGACCGCTGGCGCGTTTATGTGGCGGGCCGTCTGAAGGTGAACGTGGACGACCTTCGGAATAGCCGGTTCCTCGCGAACAGCGCCAACTTCGCACCGCACTCGACGCAGCAGGCCGCAAGCCGCTACGCGAAAGCGCGGATCGAGCCGCTGTCGTTCGAACGCGAAGTTCTCAGCATCGTTCTGGAAGATCCCTCGCTCGTTCGCGAATACGGCGGGCGAATCGCTCCGGGACGCTTTCGTCATGAGGTTTATCGGCGAATTTACTCGCGAATCGTCGAACAAGCGGACTGGATGCGTGGTCCCGCCGACGTCTTCGTTGCCTTCAACGACGACGACGAGGCGCACGCATTGCTCTCGACGCTCGGTCAGCGCGACCGCAGCTCGGCGGTCCTCTACGGGGACGCCGACGAGCGGCGAGCGCATCTCGACCGCGTCGTCGAGCGATTGGAGCGTGAGGACGAGGAGGCCAGGCTCGGCGAACTCTCCCGGTCCATCGACGAACTCTTCGCCGCCGGGAGCGCGGTGCCCGAGGAGCTCCGAACGGAGTTCAAAGAATTGGCCGCAAAACTAAAGCTAAAGAAGTAACCGAAAATCAACGAGTCTAATTGTACGAGTTCCCCGGATGGGGACGAGAAAGGGGGTGACGTCAAAAGTGGCACGTAAGAAAAGTTCCGGTGCGGTCGCGGAAGCTCCGCAACCCGCACTCACGCTCGATGCGCTGAAGAAAAAGCTGATCGCGCGCGGTAAGCAGCGCGGCTCGCTGACCTACGAAGAGATCAATTCTTCGTTCGATGCGCTCGATGACGTCAACCCCGATGAAATCGACGGGTTGTTCGAAGAGATCACTGCCGCCGGCATCGAGATCGTCGACGAGCAAAAAGAAGAAAAGCCCGAAACCGAAGAGGAACAAGAGGAGCCGATTCCCGACGGATTGTCGCTCGACGATCCGGTACGGATGTACCTCAAAGAGATCGGACGCGTTCCGTTGCTCTCGATGGAACAAGAGAAGTCGCTGGCGATGCGAATCGAGGCGGGCGAACTCGAGCTGAGCAAAAATGGCACCTCCGACCAGCTCATCGTCACCGACGGCGAAGAAGCCAAGCGGCAACTGACCGAAGCGAACCTGCGCCTCGTCGTCTCTATCGCGAAGAAATACGTGGGGCGCGGCATGCTCTTCCTCGACCTGATTCAGGAAGGCAATCTCGGCCTGATCCGTGCGGTCGAAAAATTCGACTACCGCAAAGGCTACAAGTTCTCCACGTACGCCACGTGGTGGATCCGTCAGGCGATCACGCGCGCATTGGCCGACCAGGCGCGAACCATTCGCATTCCGGTGCACATGGTCGAAACGATCAATCGCTTGATCAAGGTGTCCCGCCAGCTCTTGCAAGAGTTCGGCCGGGAACCCACCGTCGAGGAAATCGCCGAAGCGATGGCGCTCACGCCCGAAAAGGTTCGCGAGGTCATGAAGATTTCGCAGGAGCCGATCTCCCTCGAAACGCCGATCGGCGAAGAGGAAGATTCGCACCTCGGCGACTTCATCGAAGATCAGGAAGCGGTCGCTCCGGCAGAAGCCGCGTCGGTCATGCTGCTCAAAGAGAAGATGCAGGACGTACTGCAAAATCTCACCGAGCGCGAACGTAAGGTGCTCGTCCTGCGCTTCGGCCTGGAAGACGGACATCAGCGTACGCTCGAAGAGGTGGGTCAAGAGTTCGGCGTCACGCGCGAGCGCATCCGCCAAATCGAAGCGAAGGCGCTACGAAAGCTGCGCCATCCCTCTCGCGGAAAAGCGCTCAAGGACTACTGGTCCAACGAATAACCGCGGTCCCCGTCGGCGCGGACGCCGGCCCTTGGTATCATAGAAGACGTGAACCACAGTCTCGTGCTGGCGCTCCTGCTCGCCGCAAGTCCGTCCCCCGCGCCGTCGCCCGCTGCCACCCCGCACACGATCGTCACGACGAAATCCAGCCCGTACTGCACGGCGCTCGGACGGCACTTCAACGGCGCGTTCACGCCGATGGTCGCTAACGACAGGACGCTGACGATCGTCGGGAGCGCTCTCGACGACGTCAACACGTTGTTTTCGAAATCCGACTACGTGTCGCGTTTCATCAAAGTTCGCCAGGAACTCGCAAAGGAGTCGGATCTGATGCTCGGCACGATGCCGCGCATTCAGGACGAGATCAACGCGCTGCGCCAAAGCGCGTCGTTGACGCAGGATGCGAAGCAGGCGAAAGAGATGCTGGATGCGGCCTCCGAGTTGCAAGCCGCGTACGTCAAACAGCATGCGATGGCCATCGATATCCAAAACCTGGCGCGCACCATGATGGATTACGATATCATCGATGCACCGCACCCGTTGGGCGGCATGACGCCGGACGAAGCGTCGCTTCCCAAAGAGTGGCGCGACATCAAGACCTATCTGCGCTTTGACGGCCAACGCGACGAGATCGCGCGACACGAAGAAAAAGCCGTGGACACTGCGTATAACGCGGCGACCACGGCTTGCATCAAATAGCTTCGAAACGGAGCTACATCGGCATGTCTCCGGCGTTTGCCGAAGGCTTCACGTTCGGATTCATCTCTGCGAAGGCACCGTTGGGATTAGGCAGCACCCAGACTTGCAGATCCCAAATGGATGGAAACACGAAGACGCGCGTTACTTGGGCCGCATTCTTCGCAATTCCCATCTTGACGATCGTCGCCGCCGAAGGCGCGCTGAGGTTTCCGCCGGCCGCTTCGAACTTTTTCACGCTCGTGGCACCGTAGGTCACCTTTCCGTTCGCGCCGGCCAAAATGTAGTGGACGTGCTCGCCGAAGTGCGACCAGCGCATGGGGTTGACGCCCCACAGCGCCGGCCGAGTCTTACTTGCCGGGACCGAAAAATCGGCACCCAGGAGTTGTCCCTTCGCGCTGTACCACAGTTGGCTCGGATGCCTCGTATCGCTCGAGGTCCACTGCAGGTTTGCGTAGCTGATCGAACCGGTACGATCTTCGTTCGTGAAGCGGAAGTAACCGGCTTTGATCGCATCCGCGGGTGTGGCAAAGCGCGCGTTCAGATCTTTTTGTACCGACTGCACGAACGCAACTTCCGCGCCTTGCGGTTTGGGTGAGAGATCGGCAGCGAGTGCCAGCGACGACGTAAGCGCCGCGACGACGGCGAGCGTGCTCGCAATGCGTCGAATCAACGAGAAACCTCCTTGCGCTTAGCGCGGATGGGGCGTCGAGGGATTCATCGGCGTCGCTCTGTCGATCGGCGCGCGGAAGCCCGGATTCGGTGTCGCGAGCGGCGAGCTGTTGAAGGTCGAATGCGGCGTCGCCACATCGAGGACCAGCGGCGCGGGCGTCGAGACAGCTACGGTTCCGTTGGGCGTTAGCGCCACTTGCGCCTCCGTGAGCGCGCGAATTTCGGCGCCTGGCTGGAGCGTAAAATTGCGCCCTTTGCGAAACGCGTGGAAGATCGCCGTCGGAAGGAAGATGTCGCCGATCGTGTTTTCGAGCGCGGCGGTCGACTCGTGGCCCGCGCTCGGATCGACGCTCAGCCGCGACGTGGGCGGTTGAAGCGGAATGACCGAGCCGTCGGGCAGTTTCATCGGCTCGAAATAAATGTCGACGAACCCGTAGATGTCCGGATTGTCGGCCGGCTTTGCGTCGACCACGTGGATCTCGACGGGCGTGCCGGCGGGCGCGACCACGTGATTTCCGATCGCGAGTGGCGCCTTCAGGCGAGCCGCGACCACGTCGCCCGCCTTCGACGATGCAGACGAGAGCGTCCCGTTCAAAACGAACGAGATCGACGTTCCGAGCGGAATCGTATTGGTGGGCTGCGCGGGTTTACGCGAGGGCGCTGCCGTTGCGCTGCCCGGTTGAGGTGTTTGCATCGGAAACGCCGTAGCCGGCGTTCCCGACCGAACGATCGCAGCAAGCAGAGCGCCCGCCGCGAACAACGTTAAAAGGCTAGCTCGCGCGCTTTTCTGCGTCGGCCGCAGCAGCCGCGGCACGCTTGCCTTCTTCGATGAGTTGCTTGACTTTCTGGCCACCTTTTTGTCCGATGCGTTCGTAGAAGTCGGGACCGTAGCGATCGCGCGTTGCTTCGCCACCTTTCTTTCCACCCTTCTTACCGATTTGCTCGTAGAATTCGTGACCGTGAGCCTGCTTCGTCGCGAGCCCGCCTTTACGGCCGATCTGCTCGTAGAACTCGGGGCCGTACTTTTTCTTGACGGTCTCGCCGCCTTTTTGTCCGGCTTCGCGTACGGACATGCCGGTCGTTTTTTTGGGATTTTCGGGGGTCGACATACTGTTTTTCTTTCACCTTCTCGCGCCGCCCCGGGAGGACGGCGATCGTTCTGCATATACTAGAACGCAAGTTCCGGTCCAATGGTTGGGGGTAAGCGTGCCTTTCACTGAATTTTTGCGTTCTAGGGCAGCCGCGCTGGCCGGTTGCCTGCTTCTCCTGGGTGTCGGGACCCTGACGATCCCGCGCACGATCCTGAAATTGGAGCAGGCGCGGAGCCTCGGCAACGGCCAGCTCGCATCGTTGCTCGCCTCGCCAAGCGTCGCCGATGCGACCCGGGCCGCCCTGGCCATCGGGCGCACCCGGCAAGCCGGCGGCGCGCCGCTTCTGGCGCGCCATGTGAACGACCCGCGGCCAAGCGTCCGGGCTATGAGTATCTATGGGCTGGGTGTGATTGGCCTGGGAACGGCCGCGGATCAGATTCTCGCCCATACGGACGATGCATCGGGGGCCGTGCGCATCGCGGCGCTCGATGCCCTCCAGCGCTACGCCGGCGCCCATACGCTGTCGCCGGCCCAGAGCGCCGCCGCCGTCTCCGCTACGATCGAGCGGATGCTGGCCGATCACGATCCGATCGTCCGCGGCCATGCCGCAATCGCCCTGAACAGCTATGCAGGCGGAGCGTCGGACGGCTCCATCGCCCGCGCATTGGTGCAGTCCTTGCGCTACGAGCAAAGCCCGTACGTTCGTCAGCGGGTCATGTGGACGGTCTTTCGCGGCTTCGCGAAGCTCGTACCGGCCGGCCCCATCGAAGCGTGGTTGAGCAAGAACGACGAGGTGACGCAGATCGAAGCAGTGCGCGCTCTTGGAAGCAAATATGCGCGTACGAAAGACCGCTCGGCCTTAGCGCTGCTGACGACGGTGAGCCGGACGTCGCGATCGTGGCGGGCGCAAGAGCAGGCGCTGGAATCGATCCGTGAAGTCAACGGAGAGCCGTTCTCCACGAGTTGGACCGCTATTCCGCCGGTCGTGCACGTGCCCAAGCCACGGCCCGATCCCCTTGCGAGCCTGCCCGTGCAACCCTGGCCTTCCGCGATTGCTTCGCCCGCGCCACCGAGCGCGTTGATGGCCGATCTCGGTCCACCGCTCGATCCCACCACCGCGCAAGAGATGGTCTCGCCGGCGCATGGACCGCACCCACGGTTGCGGCTGGTGACGACGAAAGGCAACATCTACGTCGTGCTTTATCCGGAATGGGCGCCGCTGACCGTCGCAAACTTCATGAACCTTTCGGCGCGCGGATTCTACAACGACAATCGGTGGTTCCGAATCGTTCCGGACTTCGTCGTGCAAACCGGCGAAAAAGACGCGAAAAATACGCCGGGACCCGGATACGCAATCGGTGCGGAACAGAATCCGGTCGAGCAAGATTCGTACGTGATTTCGATGGGCTTGGATTACGCCGGGAACGCACCGAAGCTCGACTCGGCAGGCTCGGAATACTACATCACGCTCTCGCCGCAATATCACTTGGATAACGCCTTCACGGTCTTCGGACGCGTCGTGAGCGGTTTCGACGTGCTGGGGCGGCTCGTTCAATCGGATCGCGTGATTCGAATCGAACGCGTTGCGGATATGGTATTGTAAGGTGGATGTCGGAAGCACGCGCCGCGCGCGACCGCCGTCTGATTCAGCGGACGGCGGCACTTCTCTCTGACGATTACCCGCTCGAACAATTGATCGAGCGCGTCTGCGACGCGCTGTGCTCCGAACTGGGAGCGCATCTCGCATTCGTCGCCCTTGCCGATGGCGAACGTCATCTTCAAATCGAGGGATTCGTCGGCGTTCGAGACGGCGCGCTGCCCGACGTCACGGCCCATTCGGCCGCGCTCTTAGCATTTCGGGCCAACGAAACGGTCGTTTCGGGCGACGGTTCCGATCTTGCAGCGCCGATCGCATACCGCGACCGCGTTCTCGGCGTGCTTGCCCTTTCGGCGGAGAGCGCGGGTGCTTTCGACAAGCAAGACGAGCACCTCATACGTGCAATTGCTCGCTATCTGGCAATTGTCATACGCAATCAACGAATTTCGGACCGCGTCGAGAGGCAACCCAGAACGCCGGTCGTTGCGATATTCGCTGTCGTCGTGTTCGCGCTGCTTCTAAGCGTGGCGATTGGAGCGTTCGCGACGATTCGCGCCGATGAATCGCGAACCGCGCAGGACGAATTGATGCAAGGCCGCTTGCACGACATCGTCGATCAGATGAATTGGTACGTCCTGGACGCGCGTCAGTTGGCGTCGTCGGCAGCGAATATTGTTGGACACGTGCGCAACGATCGTCAACGCGTCGAGCATTCGTTGCTCGCGCTGCTGCGGTCGGCCCGAAGTTCGACGATATA
This sequence comes from Vulcanimicrobiota bacterium, assembly GCA_027459645.1. Lineage (GTDB taxonomy): Bacteria > Vulcanimicrobiota > Vulcanimicrobiia > Vulcanimicrobiales > Vulcanimicrobiaceae > JAMXLG01. The sequence goes on from DAIDHQ010000021.1 coordinate 63,563, forward strand.
CGGCGTTGGTGCTTGGTACGAACCGTATCGCTTCGACGGAAAGACGCGGTGGTATGGCCCGTACGCGCACTGGAGCGGCCACCATCGTCCCGTGCTGACCTATGATTGGATGCGGCCCAGCTACGATTTCCAACGCCAGCCATGGTATCGTCTGGGCAAAACGGCGATCGCGCGTGTCGTTTTCACGAATCCCTACTTCGACACCGATCACGTCTATGTAACGGCGGCCAAGGCGTTTGTAGTAGACGGCCGCGTTGCGGGCGTGGTCACGGTCGATTCGATCCTTCCGACGCTGCGCAGTTCGATGCCGCTGCGTCTTCCGCCGAGCGACTTTGCGGTGGTTACGACCCACGGCGGAAGCGTGTTGCTCACGTCGGACAATTCGCGCATCGGTCCATCGCAACTGTCCGCGCACGTTCGCGACGTCGCCGGTCCCAATGCGGTTGACGCGTCGGCGCGCGTTCCGTACACGGGTTGGATCGTGCAGATTTTCGAGCGCCGTTCGGTCTATGCCGCGGAAGCTCGACGTCTCCAAGTCGTTGCCGCGATCGCGATCGTGGGCATATGGCTCGCGGCGGCGCTTACGATTCTCGTCGCGCTTCGTTCCCGACGCCATGCCCGGCGAGCGATGCTGCTCGAGGAACAGCAGGGCGTGCTCGAGCGCGAGATCGCCGAACGCGTTCGCGCGGAAGAACTGCTTCGCGAGCATGCGTATCGGGATGAGTTGACCGGCCTTCCGAACCGCGCGTTTTTCATCGCGCAGCTCGGCGCGCAACTCGATGCGATGCGATTGGAGGACGAGAGCCTTTTTGCCGTGCTCTTCATCGACATCGATCGCTTCAATGCCATCAACGACAGCCTCGGTCACGTTACCGGCGATCGGCTTCTTGCGGAATTCGGAACGCGACTAGCTTCGCACGCGCGTTCGGGAGACGTGCTCGCGCGCTTGAGCGGCGACGAGTTCGTGTTGCTCGCGCGCATTCAAGAACAAGGCGAGGCCCGCCGGCGCGCGGCAGAGATACTGCAAGCCCTGCGTCACCCGTTCACCTTCTCGGGACTGGAATTCTTCGTAACCGCCTCGATCGGCATCGCGATCGCCGACCCGCGCCACCAGAGCGCCGAGGAGATGCTGCGCGATGCCGACGTCGCGATGTACGAGGCCAAACGTGCCGGTCGCGCGACGTTTCGCGTCTTCGACCTCTCGATGCATGCCGATGCGCTCGAACGCCTCGCGCTCGAAACGGATCTGCGGCGCGCACTCGAACGCGACGAGCTTTACGTCGAATACCAGCCGCTGGTCGCGCTGCACGACGGTTCGATCGCCGGGTTCGAAGCGCTCGCCCGCTGGCGGCATGCGACGCGCGGTCAAGTGCCGCCGGAGACTTTCATCAAGATCGCGGAGCAAAGCGGCCTGATCGTCGAAATCGACGAGCGCGTCATCGGGATGGCCTGCGCGGCGGCCGCGATTTGGCGCGCCGAACATCCGGAACTTTTTGTTGCGGTAAATTTCTCCGCAGCGCATCTTGCGCGCGTAGACGACCTCGCGATCGTTCGCGGTGCCTTGGAATCGAGCGGGTTGCCGCCCTCCGCCCTGAAGATCGAAATAACCGAGAGCGCGGTCATGGAAGACACGGAAAAAGCCTTCGCGTTGCTGCTCGGGCTGCGCGAACTCGGCGTGACCGTCGTCGTCGACGACTTCGGAACGGGATATTCGTCGCTCAGCCAACTTCAGCGGCTACCGGTAGAAGAGCTGAAGGTCGACCGCTCCTTCGTGCGCTCGATGCTGCAGAATGAAAGGGCCGCCGAGATCGTGCGCGCTATTCTCGCGATCTCGAAGACGCTACGGCTGATGGTGACGGCGGAGGGCGTGGAAACGCAGGAGCAGGCGGATCGCCTGCGTCGCATGGGCGTCGAATTCGCTCAAGGGATGAATTTCGGCATGTCGGTGGACGCCGACATGGCGATGCGTCTGCTCCGGACGCGACTAAAACGTTCGGTCCGAGTCTAAGAGAATCGTCACGGGGCCGTCGTTGACGAGTTCGACCTGCATGTCGGCGCCGAATTCGCCGTAGGCGACGCGCGGTCCGAGCCGCGCGATCTCTTGGCCCGTCAGTTCGTACAAGGTGCTCGCGAGCGGTTCTTTCGCCGCGGCGATAAACGACGGCCGGCGCCCTTTGCGCGCATCGCCGTGCAAGGTAAACTGCGAGACCAGTAGCACCGCGCCCCCGGTCTCGAGCAAGCTGCGATTCATCAATCCGGCGTCGTCGAGAAAGATGCGCAGATTCACGACTTTTTCGGCGACCCAGCGGGCATCGGATTCATCGTCGGCGATGCCTACGCCCAGAAGCACCAGCAGGCCGCCGTCGATCGCGCCGGTCACCCGTTCGTCGACGCGCACTTCGGCGCGCGTCACGCGCTGAACGACGGCACGCATGGTGCGGAACTACTTGCTGAACATCGAGGAGAGTGCGAAAAAGGCGTTCTCCCGGCGTTCCATCACGCGGCGATAGAAATACCCGGCCCAGTGCGTACCGAAGGGTACGTAGACGCGCATCCGGTAGCCCTCGGCGACGAGTTCGCGCTGCAGTTGCGGACGGCAGCCGTAAAGCATCTGGAATTCGAAGCGATCGCGCGGGACGGCTTCCGTCTTAACCATCTCGCGGAGCGCGTCGACCAATTCGCGATCGTGCGTCGCAAGCGCGGGATAATTGCCGCGTGTCAAAAGTTCTCGCGCTAGCCGTAAATAGTTTGTGCGAATCTCCGGCATCTCTTTGTAGGCGATCTCGGGCGGTTCGTTGTACGCGCCTTTGCACAAACGGACGCGGGCGCCGAGTTCGATTGCGCGCTCGACGTCAGCCGCCGTGCGCTTGAGGTAGGCCTGAAGCACGATACCGACGTTCTTGTGCGTGGCAAACGCGCGCTCGAAAACGCGCAGCGTCGCATCGGTAACCGGCGAACCTTCCATGTCGATGCGTACGAATGGATCGGCATTGCGTTGTGCTTGATCTAAGATCGCGGTCAGGTTCTCGAGCGCAAAGTCTTCGCTGACGAGCAAACCCATCGCGGTGAGCTTCACCGAGACGTTGGTCTTCGCGCCGCTGATGCGGATCGCGTCGAGCATTTCGATGTACGCGTCTCGCGTGGTAATCGCAGCCTCGCGCTCGGTGACGTCCTCGCCGAGAAAGTCCAGCGTCGCGGTGATGCCGTCGTCGTTTAGGCGGCGAACCGCCGAAATCGCCGACTCGATCGATTCCCCGGCGACAAAGCGCTTTGCAAGGAAGAAAAAGTTCTTTTGAAAGGTGGAGTCGGGGGCGAGCAGCCGGTCGATCAGAGCCATATCCCGGCTACTCTACGACGCGCGCGCGCAAAATCCACGCGAGCGCCAGCACGACGGCCGCCATCACGATGAATCCATAGGTCAGCGCGAGGGCCGCGCGGACTCCGGAGGCGGAGAGTGCGACATAAAGCGCAACGGGCAAGGAGGTGGGATGGTATGCGACGATGCTCGTCGCGCCGTATTCGCCGATCGCGCGCAGCCACGTGAAGGCGATACCTGCAGCCACATTTCCCGCGGCGGCGGGAAGGGCGATCGATCGGAAGATGCGCCATTCGCTTACGCCCAAGGTTCGCGCCGCGTCGCCGTAGGCCGGGTCCTGCGCCGAGAAGGCTGCGGCCGAGGTGATGGCTACGAAGGAACCCGCGACGAAGAATTCGGCAGCGGCCACGCCGGCGATCGTGTCCGGAATCGGCGTCGAACGCAGCACCGAGAGCAACAGAATTCCCGAAGCGATCGGAGGAAACGCAAGCGGAAGCGCCATCAGAAAAAGCAGGGGCGCGCGCAGGTGCGGCGCGAGCCGCGCGAGCCAGTAGCCCCCCGGCACGCCCAGGATGGTGGCGGTTGCGGTCGCCAAAAGCGAGGCTTCGAGCGAGACGCGCATCGCCTCGCTGGCGGGCGCGGCCGTGAAGGCGCGTACGACCTCCCCGGGTGAGAGCGAGACGAGCACGGCCACGATCGGCCCGGCGATCGCGCCGAGCAGAAGAATGGCGGCCAAGGCAAAGAAGAAACCCGGTATCGGTCGGGGCATCATCGAAAGTTTACCAAAGCCTCACCGGAGCCTGATGTGGTGGGCGAGGCGCAAACGAGATTGGGACGAATGCCGAACGAGATGGTGCAGCGCAACTGGCGCGTGCTTATTGCGGATGACGATCCGGCGATCTGTACGCTGATCGACACGGTTCTGCGCAAGGGCCCCTACGAGATGGTCACGTGTAACGACGCGGAAAGCGCGCTGGTCGCGGTCGACCGCCAAGGACCCTTCGACATCATCATTTGCGATTTTATGCTCCCGGGCATCTCCGGCATCGACCTGATCGAACGCCTCCGCTCGAAAGAGGGGACGCGCGGCGTGCCGATCCTGATGATCTCGGGTCACACGAATTATGCGATGGACGGCCGCGCAAAGAACGCCGGCGCCAATCTCTTCCTGAACAAGCCGTTCACCATCTCGCAGTTGCGCTCGGCCGTGACGCACCTCCTCTCGCAATCGGTGCGGCGCGACTCCTATTCGGGCACGCCTTCCTTCTAGACACCGCCTTTGCTCAAGATCTTCGCGATCGCTTTATCGCTCGCGCTCGACGTTTTTGCCGTCAGCGTGGGGGTCGGCGTGCGCGGCGTTCCGACCGCGGTCAAAATTCGCATCGGGATCGCTTTTGCCGCCGCGGAGATATCGATGAACGTTATCGGGGCGTTGCTCGGCGCGGTGGCCGGAAGATTGCTCGGTGACGTTGCGGGATACATCGGTTTCGTCGCGCTGCTGCTGGTCGGCAGCTACATGATCTACGAAGCGCGCAAAGATCTGGAAGATCGCAACCCGCTCGATCTTTCGCGCGGCTGGGGGCTCTTCGTTGCATCGCTCTCGATCAGCCTGGACTCGCTCGGTATCGGGTTTTCGATTCTCTACATCGGCGTGCCCATCGCCGTGTCGCTGGCGGTCATCGGGACCGTCTCCATTTGCGCGACGGCCCTCGGCCTCGCGCTCGGTAAGCGGTTGGGAACGCGTGTCGAGGACAGCGCCGAAATGTTGGGCGGCGTGCTGCTCGCACTGACCGGCGCCGTTTTTATCGCGCTCAAGGCGCTCCACCTCGGTTAGAAGAAGACCGCCGCATGCACGTTGCGGTTGGCGAGCGACTTCTGGAATTGAGCCGTGCGACGGGCGCGCCTTCGGCAATCGTGGTGGGCACCGGCAAAAACGTCGGAAAAACCGTGGCGATGCGCGCGATGTACGAAGCCGCCGTTGCGCGAGGTTTGCGCCCGGGAATCACGTCGATCGGCCGGGACGGCGAAGCCGCGGACGTCGGCGACGCGCAATCGAAGCCGCGGCTGTTCTTGCGCGCCGGAACGATCGTGGCCACGGCGCGCGACGTACTGCCGCGCTCCCCCGCAACCGAGATTTTGGAACTGTCTCGTCTTACTACGGCCGCGGGCGCGCTCGTCTTCGGGCGCGTGCGCGCCGACGCATTCTACGAACTCGTGGGTCCCCCGACGGCCTCAGGGCTGCGCGAAGCGATCGACGGCATCTTGCGCTTTACGCCTTATGCGATCGTCGATGGCGCGATCGATCGCATCGCGGCTTTGGCGGGCGGAACCGATGCGGTCGTCGTCGCCTGCGGTGCTTCGGCATCGCCCACGATGGACGAGGCGGTGGAAGACGTTCGGGCACTCGTTGGGCGCCTGTGCGTGCGGCGATATGACGAGCGGGAGCCGTATCTGCGCATCGAGGGCGCGTTGACGCCGTCGCGCGCCGCCGAGTGCATTGCGTCCAAAGAATCGCGGCAGATCGTCGTCACGGATCCTACGCAGATTGCGCTGACCGGACGCGCGGCGTTACACGCAATGGCGCGCCTGCGTCTGCGCTGCGAACGCGAATTGCGCGTCGTGGCGATAACGGTGGCGTCTCTCGGGCGCGATCGCGCCTTCGAACCGCGCGCGTTCGCGCATGAGGTTTCAAAGGCGACGAGCCTTCCGGTTTTCGACGTGTACTCCGCGGAAGAGGCGGCGTGAACGCACGCGGGCTCGTCGATGACGTTACGGCGCAGGCGATCGACCTTCGTTGGCTGCGCGACGCTCTAGCCCCGGCGAGTCCGTACGGTGCGCGCCGGTACGAGCGGATCGGACCGTTCGTTCCGGGCGAAGAATCCTTGGCGCAAACGCGCGCCCAGCGAATCGCGGCGATTGCTGCGGCGTGCGGCGAGCAGCGGCTCGACGCGATGCGCGAAATTTTTCGCAACGTCGCCGATGCATCGAGCGCAATCGCCCGTGCGTCGATGGGCGATCTGCTCAGCGACGCGAACCTGCTCGAGCTCCAACGCTTTTTCGATGCATGCATGCGTTTGGACGGGCTCAGTTCAGGCGTCGCCGAGCTTCCTCCGGCCGTCGACGACGCCGTTCGCTCCTGCGCTCGCGAGTTAGAATTGGGGCGCGCTGGTAAATTCGGCTTCTATTTGGCCGACGCATTCGACGAGTCGCTCGCCCGCGCGCGTGCGGCGCTCGCGTCGGCGCAGGCCGAATACGATGCGGTCACCGGTCGGGCGAGCGCGAAGCTCGCCGCCCAACTGGGCCGCGAAATTTCCGGAAGCGAGTTTATCGTAATGCGCGCGGATCTGGCGGGGTCGCTGCCCACGGGCGTTCGCGTGGTGCGTGAAGCGCCGACGTACCTGCTGTGCGAAATCGACGCGGACGAAGCGATGCTTGCCGCGCTCGAGCGGCGCGACGCGTTTGCCGGCGCGGTTGCTGCAGCGGAAGAAGCGGTGCGGGCCCGGCTGACGTCGATCGTACAGAAGCATGCCGCCGCGCTGGATGCGGCAGCCGACCGGTTCGGCGACGCCGACGTTCTGGTTGCCGCCGCGCGTTTTACCCTTGCGCACCGTTGCGTTCCGGCAACGATCGTCGAGGAGCCGAGGCTCGAGTTTGTCGACGGACGATTTATCCCGCTCGCGCTCGAACTCGAAAAAGAAGGCCGCAACTTCACGCCCATCTCCGTTGCCTTGCACGACGTGTGCGTCCTCACGGGACCGAACATGGGCGGCAAGAGCGTCTGCCTGCGCATCTGCGGCGAGATCGTGCTCTGCGCGGCGTTCGGTATTCCCGTCCCCGCTTCCGCGGCGACGACCGGCCTCTTTGCGGAAATTGCATGGCTCGGCGTCGGAAGCGAAGTGCAGGGCGGCCTGCTCTCGTCGTTCGCCCGCGAGGTCGTAAGGCTGCGCGACGTTTTAGAACGCGGCCGCCCGCAGCTCTTCGTGCTGATGGACGAATTCGCGCGTACCACGACGCCCCTCGAAGGCCGGGCGTTGCTGGTCGCGATGCTGCGGCGTTTTGCGGAGCGTCGCGCGTGCGGGCTCTCCGCGACGCATTTGGCGGCGGTCGCCGAAGCGGCCGGGGTGCGCCATTTCGCCGTTCGCGGCCTCCGCGGAATTCCCGAGAAACCGAAAACGTCGGATTTGGCGGCGGCGCTTGAAACATTGGCGGCATCGATGGATTACACGATCGAAGAAGTTACCGCAGATTCCGCAGCCGGCTCCGATGCCATCGCCCTTGCGGCTCTGCTCGGATTAGACGACGCGCTCATTGAGGAGGCCTACGTATCATTAGAATAATCTCGATCGCCGCTCTCGTTGCGTTGTGGGCGGAGTCCCTCTATGCGTTGGCAACGCGGCATTTCAGCTCGCCGCTCGCGGCGTTGGTTTTACCGTTAGCGGGCACGGCCGTCTTTGCCATTATCGCTTTCACGATACGATACGGACCCACGCGGCTGAACATGCCGTTTACGGTGCCGGACGACCGGCTGGACGCGATCAAACCGGTGAGCATTTGGATGCAACGCCTCGTGCGCGCGGAGGTTCTCGTCGGCTTTGCAGCGATTCAATGCTTCACGATCGCCGCTTCGAACAATGACGCTGCGTCGAATGCGCTGCCCGTCACGGTTCTGATCTTTCTTGCTGCAATAATCGTGACCGTTACCGTCTTTGTCTATCGCGTGTGGAAAATTTCGAACGCCACGTGACGATCGCCGCCGAAGTGATTCGGCTCCGGTTCATGAATCTGCCTATTGGGGTGACGCCCGACAACGGCGCTGCCGCCGCGACGCTGCCGTAGCCGGCGCCTGCGAAGAGAGGTCCGAGGGCTTGGCGTAGTAGGTAGGGGCACGATGGATCCGCTGATTATTACCTGCGCGCCGGTCGGGGCTGAAGTGACGCCCGATCAGACGCCCTACCTGCCGTACACGCCGGCGAAACTCGGCGAAACCGCGAAGGCGATTCGCGAAGCCGGGGCGTCGATCGTTCACGTGCATTGTCGCAACGACGACGGTACGAACACCCACGACGTGGAGCGCTTCCGCCACGCGTATGATGCGGTGCGCGGTGCGAGCGATTTGATCGTGCAGTTTTCGACCGGCGGCGCGATCGGCATGACGCCCGACGAGCGCGCGTCCGTGTTGCAGCTGCGTCCGGAGATGGCGACGCTCACGTGCGGATCGGTCAACTTCGGCGACGACATCTTTGAAAACAGCTTTCCGATCATGCGCGGCATATTGGCGAAGATGCACGAGTTCGGCGTAAAGCCGGAACTGGAGATCTTCGACAAAGGCCATCTTGCCAACGCGCGGCGTTTGGCGAACGAAGGCTTGCTCTCGTTCCCTCAGCACGTCGACTTCGTGTTAGGCGTTCCGGGGGGCATGGAAGCGACGGTTCAAAACCTCTGCGACCTCGTCGACGATCTTCCGGACGGTTGCACGTGGTCGGTCGCGGGCGTCGGGCGCCAGCAATTGCCGCTCGCACTTGCCGCCATTGCGATGGGCGGCCACGTCCGCGTCGGGTTGGAGGATAACCTGTATTACAGTAAGGGGCGCTTGGCGCGAAACGAAGAGCTGGTCGCACGCGTTGCCCGCATATCGGAAGAGGCGGGACGGCCTGTCGCGACGCCCGATCAGGCGCGCGCGCTCCTGGGCCTGCAGGGTTCGAAGACCGCCTCTCTTAACTAGGCGCGGTTCGTTTTGGGCTGGACGGCCCACAGCGGTGGAGGGTTCCTTCGATCTTCAACTACGTGGTACGGCGGACGCTTCAAGCGATTCCGCTCCTCATCCTGATCTCGGTCATCCTGTTCGTTATCCTCAATAACGCGCCAGGCGGTCCGCTCGCCCCGTACTTGCAGAACCCTCACATTACACCGGCGGATATCGCGCGCCTGAAGCACAATCTCGGGCTCGATCAGCCGTTGCCCGTCCGCTACCTGAAGTGGTTGTGGATGGTGCTGCACGGCGACCTCGGCTACTCGACGAGCAATTCCCAGCCGGTCATGCAAGCGATCCTGGAACGCATGCCCGCGACGCTCGAACTGACGATCACGTCGTTCGTGGTCTCCGTCGCGATCGGACTCGCGGCCGGCATATTCTCGGCGGTTCGCCCGTATTCGTTCGCCGACTACTTCATTACGACGTTCGCCTTCTTCGGCCAGTCGATGCCGGTCTTCTGGTTTGCGCTCATGCTGCAGCTAGGACTCGCGGTCCACGGTATTCCGCTACCGGGCGGGTATCAGATTCAATTACCGTCGGCGGGTTTGAGTAACGGCAGCGATACGTTCAATTTGGGCGATCGCATCGTGCATTTAATCTTGCCGACGATGGTGCTCGCGCTCTTGAATCTGGCGCTCTATAGCCGGTTCATGCGTTCGTCGCTGCTCGAAGTGACAAAGACCGACTACATGCGCACCGCGGCGGCCAAAGGGCTCGACGGCCGGACGATTCTCTTCAAACACGGTTTGAAGAACGCGCTGATTCCCGTCGTAACGATCCTGGCGCTTTCGTTGCCCGGTCTGGTTGCCGGCGCGATCGTCACCGAGACGATCTTCGCATGGCCCGGCGCAGGACGCATGTTCTTCACGGCGCTGCAGCAGAGCGATATCGCGCTGATGATGGGATATCTGTTATTGGTTGCGGTGTTCGTCGTCTTCTCGAACCTGCTCGCCGACGTGGTCTACGCGTGGCTCGACCCGCGGGTGAAATACGACTGATGTCAGCGACGTATCAAGCGCCGGTACCGGCAAATATCGAAGAAGAAGAAATCGTCTATTCGAAGGTCACGTTTTGGACGCGGCTGCGCCGGCACAAAGGCGCGCTGATCGGCATCTTCGCGCTCGCGGTGATCGTTCTCGCCGCCATATTCGCAAAGCAGCTCTCGCCGTTCAACCCGGACTACATCGACAACGTGCACTGGCAGGGCAATCCGCTGCCGCCGTGTTTCCAGGACGCGTCTCTCTGCGGCGGCCACTTGCTCGGCACCGACGAAGTCGGACGCGATTTACTTTCGCGTTTGCTCTTCGGCGCGCGCGCTTCGCTGCAAGTGGGCATCTTCGCGGTCTTGATCGAGATCATCATCGGTACGTCGCTCGGCGCGGTCGCCGGATACTACGGTGGCTGGGTCGATTGGATCCTGATGCGCATCACCGACGTCTTTTTGTCGATTCCGCTGCTGCCGCTGCTGCTCGTGCTCACGGCGATCGTTGCGTCGAGTTCGTCGAAAGCCGCGCTCTCGTTTCAAGTCATCGTGCTCATCATCGGCGCGCTCTCGTGGCCGACGATGGCGCGTCTGGTACGGGCATCGTTCCTGACGTTGCGAGAGCGTGAGTTTGCCGAAGCGGCGCGCGCGGTCGGGAATAACGACTTCCGGATCATTTTCCGGCATCTGCTGCCAAACGCAGTGGCCCCGATCGTCGTCCAGTCGACGCTCGACGTCGCCAACGTCATTATCACGGAATCAATCCTGTCGTTCCTCGGCTTCGGCATCCAACCGCCGACGGCGTCGTGGGGCAACATGCTCGCCAACGCCCAGGCCAATCTCCAAATCGCCTGGTGGGCGGCGGTCTTTCCCGGCCTGTGCATCCTGGTGACCGTGCTCTCGATCAACTACATCGGCGACGGTCTGCGCGATGCACTTGACCCGAACATGAAATAGGCCTTATTCTAGCCGGGTTGTTCCGCGGAGCCGCAGGCTTGCGCCCCCAGGAGGGGACTGCAACCCTCTGGCTTCGAACCGGTCCAACCTTCGATATGAGCCCTCTATGCGCAAGTGGCGGAATTGGTAGACGCACTAGCTTGAGGGGCTAGCGGGGGCAACCTCGTGCTGGTTCGAGTCCAGTCTTGCGCACCAAAAGCAAAAAGGCCCAAACGGGGGCCTTTTTGCTTTTGGTGCGTGAGATTGCAGGCTCGCCGCCCTCGGCCTGCTCTCCCGCTCATGCTGGGATTTGACCCGCTGATGGATATTTTAAGACTTCGCTGACGGGGCGATGTTACTGTGGGTAAGCCTCGTCGAAACAACCCGTTGCGTCTGAGCGTAGGGTAGACGTGGTTCGCTTCCAGGAGTCTCTATCGTGTGGTTGACGCGTTTTGCCATCGAGCGGTGGGTGATAACACTCATGCTCTTTATCGCGTTGGTGCTGTTCGGGCTAATCTCGTTCTTCCAGATCGGCCGTAGCTCGGCGCCTCCGGGAACGAACTTTCCGGTCGTGGTGGTCTTTGCCGGATACCCCGGCGCGTCGCCGCAAGACATGGAGCGCATGGTTATCAAGCCGATCGAAGACCAGATGGTCGGCATCGAAAACCTGGACGAACTCGATGCGACCGCGCAAGAAGGCAGCGCCGTCGTCGTCGTGCAGTTCAAGATGGGCACCGACATTAATCTCTCGTCGGTCGAAGTCCAGCGCCGCGTCGACACCGCGCGCATCTACATGCCGCCGGATATGAACCCGCCGGTCGTCAGCAAGGGCGGCAATTCGGAACCGCCGATCCTCGATCTGGCGATCAGTTCGAAGAGTCTTTCGCAAACCGAGATCGCGGATTTGGTCAATAACAAGGTCTCGCCGATGGTGCAGGCGATTCCGAACGTACAGACGGTCAACGTGTATGGCACGGCCAATCGCGAGTTCCACGTGCTGCCGTTACCGGGACGGCTGTACGGCACGAACGCGACGTTGAGCGACGTCTTTAACGCCGTTGCAAACAATAATTTGAACGTCCCGGGCGGCCTTTTGACCCAGCCCACCCGCGAAGCGACGGTCTCGGTGCATTCGTATATCGAGCACGCGAGCGACATTCTCGGGATTCCGCTGACCGTGCCCGGATCGACGGACAAGAACCTCAACATCGGCGACGTTGCTACGGCGACGGATTCCCACGTCGAGATGCGCACGATCTCGAGCTACAACGGCCTTCCGCGCGTCTATATGCAGATCAATCCGACGCTCGACGCCGATCAGGTCTCGACCACCGCAACGGTTCGCGCCGCGATGAAAAAGATCGAGGCCCAGTTTCCTCGACTGAGCTTCACCGAAATCGACGCGCCTGCCGACAATACCCAGAAAGAACTCGCCGGCGTCGGTCAATCGCTCATCGAAGGCATCATCTTGACCGCCATCGTCATGCTGCTCTTCTTGCACGCATGGCGCAATGCCGTGGTGGTATTTCTCGCCATACCGACGTCGATTTTCTCGACCTTCATCCTGATGAAGCTCTTCGGCTTCCACATCGACGATCTCTCGATGATGGGGCTCTCGCTGATCATCGGTATCTTAGTGGACGACTCGATCGTCGTCTTGGAAAATATCACTCGGCATCGAGATATGGGTGAAAACGCACTCAACGCCGCGATCAACGGGCGTTCCGAGATCGGCAGCGCCGCGATCGCGATCACGACGGTCGACGTGGTCGTCTTTCTGCCGATCGCGTTTCTGCCGGGCATCGTCGGCGCGTATCTGAAAGAGTTCGCCGCGGTCGTCGTCATCGCCACGCTCTTCTCGCTGCTGGTCAGCTTCACGCTCACGCCGCTGCTCGCCGCCCGTTGGAGCGTTCGCGAACGCTCGGAGGCCGCACCCGCGTGGTTGAAAGCGCTCGATAACCGCGTCTTCGACGCCGCGTTTTTCACGCTCGCGGTCGTGCTCTTTATCGTCGGCACGAAGACCGGCTGGTTCATCTTCAACGTCGTCGGCGTCATGATCGCGGCCTTGCTGGTGCTCAACGCCTTCGTGCACCGCTACGACCGCGTCCTGGATCTCTATCGGAATAAACTGCTGCCGTTCGGGCTCGCGCACGGAGCGCTCGTCGTCTGGGTCTGTTTCTCGCTCTTCGTGCTGTCGATTTCGCTCGCTGCGGGCGCCGGCATGACGACCATCGGCATCGGCATCTTTTTGCTGGTGGTGGCGGCGATCGTTCACGGCATCGCCTTCCTCATGCGCTTAATCAAGCGCGAGCCGTGGCGCTACCAAGGCAACGCCGTTATCGAAGTCGCGGTCATGATGCTCAACCAGTTCCGCAGCATCGGTACGGGCGGCAAGGCGACGATCGCGTCGTTTGCGATCATCCCCGTCTTCACCGCGATCTTTGCGCTCGGCGGTCCGGTCAGTACCGACTTCATGCCGGCACAGCAAAACGGTTCGATCCGTATGTCGGTGACCTATCCGGCCGGTACGCCGATCGCTACGACGAACAAACACGTCGTTCGGTTGGAAGACGCGATCATGAAGTTGTCTCACCTGAAATCGGTGAGCTCGACCGTCGGACAAAAGCCTTCGGGGTTCGGGAACGTCAGCGGCGGAAACTATGCGACGCTCAACGCGCAGATGGATGACGGCTATTACACGCAGACCAATCGAACGATCGCGAAAATCCGCAAGCTCGCCTATTTGGTTCCCGGCGCGGAACTCGACGTCGCCGGTGAGGGCGGCGGCGGGGGCGGCGGTCCGGCGATCTTCTACGCGTTGACCGGCCCCGACGGCGAGATCGGTCCCGCAGCGGAAAAGGTCGCGAAATATCTGCGCACCCTTCCCGGAGCCGTGAATATACAGACGAGTGCGGAGATGGGCGCGCCGCGTCTCGACGTCAATATCGATCGCGCAAAATGCGCGCTCTTGGGCGTGAGCCCGGCCGCCGCTGCGGACGTCGCGCGCATCGCGGTCGACGGCGCCGTCGCGACGCGAGTGCGTACGGATACCGGCTTGGTCGAGGTGCGCGTGCAGTTTCCGGCTGCAGATCGCAACACGGTCGACGATCTCAAGAACGTTCGCGTTCGCGCGCAGGACGGGACGCTCGTGCCGCTTGGCTCGGTTGCCGACTTCGTTTGGACGACGGCGCCAACGAAGATCGAACGTTTGAACCGGCAGCGCGTCGTCAACGTACTCGGCGACGTTTTGCCCGGATACTCCCTGGGCCAGATCGCGGGTCCGTTACAGCGCAAACTCAAGGAGCCGGGTTTTCTCCCGCCGGGCGTCGGCCTAAAATCCGAGGGCAACTCGCAATTCATGGACGAGACCTTCGCCAACATGGGCATCGCGCTCGTCACGTCGTTCGTGCTCGTCTATATGTTGATGGTGATTCTCTACGGCTCGTTCCTCGAACCGCTGATCGTCATGTTCTCGGTGCCGCTCGCGATCATCGGCGCGTTATTCTTCCTCGCGGTCATGGCGCGCGTACAGCCACAGCAAGGCCAGTCACTCAACATCATCTCGATGCTCGGCATCGTCATGCTCTTCGGGCTCGTGGCAAAGAACGGCATCTTGCTGGTAGATTATTCGAACACGCTCGTAAAGCGCGGCATGCGCGTTCATGAAGCGGTTCTGCAAGCGGCATCGACGCGCTTTCGGCCCATCATTATGACGACCGCTGCGATGATCTTCGGCATGCTGCCGCTCTCCCTCGGGTACGCGGAAGGCGGCGAATGGAGGCAAGCGATGGGTACGGTGATCATCGGCGGCCTTCTGAGCTCCTTGATCTTGACGCTCTTTCTGGTTCCGATGATTTACACGACCTGGATGGGCTATCTGGAGCGCCGTGCCGACCGCCGTGCGGTCAAGCGCGAGCTCGAGGGAACCCCGGCGCCCGCACACGCGTGATGCAGCAGGCGATTAAGGCGGTATCGGTTGGGTACATATCGAGCGATGAACAGCTCGATTGTCCGCCGCACCGCCGTCGCCTGGCTGCTTGCTCCGGCGCTGGTAATGTCCGCGCTGCCGGCTACGGCATATGCGCAGCAAAACGTCAGCGTCGTAATCAACGGCCAACCGATCTCATTCGATCAACCTCCGCTCGACCGTAACGGACGCGTATTCGTCCCGTTGCGTGGCGTCTTTGAACGCTTGGGCGCCACGGTCGTGTATTCCAACGGCGTCATAAACGCAACCGGGAACGGCCGTTCGATTAGCCTCCATATCGGCTCGACCCAAGCGACCGTCAACGGTCAAACGCAGTATTTGGACGTCGCGCCGTTTATCGTCGGCGCGCGCACGCTCGTACCGCTGCGCTTTATCGCCCAGTCCCTCGGCGCCGTCGTCAATTGGAACAACAACACGCGCACGGTGACGATCAACGGAAGCGGGAGCGCCCCGACGTACACGAGCCCCCCAAGCAACGCATCGTTCTATCTGCGCGCCAAGCACCCGACGGGCGCCGTCAACACGCAGAGTCCCGCGATCCACGCACTCTTCAGCGAACCGATCAACCGCGATACGATGCACGTACTCATCGACGGGCGCGACGTGACGAACAACGTCTATGCGAACGCGAACGGGTTCGACGTGACGCCCCCGACGCCGCTGAGCCCCGGAAGTCACCACGTCATGGTTACGGGTACGACCGCGGCGGGTGCGTCGTTCCGAACGGGCTGGAACTTCACGATCGGCAACTCCTCCGCGCGCAACTATTTGCGTGGCATCAGCCCGGGGCCGGGCAGCCGCGTCAGCCCGACGTTCACCTTCTCCGGAAATACGCTGCCGGGTTCGCAAGTGCACATCGTCGCGAGCGCCGAGGCGAGCGCATTCGGCGGGTTGTTGCAACTCAACGCGGGCAGCTACCAGACCACCGTACAGGCCGACAACAACGGCAACTTCAGCACGCAGGTTACGCTGAACAACGTCGGCGGAGCGCAGGTGCGCGTCATCGTCCAGGCCATCGCTCCGGACGGCACCTCGATCGAACGGTCGTTCACCTATAGCATGTAAGCCTTGTCTCTAGGGTTGGGGGGAAGAGGGCGGTTGTAAATACAACCGCCCTCATCATGAGCTCGCCGCTGCGCGTCGACGTCTGGACCGATATCGTGTGCCCTTGGTGCTATATCGGCATGACGCGTTTCGACCGCGCGCTCGCGCGCTTCGACGGTCAGGTCGAAGTTGTGCTTCACCCCTTTCAGCTGGATCCGGAAGCGCCGATTCCCGGCGTCTCCGCTCGCGAACGCTACGCAAAAAAGTTCGGCGACGAAGCGGCGGCGATCCTCGAACGCGTGACCTCCGAAGCGGCGCGCGAAGGATTGTCGTTCGATTTCGATCGCGCGATCACCGGAAATACGTTCGATGCGCATCGGGCGCTTGCGTTCGCCCGCGGGTCGGGAAAGGAGCGGGCGTTTGAGTTCGCGCTCTATCGCGCGTATTTCGCCGAGGGGCTCGACGTTTCGGATCGGGACGTGATCGCATCGCGCGCTGCGGAGGTGGGGCTCGACGGTTCCTCGATGCGCGAGCGTTTGGAACGTGACGAAGGCGTCGACGAGATGCGCCGGGAGTTGACCGGCGCGCTCGACGTGGGCATCACGGCCGTTCCGAGTTTTATCTTCGCGCGCGAGTTCATGGTTCCGGGCGCCGTGGATTCGGAGATGTTCCTGAAGATTCTGGAACAGTTGCGCGATGCCGCGTAGCGCGCTCGTTACCGGTGCCGCTGCAGGCCTCGGCGCGGGCATAGCCGAGGCGCTCGCCGGCGGCGGATTCGAACGCGTTACCATCACGTATCGTAAGACGCCCCCGGCTGCGACGCTGCGTGCGATTGCGGCTGCGGGCGCACAAGGTGCGGCGGTTCAGATCGATTACGATGCCTCCGAAAGAGATATCGCTTTGCAACTCGGCCGCCTCGTCGACGAACGCGGCCCGTTCGACACGCTGGTGCACGGCGTCGGTCCGCTGGTCATCGCGCGTTTTGCGCGCACGACGCTCGACGATTACCGCGAGATGTTCGACGGCAACGTTCGAAGCGCCGTACTAACGGCGCACGCGGTGCTTCCCGCGATGCGTGCAGCGCGCTTCGGCCGCGTCGTGTTCTTCGGAATGAACGGTTCCAGCGAAACGCGCCCGTATCGCGGGTTCTCGCTCTATCAAGCCGCAAAGAGCGCGCTCGTCGCCTTCGCACGATGCCTTGCGATCGAAGAAGCGGCTTCGAACGTCACCGTCAACGTGATCGAGCCGGGGCACATTCGCGACAAGACGGTTCGCCGGCACGTCGCGCGCACGATCGTCAGCCCGGCCCCGCGCGGCCGCGCGGGCAGTTTCGAAGACGTCGCCGACGTCGTGCGTTTTCTCGTCGCGGAGGAACGGGATTATCTCACCGGCTCCGTCATCGCCGTAACCGGGGGGTTGATGGAAGCCGACGAGCGAAACGCCTCTCCTCCATGAGTTTTCGCGACGAATCAGACGGGCATCGCCGGTTTGCGCTTCCCGGTGCCGCCTTGCACTACGGCCCCGACAAAACCGTAACGGTCGAACACATCGATCTGCAACTCGAGCCGGACCTCGAGAAACGCACGTTAGACGGTATTTGCACCACGACCGTGCGCGCGCTCGACGAGCCGGTCGATCACCTGGAGCTGGATGCCGTCGACCTCGCGATTTCCGCCGTCGAGCGCGACGGCTCCCCGCAACGCTTCGAGGCTCGCGACGGGAAGCTGCGCGTCACCTTCGCGCCGCCGATCGAGCCTTACGAGCGCGCATCGTTTCGCATCACCTATCGCGCATCCCAACCGCGGCACGGGTTGTTTTTCGTCGAACCGACGCGGGAGTATCCGGATCGCATTCGGCATGCGTGGACGCAGAGCCAAGACGAGAACGCACGTTACTGGTTTCCCTGTTTGGACTATCCGCATTCGAAGCAGCCGACGTCTACGTCGATCCTGGTCCCGAAAGGGCAGTTCGCGCTTGCCAACGGCGCGCTCGTGGAACGCCGCGACGAAGGCGCGAAGACGCGTTTTAGCTACCGTCAGGACGTGCCGCACAGCACCTACCTGATGACCCTGGTGACCGGCCCCTTTGTAGAAGTCGAGCAGCGAGCGGCCGGCGCAAACAAGGTTCCGGTCTCATTCTACGTGCTGCCCGGACGCGAAGCCGACGGCGAGCGTTCGTTCGCAAATACGCCGCGCATGATCGAAGCGTTCGAGGAGCGCCTGAGGACGCCGTATCCCTACGCGCGTTATTCGCAGATCGCCGTGAGCGAATTTATCTTCGGCGGCATGGAAAACACGTCGGCGACGACGCAAACGGATCGGACGCTGCACGACGAACGCGCGCACCTCGATTTCTCCAGCGATCCGCTCGTATCGCACGAACTCGCGCATCAATGGTTCGGCGATTTGCTCACCTGCCGCGACTGGGCGCACGCGTGGCTCAACGAAGGCTTCGCAACGTACTTCGAGTGCGTGTGGCGTGAGGCGGATCTTGGCTACGACGAATACATCTACGACGTGTTCGGTTGCGTCGCGCGCTATCTCGACGAGGACGCGAACCGCTATCGCCGTCCGTTGGTCTGCAACCATTTCCGCGACCCCATCGAACTTTTCGATCGCCACCTTTACGAGAAGGGCGGCGCGATTCTACACATGCTCCGCGGGGAGCTGGGAGAGGCGCGCTTCTGGCGCTCGATCGCGCGGTACGTCCAGCAGAATGCCGGACGGAACGTCGAAACGATCGATCTGATCCGCGCGATCGAAGAAGAAACTGGGCGCAATATGCGCGGATTCTTCGATCAATGGGTCTTTCGCGGCGGCCATCCGGAGCTCGAGGTGAGCGCGTCGTGGGATGCCAAGCGCAAAGCCATGACGGTCACGATCGATCAGAAGCAAAAGACCGATGACGAACATCCGCCCTACCGCTTCGATGTGGACCTCGCGTTCGTCGCCGAAGGCGGCGCCGAGCGGCGCGTGCAGGCACACGTCGAGCGCGCTCGCGAGACGATCACGATTCCGCTCGAAAGCGAACCGAAGATCGTTCGTTTCGATCCGGGCGCGTTTGTGTTGGGAAGCGTTACGTATAAATTGGGCACGGCGTATGCGGTGGCCGTGCTCGAAGGTGACGAGAACGTGGTCGCGCGCATCCGGGCGGGACGCGAACTCGTAAAAGATGGATCGAAGGCGGCCCGTGAGGCGCTCGCGACCGCGTTCGAACGCGAGCGTTTTTGGGGCGTGCTTGCCGAAATCGCGCCGGCCCTCGGCGGGACCAAGGCCCCGTGGGCTCGCGAGTTGTTGATTCACAACATCCATCACGCGCATCCGAAGGTTCGTCGTGCGGTTGCTGCCGCGCTCGGCGGCTTCCGTTCCGACGCAGCGGCAACCGCGTTGATTCCGCTTGCCGAAAGCGATGCGTCGTACTTGGTGCGCCACTCGGCGCTCGCCGCGCTCGGAGAGACGCGCGATTCGCGGGCCTTCGCAATTCTGGAGCGCGCAATTCGCGAACGCACGTGGAACGGAACGATCGAAGCCGGCGCGGCGCGCGGTTTGGCCGAGCTTGCCGACCAGCGCGCGGTCGATCTGCTCGTCGACGCTTCGCGCCTCGGACGAGAAGAGGGGCTGCGCCGGGCGGCGGCCGCGGCGCTCGCACGTGCGGGAGAAGTACTCGCCCACGAACGTCCGCGTATCGTCGACGCACTCGCGCAGTTGCTCGACGATCCGATGTTCCTCGTGCAACTCGCGGCGATCGCTGCTGCGGAGTCGCTCGGCGACGAACGGCTCGTCGCGGATTTGGATCGGCTTAGCCGCAGCGGCTTCGACGGGCGCGTCCGCCGCGACGCAGCCGAGGCCGCTACCCGCATTCGTGAAGCACAAAAAGTTCCAGCGCAGGTGACCGGCCTGCGATCCGATCTCGATGCCCTACGTGAAGAGCAACAGAAACTACAGGAAAAGATCGAAGCGCTCTCGCGCGCGTAAGCGGCGCTTTTTCGCGGTTCTCGTTCTGGTCGTCATCGCCGTGCTGGCGATTGCGATCGCGCGCCGCGTCTTGGCTCCGCCCGCGCCGAGCGTTCCGGTTGCACGCGCAACGCCGACCGCCGCGCCCGCGACGCCTTCGCCGCCGCCATGGACGGCGCCGCAAGTCGCGCGCGTGCGCGCCGCGCTATCCAGCGCGTTTGCGCCCGCCGCGAACGGCGCCCTCCGCGTCAGCCTCGTCGTTATTGATGCGCGCGGAAACGTGCTCTTTTCGCAGGGCGAGCATACGCCCGCGACGCCGGCTTCGGTGCAGAAACTGATCGTTTCGTATACCTCGCTCAACGTGCTCGGGCCGATGTTTCATTTCGACACGATTCTCGCCGGCGAACACGGCATCGGCAACGACGGGACGCTGCAAGGACCGCTGTGGCTCGTCGGTTCGGGCGATCCGTCCTTCCGAAGTAACGATTTGCGCGCGGGAGTCGAAACGCTCGCCCGCGGCGGTTTGCGCTCGATTCCGAGCGGCATCGTGGTGGATGCTACGGCGATCTCGGGGCCTGAGATCAATCCATACTGGAGCGCGAGCGACGCGAACGAAGACTATCAAGCCCCGACGAGCGGCATTTCGATCGATGGCGATAACGCCGAGTTTCGCGTCTACGGCCGTTCGCCGGGTCAGCCGGCGCGCGTTGCCGTGGTTCCGTCCAATGGCGTCGTGCGCACGTTCGGCAGTGTGGAAACCGGGGGCGGCGACGACGTCGTGATTGCGTCGTGGACGCCGAACCACTTTCATCTCTCCGGACACATTCCACCCGACACCGAAGAAAAGTTCTGGCTTCCGGTCCACGGCATCGCGCACTATGCGGGGAGCGTTCTTTCCACGATGCTGCGCGATGCCGGCGTCTCGGTCGGCGGCGGTATATCGACCGGGGCGGCGCCGCTCGACAGCGTGACGTTGTGGATGCATCGTTCCGCTCCGTTACCGGTTCTGTTGCGGCATATGCTCTACGTCTCCGACAACCACTACGCCGAGCAGTTCTTGCGAACGCTGGGCGGGGAAGCGGGGACACCGGACGACCGCAATGGTATCGCGGTCGAAACCGAATTTTTGCGCTCGCGCAACATTCCGACCGCGGGCCTGCACTTGGTCGACGGAAGCGGCCTCGCGGAGAGCAATCGGGTATCCGCTCTCACGCTTGCGCGTATTTTGAGCGATGCAGAGTTGCGCGGCGGCGGTGCGGAACTCTATCCGCTCCTGGCCGATACGCACGAGGGAACCTTGAAATACTACGATTTTGGGGCAGCGGCGGGACGGGTGCATGGAAAGACCGGCCATTTGAACGATGCCGACTCGCTGGCAGGATACATCGATACCAAACATCACGGGAGGCTCGCGTTCGCGTTCATGATCAACGACTCTCCGGGGGATCCCGACATCGCCTACATTCGCGCGCTCGATTTTCTGGCGGGCATGTAGTGTTCGATCGAGAAATCTTCGAACGGCTTCTTTCCCGTGCGCTGCGTTTCGGGGGAGATTACGCCGACGTCTTCTGCGAGCGGCGCCGATCCTATGCTTTTCGCCTGCAGGACGGAAAGATTCACGAAGGTTCGAGCGGCATCACGCAAGGCGTGGGCATACGCGTGGTCGTCGGCGAATCGGCCGGCTATGCGTACTCCGACGATCTCACGATCGACGCGTTGCTGCATGCGGCCGATTCGGCATCGCTGATCGCGCGGTCGTTGCCCAGCGGCGAAGAACGGCGCGTCGAAGTGCGCGCGTCGGAGATTCCAAAACTCTACGATGAAACGCGCGGTTCGCATGCGGACGCATCGGAGTACGTTGCGCTGCTTTCGCGAGCCGACGTTGCGGCGCGCGCGTACGACCCGCGCGTGGCGGCCGTGAACGCGCAGGTTTCCGATGAATTGCAGGACGTGTGGATCGCCAGCAGCGACGGGCGCTTCGTTCACGACCATCGCCCGATGGTGGTGCTGGGCGTGCAAGCGGTTGCGGTGCGCGACGGCGAGCGCGCATCCGGGTATGTGGGCGACGGCGGACGCACGTCGATCGCATTCTACGAGACGCATACGCCTGAGGCGCTGGCCAACGACGCCGCGCGAATCGCCGCGACCAACCTCGAAGCGATTCCCGCACCGGCGGGCGAGATGGAGATGGTCGTCGGGTGCGGCGGCGGCGGCGTGTTATTGCACGAGGCCGTCGGACACGGGCTCGAGAGCGATTTCAATCGGCGCGGAACCTCTCTCTACAGCGGGCGCGTCGGAGAACGCGTCGCAAGCGAACTCGTGACGATTTACGACGACGGCAACATTCCCGACCAGCGCGGTTCGGTCGCCGTCGACGACGAAGGGATACCGGGCCAGCACAAAGTGCTCGTCGAGCGCGGCGTGCTGCGCGGGTACATGCAAGATACGCTCAATGCTCGTCTGATGGGCGTTGCGCCTACGGGAAGCGGACGGCGTCAATCATTCCGTTTTCTTCCGCAGCCGCGGATGTGCAACACGTACATGCCGAGCGGCGAATCGACGGTCGATGAGATCATCGCTTCGACGAAGCGCGGTCTATACGCAAAGTCGTTCGCCGGCGGTCAGGTCGAGATCAGCAAGGGCGATTTCGTGTTCATGGTTGCCGAAGGGTACCTGATCGAGGACGGCAAGATCACGCGGCCCGTCAAGAATGCGACGATCGTCGGCAACGGTCCCGATGCCATGACCAAAGTGGTCGCCGTCGGCAACGACAGCGCGCTCGCGCGCGGCCATTACACCTGTGGCAAGGGCGGGCAACACGTTCCCGTCGGCGTCGGGATGCCGACCGTGAAGATCTCTTCGATCACCGTTGGAGGCACGCAGAATGACTGAGCGTGAGGCGCTCGAACTCGCAACCTCCGCGGTGGAAATGGCCATAAAAGCCGGTGCGGATGCCGCCGAGGCCACGTTGTCGCACGCGAAGCGCTTCCACGTCGAAGCTCGCGAAAAGACGATCAGCAAACTCGAAGGGTCGACGGCGAAGAGTTTGCACGTACGCATCTTTCGCGACGGCGGACGCCGCGTTTCGGTTTCCACCTCCGATCTCACGCCCGAATCGGTCGTGCGCGCGCTACACGCGGCCGTCGAACAAGCGGCGGTCGTTTCGACCGACGCGTTTGCGGCATTGCCGGATGGATGCGGACGTTTCGCCGGCGAACTCGCGCTCTTCGATGCCGCCGTCGCTCAACGCGACGACGCCCTGAAAGTCGACGATGCCCTTGCGATGGAGAAGGCCGTGCGCGACGCCGACCCGCGCGTCGTGAATTCCAGCGGATCGCAATACGCCGATTCGGCCGCCATTATCGCGCTTGCGAACTCGAATGGCTTCGGCGCAGCCTATACGTCGACGCGCGCTTCGCGTTCGAGCGTGCCGGTGGCCGAAGCGGGAGGCGTCAAACGCACCGGGCATTATGGAACCGCGGGGCGCTTTTTCGCCGAGCTCGAGCCACCGGAGCACGTCGCGTCGAAGGCGGCGCGGCGCGCGGTCGAACTCTTCGGCGCGCGCAAGCCGGCGACGGCGCGCCTGCCGGTCATCTTCGAACGCGACGTCGCGGCTGCCGTGTTGCACGACCTTTTTTCGGCCGTCAGCGCCTCGAACGTCGCCGTGGGCAACTCCTGGCTCGCCGAGCGCCTCGGCGATCGCATCGGGAGCGAACTCGTCACGATCGTCGACGACGGCACGCTTCCCGGAAAGCTCGGAAGCTCGCCGTTCGACGGGGAAGGCGTGGCGACGCGCCGCACCGGCGTCTTTGAGCGCGGGACCCTTCGCTCGTTCTTGTTCGATTCGTATTACGCGCGCCGGTTGGGCGCGAAAACGACGGGAAATTCGACCGGGGGCGGCATCGGGGCGAACAACTTCTACCTGGAGCCGGGAAAACGGACCCTGGACGAGTTGATCGCTTCGACCAAGCGCGGCGTGCTCGTGCTCGATACGATCGGGTTTGCGACCGAACACGCAACGGGAACCTACAGTCGCGGCGCGCGCGGATTCATGATCGAAAACGGCGAACGTGCCTATCCGATCGACGAATTCACGGTGGCGGGCAACTTTGCCGAGATGCTCGCCGCAGTTGATGCGGTCGCCGACGATTTGATTTTCGATTCGTCGATCGTCTCTCCGTCGTTTAGGATTGCGGAGATGACGATCAGCGGGAGTTAGCATGCCGAACGTTTCCATCAGTTTCACCCTCATCATGCGCATCGAGATGCCGAAGGAAAATGGAGCCTTCGGCACGCTCGCAAATGCGATCGGCGACGCGGGCGGGGACGTCGCCGCGGTCGATATGCGTTCGGTCTCGAAGACGCGCGCCGTACGCGACGTGACGGTCAACGTGAGTTCGGAACTGATCGCCAACGAAGTGCGCAGCGCGATCGAACGCCTGGAGGGGTTTTCGATCATCTCCGTCTCGGATTCAACCTTTCTCGCGCACCTCGGCGGCAAGATCGCCGTGGAGCCCAAACTGCCGGTCAAGACGCGCCAAGATCTCTCGACGGTCTATACGCCGGGCGTCGCCCGCGTGTCCATGGCGATCGCGGCGGACCCTTCCAAGGCTTTTCAACTGACGATCAAGCGCAATACCGTTGGGGTCGTCAGCGACGGGACCGCGGTGCTTGGCCTTGGCGACATCGGTCCGCTGGGAGCCCTCCCGGTAATGGAAGGCAAGGCGATGCTCTTCAAGCAGTTCGCGGGCATCGACGCCTTCCCGATCTGCCTCGACACGAAAGACGTCGACGAAATCGTCGAAACGGTCGTGCGCATCGCGCCGGTCTTCGGCGGAATCAATCTTGAAGACATCTCCGCGCCGCGTTGCTTCGAAGTGGAGCAGCGCCTGATCGAGCGTCTCGACATTCCGGTCATGCACGACGATCAGCACGGCACGGCCGTCGTGATTCTTGCGGCGCTCATTAATGCGGCACGCGTGGTCGGGAAGGACCTGCACGATCTGCAGGTGGTGGTCTCGGGCAGCGGGGCTGCCGGTACCGCGACGATCAAGATGCTCTTGGAGGCGGGGGTCCGCGACGTCATTCCGGTGGATCGAAACGGAGCGCTCAATCGCGACGACCGCTACGACAACCCGCACTGGCGCTGGCTGGCCGAGCACACCAATCGTGAAAACCGCCACGGGAACTTGGCGCAGGTGCTTCACGGCGCGGATGTGTTTATCGGCGTTTCGGCCCCGGGCATCTTGGAGCCCGAGCACATTGCCGGCATGGCGCGGGACCCGATCATCTTCGCGATGGCCAACCCTACGCCCGAAATCATGCCCGACGCCGCGGCTCCGGTCGCCGCGGTTATTGCGACGGGCCGCTCGGACTTCCCGAACCAGGTCAACAACCTGCTGGCCTTCCCCGGCATCTTCCGGGGCGCGCTGGACGTCCGGGCCCGCCGGATCACGGAGCGCATGAAGATCGCCGCCGCCTATGCGATTGCCGCCATGGTGACCGACGACGAGCGGACCGCCGAATACATCATTCCGAGCGTTTTCGACCCCCGCGTCGTGGACGCGGTCGCTAAGGCCGTCGCAGGCGCAGCCGTCGAAGAGGGCGTCGCCAGGCGCACCATTGTAAAGAATGAGGAAGAAGAACTCGATACCAGGGTGTAGGTACCGCATCTCCGCGCTTCTAGAGGAGCTCAACAGGGTATGGCGTTAGCCCGCATGCTGGTCATCGAGGACGACGAGGACGTCGCGCGTCTCGAACAGACGGTTCTCGAACGAGCCGGCTACGAGGTCAAGGTCACCGCGAGTGGCGCGGAAGGCTTGGAACTGGCCGATCATTATCAGCCCGACGTCGTCGTGCTCGACGTCGGCTTGCCCGACATCTCCGGACTCGACGTCTGCACCTCGCTTTCCAATTCGAACAACTGCTTCATCTTGATGGTGAGCGGTCATTCGCGCGAGCAAGACATTCTGCTGGGTCTCGGCCTTGGCGCGGACGACTATATCACGAAGCCCTTCTCCGGCAACGAACTGGTCGCGCGCGTCGCGTCGTTCCTCCGCCGGCGCGAGAAGTTCTCGGCGAAGAAAGAGGGCAACAACGTCCTCAATCTCGGCAGTTCGCAACTCGACCGCGATTTCCACACGCTGCTCAACAACGGCACGCAGGTTTCGCTCACCGCGCTCGAGTTCAGGCTGTTGTGGTTCCTGGGTGAAGCCGAAGGCCGATTGCTGACGCGCGCGCAGATTCTCGAACACGTGTGGAACGACACGTCGGGCGTACCGACGCGCGTCGTCGACGTGCACGTCGCGGCGTTGCGCAAGAAGCTCGGCGAAGTGAACGCGCCGCTCGAGATCAGCTCCGTGCGTGGCATCGGTTACAGGCTCGACAAAAAATAAAGGCATCCCAAACCGGCCTTCATTCTCGTCTGCGTCTTGAGTCTTCCGACCCGAGACCGCTCTACGTTCAACTCGCCGACCAATTGGTCGAATTGATCGAATCGAAGCGTTTGAATCCCGGCGACCGGCTTCCGCCGATGCGTGAGCTGGCGCGCGATCTTTCCTGCGCGCTCGTGACCGTGTCGCAGGCGTACGAACTGCTCGCCGCGCGGGGACGCGTCGTTTCACGCGTGGGGAAAGGCACCTACGTCGCGGAGCCGGCGCAGACGCAGGCTCCGTTCGCGCGGCGATGGGAACCCGATATCGGGCGGTTTTCTCGATCGCTTCGCGTCGAAGGCGTGATGGAGCAGTTAACGCGGGCGACGATTCCGGGCGCGATTTCGCTCGCGACGGGGCACCCGGCGCCCGAAACCTTCCCGCTGCACGACTTCGGCCGCGCCTTCAGCCGCACGCTCAACGACGATCCGCCCGAAGCGATGCAGTACCGCTCGGCAACGGGCGATCCCGATCTCTGCGAAACGCTTGCAGCGCAGTTGCGCAAACGCGGAACCGGCGCGCGCGCGTCCGACATCATCGTCTGCAGCGGCGCGCAGCAAGCCGCGGACCTGGTTGCGACCGTGCTGCTGGAAGAACGCAGCGTCGTCGCGTGCGAGAGCCCGACCTATTCGGGAACGCTCGGCGTCTTCGATGCGCGCGGCGTTACCTACGTCGAGGTGCGTAGCGACGACGACGGAATTCGCGTCGACGACGTCGAGCGCGTGTTCGCCGAATATCGCCCGCGTTTGTTTTACGTGAATCCGATCGCGCAAAATCCGTCGGGCGCAGTGTTGCCTCAACGGCGTGCGAAACAACTCGTTGCGCTCGCGCGCCGCTACGACGTCGTAATTCTCGAGGATCAAACCGGATGGCAGCTCGCATACGCGCCCGCTCCGCCGCCGCTCGCGTCGTACGACACCGACGGACGCGTCATCTTGATGGAGTCGCTCTCGAAATCGATCTTCCCCGCATTGCGCATCGGGTATATCTTCGCCAAGGGCGCGCTCGCGGAAGCGCTGGAGGTTGCGAAAGTTCGCACCGACGTATTTACCTCGACGTTGACGCAGCGCGCGCTGTGGCGATTCATGTCGTCGCCGGCGTACAACCGTCATCTGCGGCAGTCGCGCGCGCTCTATCGCGAGCGGCGCGACGCCTTCGTCGAGGCGCTCTCCGAAGCGCTTCCGTGGGCACGCGTGCGAACGCCCGATGCCGGGGTCAACGTGTGGCTGCCGCTACCGCCACGCATCTCCACGCAGGCCGCGTTTGACGCTTGTGCGCGCGAAGGCGTGCTCGTGATGCCCGCCGAGCCGTTCTACCCGACCCGTTCCGGACCGCCCGCGCTGCGGCTGTCGTTTGGGCACCTCGACGAAGCAACCGCGCGCGAAGCGGTGCGCCGGTTGGGGCGTGCGCTTGCGCACGTGTAGGGTGGCCCGGGCTCAAGGATGCCCGAGGGTTTCGCCGTAGCCTAAGCCGGTGAAGCTTCGAGGTCCCCTTGCGGCGGCGTTGGCCGCCGTTTTGCTGGGCGCCACCCGCCCCGCCCCCCTTACGGTCTACTCTGCCCCCGCCGCGAATCGTCCGGCCGGCGCTTCGCGTCTGGTTCCCGTGGACGCGGTTCTCGCCGATGGGCGCACGGCCGCCCCGTTCGAAAGGGCGATCTTCGTGGGCGCCGATCCGCTCGGCGTTGCGCTTTCGCCCGATGGGCGCTTCGCCGTCGTCAGCAACGATCAGCGCGACCCCGCGCATGCGGGCGCCCCGCCAGCCTCGGCGCCGTATTTGCGCGGGGGCTATACGCTCGCCGTCGTGGACACCGCGTCGATGCGCGTGACCTCGATCTACGCGGCTAAAGGGCTCGCGCTCTACTGTGGACTCGCGGTGCTGCACGACCCGGCCGATCCCGCGCGGACGATCGTCCTTGCCTCCGACGGCCCGAACGACGCCGTGCGCGTCTTCGATCTCGGTTCGAACGGCATACTCACGCCGGAAACGAAGAGCATTTCGGTCCCCGGCTTCCCCGCATCGATTACGATGTCGCCCGACGGCCGCGTTGCGTACGTCACATCGACGCAAGGCAACACCGTCACGTCGATCGACGTTGCCAATCGCGCCGTGCTGCGCACGCTGCCGGTTGGATTTGCGCCCTTCGGCGCCGCGCGAGCACCCGGCGCGCTCTACGTTGCCGACGGCGGTCTCGAAGCCTACCGGCGTCTCGCTCGCGCCTCCGCCGCGCCGTCGTTTGCGACGGTGAGCGGCAGTCCGTATAAATCGTCGGCGCTTTCCATTCTGCCCGTTGCCGAAAACGGCGACCTCGTGGCGCCGCAGACGGAGTCCGCGGTGCGCATGGACCCGATTCCCGACGGCGTCGACACCGTGGGCGGCGCACATCCGGGTTCGGTGGTCGTGCGCCATGACGGGCGCTTTGCCTACGTGTCGCTTTCGAACGTCGATCGCATCGCGACCGTTGCTTTGACCGGCGAGCCGCATGTGGTCGGCGGTCTCGATATTCGCCTTTTCATCAACGCGCCGTACGGAACGCAACCCGATGCCGAAGCGCTCGATCCCGACGGTAAGCGCTTGTACGTCGCGCTCGCGGGACTCAACGCCGTAGCTGTGCTCGATTCGTCGCATCCCGCGCAACTGCACCGTTTGGGCTTGTTGCCGACCGGTGCGTTTCCGTCGGCTCTCGCGATCTCACCGGACGGCCGTTATCTCTACGTCACGGCCGCACGTGGAGTCGACGGCTGGGGCTTGCTGCAACGGATCGATCTGCACCATCTCAACAAAGCCGAACTCGTGCGTGCGACGCTTTCGGCGCTGCGCTACAACCGCGACGTGGCGCGCGCGAAGCCCAATGCCGTCGTGCCGCCCTTACGATCGAACGTGAAGAGCAACGTGATCGATCACGTCGTATATATTGCGGTCGGTCCGTCCACGTTCGACGGTATTTTCGGAGATCTCGGACTGCCGGATTCGGATTCCGCGCTCACGTCGTACGGTGAATCGGTGACGCCGAATCTTCACGCGCTCGCGCGCGCGTACGGCGTCGCGGCGAACTTTTACGTCGACGACCCGAGCGGCACCCTCGGCGAGCAATACGCGCTCGGCGGCATCGCGACCGTGCGCGCGCAACGCATGCGCGCGGGGCTCAACGATCCCGAAGCGTATCCGCGCGCGGGATATCTCTTCAACGCGCTCTTTCGCGCGCACATGAGCTTTCGCGATTACGGCGGCCTGCTGAAGCTTACCGGGTACCAGCCGTTTGCGGTAACGCCGCAGGGTCGCGGCCCGAAGCCCAAGCCCGTTAATGTACGGAGCCTCGGCGGCGTCTATACGCTGGACGTCCCGGCCCTCGCCGCATTGGACGGTCACGTGGACCTGCAATATCCCGGCTGGAGTCCTCAGATCACGAACGTCCAGCGCGCCGATGAATTCATCCGCGATATGGGCGCGCTCGTTGCGGCCGATCAAGAGCCCGACTATACCTACGTGGCGCTGCCCTCGGCCGGAGGTGCCGCCATGGCCGACACGGACCGTGCGGTTGGAAAGATCGTCGGCTTCCTGAGCCGGACACCGCATTGGTCGTCGACGGCGGTCTTCATCGTCGCGGACGGGGCGGCCGGAACGGCCGATCACATCAACCGCGCGCGCAGCTTCGCGCTCGTGGTTTCGCCGCTGGCCAAGCCGCACTACGTGGGTCACCGCCACCTCTCGACCGCCAGCGTGGTGAAGACCGAAGAAGAGCTGCTGGGGTTGCCGCCGCTCTCACTCGGCGATCTTTTGGCCTCCGACATGGCGGATTTTTTCGGCGACGTCCCGTATCCGAGCACCTACCAACCGCTTCCGTAACGATAGAAAATGCAATCAATTCACTTTGGTCCCCGGCTGATCGGCACACCCACGGGCAAACTGCGCGCGGCGCTGCTGATTCGTCCCACGGCGAGCATCGAAGCCGCCCAAGCGATTCAGGGCGAGCCCGGCGCAGTATATGCGCGCGCGCTGGAACAACACGAGATCCTTCGCAAGACGCTCGAGTACTTCGGTGTCGAAACGATCGTCCTGGAACCACGGGGGGAAGATCCCTTTGAAGCGGCCGCGGCAGAGGCGGCGGTCGCATTCGAAGACGGGGCGGTCATTACTCGCCCGAGCGCGATGGCGCAGCGTCCGCAAGCGCAGCGCATGGAATCGGAATTCGCATCGATCGACGTCCCGATTGCCGGTCACATCGTCGCTCCGGGACTCTTCGATGGGAGCGACGTGTTGCTCGCGGGTTCGACGGCGTTCATCGGAGTCGGTCACCGCGGGAATGCACTCGGTCGCAGCGGCTTCGCTTCGGTCGCGCAAGCACACGGCTATCGCGTCGTCGAAGTAGCGCTCGCTAAGGGCGTGCGTTCGCTGCGTTCGGTGATGAGCGCGGTTGCAAAAGACACGCTGGTCGTCGCGCCGCACTGCGTCGATATGCGCGCGCTTGAAGGCTTTAAGACGATCGCGCTTGCGCTCGGCGAAGAAACGGGCGCAGGGGTGTTGTGCCTCGGCGAGCATCATGTGATCGCCGACGCTCGTTATCGCACCGCGCTCTCGACGTTGCGCAAGGCCGGCGTCGTCGTCGAAGGCATCGATCTCTATGATTTCGAGAAGGTCGGCATTACGCCGTCTATGCTCGTGCTCGCGCTCAAGCGAGACTAATGCAACTGCATGCGGATAGCCGTCCTTTCGGACATCCACGGTAACCTCGTCGCGCTCGACGCCTGTCTCGCCGATCTAAAAGCGCAGGGGGGTGCGGACGCGATCGTCGCAGCAGGCGATTTGTGCCTGGACGGTCCCAAGCCCAAAAAAGTTTTGCAGCGTCTCGAAGAGATCGGCGCGCAGATGATCCGTGGCAACACGGATCGTTTTCTGGCGGACCCGGGCGAGGAATCGTTCGAGCCGCTCGAACGCGAGCAGCTCGAATGGACGCGGCGCGATCTCGGCGAGAAATACGTGCAGTCGCTTGCGGAATTGCCGTTCGCAATCCGCATCGGCGACGACGGAAACGAATTGCTCGTGGTGCACGCCAACCCGTCGAACGATCACGAGCATCTGTGGCCCGACGCAGACGAAGCAACCTTGCAACGGTTGATCGGCGACGATCGCGCGATGGCGATCGCCTTTGGACACCTCCACTTGCCGTACGTTCGCGTGTGGCGCGCGAAGCTGCTCGCCAACGTGGCGTCGGCAGGGTTACCGAAGGACGGCGACGCCCGCGCCTGTTACGCCATCTTCACCGAGCGGCCGGGCGGCTGGGAAGTCAAACACCGCCGCGTCGATTTCGACGTGAAAAAAGTTGCAACCCAACTCGCGACTTGCGGGATTCCAGGGAGCGCGGACCTGATTGCCACGCTGCGCCGCCATCGTTACAAACGTCTCAAAGGATTCGTCCCCTAAATTTTGTCCCAGCCGGCCATCGAAATCGATCGACTCGTCAAACGCTACGATGACTTTACCGCGGTCAACGGCGTTTCGCTGCGCGTCGAAACCGGGGAGTTCTTCGGTTTTCTGGGCCCCAACGGGGCCGGGAAGACCACGACCATCAATGCGATCGTCGGTCTTGCAAGGGCGAACAGCGGCTCCATTCGCGTCTTCGGGCACGATACTCAGCTAGAGTGGCGCGAAGCACGCCGCCTGATCGGCCTGGCCCCGCAAGAATATAACTTCGACCGTTACCTGTCGATTCGCGACGTGCTCATCTTTCAAGCCGGCTACTTCGGCCTTCGAGGGCGCGCGGTTAAGGACCGTGCCGACATGCTGCTCGAACGGTTCGGCTTGGCCTCCAAAGCCAATCAAGAATACATGAAGCTCTCGGGCGGCATGAAACGCCGGCTCACGCTTGCGCGCGCGTTGATCCACCAGCCGAAGCTCCTGATCTTGGACGAGCCGACCGCGGGCGTCGACGTAGAACTGCGGCTCGAACTGTGGCATCTGCTGCGCGAGCTCAACGGAGACGGTTTGACGATCTTCCTGACCACGCACTATCTGGAGGAAGCGGAAGAACTCTGCAAGACGATCGCGATCATCCGTGGCGGCAAGATCGTGACGCAGCAGTCGACCGAATCGTTGATCGCGGACGGCGCGCGTCTGCAAGACGTCTTTTTGGAGCTTACGCGCGCATGATCGCGACCTTTAATTCCATCGCGCTCTGGACGCTCGTGAAGCGCGAGATGATCCGCAGTTTGAAGATCATCAACCAGGTGATCTGGCCGCCCGTCATTTCGACGCTGCTCTACGTGTTTGTCTTCGGCCTCGCGCTCGGGAGCCGCATCCAGAACGTGCAGGGCGTGAGCTACGCGCAGTTTTTGATTCCGGGCCTGATCATGCTGCAGACGATCGATTCATCCTACGGCGAGTGTTCCAGTTCGATCTTCCAAGGCCGTTTCATGAACTCGATTCAAGAGATGCTGATCGCACCGATGTCTGCGCTCGAGATGGTGCTGGGGTACGTCCTCGGAAGCTTGGGGCGCGCGGTGCTGATCGCGCTGCTCATCACCGGGCTCGGTGCCCTGCTCGTCCACACCTGGCCGCAGAACTGGTTGCTCTATTTCGTCGTTCTCTGTATGGTGTCGATGCTGTTTTCTTCGCTCGGGCTCATCTTCGGGCTGATGGCCGAGAAGTTCGACCATCTTGCCGTGCTGACGACGTTCGTGATTACCCCGCTCACCTTCGTCGGCGGCGTCTTTACGGCTGCATCGATGCTACCCCCGCTGCTGCAGCGCCTGGAACTCGTAAATCCGATCTTTTATACGATCGACGCCTTCCGCCGCAGTTACACCGGGCAGGGCTTCTTGCCGCTCTGGCAGTCGCTCGGAATGATCGCGGTGCTGATGATACTCTCGCTCGCAATTTCTTTCCGGATGATGGCATCCGGTTATAAACTCCGTACCTAAAAGGATCGACGATGCACGTACTCGCTTTGACGACCCTCTTGCTGCAACCATGGCACGGTAAGGATTTACCGACGGCGACGCAGGCTGCCGTCAAATATCGTTTAACGATCGCGGCGCCGTCAGGCACGATCGTCCATCTGCGCGCTTCAAAGGTTGCGATCGGCTGGATTGCGGCGTTTTGCGACAGCCATGTGTGCTCCCCGATGCAAGCGACGAAGCTCATGCCGAAATCCGGCAAAGTCGTGCTGCAGTTCGAACTGATCCGCGACGACGACGCCGCCCCTCATACCAGCGGCGCCACGATCGTGCCGGATTCCGGAAAGCCGGTCGTCGTTCCGACCGCCAAGGGGTAGCGGCCCCTCGTATAGCCGCTTGACCGATTGGACTAAGTCTAATAGACTAAGTCAATGAAGACGGTCAAAATGCACGAGGCGAAGAGCAACCTGTCCGCCCTGGTGCGCGACGTGAGCACGGGCGTTCAGTCCGAGATTGTGATTTGCGTAGGCGGCCGTCCTGCGGCACGTTTGCTGCCCTTCGATGAGCGCCCGAAGCGCCAGCTGGGAGTAGACCGCGGCCTCATCGCGATCGCGTCCGGCTTCGACGCCGTCGATTCAGCCATCGCGCAGTTGTTTGAGGGCGCGGAGGAATGAAGGCGCTGCTCGATACGCATGTCTTCCTGTGGGCCGCCTCCGCCCCGGAAGAGCTCGCCAACGCGGCACGCGAGGCGATCGAGAACCCGGCGAACGACGTTCTGGTCTCCGCCGCGACCGCATGGGAAATTGCGATCAAAACCGGCTTAGGCAAACTTACTCTGCCCGGTGAGCCGTCGATATGGTTTCCAGCCCGCCTGCGGTCGCTCGGGTTTGGTCTTCTCGATATCGCAGCGACGCACGCGCTGGCGACGGCCGCACTTCCCGGCATTCATGCCGATCCGTTCGATCGCATCCTGATCGCGCAAGCACAAGTCGAAGGTTTGGTCTTTATAACGCGAGACGCACACAGTCTCAAATACCCGGTCAGAACCATCTCTGCATAAATAAACGGGAAGCCATCAAACGTTTTCGGCTGTTCCGCGCTCTCTAATGCAGTACGACGTGTTACGGAGGGCCGATGCCGATTCTCGTATCCACCGATCTGATCGATCGAGCGCGTAGCGGCGATCCCGCACGAACCGAAGCTTTGCTTGAGGCGGTGTGGCCGCAAGCCTATCGTCTGGCCCGGGCGATCGTCCTTGATAGCCGATCTGCCGAAGACGTCGCACAGGAGGCCTGCGTAGACGCATTTCGTACGATCCGGTCGCTGCGATCGTCGGATGCCTTCGGAACGTGGTTCTATCGCATCGTGGTTCGCGAAGCGTCTAAGCACAAGAAGGCTGCGATGCGATCGTCACTTCTCGACGCCGAAATCGCCTACGAGCCCGATTTCGCGACGCATGTGGATCTGTGGCGCGCGCTCAATACGCTCCCAGTCGAGCAACGCACCGCGGTCGTGTTGTATTACTTCGAGCGACTTCGCACACGGGAGATTGCGGCGATTCTGCGCGTTCCGGATGCGACGGTGCGCTTCAGGCTGATGCGCGCTCGCGGCCGTCTGAAGCATATGCTCGCGCCCCTAGAGATTTCCGCCCATGCAAAGGACGACAAACGCTATGCAATCTGATCTTTACGAACGCTGCAATGCAGCGGCCGAAACGCTCGCCGTTCCGGCGTTTCCTCTTGCGGCAATCCGCGCTCGCGTGGCTCAGGCGCCCCGTGCGACGATACGAAAGCGTCCTTGGGCGGCGCTCGTTGCAGCGCCGCTCGTTATGCTTGCGATAGCAGCTACTGCCGCGATCGTTTCGCAATCTCATCTGCGCTTCACGCGTTCCGGCGGCATGGTGATCCAGGCGAAACATTCGATAAATATTGCGATGCCCTCGCAGGCGCAGATCGCGAACGCGGCCGCGAAGATGAATTTTCATGTAACGCTCCCCGCCGCCCTTCCAGCCGGAAGCAGACCCGCGAAGCTCTTCGTGGGTGGCAAGGATATTATGGCGATAGGTTACGATCTTCCGGGCGTCTTGCTCGATTCACATCACTCAACGTGGATATTCCTCATGAGCCCCAATGCGATCGCGACCAAAGTGCCGCAGATGAAGTACGCGCTGCGGCAGGACCATCATATGTCCAGTGCGCGTTGGATGGTCGGCGACGAGCAAGTCATCCTTGTGTCGAATGAGTTCACGCCGGGCGAAGTCGCACACATCAAAGCGGCGATGGGCGGCCGATAGGGCGCTCAAAAGAACGGGTTGTGCGCTTTTTCTAAGGCCACGGTCGTGGGCGGACCGTGGCCCGGCATGAGCACCGTGTCGTCGGGAAGCGTGAAAATCTTCGAGCGCACGTTGTTGAGGATGTCGTCGTAACCCGTTACGTCGCCGAACGCGCCGCCGATGCTTCCCGCAAAGAGCGTATCGCCCGTGAAGAGCGCCGTTTTGAAGAGATAGGACGACGAGCCGTCGGTATGGCCCGGCGTGTGCAGCATGCGAATCGCCGTATCGTCGCCGAAGGGCAGTTCCTCACCGTCTCGCACGTGCAGCGCTTTCGATGCGAGCGAGCCGATCGCGTGCACGTCGAGTTCGTGCATGACGATCTGCGCCGCCGGAAATGCCGCAGCGATTTCCGCCGTTGCGTCGCAGTGATCGGAATGTTTGTGCGTGATCAGGATGTACTGCAGATGGTACGCGCCTTCGCGCAGAATCCGCAGAAGATTCCCCGGAATTCCGGCCGGATCGACCAACACCGCGCGCTTTCCGCCTTCCAGGAAGAAAACGTAACCGTTGCTCGGATGCGGATCTTGCGGGTGGTGGCGAACGTCGGGCAAGTCGATGGCAGGCGGATGCCATGCGTCGGCGGCGCGCGCGGCGAGCTTCTCGGGGTCGAGCTTCAATTCGCGCGCGATGCTGCGCGCTTCATCCGCGCCGGCTGCGCCGTTATCGCGCAGCCACGCCTCGATTGCCGATGCATGAATTCCCGTCGCGCGCGCGAGCGTCGCGGCGTCGATGTCATTGCCGCGCATCGCCTTGCGGAGCACGTCCCCGAAGGTGTCCTCAAGGGGAATCCTGGGCCAACTCGCCATGCAGGCCGGTTTCGACGGCCGCAACCGGAAGGCTTCGGGCGACGGTCGAAGAGGGGCGACCATGGAACGCCTCATCATCATCGGGTCCGGTCCGGCCGGCCTCACCGCCGCCGTCTATGCGGCCCGCGCAAATCTCGATCCCCTCGTCCTCGCCGGAGGACTCTACGGTGGCCAGCTCATGCTGACGACCGAAGTTGAAAACTATCCCGGTTTTCCGGACGGCATCATGGGGCCTGACTTGATGATGAAATTCCGCGAGCAAGCCGAGCGTTTTGGCGCCCGCATCGAAAACGTCGACGCCACGTCGGTCGATTTTTCCAAGCGCCCGTTCGTGGTGCGCACGGCGGATAATCAATACGAAGCCAAGTCGGTCATCGTGGCCACGGGCGCGAGCGCGCGCTGGCTGAACATTCCCGGCGAAGAGAAGCTGCGCGGACGGGGCGTTTCCACCTGCGCGACGTGTGACGGCGCGTTCTTCCGCGAGAAGCGGATCGTCGTCGTGGGCGGCGGAGATTCGGCGATGGAAGAAGCGCTCTTTCTGACGCGTTTCGGCAGCAGCGTCACCGTGATTCATCGTCGTGGCGGCCTGCGCGCGAGCAAAATCATGGCCGAGCGCGCGACGGCGCACGAGAAGATCGATTTCATCTGGGATACGGTCGTCGAAGAAGTGCTCGGCGATCCGGTGATGACCGGGTTGCGGTTGCGTAACGTGATCGACGGAACCACGCGCGACTTCGCCGCGGATGCGCTCTTTATCGCGATCGGACATACGCCCAACACCGCCATTTTCGAAGGCCAGCTGGACCTGGACGAAGCCGGCTACATCGATTCGCCCGACGGCACGTCGACCAACGTTGACGGCGTCTTTGTCGCGGGAGATGTGAACGACATCCGTTACAAGCAGGCGATCACCGCCGCCGGTTCGGGTTGCAAAGCGGCGATGGACGCGGAGAAATATCTCGAAGCGCTCGAATTCGCCGTCAAAGAAGAAGTGCATACATAGCGCGACGCGCTCCCAGTCGGCCGGCTAGTACAAGCGCGAACCGTTCGGAACGGTGCATTGCGGGCGTACGAGGACGACGTTGCCGTCCTCGTCGTTCATACCGAGCACCAGCACTTCGCTGATA
>DAIDHQ010000022.1 GCA_027459645.1 Vulcanimicrobiota bacterium
ATGCGAAACGCATCCGGCGCCCGAGTGACACCGAGCCTGATACCGCCCTACGATATCACCCGGGATGAGCCGCCCGCAAGGCGCGGCGCCTGGCGCGTGCGGGAATCGAACCCGCGGCACCGTAGGGTATCAGGTGTCGACACCATCGAGACGCCCCAGGCACAGGTACGATCACGCACTCATGCTCGACAACAATACGCAGAATCTCGCAAGCGACGTCTTCGAAAACTACAAACGCTATCTGAATCCGCCGCTCGCGCGCGTGATGAAGCTCTCGGGTTCGCCCGTCGAAGTGCGCGCGCAGGGCACGACGATTTGGGATCAGCACGGCAAAGCGTATCTCGATTTCGCAGGCGGCTACGGCGTCTTCACGCTCGGGCATTCGCATCCGCGCGTGATCGCGGCGGTGCGCGAGCAGATGGAGTCGATGTCGCTTTCGGGTAAGACGATGTTCAACGTCGTGCTCGGCCGCGCGGCAAAGCGTTTGGCGGAACTCTCGCCCGGCGATCTACGGTATTCGTTCTGGTGCAACAGCGGAACCGAGGCGGTGGAAGGCGCGATCAAACTCGCGCGTGCTGCGACGGGACGCGCCAAAGTCGTCGCGACGTTGAACGCGTATCACGGAAAAACCATCGGCGCGCTTTCGATCAGCGGGCGCGAAACGTTTCAAACGCCGTTCCGTCCGTTGCTCGGGGACGTCGAACACATCGGCTACGGCGACGCGAGCGGATTGGACGACGTGCTGCGCGATGCCGCGGCGTTCGTCGTCGAACCGGTGCAAGGCGAAGGCGGCGTCAACGTTCCGGCCGCCGGATATTTGCGCGAGGTGCGCGAGGCGTGCGATCGCACGGGGGCGCTCTTCATCGCCGATGAAGTGCAGACGGGGCTCGGGCGTTGCGGATTCCTGTTCGGATGCGATCGCGACGGTGTCGTCCCCGACGTCATGACGCTCGCCAAAGGGCTCTCCGGCGGCATCATTCCCGTCGGCGCGTTTATCGCGCGTCCGGACGTATGGAATCGTGCGTATGCGAAGCAGCCGCTCGTACACACGTCGACCTTCGGCGGCAGCGAAATCGCCTGCGCCGCCGCGCTTGCGGCCATGGACGTGCTCGAAAGCGACGGCCTCGTCCAGAACGCGAGCGATCGCGGACGGCAATTGCTTGAGGGGTGCGAAGCGCTCGCGGCGCAGTTCCCGCACGTCATCCGCGAGGTGCGCGGGGTCGGTTTGCTCGTCGGCGTCGAGCTCACGAGCGAAGGGTACGGCGGGTGGATCATCCCCGAAATGCTCAAGGCCGGCGTGACGGCGGCCTGGACGCTTAACCAGCAGCGCGTCATTCGCTTGGAGCCGCCGCTGGTCGTCACCCGGGAAGAAGTCGAGACCGCGCTCGCGGCCTTGCGAGCAGGGGTAGCAACCGCTGCTGAGAAGCTAGGGCGTTTGTAAATTTATCATGCCCTATGTCGAGACCAGCATCGCGATCGCGGCGCCAGCGCGCGCCGTTTACGAGCTCGCCAAAGATCAAGAGCGGTTCCCGCAGTTCATGCCGGACGTGGAAAGCGTCAAGGTGCTCGAACGGCACGCCGACCATTGGATCACGCGTTGGAAGACGCTGGTCGAGGACGCGCCGATCGAGTGGACGGAAGAAGACCGCTTTAACGACGCGGAGCTGCGCATCGATTACAAACTGCTCGAAGGCGATCTCGATACGTTCGAAGGCGCGTGGACCTTCGACGAGCGCGACGGCGTCACGCACGTAGTTCTGGGCGTAGAGTACGATTTCGGCGTTCCGACGCTCGCCGAGTTGATCGGCCCAACGCTCGAGAAGAAGGTCAAGGAGAACAGCGAGATGATGCTCGCGGCGCTCAAAGCGGAGGCGGAAAAACCGTGACCAAATCGCTCCCCAAATTCTGCTTCGTCATCCATCCGCTCTCGCTTGACGACGTTGCGCGTTACGAACCGGGCGCGGCCGGTAAGGGAGCACCGATCATCCGCAAAATCATGGAGTGGATGCCTTCGTACGCCGCCGTCCATGTCACGGGAATTCGAACCCCTGACGGGCGCGAAGCCGAAGGGTGGTTCGTGGCGGCCCCGTTGCTGCCCGACCAAATGATGGAATTTCCGCGCGAAGAGGTCTATAAGCGTATCGTTCGCGCGATCGAAATCGGCGCGGAACTCGGCGCGCAGGTCGCGGGGCTGGGAGCGTTCACCGGCGTCGTGGGCGACGGCGGCGTTACGATTGCGGAACGCTCGCCGATTCCCGTAACGACGGGAAACTCACTCACGATTGCCGCCGGCATTCAAAGTCTCTTTCGGGGCGCGCGCGAGATGGAGATCGATACCACGCAGGCCACGGCCGTGGTGGCCGGCGCGACCGGTTCGATCGGCGGCGCGTGCGTGCGACTCGTTGCGCCGAAGGTTCGCAAGGTCATCCTCGTTGCGCGCAATCAGACGCGCTTGGCAAAATACCACGAGTCGATCGCCGGGCAATTGCCCTGCGAATCGTCCTACACCACGGATATCTCGGCCGCCGTGCGGCAAGCGCAATTGATTCTTACCGCGACCTCGTCCACGCAAGACGTCATCGAACCCGAAGATTTGCAGACCGGCGCGGTCGTGTGCGAACTCTCGCTTCCGCACGACGTCAGCCGCCGCGTTGCGCTCGAGCGTCCGGACGTGCTGGTGACCGAAGGTGGGAACATGCTCGTTCCGGGAAATCCGCGGTTCGAGCGCATTCGCGAGCCGGGGACCGAATTCGATTTGAATCTGCCGCCGCGAACGGCGCTCGCGTGCATGAGCGAAACGATGGTGCTCGCGCTCGAACGGCGCTTCGAGCCGTACACCCTCGGTCGCGGCATCGACATCAACAAAGTGATCGAAATCGAACGCATGGCGACGGAATGCGGCTTCACGCTGGCGGACATGCGCGCGTTCGACGCGGCCATTACGCCCGAAAAAATCCGGGCGACGCGCGAAGCCGCGCGGCTTCGAGGTGGCTCCGCTCTATCACCGGTAACGGCACAACGTGCAATGGGTGCGCCTTCCACATGAAACACATCGTCAGCGTTTCGCTCGGCTCGTCAACGCGCGATCACCGCGCTCGGGTGAGCTTGATGGGCGAGGAGTTCGAGATCTCGCGCGAGGGCGTCGACGGCAAGCTTGATGCCGCGATCGCGCGCGTGCAAGAACTCGACGGCAAGGTCGACGCGATCGGCCTGGGCGGCATCGACGTCTATCTCTACGCGGGTTCGAAGCGGTACGCGTTGCGGGACGGACTGCGGCTGCTCAACGCTGCGAAGATCACGCCGGTCGTCGACGGGAGCGGCTTGAAGAACACTCTCGAGCGTAAAGCCGTACAGTTCTTGCAGGACGAGCTGCATGTGAATCTGCGCGGCAAGAAGGTCTTAATGGTGAGTGCGCTCGACCGTTTCGGCATGGCGCAGGCACTCGTCGATGCGGGTGCCGACGTGCTCTTCGGCGATTTTATCTTCGCCCTCGACAAAGATATCGCCGTGCGCGATCTCAAGACGTTTGAAGAGATGGCGGAAAAGTATCTGCCCGACGCGTGTAAGCTGCCGTTTCAATTCTTCTATCCCACCGGAAAGAAACAAGAGAAGCCGCCCGAACCCAAATATCCGCAATATTATCAAGAAGCCGATGTGATCGCCGGCGATTTCCACTTCATGCGCCAGTTCATGCCCGACCGTCTCGACGGCAAAATCGTGCTGACGAACACCGTCACGGAAGCCAACATCGAAGAATTGCGCGTTCGAGGCGTGAAACTGCTCGTCACGACGACGCCGGATTTTGAAGGACGCTCGTTCGGCACGAACGTGATCGAGGCGGCGCTGCTGGCGCTCCTGCGCAAACGCTGGGAAGACGTGACCGCCGAAGATTACGAGCGCGTGCTACGGGAATTGAACCTGCGGCCGCGCGTCATCGAACTCGCTTGATTCGGGGCGTCGTCTCAGACACGCGCCTGCCGCGCGTCTTGCACTACTTCGATATCTCGGTTCTTGCGTCGGCGTCGATGGGGCCGGCATATTCGCTCGCTTCGACGATGGGACCGATGGTCGCGGCCGCCGGAACCGGCGCACCGCTCGCGTTTTTGCTCTTGTCGTTCGTGATGCTGTGCATTGCGGTAGCATTCATGCATCTCTCGCGCGTCGCGCCCAATGCGGGTTCGTCGTATTCCTGGATCCGCATGTCGTTCGGGAATCGCGTGGGTGCCTACGGCGCGTGGTTGTTGATCCTCTCGAACTTCTTTGCGACGATGGCCATCGCCGTGCCCGCGGGCATATACACCCTCGCGCTGATCGCCCCCGCGCACGAAAACGATCCGCTTCTTTCGGCGGTCGTCGGCGCGGTCTGGATCGTCGGGAGCTCCGTGCTGCTCTACGT
Organism: Vulcanimicrobiota bacterium; assembly: GCA_027459645.1. Classification (GTDB taxonomy): domain Bacteria; phylum Vulcanimicrobiota; class Vulcanimicrobiia; order Vulcanimicrobiales; family Vulcanimicrobiaceae; genus JAMXLG01. Next base: position 4,397 of record DAIDHQ010000022.1, read on the forward strand.
CGGCATGCGGCCGACCGCACTCGTGACGTTTTTGGCGCTTGCATTCGAAATGGTGGTGCTGGTCGTCACGGCCGTCGTTGCGTGGTTGCATCCGCCGGCAATCGATAGCGCACGCACGATCGCGTCGGTCCCGCTGCCAACGGCGCGCTTTGCGGGATTCGTGACGGCGATGACGCTCGCGGTCTGGATGAACGACGGATGGGAGGTCAGCGCCTCGGCGAGTGAAGAGGTCGACGACCGGCCGTCGGCATCCGGACGCGGCGGGATCGCCGGATTGATCGCGTCGACGGTGGTGCTGCTGCTCTGCATGATGGCCTACCAGCATTTGGGGACGCAGCGCGGCTTCGTCGAGAACCAGGCCGACGCGCTGGCGTACGTGGGCACCTTGCTCGGGTCGGGCGTGTGGCGGACCGCGATCGTCGTGACCGTGTTGCTCTCGACGCTCACCACGCTGTGGACCACGGTGCTCTACCTCTCGCGCTCGGTCTTTGCGATGGGGCGAGACGGATTGCTCCCCCGGCGTCTGGGCGCGCTGGACGAGCGAAGCGAACCGCTCGTCTCGCTGGCCGTCGTCACCGTCCTCGTCGTGATCTGCGAACTCGTGACGGGCTTTTCGAAGAGCGCGGCCGATCAATTGACGCTCGTGCTCAACGCCAGTTCCGTATTTCTCGGTTTGCTTTTCGTGCTCACGGCCGGTGCGGCGATCCGCCGTTTTGCTCGCGACCCTGCGGCCCGGCTGGGAGCGGTGGTAGTGCCGCTACTTGGCGCGCTCGCGCTGCTTGCGGTGATTGTGGCGACGATCGCGCTCGAAGACCGCCGGCTGCAGCTGTACGCTTGGGGCGGTATCGCCCTGGGTATACCGTTTGCGCTCTGGCGTGGCCGCGCCCGTCAAGGATAGAACCGGGGTTCGCGGCGGCCGCCGGGGAACGGGGCAGGGGAACGGTCCGAGTCCCCAAAACAAACCGCGCCAGCGTCCTTCCGCAAGCTCAGGAGGACGCGAAATTTATTACACGGGGTCCTAGGTACTTGAACGAAAAAGAGATCGTCCTCACAGCAGAGGGCCTGGCTAAACTTCAAGACGAGCTGGACGAGCTCAAGACCGTCCATCGCAAGGAAGTCAACGATCGTATTCGCCAGGCGAAAGAGTACGGCGACCTCAGCGAAAACGCCGAGTACGAAGACGCCAAGCAAGAACAAGCCTTTATCGAAGGCCGTATCCTCAAGCTCGAAGGGATGATTCGCAACTCGCGTATCATCGACGAGTCGGAATATGCCGCCGACGAAGTACATCTGGGCGCGACCGTCAAGGTGAAAGACCTCAAGAACGGCGAGAGCTACGAATTCCACGTCGTAGGTTCCGCGGAAGCCGACCCAGCATCCAAGCGGATATCGAACGAATCGCCGCTCGGCCGCGCGATGATCGGGCACAAGAAGGGCGAGACCGTCGACGTTGCAACGCCGCGCGGCGTCGTAAAATACAAGATCGAAGCGATCAAGAACGGCAACGGCGCCACGCCGGCGAAGAAAGCCACCAAGAAAGCTTCCTAACGAGAGGTCCGATTTGGACGAAGAGTTCGGCAAAAGCGAAGCAGCACTCGTAGCGGCCAGACGGGAATCTCTGGCCGCTTTACGTTCGCGGGGCCGCGACCCGTTCGCGCAGACGCGCTTTTCCGTCGACGCAACTGCGGCGGAATTAAACGCGCGCTACGGCTTTTTGGAAATCGGCCAGCATGCGGAGACGGAGAATTGGAACGTCGCCGGTCGGGTGATGTCGATTCGCACCGCCGGCAAAACGATGTTCGTCGATCTTCACGACCGTACGGGGCGGCTACAGCTCTACGTTCGCAAAGATGAATTGGGCGAAACGTTCGCCGATTGGGAAGATCTGGATCGCGGCGACGTCGTCGGCGTGAGCGGTTTCATGTTTCGCTCGAAAAAAGGCGACCTCACGCTACACGTGAAGTCGTTCGCCGTTCTTTCGAAGTCGCTGATGCCGTTGCCCGACAAATGGCACGGCTTGCAAGACGTCGAGAAACGCTACCGCCAGCGCTACGTCGATTTGATCGTCAACGCCGGCGTTCGCGACACGATGATCCTGCGCAGCAAGATCGTTTCGGAAATGCGCCGCTTCATCGACGCGCAGGGTTTTTACGAGTGCGAGACGCCGACGCTCCTGCACGTGGCCGGAGGCGCTTCCGCTCGTCCGTTCCTTACCAGCGTCAACGCGCTTTCCGGCGAGGAGATGCAACTGCGCATCGCGACGGAACTGAACTTAAAGCGTTTGATCGTCGGCGGCTTGGAACGGGTATACGAGATCGGGCGCATATTCCGTAACGAAGGCATCGATACCACGCACAATCCCGAATTCACGATGCTCGAACTCTATGCCGCGTACTGGGACGTACACGACATGATGGATTTCAACGAAGCGCTGATCAACGATCTGGTGCAGGTCGTTACGGGCGGCGCGGAAGAGTTACTGGTCGGCGAGCAGACGATCTCGTTTGCGCGTCCGTTCAGGCGGGTGGCGTATCTCGATGCGATGCGCGACGGTTCCGGCGGCAAATACACGCGCGAACAATTGCTCGATCCGAGCGGCGCCGCGAAGATCGTCGAAGAGCTCGGGTTGCCGAAATCGCCGACGCACGGGCACGCGCTCGACAAGATCTTCGAACGCCTGGTCGAGCCCGCGCTCGTTCAACCGACGTTTGTCACCGATTACCCGGTGATCATCTCGCCGCTCGCCAAGCGCAAAGCGGGCGATCCCGAACTGGTCGACCGCTACGAACTCTTCTGCAATCGCATGGAGATTTCAAACGCATTCACCGAGCTGAACGATCCCGACGATCAGCGCGGGCGCTTCGAAGCGCAGGCACGCGAACGCGCCGCCGGCGACGAAGAGGTGCCGCAGCCGGATTGGGATTTCGTTCGAGCGCTCGAATATGGGATGCCGCCGACGGCCGGAATCGGCATCGGCGTCGACCGGCTCGTCATGCTGCTGACCAACAACGTCTCGATCCGCGACGTATTGCTCTTTCCGCTGCAGCGTCAGCACGGGTAAGGAGACGATGGACGGCCAGAAGTGCGCGCACGACCCCTGCACCTGCTACGTCGACCTCGGCGAGTCGTACTGCTCGGATGTCTGCCGGCGCCGGAGCCTCGCACCGGATGCCACCGCACACGCTGCCTGCGGCTGCCGCCACGCGGAGTGCCTGAATAGCTAGCAGGCTATCAGAAGCCTGCAACCGATTATTGGTTGGCTGAGTTCTGGCTCGTATCCACTACCGAGCCAGGAGAGACCATGAGTTTGGATTTGACGCAGACCCCGCCGCGCAGCGTACACGACAAGGTGCACGGACTGGTGCAGATCGGCCGCACGATCGATAAGGGCAAGGCCCTCGCGCACGGCAACGTGGGCGAATATCACTACAATTGCCTGATGGACCAGGCGGTTTTCGCCTTCCTGGGAATCGACCACGAAGCGCTGCTCGAACAGATCAAGAACGCGAAGAGCGATGCGGAGATCGAGTCGTACGTACGGGGCTTCATCGACAAGAAATCGTCCGAGGAGATCGAGCAATGGAATCGGGAATGGGTCACGCATAAGCCTGAAGGAGAATCGCTCGAATACTTCCTGCAACTTCGCAATTCGTTAGCGCCGGAACGGACCGACGTGACGAGCTGGGCCGATCTGTTGGACCTGGACGAGAAGCGTCCGGTTCCCCATCGGGAGACGGCGAACGTCTAACGACGATTCGCGCGGCGGTCGAATATGACGGCACGCGCTTTTTCGGATTCCAATTTCAACCGTCGGTTCGCAGCGTTGCCGGTGAGTTGGAAGCGACGCTCGGACGGCTCTTCGACGAACCCGTAAAAATCACGGGCGCGGGCCGCACCGATACAGGCGTTCACGCGAGCGGGCAAGTCGTATCCTTTACGACGGCCCGCTCGTTTCCGTTCGAACGCTTGGCGATCGCGGCAAACAGCGCGCTGCCGGACGATCTTTCGATTCGCGACGTCGCCATCGTCGATCGCCGTTTCTCCGCTCGTTTCTCCGCGCGCGAGCGAACCTACGTGTATGCGATTTTGCGGCGCAAAGACCGCGCGGCGTTGCTCTCGCATCGAGCCTATCATGTATACGGCGCGCTCGACGTGGAACGCATGCGCGAAGCCGCAGCACACTTGGTTGGAGAGCACGATTTTCGGTCGTTCTGCGGCGTGCTGCCCGACGGCGGCGTAACCGTTCGCGAGGTGCGCTCGCTTCAGTTCGACGACTTCGGGGATTACGTGCGCGTGCAGATCAGCGCGGATGGATTCTTGCACCGCATGGTGCGCACGATCGTAGGGACGCTCGTCGAATGCGGGTTGGGGCGACGAGATGCCGGGGCGATGCGTGAGGTGCTTGCCGCGCGCGATCGACGTGCCGCAGGCCTAACGGCACCCGCGCATGGGTTGTATTTGGCCGGCGTGCGCTACGAAGACGGATACGACTCGTATTCCGAGCCGCCCGTCTTCGTGCACTAACGCGGCTTACGGGCCGACGAGAATCAGCGCGCCGGAGGGATTGAACTGTAGGTGATAGGTCTGTCCGCTCGTGACGTTCTTCACGGCGCTTCCGTCGGAGAGCTGGAAGGTGCCGCTCGCGCAGCCCATGTTCGGCGTCGCCGTTTGCGACGCGGAAACGGTGAACGATTGCGGTGACGCGCCGTTGCACGTCAGCGTGAAGTCTTCGTCCTGACGCGTATCGTTGACGATCGTCAGTCCCAAAGTCAGCGAGGTAACCGGGATATTCGAGACGGTCACGTGGCCGTTTGCGTTGGTGAAGATCGAGTAGGGACCTCCGCCCGGAAGACCGCTCGCCGATCCGCCGTTGACGACTTGAACGTTGAACGAAGAACACGGACCGCCGGGGAACGAGGACGAGTCGAGTTGCTGCGTCGCACCCGAGCCGATGTTGTATTGTAGCGTCGAACTCACATTCGAACACTTGATGGAGTACGACTGCGTTGCGGTGGTATCGTTGCGGAACGAGATCGCCGTGTTGCTGCCGATCGCAACGTTCGTGGGCGACGCCGTGGCGGCGGGCGCAGGCGCCGAGTGGTGATGGCTGGCGAGCGCGATGCCGCCGATCAGTCCGATGAGCGCGGCGATGCCCGCTGCCGCGCCGCTATCGTGGTGGCTCGTGCCGTTGGCGTTGCCGTTGGATGCGACGTCGTTGCACTGAAAGTACCACGGGAGGCCCGAATTATTGAGCTTGCCGCGCATCTTCTGCGACGTGCTCGCATACACGAAACGATTGAGCGTGAGATCGCGATTAAAAATGGCCGCGCCGCACACGTGATTGTGATCCCACGACGTGAACGGCCCGAGATCTTGGCAATCGGAGGCGGGGTGGTAGAGATTCGCCGTCTCATCCTTCCCGTTCGACATGTTGAAGACGCCGATCTTCGGCTTCGAAACGTTGCGAAGCTGTGCGATTTGCGAGGGGCTTTCCGATCCGTTGCAGAGGCTCATGGCAAGATCCTTAGCGTCTTGCTTGTTGAGCGAGTCGGTGACCCAGTAGATGTAGCGCTGAGAACGGGAGTAGACCATGTGGCCTGCGCCGCGCTGCGTTTGGGCAGCCGCTGGGGCGAGCGAGCTTACGAGCATAAGGGATGACAGAAATAGCGAAATGGCCGCGCGCATAGAAGCTCCTTTGCGGGCTGTGGTGGCGGTGCGTGTTGGGTGCACTACCCGGCTCGCTCCTTTCGGGGTTAAGGCCGCCGAGGCCGCTATCGCCCGATCTCTTCGAGAAGCCGCTGGAGCTGTTTGGTTTGGCCGACGTTGAGCCTGCGGAGCAATTTTGTAGCGCGTTCTGCGGCTTGCGCGCTCGCGTCGTCCACCAGTGCGCGGCCGGCATCCGTCAAAGCCACGTGCGAGGCACGGCCGTCGCCTGGGTCGCGCTCGCGTTGGACGATGCCCCGTTTCTCCAAGGGCAGCAGCGCGCGGGTAACGCCTGAGGGCGAGAGGTGCAGCTCCGCCGCGATCTCGGTCGGCCGCCTTCCGGCAGCGCTGCCCCGCAGGACCAGCAGAAGGCGCAGTTCCGCAAAACTCAGGCCGGCCGCCTCGAGGGACCGCGAGGCGACGGCATTGGCGGAAGCGAGGGCGAGGAAGGTCTCCATGGCATCGGTAGGCATGCCGCCTAGTATATTTGACTACTCAAGTACATGTCAAGTAAATTGAACCCGCAAAATTCGCTTGACGCCGCTGCGGAGACCCGGTAAGATGCGTGAGTTCGCGAGGGATGTTTCGATGCTCGCGGATCGGCCGCAGGCCGAACGCCATGGATTCGGTGCAGTCGAATCCGGCTTCTTGCTTAGGACAGATTTCGTATGAGAACGACGCTTCAAAAAACCGCAGAGACGCAGCACGATTGGTTTATCGTGGACGCTGCCGGCCAGCGTTTGGGTACGCTCGCCGTGCGCATCGCGCGTGCCCTTTCGGGCAAGCACAAACCGACGTGGACACCGCACATCGACAACGGCGATCACGTGATCGTGATCAACGCCGAAAAGATCGAACTCGGCGGCAAGAAGTGGGACGAGAAGGTCTACCACAACCACAGCGGATTCCCGGGCGGTCTCAAGACCAAGACGGCGCGTGAGATTCACGAGAAGCACCCCGAGCGGCTGATCGAAAAGGCCGTTCGCGGCATGCTGCCCACCAATCGCATGCGCGACGAGCAGCTCCGCCGTTTGAAAGTCTACCCCGGAGCGACGCACGCTCACGACGCGCAAAAACCGCAGCCGCTGTTCTAGGAGCATTCGTGGAAAGCAATCAGATTCAAGCCACCGGACGCCGTAAGCGCGCGATCGCGCGCGTGAAACTCGTGCTCGGCCAAGGCGTCATCACCGTCAACAAGAAGCCCATCGAAGACTATTTCCCGCGCCCGCAACTGCAGCAGATCGTCCGGCAGCCGCTGGAAGCGACGCAGACCGGCGGCCGCTTCGATATCATCGTCAAAGCCGAAGGCGGCGGCGTTACGGGTCAGGCCGGCGCGGTACGTCACGGCATCGCTCGTGCGCTCGTCGAGATGGACGCCTCGTTCAGAGAGGTGCTCCGCAAGAACGGCTTCCTGACGCGCGACCCGCGTGAGAAAGAATCGAAGAAGTACGGTCGCAAGCGCGCCCGCAAACGCTTCCAATTCTCCAAGCGCTAATAGCGTTCGGCGCGTGAACCCGGTTTGGGTTGTGGTGGCAGTTGCCTTAGGCACTGCCACTTTCTTTTTCCATCCATCCGCGGCATGGATCGAATCGACGTATGCAAACGGCATCTACCCCGCGTGGGAGCATGCCGTTTTTCCTTTCTCCAACGCGTTGCCGTGGTCGCTCGGCGATCTCGCGGTGCTTCTGGTCGTGCCGTGGCTCGCGTGGCGGTGGCATCTGTGCTGGCATTCGCTCCCGATCGCGCGGCGCAAACGCGTGCTGCGGATGTTCGCCGAATTGGTCGCGGCGGCCGGATTCTATCTGTTTTGGTTCGACGTGAGCTGGGGCTGGAATTACGATCGCGCGCCGATCGAAACGCGCGTGGCCTACGATGCCTCGCGCGTAACGCCCGCCGCGCTCGACGCACTGCGAAACCGCGTCGTCGCGCATATGAACCGTCTCGCGCCGCTCGCGCACGCCGCACCTCACCGCTTGGATCTTGCAACGCTCTATGATGCGTGGCTTCCGGTCGTACAAGCCGGCGGCGACCGGTGGACGCCGGTAACCGGTGCGCCGAAACCGACGCTCGCCGATCCGTTCATGAACGCGACGGGCACGAGCGGCTTCGTGAATCCCTTCGCGCTCACCGTGCAGCTCGCCAGCGACGACCTGTGGTTCGAGCGGCCGTTCGATCTGGCTCACGAGTGGACGCACGTCGCGGCCTACGCGCGCGAAGACGAAGCAAACTACGTTGCGGCGGTTGCATGCACGCGTTCGAACGATCCCGTTATCGCGTATTCCGGATGGCTCGAGCTCTTTACGTATCTGCCGCCGCTCAAGAGCTATCCGAAATCGATGTTCGTGCCGCAGGTTTGGCACGATTTCGCCGCGATCCGTGCGCGCAACGCGAAACGCATCAATCTCACCCTCGCGAATCTTAGCTGGCGGACCTATAACGTCTACCTGAAGAGCAACCACGTGGCGGCGGGCGTGCAAAACTATAACGAGGTCACGCGACTCTATCTCGGCGTCGCCTTGGACGCATCGGGAGTGCCGGAGCAGCGTTCATAATTCGGTAACAGTGCGGTGTTTCTGCGGCCACGAACGGCACGTAGAGTAGCGGCATGTTCGATGTAGCCGAATCACTGCAAGGCGGGCTCGACCGGGCGCAACGCAGCCTGCGGCAGTCGCAAGCCTCCGTGGCAGCCGCGAACGCCGGGCGTAACGGGCGCGCGGCCGATGCAGCCATGGCGCAAACCGCGCGCGCGGCGCTCTTTAGCGAAGCGTTACTCGCCGCGATGCATGCCCGTCTTTCCGAAATAGCGGCAGCGGCAAAATGAGCGTCGACCTCATGCAGACGGCCGCTTCGGGCATGGATGCGCAGCGCGCCGCACTCGACGTCTATGCGCGCAACGTCGCGGCGGCCGAGGCGGCAGGGCGCGACGGGCACTTCGCCCGGCTATTGCCGCGCTTCGATCTCGTCGACGACGGGGAAGGGGCGACGGTCCGCTTTGCAGGTACGGTGCAAGAACCCGGCAGCGACGTCGACGTTGTCACGGAAATGATTGCGGTGATGAATGCGTCGCGCGCGTACGAATCGGACGCTTCGCTCTTCGACGTCGGCAAGACGCTCGCGGAAAAGACGATCGAGATGGGGCGGCTAGGATAATGAAAGTGGAGTTGCTTGCGCCCGACGCCGCAACGCCGAAGCCGCCCGCTCCGCCCGACGCGCAAGCCTTTGCGGCGGCACTCGACGGCATAGGCGCGCAGCTGACCGCCGCCACGCGGGCGGAAGATGCATACGCAAACGGCGACGGCTCGCTCCAGGCGGCGGTGTACGAACGCGCGCGCGCCGACGTCGCGCTTGCGGTTGCAACGGCCGCGGCGCAACGCGGTGCGCAAGCGCTCAACGCCGTGTTCAACATGCAGATCTGAGCGCGCCGCAATGGATGTGCAAGCGCTCCTCTCGCGCGCGAATGCGATTTCACCACGCCTAAAGAGCATCGTGGCCATCGCCGTGATCGCGTCGATCGCGCTCGGCGTCTTCGCGGCGACGGTTTCGCACGGCGCGCGCGTTGCGCTCTTCGTGCAGCGGTTGCGGCCCGAGCAGCTCGCCGAGGCCGAAGAGCGGCTGGCGGAATGGAACGTTCCCTTTATATCGCAGCAAGGCAACGTTTTGGTCGATGCGCCGCGCCGGAACGAGCTGCTGTTACGTCTGGCGCTTGCCGGCGTTCCGCACGCGCACGTCGAGACGACCAACGAAGCCCTGGCGAATGTCGGGATGCTCACGCCGCAATCGGTGATCGACGCTCAGGCCCGTGCGGGCCTCGCGGGCGAGATCGAACTTGCGCTGCGCGGCGTTGCAGGCGTCGAGGATGCTCACGTCATTATCGCACCCGCGCGTCCAGCCGAGTTTGCCGATCAACAGGGCCACGATGCGTCCGCGAGCGTACGCGTCAAAGCGCGCGCACCGCTCTCTCGCGCATCGATCGCCGGCATTCGAGCGTTCGTGGCGGCGAGCGTTCCCGGTTTGCAGGCGTCGAACGTCACGTTGCTCGACGACCGCGGCGTGGCGTTGCAGGCAGATGCCGGGGCGGGCGACGATGCCACAGTGCTTCAGGCGTCGCTGCAGTCGGCGCTCGACGATTCCCTTGGAACCGGCGTGGCCCTCGTGCGCGTGAACGCGCAGTACAGCCAGGTCGAGCGTGAGGCGCGCGACGTGCGGCGAGCGCCCCTTGCGACACCCGCGATTCGCAGCCGCTCGGCGAGCGAAACCTACGACGGCGCGGGAAAGCGGTATCAAAAGACCGATACGAACGACGATCGCGGCAGCGACGTGCAGACGCATGTGGCCCGAACGCCGGCCGGAACGTTGCTGCACCTAACGACCGCGGTTTTTATCGACGCCCATCACGCGGTCGATCTGGCGGCGGTGCGCGCGCTCGCCGCGGCGACGGTCGGCTTCGATCCTAAGCGCGGCGATCGGCTCGAGGTAGAAGCCGTCGATTTTCACCACGCGCGTCCTCCCGTCCGCGACGGATGGATGCTTGCGTATGGCGCCTTGGTGCCGCTGTTACCGGCGCTTGCGCTTGCTTTCGGGGCGGTGGTCGTGACGCGACTCGCCATCCCGCCACTCACTGCCGCCGTAAAACTCGCGAGCGAACGCGCCGCGGTTGCGCGAACGTCGAGGAGCGTCGCCACCTTTGAACCGTCGCGCGTACGTTCGGTGCTCGAACACGAACCGCCGCACGCGGCGGCGGCGATCATCAGCGCGTTGCCCGCCGCGACCGCCGCAGCCGTGCTCGAACTCTATCCGCCGCACGAACGCGAAGCGATCGTTGCGCGCATGCAGCGTGCGCATTCGCCGTTCGTTCCCGATGCCTACGAGGTGTTGCATCAGCATGCATGAGTTCGTCTCGATGCGCGAATGGCTCGCGCCGCCGGTCGAAGCGGACGTTGAAAGCGCGCCGCCCCTTGAGCCGCTAGTGTCTGCCGATGGTCCCGGAGAAACGCCCGTGCCGGCGGCCGATGTTTCCGCCGTACGGCGCTTTCATGCGGCACTCGAAGATGCGCTAACGCTTGCGACGCGAGAGCTGTTGCGCGAGATCGCCTGCGAGGTGCTCGGCCGCGAGATCGCGCACCCATGCGACGTTTCGAATCTCGTCCGCCGCGCGATCGAACGCTACGGCGTCGAACCGGTTCGCGTGCACGTGCATTCCCGCGATCTCGAAGCCGCACGCGATTGCGGATATGCCGTCGTTGCCGACGAGTCGCTGCGCCCGGGTGATGCGCTCTTGGTACTGGAGTGCGGCTCGATCGACGCGCGGCTGGGCACGCGTTTGCAGCACGTCCTCGATGGAATGCCGGCGTGATCGCCTGCGGCCGCGTGACCTCGCTGCGCGACGGCTTCACCGAGGTCGAGATGCCGCCGTTGCGCGTCGGAAGCGCGGTGCGCTGCGGCCAGGTGCCCGGACGCATCGTCGAAGCCGGCGTTTCGCGGGCGCTCGTCACGTTCGACGGCGACCTAGCATCGCTCGCAATCGGGGCGATCGTAAGTGAGGACGTGCAAGCCGCGCACATGACCGCGGGAATTGCGTTGCTGGGTCGATCGATCGATGCTTACGGCACGCCGCTGGACGGAATGCCGCCCGCGCGCGGACGCATCGTCCCGATCGCGGGAATTGCGCGGCCCGTCGCGGAGCGGCGCGGCATCAGCGAAGCGCTTCCAACCGGTGTCCGTGCGATCGACGCACTTTTGACGATTGGACGCGGTGCGCGCGTCGGAATCTTCGGCGGACCCGGTTCGGGCAAGACGACGCTGATCGAATCGATTGCTGCGGGTACCGCCGCGGACGCCGTGGTTCTTGCGCTCGTCGGCGAACGCGGCCGCGAAGCGCAACGCTGGACCGAGCGTTGCAGCGAACGTATGACGATCGTCTGTGAGACGAGCGATCGTCACCCCGCGCGACGATTGCGCGCGGCGCTCGCCGCATGTGCGCATGCGGAAGCGCTTGCGCGTTCGGGATTACACGTCTTGCTCGTTCTGGATAGCCTGGCCCGCGTCGCGTATGCCTTGCGCGAACTTGCGGCTGCGACCAACGAACCGGTCGGGCGCGGCGGGTATCCCGCGCGCGTGTTCGCCCAGATCGCGAAGCTGGTCGAACGCGCGGGCGCCTTCGAGCGCGGATCGATCACGTTGATCGCGACGGTGCTTAACGACGGCGACGATCGCGATCCCGTCAGCGAGAACGCGCGCTCGCTCTTGGACGGGCATCTGCAGTTGGATCCGGCACTGGCGGCCGCCGGGCGTTTCCCGGCGATCGACGTCCTTGCGAGCGCGAGCCGGACGATGGGCGCCGTCGCTTCAGCCGCCCATCGGCGCAGCGCCCAGGCGGTCCGCTCCGCCCTTGCTCGCCTGGCTGCCACCCGCGACCTCCGCAGCCTCGGCATAGAACCGGCGGATGCAAGGCTGCGGGCGGACATCGCCGCCGAGCCCTCGCTCGAGGCGTTCCTGTGCCAGGACGAGGCGGTTTCACCCTTCGAGCAGACGCTGGAGGCCCTTCACGAAATGGCCGATATCTTGGAAGAGCCCCATGAACATCACCTCTGACCTGAGCGCGGTCGCGCAGCGCATCAGCCAAATCACCGGCGAACCCGTGCAGCTTCCCGGCGTCCCCGAGACCGCCGACGAGCAGCAGGCGTCGTTTGCCGCGATGGTGCGCGCCGAGCTCGAAGCGCAAAACGCCGCCGGAGCGTCGGGCGTCGGTGCGGGCGCCGCCATCGGCGCGCTCAACGCGCCCGCCATGGTACCGCCGGCCGAGATCAACCGGCTGGTCGAGACGAATGCGGCGCAGTGGAACGTGGATCCGGCGCTCGTAAAAGCCATCATCGCGAACGAGTCGGGATTTAATGCGAACGCTACCTCGAACGTCGGCGCGCAGGGCCTGATGCAGTTAATGCCGGGAACTGCCAACGGACTCGGTGTCACAAATGCCTACGATCCCGCGCAGAACGTGTGGGGAGGCACGCGCTACATCAAGGGCTTGCTCGATCGCTTCGGTGGCGATGTTCGCAAAGCGGTAGCGGCGTACAATGCCGGACCGGGTGCGGTCGAGAAGTATGGCGGCGTACCTCCGTATGCGGAGACGCAAAATTACGTTCAAAACGTTCTGGCAAGTTACGCAAAGTATCGCGGCGAGGCTCCGTAAGAGCCTCTCTGTTGCGCTGCTCGTCGCGCTGACCGCGCAGACGCCGGCGCCGCATCCATCCGTCGAAGCGATTCTCAGACACCACGCCGACGCGCTTGCGGCATTGCATGTGCGCGAGCCAAAATCGCACGAAACGACCGGCACGCTCTCGGGTCTCGGGCTGCAGGGAACCTTTCACGAATGGCAGGATGGCGACAAACAACGCCGTGACGAGCGGCTCGGCATCAGAACGCAGCGCATTTTGCGCGTCGGCAAGACGATGTGGATCCAGAACACGAGCGGCGAGATTCGCGAGCTTCACGGATTGCTGGCGCGCCGCCAAATCACCGCAGATTTTATCGCCACGGGCGACTTCGCCGAAGAGCCGCAGTTCGTGCATTTCATCGACCGGACGACGCTTCCCGACGGTCGCGCCGTCTATCGCCTGAAGATCGCGCCGCCGACCGGCGAGCCCTATACGATCGCCATCGACGCAAAGACGTGGATGATCGATCAGATGTCGTACGTCGAGCACGCCGCGCCCGAGACGATGACGTACTACGACTACCGCACCGTCGACGGCATGCTGATTCCCTTCGAAGAGATCGATTCCAACGGCGATTCGAAGTACGACGTAACCTCGCACGTGACCGCCGTGTCGGTCGATACGCCGATCGATCCGTCGGTCTTCGCGCCGCTTCATCCCGAAGCCGTCGCGGAGAGCGCTCCGGTGACGGTCCCGTATCACCTGGTCAACGGACTGCCGTTCGTCACCGTCGGCATCGACGGGCATTCGTATGAGTTCTTGCTCGATTCCGGTTCGCAAGGAAACGTGGTCGACCGGACGGTCGCGGAGCAATTGCAATTGCACCCGCAGGGCACGCTCGAGATTCGGGGCGTCGATCGAACGGCGAGCATGGGCGTCGTCGCGACGCCTCCCATGTCGATCGGTGCCGCTCAACTGCCGCGAGGGGTTGCGACGGTGCTGGATCTCAGCACGATCGTGCGCGGGTCGCATCCGATGCAAGGCGTGCTCGGCTATCCCTTCTTTGCCGCATCCGAAGTGCGATTCGATCCCGATGCAAGCACGGTAACGATTGCCAAGCCCGGTACGCTTCCGCCCGTGGGCGAAAAGCTCGACGTCGATACCGATCGCGAACTAGCCGAGGTGCATGCGACGATCGATCGGAACGCGACGACGCGTTTGGTCGTCGATACGGGGAATTCGAACGAGCTGCTGCTCTTTTCGAGCTTCATCCGCGATCACGAGGGCGTCGTGAATTTCGCGGGCAATCGTCCCGTCGCCAACCGTGGCGTCGGGGGATCGACCGACGCCGTGGGGGCGATGGTCGACGAACTCGATCTGGGGAGCTATCGCCTCTACAACCGCTACGCGAATGTGATTCTTTCGAAATCGGGTGCGTTCGCGGATCGAAACGACGGCGGCAACGTGGGCTTCGGCGTATTGCGCAATTTTATCGCGACCTTCGATTTAGCCAATCACGCCCTCTATCTCGATCGAGCGCGCGGTTTCGACGACGGCCGCTATCGCTCGCGTAACGATTCGTTCAAATTGCCGCCATAGCGCGTCCATGACGGCCGTCGATGATGGGTGCATGACGGAAGTTTTGAACGTGACGATCCTCAGTGCGCCGGTCGCAGCCGTCGATCGCCGCGCACTCTCGCAGGCATGGTATTCCGCGCTTCATCTCACCCAGGCCGCTCGTACGGACGAGCGGGCTTTCCCGCCCCAGGCGCGACCGGGCGGGCAAGAGGCGGACGCCGCGTCGCATGGAATCGCCAGCTGCGTAAAAAGCGCTGCGCCGCACGCTGCTCGCGCGACCGCGGCCAAAGCGACGGCGCGCACGCCGGTGATGGGTGCCGCGGAACGCCGCGCGGCACGCTCGCGGCTCTCGCGCAAGATCGAACGCGCGCTGCTTCACCCGCAGCGCCCGGCGCGGCGATCGATGCTGACGGTGGACGGAAGCAAAGCACGCGTGGCGGTTACGCTGCAGGAGACGACGCAGGGCCTACGGTTGGTCGCCATGTGCGCGCCGCATTCGCGTGCGGCCGTCGCTCGCGCGTTGGAAGAAGCGCGCTACGCGCTCGCATCGCGGGGGATCCTCTTACGGCACGCGCTCGCGGGAGATGCTCGTGATCGTTAATGCTGCGACGCAACGCGCGCTGGATCTCATCGCGCAACGTGCCGCCGATGCGCGAGCGGCATTTACGCCCGGCGCGCTGCCGCATTTCGGCGATACGACGACGGCCGCTCCCAAGACGCGTCTTGCCTTCGATCCGCTCAGCGTCAGCGCGCCTGCGAACGACTATTTTTTGCTCGGCAACGATCGCGGGCAGGCCGCGTACACGCGAGACGGCGTCTTCGAACTGCATAACGGCGTGTTGTGCACTCGCGACGGGTTCCACGTGCGCGGATTCGCTCGGGCGGGCGCTGCAACGAGCGACTTGCGCGTCGATCCCGTCGATGCGGCGTTGGGACGGGTTTCGAATCTGCGCATCGAGCGTGACGGCACGCTGGCGTACGATCGTAGCAGCGTCGATCCCCGCACCGGCGTACCGCAATCGCAGCGCGTCGTGGCCGGCGTGCTTGCGCTCGCGCGGTTTCCTCTCGCGGCGCGCATGCAGCCTTCGGATGACGGCGCGGTGTCCGCACCACCGGGCGTCGTTCCGCACGTTGGGCGCGCCGGGGACGGAAACTTCGGCGATCTCGAACCGATGCACCGCGACGAGAGCCGCATCGACCTCAACCGCAGCTTGGAGAAGTTGCACGACGCCTATCTCGCGTTCGATGCGCTTCTTGCCGCCCATCGCGCACAAGGGCACACCGGAAAAGTTGCCATGGATCTGTTGAAGTGAGGACGCTCGCGTTCGGCCCAGTCGTTGAGGAGCATGGAACGCGGCGCATCCGGCATGCGCGTTTCGAACCGCGCTCGCGCTTCCCGGTGTCCGCAGCGTGCGTCGTTGCCAACGCCGCGCGCGACCTCCTCGCAAAGGTCGTGGGCGAACCCGTCGAGATTCGGCTCCTCTCGCCGGAGGTTCCCGACGACGCCGCATGGAGCGCGATTGCCGAGGGCGCGCGCCGTTATCGCGTGAGCGGAACGGTAGGAGAGGCGTGCCTCGTTCTACGTCCGCGCGATGCTGCCGCGCTCGCGTCGGCCGCGTTTCACGAATTTTCGAGCGAGGCCCGATCGCTCTCGGTCTTGGAAGAACGGACGCTCGGGCGCATCGCGCAAACGGTCGCGGGTGCTCTAGCGCCGGCGGTCGGCGTCGTGGGGCGCGTTGCGGAGGACGCGTCCGAATTGCGCGGCTTCGCGACCTATTTCGAATTGCAAGTCGAGCTGCCGTTCGCCGCGTGCATCGGCATCGCGCTCGTTTGCGACCCGGTAGCCGACGCACGGCCTGCGATACGCCCCGAGGCGTTGCTCGACCTGACGGTCGAGCTTTGCGCAAGCAGTCAGGGGGTCCCAGTCGCCGCGGGAACGCTCGCCGCCCTCGAAGTCGGGCAGGTTGTGCCGATTACTCAAGAAACGGGGGTTTTCGCCGCCGTGCTAACCATTGCCGGAAGGCCCGTCGCGCGCGGCGAATGCGGGGTTCGAGGCAACCGGCTTGCACTGGCGATCCGCCTCGCGCCATATCCCGAAGGGAGTAGCGAACCGGAATCATGACCGTCAACCTTGGCAAAGTGAAAGATCGCGCGAATCTTGACGTGCTCATGCACGTTCCGCTCACCGTCACCGCCGAACTCGGGACCGCGAAGATGTCGGTCTCGGAAGTCTTGAAGTTGGGTTCGGGGTCGATCATCGAACTCGACCGGCTCGCCGGCGGTCCCGTCGATCTGCTCGTCAACAACAAACTCGTGGCGCGCGGCGAAGTCGTGGCGGTCGACGAGAACTTCGGCGTCCGCGTGACGGAGTTGATTTCGCGCCCAATTTAAATCCTCGCAACATTTCGAACACATGAGGGTGACGCAAGCGCGTCACCCTTTGTGTTATGGATGCATTGCTCGGACACGGCCATGGCAGCGCGGCAACGCTGCCGCTCGACGTGCTGCTCGGTCTCACCGCGCTTTCGATCGTGCCGTTTCTGTTGATGATGTGCACGTCGTTCGTCCGGATCATCGTCGTGCTTTCGCTGGTCCGTTCGGCGATCGGGACCTCTGCGTTACCGCCGAATGCGGTTCTCTCGGGCCTCGCGCTCGTGCTGACGCTCGTCGTTATGGCGCCGACGTTCCAGCAGATCAACGAACGCGCGCTGCAGCCGTACCATCAAGGGCGGCTCACCCAATCGCAAGCGTTCGAGCGCGCGTCGGCACCGCTGCGTGCGTTCATGCTGCGTCAAACGCGCGTGGCCGACGTGGAGCTCTTCGACCGCATCGCGCACCGTCGGGCCGAGCCCGCGGCATCCGCACCGCTCGTGGTGCTGATGCCCGCGTTCGTCGTGGGCGAATTGCGCGGTGCGTTCGCCATCGGATTCTCGCTCTATCTGCCCTTCGTCGCGATCGATCTCGCCGTGGCCGCGATCTTGATGGGCCTTGGCATGATGATGCTCTCGCCGCCCGTCGTTAGTCTGCCGGTGAAATTGTTGCTCTTCGTGATGGTCGACGGCTGGGCGCTGGTGTGCGGAGGCGTCGCGACGAGTTTCAGGTGATTTGCCGCACTTCGTCCGGCTGCATTAGCTGAAATACATTTCCTTCCGGATCCTGCCCGTCGCATAACAGATAGGGAAAGCCATCGTAACGCTTGACGCCCCGCATTACCACACCGGCAGCGATCATTCGTTCTCGCATGGCGCCGATGTCTTCCGGAATGGAAAAGACGATTTTTGCGTTCGATGTGGCCCCGGCGCTACGATTGGCGGCTGGAAAAGGCGTACCAGCACGATGCAATGCTAATTCCACTGCGCCGCCCTGAAGCACCACCCATTCTCCGTCGATTTCTTCGACGAGATCCAACGCAAAATGCATTTGATAAAATGTTTTTAGTGACGCGACATTTCGAACATAAAAAATAATTCGCGAAAGGTGCATGTGCCTATAGCGCGCTTTGCCGGTTACGCCGCATCAACAGCGATGGCGACGGTTACGAATTCGGCGTTTGCCAGCGGTCGCGGTTGTTCGCCGCGTTCTCGGAGTGCCTCTAGATGGAGTTGGGCGGCACGTACGAACCGTGCGAGCACGTCGTCTCTATCGTCGCTGACGGCATAGACGTCGGGCAGCTCATCGGAGGTTGCCCCGTAGGTTTTTGTATCGGGATCGTAGTCGATTCTCACGGCAACGGTTTTCATTCGTCTTTCCATCCTAGCCGCTTTTGAAGCTTCCGCCAAACGGCTTTTGGCATCTCGTGATTCGGGCCACCGTCGATGGTGATCTGATCCCCGGTCGCAGCGTTAAAGTAAACCGAGTGATCGCCTTTACCGCGGCGCTTCAATGTATACCCTGAACTCAGAAGGCGAGCAACGATCTCGCGAACCCGTGGCGGCATAAGCGCACATTCTATTGGCTTGCCGAGCAGCCTCCTCGCGGCATTGAGTGGCTAGCAGGCTCACCTCGTGGGCCTTGGCATGATGATGCTCTCGCCGCCGGTCGTGAGCTTACCGGTAAAATTGCTGCTCTTCGTAATGGTCGACGGCTGGGCGCTCGTATGCGGAGGCGTCGCAACATCGTTTCGTTGAACTTGACGAACCGATAGCAGAACGACTATCATGAATCGCCCTCGCGAGGTGGCTTTTCGAGGCGCAACATGGTAGAGCGAGTTTGCAGGTAAGGCGTATGCACGGTGATCTGC
Organism: Vulcanimicrobiota bacterium; assembly: GCA_027459645.1. Lineage (GTDB taxonomy): Bacteria > Vulcanimicrobiota > Vulcanimicrobiia > Vulcanimicrobiales > Vulcanimicrobiaceae > JAMXLG01. The sequence continues at coordinate 23,072 of DAIDHQ010000022.1, forward strand.
GCGAGGTCATGGAGATCGTTGTACCGGATCGCAGCGGAACGTACCGCGGAACATATTGCATTGGGAAGGATCGAGTCTATGCCCTCTACTTCTTCAAGAAAAAGAGCAAGCACGGCATCGCGACGCCCAAAGAAAATCTCGGTCTCATCCGCGCAAGGCTTGCGGCGGCGCGACGGATCGAAGGCGAAACGCAGGCGAAGTGAGATGCCCTATACGGTTACGCAGACTCCGTGGGAAAACGAACCTGATGCAGAGGAACTCGACGCGAAAGCCTTCTTAGGACTGGAGATTCGTAATAGCATCGAGGAGCTCGGCCTCTCGCAGCGTGGGGCCGCGAAACGCATAGGAATCGCCCAGGCCGACGTTTCGAAGCTCGTAAACTTGAAAGTCTGGGGGTTCTCGATTCTACGGCTATCGGAGCTACTCGCAAGGCTCGGTGCAGATGTGGACATCCATGTGCGCGTGCGCTACAGAAAGGGGCCCGGTAGCCTGCGGATCGTGACGACGAAGCCGCGTCGGGCGGCGTAAGGTGAGGAGTGTTCTATTCCGCTACTTGTATGCATATGCAATGGTGGTTCAGTTCGCTATTGTATTGAGCGGATTGTTCTTCGGATTCGTGTGCGAAGGCAGGTTTAACTACGAGGGGCTCATCATTGGACCGCTTTACTATCTGCCTTTGACGTATACGGTTGTGGTACCACTGACGATGCTTGTCGCGTTTGCTGCCCTGCCTTTGGTTAGGGACCGATGCTGGTCGACGAAGGCAAGCATACTACGTCTAGGGTTCTTACCGATCGCAGTCTACGTCGTGTTTTCGATCCTCCTATTGCTACTTAGCATCGCGAGTCCGCAGACTGATTGTTTTTAGGAGAAATTTACCTCATAGCCCTCGGCATGATGATGTTATCGTCGTCACCGTGCGCGCCTTGCGCGAGCGTCTTGGGCCACGCATGATGGCCCGGTGGGAGTGCGTCACAGACGCTCGCCTTCGTAATAGTCGAGCTCCGGGTAATCGCGCACGATGATGTCGCGCTTCCCGATGAGTGCTTTTCGAGAATCCGGATAGAAGCAATCGTCGAGCTCGTCGTTGATCCCGATCAGGATCAACGTCGCCGGCTCGTCCGATTCGTTGATCACCTGATGCGCGCCGGCTGGGCGCGTCGGAAACGCTACCAGGTCGCCGGCACGAAGAGGCCACGTTGCATCCTGCGTACGAATGCTTGGCGTGCCGTCCCACACGATGAAGAGTTCTTCTTCGATGGAGTGCCAATGCAGGGGGCAGAAAACCGTGCCGGGATCGAGCCGCGCGACGCGATAACCAAGGCGCTCTCCGCCGACCAAAAAGCCCACTTCGGCGTGCGCGACGTCATATCGACCCGTGCCTCCGCGTTTGAGCGGAAGCTCGTCGAGATTCACCCGATGAACGAAAACGTCGCGCTCCCGTTCGAATGCTGCCTGGAGCGCGCTCGTGCCGTGCTCGAAAACGCATGTGCCGTCGCCGACGAGCACGTGTTTGGGCACCTCGGCTCGCAACGCGCGCAGCGAAAGAACTGCAGCCACAGGGTCGGCCAGCTTTTCTCGGGGCATCAACCGTAACGATCCCGCGGGTACGCCCCACAGGGCGTCGCCCACGATCACCGCGCGACGCTCGCGAAACGAAAGGGCAATCTCGCCGCTCGTCTTGAGCCCGCGAAAGCTGAGTACGCGAGCATCGCCGATCGTATCACCATGCTCGAGCATGCGATCGACACCTGCGGCTAAATGCGGGGCATCGTCCGCGCTTGCCGCGACCTGCGCGCCGAAATGTTTCTTGAAGGACGCCGCAGTGCGCTCATGATCGCGGTTGGTCACGACGACCCACGCTACGCCGCCGGCGCGTTCGATCCGGGCGAGCAGCGCCTCGTCTGCGGCGAGGGGGTCGACGACAAGATTTCCTTCCCCGCACTCCACGAAGAACGAGTTGAAATACATCTCCCGATCCGGTTGCCAAACCGACCACATCGAGATACCGGGAACGACCGTTGCTTGCATAGACCCCAAGTGTCGCTCGATGACATGCCCGCGTCAAGCACGGGAAGCCGGGTTCCGTGCTGCGTTGCAGAGGCGTAGACGCCCCGTTCCGTTAAGATATATCCATGCGCATTTCCGACGCGCTCGCAACCGTGCGGCCGTTCTTTTCGTTCGAGTTTTTCCCGCCCAAGGACGAAGCGGGCTCGCGGCAGCTCTTTGCGACGATCGAAGCGCTCGCGCCGTTACGGCCCGCATTCGTTTCCATCACCTACGGAGCCGGCGGCTCGTCGCGCGATCGAACCGTGGCGCTGGCGAAGCAAATCCAAACCGATCTTGGGCTTACCGTGATGGCGCACGTAACGTGCGTCGGATCGACGCGGGCCGAATTGCGCTCGCTCTTCGACGACCTCGCGCGCTCCGGCATCGAAAACATCCTTGCGTTGCGCGGCGATCCGCCAAAGGGAGCGACGGAATTCGTTATGCCGCCGGGCGGCTTCGCACATGCATCCGAGTTGATCGCGATGCTGCATCGCAATTATGACTTCTGCATCGGAGCCGCATGCTATCCGGAAACGCACGTGGAAGCGAGCGACGCGCAGAGCGATCTCGCGCGCCTCAAAGAAAAGGTTGACGCGGGCGCGGATTTTCTGATCTCGCAGCTGTTCTTTAATAACGATCGCTTCTTGGCGTTCGAACGCGAGGCGCGGGCTCTGGGCATTCGGGTCCCGATTCTTCCCGGCTTAATGCCGATCACGAACTATCAGCAGGTCGCGCGCTTTACCTCGGCGATCGGCGCGACGATTCCGCCGAAGTTGCTGCGCGAGATGGAACTACGCCACGACGACGGGAAAGCGGTCGAAGATCTCGGCGTCGCCTACGCCGCGTTGCAGGCAACGGAATTGCTGCAGGGCGGATCGCCCGGCGTCCATTTCTACACCTTGAATCGCTCGCCCGCGACCCGGGCTATCGTGTCGGCGCTCATCGCCGGGAGTGCCTGGCGTCCATCCTTCGACAAGCTCAGGATGACAACGACAAGCTGACGGTCATACCCGCGTAATCGTGAGGTAACATCGCGCCGCTAGCGTAGCGGCATGGACGCATTCGACGGGTTACTGCGCGAAACGATGGTGCTCGCCGCTATCCTATGCCTTCCCGTCCTTGGCGTGGCGGCGCTGGTGGGGACCGGCGTGGCGATCGCGCAGGCGGCAACGCAAATTCAGGAACAAACGATCACGCTGTTGCCGAAGGTTCTGGCCGTCGGAGCATTCGTCGCACTCTTTGGTTCGTTCGGTTTACGCTTGTGCGCGGAACTCTTTCACCACGCGCTCGATGCAATGCCGGCGGTCTTGTACGGTCCGTGAGCGCAGCAGGCTTGCTCGTCTTCGCGCGCTGCGCCGGATTTATATTTCGTGCGCCGGGCTTTTCGCATCCGTCGGTACCGCGCACGTTGCGCGCGGGAATCGCCCTCGTACTCGCGCTCGCGATCGCGCCCTCCATACATCGCGTGACCCTCGACGGCGCCGCGCTCGTGCTGGCCGTCGCGTTCGAATTGGCGCTCGGTACGGCGATCGGGATGAGCGCGTCGCTGCTCTACGACGCGGCTTATACCGGAGGACGAATGCTCGACGATTACGTCGGCGTAAAGGCGATCGCTCCAAACGTTGCGCTCGTGGCACCAAGCGGCTTCGGACGATTATGGTCGCTGGCGTTTACGACCGGATACCTGCTGCTCGGCGCGTATCGGCCGGCGTTACTCGGTTTTGCGGGCAGCTTCACGCGCGTCCAACCCGGTGCGTTCGTCGACGCCCATGCATGGTCGGCGTTCGCATTGACGCTGGTGACCACGACCGTGCTCGTCGCGGCATCCGTCGCCGGTCCGGCGATGGCGATTGCATTCGTCGTTCAGGTAGCGCTCGCGGTGCTCTCGCGCGCGATCCCGCGCTTTAGCACCTTCACGCTCTCGTTTCCGCTCGTCTTTGCCGCCGTGCTCGTCGTCACGGCGATCTCTTTACCAATCATGGTCTTGCGCGCGGCGCATCCGCTGTTGCTCGTTCCGGGCAGCCGATGAGCGATTCCGAGAAGCATTTCGATCCAACGCCGTCTCGCCTGGCGAAGGCGCGCAGAGACGGTAACGTGCCGCGCGCTCAAGAGTTTGGGGCGAATGCCGCGTTTGCTGCTGCCGCGCTCGCTGCCGTTGCGATCGCGGCGCCGCTCGCGCAGGCGTCGACGCGCGCCTTTGCGGCAGGTTCGCGCGGTGACGTTGGTCCGGCCGGTGCAATTTTCGCGATTGCACTTCTGCCGCTCGTCGCAGCCGCGCTGGCAGCGGTACTTGCGGGCGTCGTGCAAACGCAAGGGCTCGTGTTCGTCGCGCCGGCGATCCGCCTCGAGCGTCTCGCGCCGGTCGAGGGAATCAAACGAATCTTCTCGCGTGAGACCGTGACGCACGCTTTGCGCGCCGTGGTTGCCTTTGCCATCGCTGCTGCGAGCGTTTCGAGTGCGTTGCGCGATATTCTCGCTACTACCGCTTCGGTGACGTCACCGCTCGCGATTGCATTCGCGGCGTGGCATTGTGCGGAACGCATCGCGGCAACCGGCGTCTGCATCGGATTGGTGCTCGCCGGAATCGAAGTTGCCGTCGCGCGCCGCGGATGGATTCAGAAGTTGAAGATGAGCCTGCACGAGTTAAAGCGCGACGTCAAGGAGCAGGACGGCGATCCGATGACGCGCGGCCGCCGCGCGTCGCTGCACCGTTCGATGATCCGCGGCTCGCTGCAAGCCGTGCGCGACGCCGCATTCGTCGTCGTCAATCCAACGCACGTGGCAGTCGCTCTTGAGTATCGGCCGCCCGAGGTACCCGTTCCGGTGGTACTGTTGCGGGCGCTCGATGCGATGGCCCTGCATGTGCGCGACCTCGCGCGCGAATCGAACGTTCCCGTCGTCGAAAACGTGTCGCTCGCGCGGGCGCTCTATCGCGAGGGACGTACCGGCGAGCCGATTCCGCGCGAACACTACGTTGCGGTCGCAGAGGTCGTTGCGGCGCTCGTCCGCTCGGGGGCGCTATGAGCAAACTTCCCGTCTATGCATTCGCGGCCGGCTTGCTCGCGATCGTGGCGATCTTGATAGTGCCGTTGCCCCCGTGGCTGCTGGATCTCTTACTGGGCGTCAACGTTCTCGCGTCGGCGCTCGTACTGTTGCTGGCGGTGACGATCGAGGACCCGCTGCAGTTTTCGGCGTTTGCGCCGGCGCTCTTGGTTGCAACGCTCTTTCGCCTGTCGCTCGACGTGTCGGCGACGCGGCTCATCCTTACCGACGGCGCGACGCCGGGTGCGGTCGGCAGCATCATTCCCGCGTTCGGCGCCTTCGTCGTCCACGGAAATCTGGTCGTGGGGTTGATCGTATTTGCCATCTTGATCACGATTCAATTCATCGTCATTGCGTCGGGCTCTCAGCGTGTTGCCGAAGTCGCCGCGCGTTTCACCCTCGACGCGATGCCCGGCAAGCAGATGGCGATCGACGCCGACGTTCACGCAGGCGTCTTGGATGCAGACGGCGCGCGCCGCAAGCGCGCCGCCGTTCAGCGTGAGGCAGATTTTTATGGCGCGATGGACGGTGCCGGCAAATTCGTTAAAGGTGACGCCATTGCCGCGCTCGTCATCGTCGCCCTCAATCTTACCGGCGGCATCGTCGTCGGCGTGGCCTATCACGGCATGGCGCCGCTCGATGCCCTCAACACGTTTGCGCTGCTTTCGATCGGAAACGCGCTCGTCACGACGTTACCGGCGTTCCTGATCTCGACCGCGATGGGCATGATGGTCACGCGCGTCGCATCGGAAGGGGCACTCGGCGCAGATTTGGCCGCGCAGCTCTTCGCGCGACCCGACGTCCTGCGCAGCGCGGGAGCGCTGCTGCTGGTCTTGTCGTTCGTACCGGCGTTGCCGCGGCCCGTCTTTCTCACGCTCGGGATCGCGTCGTTTGCTGCCGCACAGTTGGCGGCGCGCGCCAAACGGATGCGCGACGAACGGATGCGCGCCGACGCACAGCGAGCGAAACGTCAGGCGATGCGGCGTCCGGAACTTGCGCTCGGTCTCGTGGGTGTCGACGCGATGTCGATCGACATCGGCGCGGATCTTGCACCGTTGCTGGCCGCGCCTCTGGCCGATGCGTTGCTCGACCGCATCGGCGAAGTGCGGCGCGCCCTCGCAGGAGAGATCGGTATCGTTCTTCCCGGCGTACGTTTGCGCGACGATCTGGCGCGCGATTCCGACACGTATGCGATTCGCGTACGCGATCGCATCGTCGGCGCCGGCCGCTTGGAACTCGAACGCATGCTTGCGGTTGCGGAGGCATCCTTGCTCGAGCGGCACGGTTTGCGTGTGGAACCCGAGCCGGTCTACGGCTTGCCGTCGGCATGGATCGACGTCTCGCAGCGCGAGTCGATGTGCGATGCTGGCGCGCTCGTTTTCGATCCCATCAGCATCATCGGATCGCACGTGGCCGAAACGGTGCGCAGGTATGCGGGCGAACTGGTCGGGCGGCAAGAGCTTCAGACGCTGCTCGAGCATCTGCGCGGGTCAATGCCCGCGCTCGTGCGCGAATTCGGCACCGATGCCTTCCCCCTCGGGACGCTGCACCGCGCCTTCATCCACCTGCTCCGCGAGGGCGTCTGGCCTCGCGATCCGGTTGCCGTTCTGCAAGCGATGCTCGAGGCGCCGGTCCGCGATGCCCGGGAGCTGGCGGAAGCCGCCCGCAGGGCCGTGGTGCCCGATCTGCTGCGCCGGCGGGGTGTCGCTCAGCTCGAGCCGCTCTTGATCGAGCCCGAATTCGAGCGCGAACTGATCCGTGCGTGGACCGGCCAGGGCGAAGGCGCGGCCGACCCGGAGCGGGCGCTGCGGCTACGGGACGAGGTCCAAGACTACTTGCAAAGGGTGCCGGGCGAACGTGCCGCGGTCGTATGCACGGCGGCCTTGCGGCCGGTCCTCGCCGACGTGCTCCTGCGCTCCGGACTGCGCGCCGAGGTCCTCTCCTACGCAGAATTGCCGCCCGAATTGCAGTTAGTTCCCGCGGGGGTGGTGAACCAAGAGCCCCGGCCCCTGCCGGTTTGACCCGCGCGGGCCTCCTATACTAAACTTGGAGGGTTGTCGCCGGGCCTTGCCTGGCGTTCCTTCTTTCTTCTAGTCAGAACCGATGAGCTGGAAAACATTAAAACCGTTCGTTAAGGCGATCGTCGTTATCGCGGTCGTGGCGTATGCGATTTGGCAGATCACGCCGATCGACAAAAAAATTAGTCTCGGTCTGGACCTGCAAGGCGGTTCGCGCCTGTTGCTCCAGCTCTCACCGGCCGAAGTGGGCCAGGTCATCAACTCGCAGGTGCAAGCGCAGACCCGACAGGTCATCGAGCAGCGCATCAACGGGATGGGCGTAACCGAACCGCTGATCAGCAACGTCGGATCGACGCGTATCCTCGTCGAGATTCCCAATTTGAAGAATCCCGACCAGGCGGAGGCGCTGATCAAGACCGCAGCCGTTCTCGACTATAAGATCATTCCGCCGGACGTCTATCAGAAGGCCGAAGCGGCGCTGCAAGTCGTGAATTCGCCGGCGAACGCGCCCGGCATTACGGCGAAGCAACGCGCGCAGGCAGAAAAGTACGTTGCGACGACCGCCTATAATGCGAGCGGTCCCGTCGTATATACCGGTAAGGAATTAAAGGCCGCGCAAGCGGGCTTCGATCAATCGGGCAATCCGGACATCACGTTCCAAACGAAGGACGCGTCGAAGTTCGGCCGCATGACGACGAAGAACGTCGGCAAGCTGCTCGCGATCTTCTTGGATCACCGCTATGTTTCCGCAGCGACGATTCAGAGCCCGATCTTCGATAGCGGTCAGATCACCGGACAGTTCACGCAAGAACAGACGGTGACGCTCGCCAACGAACTCAACGCCGGTGCGCTTCCCGCGAAGATCACGATCATCGAAAAAGAAACGGTCGGCCCGACGCTCGGCAAGATCGATCTCTTGAAGTCGCTCAAGGCGTCGATGCTGGGACTCGCGCTCGTGCTCGTCTTCATGATCCTCGTGTACCGTCTGCCCGGTCTCCTGGCGGATATCGCGCTTGCGATCTATTGTCTCGTGATGCTGGCGATTCTCTCGCTCGCGCACGCAACGCTGACGCTGCCGGGCATCGCAGGCTTCGTGCTCTCGATCGGTATGGCCGTCGACGCAAACGTCCTGATCTTCGAACGCATCAAAGAAGAGCTGTGGAACGGCAAGTCGTTCCGCTCTGCGGTGCGCGTCGGATTCTCGCGCGCGTTCAGCGCCGTCTTCGACAGCCATTTCACCACGATCGTCGGTGCCGGCGTGCTCTACATGCTCGGTACCGGAACGGTGCAAGGCTTCGCCTTCACGCTCTTCTGGGGAACCGTCGTGTCGCTCGTGACCGCGGTCTTCGTAACGCGTTTCTTCGTCGACACGCTGGTCGACAACAACATCCTCACCTCGCCCGAACTCTACGGCGTCAAGTCCGAAGACGTCGGCGTTTTCGCCAAGGCCGGAGCGTAGCGCCATGCTGTTTCGTCGACTGAATTGGAATATCGTCGGATGGTTCAAAACCGTTTCGAGGATCTCGTATTTCGTCATGGCACTGGGTCTGGCCGCCATGATCTACCACGGCTTCCAAGGCGGCCATGGATTCCAGGCCAAGAATATGCTGCGCCTGGGCCTCTCGTTCACGGGCGGTACCGACGTCCATGTGAGCTACGTCTCGCCGACGACGACCGATGCCGTTCGCTCGGCGCTTGCGTCGCTGAACCTGTCGGACGAACGTCTGACGACGATCAACAACGACGGCCGCAGCTTCCAATTGCAGACGAAGACGTCGTTTGCAAACAACTCTGTCCCGCTCAAACAAGCGCTCTCCAAGGCGGGCCCGTTCGATCCGAAGTCGCTCAGCATCACGGCGCTCGGGCCGTCGCTCGGCGGTGAGTATTTGCGGATGGCGCTGTGGGCGTTGCTGATCGCGCTCAGCATCCAGTTCATCTACATCGCCTTCCGATTCAATTGGAACTATATCTTCGGTCTCGTGACCGTGATCGCGCTCGTGCGCGACGCGGCGGTGATGATCGGTATCTACGCGATCGTCAATCGGCCGGCCGACGACGCCTTCCTCGCGGCGGTGCTGACCGTCATCGGGTACTCGGTCATGGATACGATCGTCATTCTCGATCGAATCCGCGAGAACACGAAGATCATGGGCGGCGCGCCGTTCGAACACATCGTCAACGAATCGATCAAACAGACGATGACCCGTTCGGTGAATACCGTGGCGACGGTCGTCATCACGCTGGTAGCGCTGCTGATTCTGGGCGGATCGAGTCTGAAAGACTTCGCCTTCGCGCTGCTCGTCGGCATTCTCTCGGGTGCGTATCACTCGATCTTTTTCTCGGCGCCCCTCGTCGTCGTCTTCCGCAAGCGTCAGCTGGAAGCGGCTGCGCGTAAGCGTCGCGAGAGTCTCTCGGCTGCACCCGCGTCCCGCGGCGACGCGCCGGCGGCTTCGCGCGGAGCATCGCGTGATGAGATCGTGGCAGCGCGTCGCGCGCGTCGCGAGAAGCAGAAGTCGACGCGTGCCCCGCAGACCTCGCCGCAGCGCTACAAGCGCACGAAATCGGCGACCGCGGAGATCGATCCGCTCGATGCGCAGACCAGTGGCCTGCACGACGAAGCGCTCGAAGCGGGACACGAAGAGATCACGCTCAATCTCGAAGGCTTCGACATTCCGGAGCATGTCGAGCCGGCCTCCGAACACCACGAACCCTAAGTCGCGTTCGAAACGACCGCTTCCGCCGCCGACCGCGTCGGAGGCGGCGTTCGAACGGGCCTTTGCCGCGTTACGCGGCGAATCTGTCACCCTGAGCTCCGATGTCACCCTGAGCTTATCGAAGGGAAACCTGCACGCCTTCGTCGAGCGCGCATTCGCGAACGCACCCGAATGGTCGCGCGACCGCTATGCCAGCATCGGTGAGGCATCGCATTTCTATACGAAGCTCAAAGGCGTGTCGTTCGAAGGGCGCCAGGACACGATCGCCGGCATGCGCGTCGGCAGCGAACTCGAGCTTCGGCGCCAACCCGATAACCCGTACGACGCCAATGCCGTGGCCGCATTCTTTGGCGCGCTTCAACTGGGGTTCGTCAGCAAGGAAATTGCGAAACACGTCGCGCCCGTGATGGACGGCGGCGTGCGTTATCGCGCTCGCGTCGAGTCCCTGACGGGCGGATCGGACGGAAAAAACCGCGGCGTCAACGTGTACGTCTGGCGCGACGCCGAGGCATCGCTTGCAGCACGCGTCGCCGACAGTGCCGTTCGCCGCGAGCGCGCGAGCCATGCCGGCGTCGAAAACGCGGTGCGCGATGCGTTGATCGGCGAGAACCGTCCGCACGCAGCGCAGCTTGCGGTGCTCGAACGCGTCGAAGCCGGAAACAACACGCTCGCCGTTCTTGGGACCGGACGCGGAAAATCGTTTTGCTTTCAGCTCCCGGCCGTCGTGCGTGCCCTCCAATCCGGTGCGAAGACGCTCGTCATCTACCCGCTGCGAGCGCTTGCGAACGATCAGTTCGATGCGCTCACGCGCAAGCTCGACCCGTTCGGATTGCGGATTCATCGCGCGAACGGATCGATCGGTCCCGACGAGCGCGACGAGCTCTTCGAAGCTCTCAAGAGCGGCACGTGGGATCTGATCCTTGCCACGCCGGAATTTCTCGAGTTTCACCGCGACGCATTTACCGGCGTCAGCGCGCCGCAACTCGTCGTCGTCGACGAAGCCCACCATCTTTTTGAATCCAAGCACCGTGCCGCGTACGGCCGTCTTGGAGAGACGATTGCGTCGCTGAAGCAACCGCAAGTGCTCGCGCTAACGGCCACCGCAAACGACGATGCGTTCGCCCAGATCGTGCGCGACCTGCGGATCGGTGCGTGGGTCATCGACCCGACGGTCCGTGAAAACCTCGCGGTCGTCGACGCGCGCGGAACCAAAGACAAGCAAGGGTACTTGGAGTCGCTTTTCGCGGCGCGCGAGAAGGGCATCGTCTATTGCAACTCGCGCACCGAAGCGGCAAAAGTTGCGGGGGCGCTTCGTAAGAAGCTCGGCGACACGGTGATGTTCTATCACGCCGGCATGCCCACGCCCGAGCGCCACGAGGTCGAGCGTCTCTTTCGCGCGGGCGAACTGCAGGTCGTCGTCGCGACCTCCGCGTTCGGCGAGGGCATCGATCTTCCCGACGTGCGGCACGTCGTGCTCTACCATCTGAATTTCGACTTCACGGAGTTCAATCAGCAATCGGGACGAGCCGGACGCGACGGGGCGCAGGCATGCATCCATCTGCTCTTCGGCGACCCCGATCGCCGCCTGAACGAGTTCATTATCGACCGCGACGCGCCGACGCTCGGGGCGCTGAGAGCCATCTACAAAGGCGTACGCGGACTGGCGCGCGATGGCGTGCTGCGCATGAACTTTACCGACATCGCACGCACGCTCGATATCGATAAAGTGAGCGATCGCAGCGTCAGCCGCGCGCTGCGCATCTTCGAAGACGAGGGGTTAGTCGAAGTCGCCGAAGACGACGACGGGCGCTACGTCCGCTTCTTGCCGGTCGAGCACAAGATCGATCTCACGCAAAACGAACGGTATGCCGAAGGTGAGGCCGAACGCGAGAGCTTCAAACGCTTCTGCGATCTGGTCCTCAACGCAAAAGCCGACGCGCTCGAACGCATCATCAATCGGCCGATCTATCCTGGCCGCGTCGAATTGATTCGCTGATGGCACCCCGCCCGGCAGCCGTGGTCCTCGCGATCTTTGCGGCGCCCCCGCACGGCGTGATCTTTCTCGAACGCGCCGCCCACCTTCGCCACCACGCGGGTCAGATCGGTCTACCCGGAGGCGGTGCCGATCGCGAAGACGATGGGGATCTGCAGAAAACCGCCTTGCGCGAAATGCACGAAGAGGTCGGCATCGCTCCGGAACGCGTACGCTTCGTATGGGCGCTTCCAACGGTGCATCCGCGCGTCAGCAACTTTCTCGTGACCCCGTTCGTAGTCGTCGTGCAGCCCGGACCGCTCGTGATCGATTCCAACGAAACGGCGGCGGTGTTTTTCGTGCCGCTGCACACGCTGCTCGAAGGCGTGCACGACGGCGTCATGGACCTGGGAACGATTCAAATCCAAACGACGCTTCTCGATTACGACGGCCGGCGCATTTGGGGGCTGACCGGCCACGTGCTGCGGATGTTCGTCGACGAATGGTCGAACGAGGGATCGCAGATGCGCGCGCGGATCGAAGCCGAACTCACCCCCGGCTGAGAAACGTTGCGACGCCGATCAGGCCGTTCGCTTGATCTCCAAACGGCGCGAAGCGCGCGTCGTGCGTTTGCGCCGCGTCATAGCGCTTGTAGATCTGCTGCAAGATCGCCGCGAAGCGGAAGATGTTGAAGATGTGATACCAGCGGACGTGCGATACATCGAAGCCGGTGAGTTCCGCATAGCGCGCGACGAGTTGGGCGCGCGCCGGAAATCCGTCGCGCCAGCTCGGCATGCCCCACGCGCGAAAAGCCGGCGGGTCCTGCGCTTCCGGCCAGAGCGCGAGCACGTAGCCAAGGTCCATCAGCGGATCGCCGTAGGTGCACATGTCCCAGTCGAGCACGGCCGTGATGCGAGCCGGTTCCTCACGATCGAGCAACATATTGTCGAGTTTAAAATCGTTGTGGACCAATGTTGCAGCTTGCGACGGCGGTAGCGCTTCGCGCAGCCACTGCACGAGCGACGCAGCATCCACGCTCTTCGACGTGCGCGCGGCATCCCAGCGCTGCGCCCAGCCGTCCAACTGGCGTGCGACGTACCCTTCGGGTTTGCCGAGCCCGGAAAGGCCGGCCGGCGCGACGTCGACGCCGTGCAAGTCCGCAAGAGCTCGCACGAACGTCTCGCTCAAACGCGCTGCAAACGTCGAGTCGCCGTGGAAGCGTTCGGGGAGATCGCGCCGGATCGCCACGCCGTGCTTGCGTTCTTCGACAACGAAATCGGCGCCGATCACGTGAGGATCCGTGCAGAGTAGATAGGCCCGTGGCGCAAGCGGATAATACCGGTATAGCTTAGAGAGAACGGCGTGCTCCCGGCGCATGTCGTGCGCGTGCGGGGCAACCGGTCCGAGCGGTGGGCGACGCAAGACGTATTCAGCGTTCCCAAAGCGCAAGAGATACGTCAGATTCGCGTGGCCACCGCCGAATTGTCGCACTTCGAGCGGCCCTTCGACCGATAGATGCTCGCGCAAATAGGGCTCGAGAAGCGCGAGATCGAGGCGTTCCTCACTTCGAACGTCGATGACTTCAGGGTCGTCGTTCATGCCGGCCGTTCCAGATGCGCGGTGTCGTTGAGCGTTACGACGAGGCGTCGATCGTCGCGCGCGCGGATCGTGGTGATCGACGTGTTGCCCGCCGGGAAGAAGAAGTCGGCGCGCAGATCGAACAAATGCGCGACGTACGCATTAATGGCGCCGGCATGGCTAACCACGGCAACGCGAGCGCCGGGATGCGCTTGCACGATGTCGTGAATCGCCGCGGTCATGCGCGCACGGATCTGCGCGGACGGCTCCGTTCCGGGAAGGTGCGACCATCCGCCGTGTTCGATCGCGATATCGGCAAGATCGCTCAATGAAACGGCGCCGATGCCCGCGATTTCGACTTCGCGCAAACGCGAATCGTCGCGTATCGCATGCCCGAGGGGACGCGCGATTGCCTGGGCCGTTTGCATCGTGCGTTTGAGGGGGCTCGAATATATCGCGGAGATGCCGCGCATCGCCATTCGCGCGGCGAGCCGCTCCGCCTGGGCCCGTCCGCGCTCGGAGAGCGGAAGATCGATGTCGCGGACCTCGGCCGTTACCGTTTCGGCGGGGTGGTCGGCATCCGCGTGCCGGATGAGCAAGAGTTCCGTGGCGCCATGCGCGATGCGGAAATCACGCATCGTATTTTCTGAGCTCCGCTTTTGCAATCGAGCGAAGGTGAACTTCGTCGGGACCGTCGGCGATTCGCAACGAACGCGCCGCGATCCACGCGTGAGCGAGGCCGGTGTCGTCGAGAAGACCCTCGGCACCGAATGCTTGAATCGCGCGATCGACCACGTGTTGAGCCATTGCGGGAGCCGCAACTTTTGCCATCGCAATGGCGGCTGCGGCGCGCTTGTTTCCCAGCGCGTCGAGTTGCTCGGCAGCGCCATAGACCAGATGACGCGTTGCATTGATCTCGATCCGCGAGCGGGCGATCCATTCGCGCACGACGCCTTGATCGGCGAGCGGACGTCCGAATGCGACGCGGTCGCGAACGCGTACGCACATCGCGCGCAAGACCCGCTCCGCGAGACCGAGCAATCGCAAGCAGTGATGAAGGCGTCCGGGACCCAATCGTCCCTGAGCGATTTCGAAACCACGGCCTTCCCCGAGAAGCATCTGATCTGCGGGTACGCGCACGTTTTCGAACGCAATCTCGGCGTGACCGAAAGGCGCGTCGTCGTAGCCGAAGACCGAGAGGTTACGCACGATCCGTACGCCGGGTGTATCGATCGGCACGAGAATCATCGATTGCTGAAGATGAGTGGGGGCGCCGGGGTTCGATTTTCCCATGAAAATCAATATCCGCGCGTGCGGATGGAGCGCGCCCGTCGTCCACCATTTACGTCCGTTCAAGACGTACGAGTCGCCGTCGCGCACGATCGAAGCGGAGATGTTGGTTGCATCCGATGACGCCACGCCCGGTTCGGTCATCGCGAAGCCGCTACGAATCGTGCCGTCGAGGAGCGGCCGTAACCAGCGCTCGCGCTGTTCCGGGGAGCCATATCGCGCCAATACTTCCATGTTGCCCGTGTCGGGAGCGTTGCAGTTGCACGCTTCGGGCGCGATCGGCGAGGTTCCCAACAGTTCGCAAAGCGGCGCGTATTCGCGATTGGTAAGACCCGCCCCGTACTCGCGCTCGGGCAAGAAGAGGTTCCACAAGCCCTCGGAGCGCGCTCGGGCTTTGAGTTCTTCCATGACGGGCGGTTGCGCGAATTCCTTCCCCGCGGTTCGCACCCCGTCGAAATACGCAGCTTCGTTCGGATACACGTGCTCGCGTACGAACGTCGAAAGCCGTTCCAGTAGCGGTTGAGGCGACATCGTTCTCCTTTTGCGCTCGCTCGCCGAGCAAGCAATATAACGCTTGTTGCGATTATAGCAATAATTGCCTTTAAATCACTACATTTTTCCGATTCTTTTGTGCTGTCGGCGAATCGTTTGCTCCAAAAGACTTGCCTGGCGTTTTGTGGTATTTCGTACGTTAATGCCTCTACGCCGAGACCTACCTTCTCTCAACGCACTTGCGGCTGTAGAAGCCGCCGTCCGGTTTGGTAACTTCTCTCAAGCGGCGCGCGAACTTGACGTTGCTGCGTCGGCCGTTAGCCGGCATATCGCGCAAGTCGAGCAGTGGAGTGGACTGCGATTATTCGAACGCCGCGGAAGACACGTATTCGTAACGGCTGAGGGCGCCGCGATCGCCGAATCAGTTCGAGCCGGATTCGACAATATCGCGCGTACCATCGAGCGTTTGCAGCGCGAGCGAAACGGGCGAACCCTTACGATTGCTTGCAGCTTCGATGTCGGCACCGCCTGGCTGATGCCGCGGTACGGTGCATTACGACAGCGATTTCCCGATGCGGACATCCGTATCGTCACCGCAAGCGCGCTCACCTACGCGGAATTCGATACGCCGGAGATCGATCTCTCGATTCGATTCGGTGACGGAAAATGGGCGAATTACCAGGCCGAGATGCTCTACCGGGAGCGCGCCTATCCCGCCGCGTCGAGAGCGTACGTATCGAAGCACTCGGAGTTGCAGAAAGCGGACGCGGCGGAAGCGCTGCAGTCGCACAGGTTGCTGGATCTGGATAACGGCCGGCTGTCGGGATTGAGCTGGCGCCGCTGGCTCTTCGAATTCGGCTGCACCGCAAAACACTCGCAACTCGCGAAATTTCCGAGTCACATGATGCTGACGCAAGCGGCGCTTCGCGGTGAGGGCGTGGCGTTGTTCTGGCACGGGATTCACGACGATCTCTTCGCCGGGGGCGACCTGGTTCGGGTCGGAGCGCAGAGCGTCGAAACAAACGCCGGGTTCTTCCTTGTCGCACGAGCCCTCGAACGGCAACCCGTTCAGGGGCTCGTCGACTTTTTTCTGAAGAGCAGGGCCGAGACGCACGAACTGCTGGTGCTGTAGGGTGTTCTGGCGTCGGCGCACCGCATTCGGTTGCGATCAGGCGATGACGCGTTCGGCGCGAGCGGCGTCGGTCGCGTCGAAGAAGCGATTGTCGGTTTCGCTTACGCGTGGCGCCCACGGATCGATCTGTTTTGCATTGACGGGGGCGTGCACGGTCGGACCGGCGGCATCGCGGTAATTCGAGCCGCCGAAGGGTGCGAAGGACCGGCTTTCCGCGTGGGCTAGCACGAGTGAGGAGACTGCCCCTGCCGCCGTTTTGGCGTCGTCGCGAAGCCGCTGATCCAGTCGCCCGTCGGAAGCGATCGTATCGTAGAGCGCGATCGCGGGACGATCGGCGTGCCACGGCATGTCGGGCGTTGCATCGGGAAAGCGAACCATCCCTTGGACCGATTTGGTGTCGCTGCGAAGGGCCGCGACTTCCGCGCGGTTGCCGGAGGTTTGCGCGATGTCGTCGTTGAGCGATTTTACCGCGTGCTCCATCGCGGCGATTTTTGACGAATTGAGATCGAGCACGTCGAAGGCTGCAGCGGGAGAGAACGAACCAATCCCCGGCACGCCGTAACGTGCGTGCATCACGTCCTTTACGATGCCTTTTGCAAGGGCGTTCGCGTCGCCCGTATTCCGGGCGATGGCTTCGGCAACCGTGCTCGGGACGCCGGGAGAAACCATCGTCTCCGGGGATGCGGCCAGGAAGCGAACCCCGTCGTGCGAGAGCGCGTCGGCGAATCCCAGCGTCGACATCAAGCATTGATTGGCAACGACGCCGTCCACGTTGCGCTGCGCGTCTTCGGGATGCTCTTTTGCGTGCATGGCTTCGCCTTGCGCGATCGCATCGGCGATCTTTTGCATCGGCATGACGCCGCCGTACGTATCGGCCTCCAGGCCGCCTCCATCGCCTGCACCGTGATCGACGAGATCGATCCACGTTTGCTTCGCGCCCGATTTCTCGGCGCTGTCGAGCGTACGCGCGACGAAGCTTGCGAGATTGTCGGGTGAGGCCATGTCGTCGGGAATGCGATCCGCGCGGGCCCCGCCGACGCTGCCGTCGGCAATCGTATAGCGTTGGGTTCCGCGTCCGTCGGTGTTTTCGACGCTGAACTGAATCGAGCCGTCTTTCGCGCTGACATCGCGCGCTTGCGTGAGTACCGCCGCTTGCGAAGCGTCGAGATTGTTGTCGCCGTCGCGATAGATGCCGAATTCAAGATTGCGCGGATGCGCCGGCGTAAGGGTGGTTGGTTGCACGAAGGCCCTCCTGACAGAAGTGTTGTCAGGTACCTACTGCGACAGAACGAGGCCGCGACAAGAGCGCGGCCGCAACTGTTAGTGCACGCGCAGCAGCGCGTCGAGTACCGGTGTGGTGAGCGCCGCGTTGTTCGTTTGGCCCAAGTTCGTGAGCGTCGTGACCGCGAGGTGCAGATCTGGGATCGTAGCGGTAAAGGTCGAGAAGCCGGCGGTCGAGCCGTTCGCGCCGAACATTGCGTGGCCGTCGTCAATCACATAGGCGAAGCCGCCGTAACAGTACGCAGGGCGGTACTTTCCCGGATTCTCCGCGCCAGTGTACGCCGGCTTCCCGTCCGACAGTTTCCCGCGCGAATAATAGAGCTCACGCCATTTCCCGTGGAGCAGCTTGCCCGTCAGCAGCGCGTCGTCCCACGTCTGCAGGTCGGCGGCGTCGCCGACCAGGTAACCCGCCGCATCGGCATCGCGCAGGTTCCACGGCAACGCGTTTGCGAGCTGCCCGACCTTCTCGCCTTGTGTGCCGTGCGGGTCGAGCGCGGCGAGATCGGCGTTCCAGAAAATATATCCGAGCGCAAGGTTCGACTGAATCTTCAGCAGTTGATAGCCATGCACCGCGTGCATTCCGAGCGGCTGGAAAATCCGCGACGCGAAAAATGTATCGAGGTTCTGACCACTGACTTTTTCGATTATTTTCCCCAGTAATAAATAGCCGGTGTTGCTGTACTTCGCCTGGGTCCCGACGGGGAAGTGCATTGGTTTATTCTCGGCCCATGCGATGAGGTCGTTGGAAGTGAGAAACGGCAGCGCAGCTTTCTGTACGAAGTCGACTTCGGCGTCGTTGATCGGGTCGGGAATGCCGGAAGTGTGGACCAACAAATTTTCTACGGTGATTCCGCGGTTTGCGAACTTCGGAAACCACTTGCCGATGTCTGCGTGCAGATCGAGCTTTCCGTCTTGCGCGAGCAAGAAGATACCCATGGCCGTGAACTGCTTTGTAAGCGAGCCGTACTGATAGAGGGTGTCGAGGTTTGCCGGCAGCTTCTCGCCGACGTTGCGATATCCGTAGGCCTTCTGGAAGATGCGTTTCCCGTCGCGATCTACTTCAACCACGACGGAGGGTACGTGCCGCACCCGCAGCGATGTTTCGACGGCGGCGTCGATCGCCTTGACTTGGGCGGCTGAAAGCGATGCAGCTAAGAGGAGTGGGGCGATCAAGCAAGTCTCCTTAGTCTTTGAAGAGCATGTCAAAGAGTTCGTCGCAGCGCGTGAAGGGCCCGAACGTGTCGAGCATCGATGGAGGGTGAGGCGTTCCGAGTGCGACCGGGACGCTGCCGTATGCATTTTGCAATTGTCGCGCGAAATAAAAGCGATCGAAGTCCGGGGCGAGATCCGCGCCGTTTGCTATCGCAACGACAAACGTGCCGTCGGGGAAGATCGCGTTGATGGCGCTAGCGGTCGTGAAATCGCCTCCGTGCCAGAGCAATACGCCGGGTTGCACGAACCACCCGAGGCCGTAACTTACGTTTCCCGAGATCCGTACGGCGGGCGACGTCATTTCGTTCAGGTACCGTTTGTCCAGGAGGGTTCCGTTGTAGAGCGCGATGTCGAAGCGTACGATGTCGCTCGGCGTGGTGATGACTCCTCCGCCGCCCAGGACGTTGCTCCAATGGGGCGACGGGCACCGCAAGAACGGATCGCTCTTCATGCGATGCACGTAGCCAAGCGCGACATTCGAATCTTTGCGACCGTCGCTCGAGTATGAGTGCGTCATGTGCGCCGGGCCGAATATGTGGTTTTGGAGATAGGTCGCAAAGGGCTCGCCCGCGACCTTCTGTACGATCATCGCAGCAAGGTAGTAGTTTTCGTTCGCATATTCAAACGTGGTGCCCGGAGCGGCGAACAGCGGCGTCGCGTTGAGCTTGCGGAACACTTCATCGGTAGTAATCGCACCATCACCGTGAATGATCGGATCCTTGTGCCCGTGTCCCGGTATTCCCGACGTGTGGTCCAGGATTTGCCGCACCGAAATCTTCGAGCCGTTTACAAAGTTCGGCAGGTAAACGGACACGGGCGCGTCGAGCGAGACTTTGCCGGCCTGAACGAGCTGCATCAATGCGGTGGCGGTGATTGATTTCGAAACCGATGCGACGTGCAGCGGCGTATCGGGCGTCATCGGCGTTTTCGTTGCGATGTCGGCATAGCCGGAGGCCTGGGCGGTGATCACACCTTTGGCGACGCTTCCGACGGCGACGGAGAGCCCGGGGTAAATCTGCGCCTCGACGGTGTTCCGGACGATCGGTGCGGGCGTCGCAGGTGTCATCGCCGGCGCAACAAGCGCCACGGCGATTAGAACCAGTAGCGACTTACCGGACATCGTGAGCAATCGCTTTGGACGGCGCTTCGCCGTGACCCTTTGGCCGCTTTATGGGCCAAGCGGGTGATGCTACCACGCCATACTAATCTCGAGTAATGAAGGCCCCGCCGATGTCCCGCTTCGTCGCTCATTTCATCGATGGCCGCTCGACCGCCACCGACACCGGCCGTACCGGCGACGTCTTCGATCCTGCGCTCGGGTTCGTGCAAGCGCGCGTTGCCTTCGCCGACGACGACACGGTGGATCTCGCGGTTCGAGCCGCAAGAGCGGCCTTTCCCGCGTGGCGCGACACGCCGCTCGGCAAACGCTCCGAAGTACTCTTTGCGTTTCGTGAGTTGCTGCGCGCCAACGCCGGGCGTTTCGCCCAGATCGTGTCGTCGGAGCACGGAAAGATCGTCAGCGATGCAGGCGGAGAGGTAACGCGTGCGCTCGAGGTCGTCGATTTTGCGTGTTCGCTGCCGCACATGATGAAGGGCGAGTTCAGCGAGAGCGTCTCGCGGAGCGTGGACACGTATTCGATTCGCCAGCCTCTGGGCGTGTGCGCCGGCATCACGCCGTTCAACTTTCCGATGATGGTGCCGGCGTGGATGTTTGCGATCGCGATCGCGTGCGGCAACACGTTCGTGCTCAAGCCCTCGGAGCGCGACCCTTCGGCCTCGATGCTCGTTGCCGAACTGCTCGCTCAAGCCGGATTACCTCACGGCGTCTTCAACGTCGTTCACGGCGACAAAGTCGCGGTCGATGCGCTCTTACGGCATCCCGACGTTGCCGCGGTGAGCTTCGTCGGCAGTACGCCGATCGCGCGATACGTCTATGCAACCGCCGCGGCGAACGGCAAGCGCGTTCAAGCGCTGGGTGGAGCGAAAAACCATCTTGTCGTCATGCCGGATGCCGACGTCGCGGCGGCCGCCGATGCGCTGGTTTCGGCGGCGTATGGCTCGGCGGGGCAGCGCTGCATGGCCATCTCGGCAAGCGTTTGCGTCGGCGACGTTGCCGACGCGCTCGTCGGCGCGGTCAGAGAACGAATTGCAAAACTGAAAATCGGTCCCGGGCACGACGATCGCAACGACATGGGGCCGGTCGTTACGGCGCAAGCGCGCGAGCGTATCGTCGACTATATCGCGCAAGGCGCAGCTGCGGGCGCAGAGCTCGTCGTCGACGGACGCGGCGTGGAGGTGCCTGGCCACGAGCAGGGGTTCTTTGTGGGACCCACCCTGTTCGATCGCGTGACGCCGGAGATGTCGATCTACAGCGACGAAATCTTTGGCCCCGTGCTCGTGAACCTGCGCGTGGATTCGCTCGATTCGGCGCTCGACCTCATCAATCGAAATCCGTACGGCAATGGAACGTCGATTTTTACGCGGAGCGGCGGCGCGGCACACAAATTTCAACGTGAAGTCCAGGTCGGCATGGTGGGCGTCAACGTGCCGATTCCGGTACCGGTTGGCTATTACAGCTTCGGTGGCTGGAAGGCCTCGCTTTTCGGCGATTTGCACGTTTACGGCGAAGACGGCTTCCGGTTCTACACGCGCGGAAAGGCCGTGACCGCGCGTTGGGACGAGAGCAGCACGGGCATCAACTTGGGCTTCCCGACGCACAAATAAGGCGGACGATGACAGCACTGGGAGATTCTATCCACAAAAGCCTCACCGAGCTCGAAGTAAAACTCGAAGCGAACCGTTGCCTGTACTGTTATGACGCACCCTGCATGAACGCGTGCCCGACGCACATCGACGTCGCGTCGTTCATCTCGAAGATCGCGCAAGGAAACATCAAGGGGAGCGCGCGCGACATCCTGAGCGCGAATCCGATGGGTGCGAGTTGCGCGCGCGTCTGCCCTACCGACGAACTATGCGAAGGCGCGTGCGTCTATCGCAAGGACGACTCGCCGATTCGCATCGGCGACCTTCAGCGCTTCGCCGTCGATTGGGCCATGCGCTCCGGCGATCGGCTCTTCGAACCCGGTGCGCCGACGGGCAAGCACGTCGCGGTCGTCGGCGGCGGGCCGGCCGGGCTTTCCACGGCGCGCGATCTTCGGCTCAAAGGGCACGCCGTTACCATCTTCGACGCACACGACGAACTGGGCGGGCTCAATACCTATGGCATCGTGCCGTTTCGTCTTTCGACCGAGGTCGCGCTGTGGGAAGCGCAACAGGTCGTGGAGCTCGGCGCCGAAGTGCGCGCCGGCGTTCGCGTCGGCGAGGACGTGCCGTTCGAATCACTGCTCGACGGCTTCGATGCGGTCGTCATTGCATGCGGCATGGGAAGCGTGCCACGCCTGGGCATCGACGGTGAAGATCTCGACGGCGTGTGGGATGCGCTCGACTTTATCGAACGCGTAAAGACGGGAACGTTTGCCGGCGAACTGGGCGATCGCGTGGCCGTGATCGGCGCGGGCAACACGGCCATCGATGCGCTCACCTGCGCCAAGCGTCTGGGTGCCGAACGCGTAACCGCTTATTACCGGCGAGGCGAGTCGCAGATGTCGGCCTACGGGTTCGAATACGAGTTCGCCAAACAAGAGAACATTGAATTTCGCTTCTTTTGCATGCCGTTGCGCATTCTCGCTCGGGACGGCCGCGCCGGCGCAATCGAGTTCGCGCGCACCGAGTTGCGGCAAGGTGCGCTGCGCCGCGTCGAAGGCCGCGAGTTCGTCGAGCCGGTCACGGCAGTGATACGCGCGATCGGCCAATCGCGTCTGGAAGCGACGCTCAACGCTTTCGGCGTCGAAACGGAAAGCGGCGTCGTGAGGGTCGATGACGATCTTGCGACTACGCGTCGCGGCGTCTTTGCCGCCGGCGACTGCATCTACGCGAAAGGCACGCGAGAGGCGATGGTGGTTGAAGCAGCGGAGCAAGGGAAGCTCGCCGCCAGGAGCGTCGACGCCTACGTGAACGCGGAGCGCCGCAACGATGGCTGACCTTCGCAGCAACCTTGCCGGTATCGTCAGCCCCAATCCGTTTTGGCTTGCGTCCGCACCGCCGACGAACAGCGGGTATCAGGTGATGCGCGCCTTCGAAGCCGGTTGGGGAGGCGTCGTGTGGAAGACGCTCGGAACGCCGATAACCAACGTGACGTCGCGGTTTGCGGGACTCAACTACAAGCAAAACAAGATGGTTGCCATGAACAACATCGAGTTGATTACCGATCGGCCGCTCGACGAAAACCTCGCAGAGATTCGCGAATGCAAGCGCGCGTTTCCGGACCGCGCGATCGTCGCATCGTTGATGGAAGTGTGCGAGCAGAAGCCGTGGTGGGAGCTGGTCAAGCGCGTCCAAGAAGAAGACATCGACGGCTTCGAGCTCAACTTTGGCTGTCCGCACGGCATGAGCGAGCGCGGCATGGGCGCCGCGGTCGGCCAGCATCCCGACCTCATCGAACAAGTCACGGCATGGGTGAAAGAGGTCGCGCGCGTGCCCGTCGTTGTCAAGCTGACTCCGAATATCACCGACGTGCGCGTGCCGGCGCGCGCGGCAAAGAGCGGAGGCGCCGACGCCGTCAGCATGATCAACACGATCAACAGTCTGATGGGCGTCGATATCGACACGTGGAACCCGATTCCGCACGTCGACGGCAAAAGCTCCCACGGCGGCTACTGCGGGCCGGCCGTCAAGCCCATTGCGCTCAACATGGTCAACGAATGCGCGCGCGATCCGTTGGTCGGTCTGCCGATCTCGGGAATTGGCGGGGTCGAATTCTGGCAAGATGCAGTGGAGTTTTTCTTGCTCGGCGCTTCGAACGTTCAGGTCTGCACGGCCGTCATGCATCACGGCTTTCGCATCATCGATCAACTGATCGACGGATTGCAAAACTACATGGACGAGCGGAAACTCGCAACGATGGAATCCTTGATCGGCGGTTCCCGCGACCGGATAACCGCCTGGGACAATCTCAACCTCAATTATAAGATCGTCGCAGAGATCGACCAAGAGTCGTGCATACACTGCAGCAAATGCTATATCGCCTGCGAAGATGCAGCCCATCAATGCATCGATCGCAGCGTGATAGGGGGCGTAGCGCAACTGCGCGTGGACCAGGCTCATTGCGTCGGCTGTAATCTTTGCATGATGGTCTGCCCCGTCGACGAGTGTATCACCATGGTGCAGGTCGATACCGGGCTGCCGCCCGAGTCTTGGAAGGAACGCAGCCGCAAGACCACCGTCGGCACGCCATAGTCGCTCAACGTGGAGGAATAAAGGGTTTGGGAACGCTCATCCGAGGCGGCACGGTCGTTACGGCGACGGACCGCAACCATGCGGACATCTTGATCGTAGACGAGCGCATCGCGATGCTCGCCGAGCGCATCGATCCGGCCGGCCACGACGTCGTCGATGCAACCGGCACCTACGTGTTTCCGGGCGGCATCGATCCGCACACGCATCTGGATATGCCCTTCGGTGGAACGGTCACCGCCGACGATTTTGAAACGGGCACCCGGGCGGCCGCGCTAGGCGGAACGACGACGATTATCGATTTCGCGCTTCACACCAAGGGCGACTCATTGCACAACGCGCTTGCAACCTGGCACGAAAAGGCGCGCGGCAAAGCCTGCATCGATTACGGGTTTCATTTGACCATTGCTGACGGTCGCGACGAAACGATGGCCGAAATCCCGAAAATCATCGCGGAACAAGGCGTCAATTCGTTCAAGGTCTTCATGGCGTACAAGCACGTGCTCTACGTCGACGACGAAACGATCTTCAAGACGCTGCAGGCGTGTCGCGATGCCGGCGGCCTAGTGCAGGTCCATGCCGAAAACGGCGACGTCATCGAAGTCATTACCCGTCAGGCGCTCGCCGAAGGAAAGACCGACCCGGTGTGGCACGCGCTCACGCGGCCGGTCGAATGTGAGGGCGAAGCCACGCACCGCGCGATCCGGCTGGCCGAAATTGCGAAGGCCCCGCTCTACGTCGTGCACGTGTCGAGCGCGATGGCCGCCGATATGATCAGCGACGGGCGCAAACGAGGCCTCTCCATCTACGGCGAGACCTGTCCGCAGTATCTGGTGTGCGACACGGAAGATTACCGGCGGCCGAACTTCGAGGGCGCGAAATACGTCCTCTCTCCGCCGATTCGCGACAAATGGAATCAAGACGTGCTGCTCGCGAAGCTCAAGAACATGGAGCTTCACACGTTCGGATCGGACCACTGCAGCTTCAATTTGTGCGGGCAGAAGGAACTCGGAAAGCACGACTTTTCGAAGATTCCCAACGGTGCTCCCACGATCGAAGACCGGATGTCGATCCTGTACGAAGTGGGCGTCAACAGCGGCGCAATCGGCTTGAATCAGTTCGTCGCGCTTAGCTCGACGAATGCGGCGAAGCTCTTCGGCTTGTTCCCGCGCAAGGGCACGATCGCCGTCGGCAGCGACGCCGACGTGTTGATTTGGGATCCGAACGCCGAACGGACGATCTCTGCCTCCTCGCATCACATGAACGTCGACAACAACGTCTTCGAAGGCATGCGCGTAAAGGGCCGCCCGCGGGCGGTCTTCTCGCGCGGTCTCAAAGTGGCCGAAGGCAATACGTTCACCGGACGCAAAGGCCACGGCGCCTTCCAGCGCGCCGAAAAATTCTATCCCGTGCAGTTGTGAAAGGACGACGTTGGAATCAAAAGTAACGATCGGGCTCATTCAAGCCCATCACGACGTCGACGGAAGCGAGCCGATCGAGACGCATAAGAAGGTCGCGATCGACAAGCACGTCGGA
Organism: Vulcanimicrobiota bacterium; assembly: GCA_027459645.1. Lineage (GTDB taxonomy): Bacteria > Vulcanimicrobiota > Vulcanimicrobiia > Vulcanimicrobiales > Vulcanimicrobiaceae > JAMXLG01. Next base: position 48,680 of record DAIDHQ010000022.1, read on the forward strand.
TTGATTCGCGATGCAAAAGCGCGCGGCGCGCAGATCGTGTGCCTGCAAGAGATCTTTTACGGTCCCTACTTTTGCACCGAGCAGACGAAGAAGTGGTACGACGCCACCGAACGCATTCCCGACGGGCCGACGACGAAGTTGATGCAAGATCTCGCCAAGGAACTGGGGATCGTGCTGGTCGTTCCGATGTTCGAAGACGATTACGCCGGCGTGTATTATAACACCGCGGCCGTGATCGATGCCGACGGGCGCTATCTCGGCAAATACCGCAAACATCACATTCCACAGGTGCAGGCGGGACCGCCGGGCTGCGGATTTTGGGAGAAGTATTACTTCCGTCCCGGCAATCTTGGATATCCGGTCTTTGATACGGCGTATGCGAAGATCGGCGTCTATATCTGCTACGATCGCCACTTCCCCGAAGGTGCGCGGATGCTCGGGCTGCACGGCGCAGAGATCGTCTTTAATCCTTCGGCAACGGTCGCGGGCCTCTCGGAATATCTCTGGAAGCTCGAACAGCCGGCGCACGCCGTGGCAAACGGTTATTACGTCGGCGCCATTAATCGCGTGGGGATGGAAGCGCCGTGGAACATGGGCGAGTTCTACGGACAGTCGTATCTGGTCGATCCGCGCGGTCAGTTCGTAGCGATGGGGAGCCGCGATCGAGACGAGGTCGTCATCGGCGTCATGGATCGCGGCGTCATTCGCGACGCGCGAAACACGTGGCAGTTCTTCCGGGATCGCCGGCCCGAGAGTTACGGCGATTTGGTAGCGGAATAGTGAGAGCGACGCAAGAACGCGTGGGCGACGTCGTCGTGCTTACACCACAAGCCGTGAACGAGCTCTCGCGCCACGCGTCGATGTGGAACGACGATCTTCGGCCGTGCACGCTCGAAGAACATTCGTGGAACGGCAGCCGCTTCGCGTCATTGTGGATCGGCATGTGCTTGTGCCTGCCCACCTATTCGCTCGCGAGCGGCATGATCTCGCTCGGGATGAATTGGTGGGAGGCGGTCTTGACCGTTCTCACGGGTTCGATCGCCGTGATGGTCGCCATCCTCCTCGTGTCGCATGCCGGGACGCGCTACGGCATTCCATATCCCGTCTTTGCGCGCTTGTGGTTTGGAACGCGAGGCGCGCATATTCCGGCGCTCGCGCGGGCCCTGATCGCCGCCGGGTGGTTCGGCATCAATTCGTGGTTCGGGGGCCAGGCACTCGATGCAATTCTGTTGCGCGTTTTGCCCGCTTGGCAGCAACTGAACGCGCATCTTGGCGTCGCGTTCGTGCTGTTCTGGGCGATCAACGTGCTCGTCGCGATGCGCGGACCGCAGGCGATCGGGAAACTCACGCAGCTTTCCGCGCCCACGCTCGCCGTTGCGGCGATTGCGCTCTTCGTGTGGGCCGCCGCAAGCGCGGGCGGTCTCGGGCCAATGCTTGCGACGCCGTCGTCGATTCACGGTCCGCAGTTCTGGGCGGCCTTCTTCCCGTCAGTCATCGGCGTGATCGCGTTCTGGGCGACTATGGCGTTGAACATCCCCGACTTCACGCGCTATGCGAAGACGCAGCGAGGACAGATCCTCGGTCAAGTTCTTTCGATGCCGCTCACCATGGCGGTCTTTTCCTTCGTCGGCATCGCCGTAACGTCCGCAACGGTCCTCCTCTTTGGGAAGGCGCTGTGGAATCCGGTCGACGTGATCGTGCGCTTCCCCGCCCCGGTCGTCGTTATCGCGGGGCTCATCATCATTCTTTCGTCGGTAACGATCAACGTCGGCGCGAATGTCATGGCGCCGGCGCGCGCGTTCGAAAATCTGTTCCCGAGCAAAATTACCTTTGCAATCGGCGTGCTCGTCACGGGGCTGTTGAGCTTGGCGATGCAGCCGTGGTATATGCTCTCGACGTTTTCGAGTTACATCTTCGTGTGGCTCGGAACCTACGGCGCGATGCTGGGCGCCTTCGACGGCATCGCGATCGCGGATTATTGGCTCGTTCGCAAGCGGCGCCTGGATTTGGCCGAACTCTACTCGCCTTCGGGCATCTACTCGTACGCCGGCGGATTCAACGTGCGAGCGGTCATCGCGCTCGTTGTCGGCTGGCTGGTTGCTCTCGCGGGAATCCGCATCGCGCCGTTGCACTTCTTGTGGGTCGGAGGCTGGCTCTTCAGCATGCTCGGCGGGTTCGTCGCCTATTGGCTGTTGATGCGCGGCGAGCGCTCCGTCGAATCCGAAGAAGAGTACGAAGCCGTCACTGCAACTGCGTAGTCAGCAATCGTGAAAAAACGGAAGGGTACCCATGGACACGCTCCCCAAATCGCCGAACGCCGAACGGGCCAAGAAGTATCTCTTCGCCGCCCAGCAGACGTACTATAAAGAACCGCTAACGCTCGTCGACGGTGAAGGTACTCGCGTGCGCGACGATCGTGGCCGCGAATATCTCGATGCGTTTGCCGGAATCGCGACGAACACCCTCGGCTACGGAAACACCGAAGTCGCGCAGGCCGTTGCCGATCAAGCGCGCAAGCTGCTGCACGTCTCGACGCTCTACCTCACGCGAGAGCAGCTCGATTTCGCCGAAAAGCTCGCATCCGTTACGCCGGAGGGCATGACGAAGTCGTTCGTGAGCAATTCGGGATCCGAGGCGAACGAAACCGCCGCGCTGGTGGCGAGAACGGCGAAGAACTCCGCCGACTTCTTGTCGCTAGAGCACGCCTACCACGGCCGTACCGTGTATACGGTCGCCCTCGCGGGCCTGAGCAATTGGCGCAACTTCGGTCCGCAGATGCCGCACGTCGCGTTCGTGCCGAATCCCTATTGCTATCGCTGTCCGCTCAATTTAGAGTATCCGTCGTGTGAGATCGCGTGTGCGAAAGCCGCAAAGCGCGTCATCGAGACGCAGACGAACGGCGCGCCGGCGGCGATGATCGCGGAAACGATTTCCGGCGTGGCCGGCATTATCACCCCGCCGCCGGAGTATTTCCGCGTGCTGCAAGAAACGCTCGCGCCCTTCGGCACCTTGCTGATCGCCGATGAAGTGCAGACGGGTTGGGGGCGTTTGGGCGACGGCATGTTCGGCATGGTCTCGAGCTACGGCGTGGTGCCCGATATTATTACCTCAGCAAAAGGTCTTGCGGGCGGCGTTCCGATCGGCATCACGATCACCCGTCCCGAACTCGCCGACGCTTTTAAAGGCCCGCATATCAATACGTTCGGCGGAAATCCGGTTTCGACGCGGGCCGCGCGCGTGACGATCGAAGTGATCGAAAAATCGCGGTTGATCGAAAACGCGAAGCGCCAAGGAGATGCGCTGCTTGCGGGCCTGCGCGAGCTGCAGAAGCGCTATGCCGTCATCGGCGAGGTACGCGGAAAAGGCTTGATGATCGGCGTCGAACTCGTCAAGGATCGCGTGAGCAAAGCGTACGACCCCGACGCCGCGACGCGCATCCTCGAGGAGATGCGCGAACGCGGCGTGCTGGTCGGCAAAGGCGGCCGCTTCGGGAATATCTTGCGCATCCAACCGCCGCTGGTCTTCAGCGGCGATGATGTCGCGGCATTCTTGAAAGCGCTCGACGAGTCACTGCACGCCGCGTGCGGCTAACGCATCACGCCCGGGAAGAAGAAGTAGCAACAGACCCCGATGACGATCAGGTAGCCGAGCAAGACGAACGTCCAGCCCATGTTGTGCCGGATGACGGCGCCTTCGTTTCGTACGAAGCGCGTCGTCGACACGCCGACGCTCGCGGTCTGCGGCGCAACGGGCTTACCGATCTCGGCCCCCACCGAATTGAGCGTCGGCAAGAGTAAGGGCGGGAACCCGAGCAGTTTGCCGACGATGCTTTGGAACGAACCGAACATGGCGTTGGTCGACGTGTTGCTGCCCGAAAGCGCCACGCCGATCCAACCGAGGATCGGTGCGAAGATCAAGAACCACGGGCCGACTTTCGAGAATCCTTCGGCTAGCGAGGCCGCGATGCCCGAATAGTTGTAGTCGTAGGCCAATCCGAAGATAAAGACGCCGACGAGCAGTGCGCCCCACATCTGGTGCCAGCTGCGCCGGAAGATCTCGGCGAGTTGTGCGCCGCTCGTGCGCAAGAGTAGCGCGACGACGATCCACGACGCGAGAATCGCGCTACCGCCGACGAAGGGCGTCCACATGAAGATCGCCGAGACCGTTTTCCCAGCCGAAATCGACGAAAGCGCGTCAACGCCGATCTTGAACGGCGCGATCTTCGGCAGCGGCGACCACGGCCCGGTCCACAGCACGACGACGACCACGAGCACCAAGAACGGCAGCCAAGCTAGAAAGACTTCACCGGGACGCAACGGTGGCTCCGCATGCGCCTCTTGCGTTTCGGGAATGGGAACGCCGCCGTATCCGAGCAGCGTTCGCGGTCGCCAGAATCGCAGCAACAGCAGCAACGCTCCGAGCGATACGATCGAACCGACGACGTCGGGCAGATACGGTCCGAGATAGACGGCGACGGGATATTGTCCCGCGATATAGCCGAGCGATCCGACGATTGCAAGCGGCCAGCCTTCGCGGAAGCCGCGCCGTCCGCTGACGAGATAGATCAGGATCCACGGCGGCAGCAATGCGAGTATGGCGACGATATGACCGATCGAACTCGAGAGTGAGAGCAGCGGAAGGCCGGTCACGGCAGCGAGTGCGATAATGGGCGCGCCGAGCGCGCCGTAGGAAACGGGCGCGTTGTTCGCAATGGCCGCGACGCGAATCGCATCCAGATCGGGAATCGAAAGCGCGATGAGGATCGGCGCAACGACGGCCCATGGATAACCGAAACCCACGAGGCCTTCCAGCAACGCGCCGAGGGCCCAAGCGAAGAGAATCGTTTGCACGCGAACGTCGCGCGTACCGTGCGCCGATATCCAGCGTTGGAAGCGTTCGAAGTTCCCGGTAACCACGAGCGTGTTAAAGAGGACGACGCCCCAGAACGTGATCCAGTCGACGTTCCAGACGCCGGTCGCCGAACCATAGACGTACGCCTGCATGCCTTCGCGCGCAGGCATGTGCCACACGAGGATGCCGATCAGCAGCGTCACGAGCGAGCCGATCAGCGCTGATATCCATGCCGACAGCCGGAAGACCGCCAGTAAGATCAGCAGCAGCGCGACCGGTATGAGCGCGACGAGCCACGTGAGGAAGAGGTTGCCAAGCGGATCCAAGGACTGCTGGAACATGCGACCGTCCCTCCCGCCGCTATTTTACGGCAGAACCGCCGTCGCGACTAGGGAGGCGAGGACTACGGCGTTCCCAGCGGCTGCGGCGTCGAGACGTCGCGCACGTTCGGGCACTGTTCGTTCAAACGCGTTCCACCCGTTGCTTTGGTGTAGCGCATGATGTACTGAACGGCCGGCGGCTCGCTCGCGCGTTGCGCGACGGGCGGGAATTGGAAGTACATCGGGGCGCTTGCGTTCTTGAACGGATCCTCGGCTTCCGATTTGAAATGCCACGTCCAATCCAGATCCACCGTTCGCGTGCTGCCGTCGGAGTAGTGGACGATCGCTTTGACGTTGCTGCGTACGTAGTCGCCGCTCTGCGGATCGTATTGCGCGTCGCCGAGCGCTTCGAAATCCACTGCGCCACAGGGAGCGCCGCCTCCGCCCGCGCCGCTCCCGGCCAGACCGGTACCGTTGCCGTTGGTGCCGTTACCCAAGCTGCCGGCACCGCTTTTTGCGCCGGCGCCCGCTCCTTGGCCGCCGGTTGGAACCGGCGCGACGTCGGGCGTGGCGTGAATCACGTGCGGCACCTTCGGGCGGGCGGCTGCCTCGCGCACGATGCGCTCCTTGTGGGCGGCCTTCCCTTCGGGCTGCGGAACGACGCGGGCGACGGGGACGGCTTGATTGACGGCGACGGCCTTCAATGGAGGCGGCGTCGGCTTCGGCCGCGGCGTGGGGGTGGGTGTCGGGCGAACGATGATGCGGACGGTCGCGACCTGCAAGACCGTCTCTTTCTCGTTTTGGACCGGCTGGAAGAGCGGGGGGATCAACCCGGCGACGACCTCGTGCACGGCAAGCGAGCACGCGAGCGCTACGATAGCGCGCCGCGCGTACGTATGACCGAACAAGGCCTCAAGCCATCTCTGGCCGCGAGGCTCCTCGTGTTGACCCGTCCGTCGTGTCGTGCTCAGCTCGTAGTCCGTATCTAAAAAACGTAGAGGCCAGAAGTCGCGTTGCTCGAATCCACGTTCCCCGTGGAAAGCGAACAACTGATTCGAACGATCCCGGATTTTCCGCTGCCTGGGATTCTCTTTCGAGACATCACGCCGCTGCTCAAAGACAAGAATGGCTTTAAGGAGGCGGTAGACCTCTTTGTCGACCATTTCAAGGGTCGCGACATCGACTACGTGGTGGGCATCGAAGCCCGCGGATATATGCTCGGCGCGCCGCTGGCCTATGCGATCGGCGCGGGCTTTATTCCGGTGCGCAAACCCGGCAAATTGCCCTATAGCAAGCTCTCCGAATCCTATGCGCTGGAATACGGCACCAACTCCCTCGAAATCCATTCGGATGCGTTGGGGAGCGGCGATCGTGTGGTCGTCGTCGACGATCTCCTGGCGACCGGGGGAACCGCGGCCGCTACGCGCCGGCTGCTCGAGCGGCTGGGAGCGAAAATCGAAGCGTTCGCATTTTTAATCGAACTCGATGCGTTAAAGGGTCGTGAGGCACTCGTTGGCACTGACGTCGTTACGTTCATTAATTACTAGCGCGCTGGCGTTCGCCGTGCTTTTCGGCGCGCCGTCGCTTGCCGTTGCGCGCCCTAGCGGCACACCGGCCCCGGTCGCGACCCCGACTCCGCCCCCCGAAGATCCAACGGTCACCGAGATCGCGCGGCGGGAGTTCGTGTCGTGGCAGGCGGGCGTCGTAGACGTCAGCCACTACGCCGATCAGACGCAGGCCAAGCTCGTGCCCAGCAAAATCGCGCAGACCTCGCGGGCCCTCGGAACGCTGGGTTCCCTCGTAAAAACCGAATGGGTCGGACCGGCTGCGATGGAGGGCGTCCCGGCAGGCGTTCGCGGTTACGTCTATCGCATGGTGTGCACCAACGCAAGCGTCTACGAGATTTTGACGATCCAAAACGGCAAAATTGACGGAATCATGTTCCGCGATAAACTGCATCCTTGAATCCCGTTCGGCCGATATGAGAGTATTAGTAGATATACCTCATGACCATCGCCGAACTTATCGCCGCCGTTCAGACCTACGACCCGTCCCTCGAGGCGGGCTGGCTGCGCCGCGTCTATGAGGTAGCTGACCGGGCCCACGAAGGCCAACGGCGAGCATCGGGCGAGTCGTACATCGAACACCCGCTTTCAGTCGCCGGCATCTTGGCCGAACTCGAGATGGACCGCAGCACTATCGCCGCGGCGCTGCTCCACGACGTCGTCGAGGACACCTCGCTCACCAGCGAACAAGTAGCGGCGGAATTCGGCGACGAGATCGCGCTCCTCGTCGACGGCGTCACGAAACTGACGCGCATCCCCTACCAGTCGAAAGAAGACGCGCAGGTTGAAAACCTGCGCAAAATGTTTATGGCGATGGCGCGCGACATTCGCGTCATCATCATCAAGCTCGCAGATCGCCTGCACAACATGCGCACGCTCGCGAGCCTTCCTCCCGCCAAGCAGCGCGCGATCGCGCGTGAAACGCTCGACATCTACGCGCCGATCGCCCACCGCCTCGGTATTTGGAAGATCAAGTGGGAGATCGAAGACGAGTGCCTGCGGTATCTGGAACCTGACGGCTATCGCGAGATCGTCGAACGCGTTGCAAAGACGCGGCGCGAACGCGAGAACGACGTCGGCGAAGCCATCGCGAAGTTGCGCGGCGAATTCAAGGCGATGAAGGTCAACGCCGAAATTCAAGGGCGGCCGAAGCACTTCTATTCGATCTATTCAAAGATCAAGAAGGGCCGCGACTTTTCGACGATTTACGATCTGACCGCGATTCGCATCATCGTCGATTCGGTCAAGGATTGTTACGCCGCCCTCGGCGCCGTTCACGCGATGTGGACGCCGCTTCCGGGGCGCTTCAAAGACTATATCGCGATGCCCAAGCCCAACATGTATCAGTCGTTGCACACGACGGTCGTCGGGCCGCAGGGCGAACCGCTCGAAATCCAGATTCGTACCTGGGAGATGCATCGTACGAGCGAGTACGGCATCGCCGCGCATTGGCGCTATAAAGAAGGCGGCAAGGCCGATCAATTCGAGAACAAGCTCTCGTGGTTGCGTGCGTTGCTGGAATGGCAGAAAGACATGCGCGATTCGCGCATGTTCATGGAGAGCCTAAAGCTCGACCTGTTCGATTCGCAAGCGTTCATCTTCTCGCCGCGCGGCGACGTCTTCTCGATTCCCGCCGGCGGCACGCCGCTGGATTTCGCCTATCAAGTTCATACCGACGTCGGCAATCACTGCGTCGGTGCGAAGGTGAACGGACGGATCGTTCCGCTCGACTACACGCTGCAAAACGGCGACATCTGCGAGATTCTCGTCAATAAATCCGGCGGCCGTCCGTCGCTGGACTGGCTCTCGATCGTCAAGACCTCGAGCGCGAAGCACAAGATCAAACAGTGGTTCCGCAAAGAGCAGCGCGAGGAGAACGTGCTGGCCGGTCAGGAGGCTCTCGAGACCGAACTCGCCCGCGCGCACCTGCGACCCGATCTCGCGCGTGGCGAGTTGATCGAACGGATCGCGCATCGGATGAATTACGCGTCGCCGACCGATCTCTTCGCGGCGATCGGCTTCGGCGATGCGTCTGCCGCATCGATCGTCAATCGCATCCGCGACGAAGTTAAAACCGATAACGTCGTCGAGCTCACGCAAGTCCGCAAGGCTCCGGCGCGAAAGACCACCCGCAAGGCCAGCGGCGTGCGCGTGGCCGGCGTGGACGACGTCCTCGTGCGTCTTTCGAAATGCTGTTCGCCCGTACCCGGCGATCCCATCATCGGCTATGTGACGATCGGACGCGGCGTGAGCGTACATCGCGCGGATTGCCCCAATGTTGCGTACATGAGCGCGACGCCCGAGCGGATTCTGCAAGCGGAATGGACCGAGAACAAGGACATGACGCATGCGGTCGATATCGAAATCGAAGCCGAAGACCGCTCGCAATTGCTGCAAGATATCATGGCGGTGTTCGCCGAGCTCAAGACGACGGTCAGTTCGGTGACGGCGCGCGTGCGCCGCGACGGCGTCGCCGTGACGAGCCTTACGGTGCAGATCCGAGATCTCGACCATCTGCACAAACTGCTGACGAAACTCGGCAACCTCAAGAACGTCCGCCGCGTGTACCGCGTCACCAAGCGCGAAAAGGTGGCTGGATCCTAGCGGTGCCGTCCTGAGCGTTGGGTTCGAATGGAGCTGGCACGAGGTGGTGCCGGTCGTTGCGGCGTTTTTTGCCGGTGCCATGAACAGCGTTGCAGGCGGCGGAAGCTTTTTGAGTTTTCCGGCGCTGGTATTTGCGGGCGTGCCGCCGATTCCGGCGAACGCGACCAATAATGCGGCGATGTGGGTCGGTACGTTCGGCAGCGCGCGCGCCTATTGGCCCGACGTAAAGCCGCACAAGCGGCTGCTGTATTCGGTGCTCGCCGTGAGCAGCATCGGGGCGTTGATCGGAGCGTTGCTGCTGCTCATGACGCCGGCGGCGGCCTTCAACCGCTTGATCCCGTGGCTCTTGCTCTTTGCAACGGTGGTTTTTGCGCTGAGCCCGCTCTTGACCAAAACGCACGACGGCGACCCCAAACATCAAGGGTGGCAGCTGATCGTGCAGTTCTTCGTGTCGATCTACGGCGGCTATTTCGGGGCCGGCATGGGCATCCTGATGCTCGCCGTGCTTTCGTTTTCGGGGTTACCGAGCTTCAATGCCACCAACGGTATGAAGAACGTCCTGAGCGTCGCCATCAACGGCGTCGCGCTCGTGCCGTTCGTCATCGCGCGCATCGTCGATTGGCCATTCGCGGTGATGATGGCTCTTACCGCACTGCTGGGCGGCTACATGGGCGCAAGGTTCTTTCGCCGCGTTCCGGGCACGATCGCGCGGGCGATCGTCATCGCGATCGGCATCACGATGACCCTGGTGTTTTTCTTCCGGCGTTAGATAACGCTCAGCGGGGTAGGTCTTTGGCCGCGACGCCATAGGGCGACCTACGGTACGACGTAGGACGCGCCCGCTGGAGCCGGCCAATTGAGTGTCGATGCGCTAATTGCGCAGGCTGCGGGACAGCCCGACAGGGTGAGTTTCGTCTCGTTACTGTAGAGTGCGCCAAGCGAACCAAACCACATCGACCCGTCCGCCGCACTCGCTCCAAAGTTGTTTGCGCTAAGAATCGGATTGCTGAGCGTGGCAAGGAACGTTAAGGTAATCGGACTCGTTGCCGCATTGATCGAGTAGGCATAGATGTTGCCGGACGAATCCAACCACAGGTTGCCGGCAGCGTCGAAACCGATGGCACTGATTGCTGCCGTTGGTGCGCTGCCGTTGACGACCGGCGCGGGAAGCGGCGTCATTCCGCTAGCGAACGAAGAAAACACGTGCAGCTTGCCACCTGAATCGCCTGCCCAGATCGTTTGCTGAAGGCTGGAGGGAATGGCCGATGTTGAGGGAGCGACGGCGAGACCAGCTCCCCCTGCCATGCCCGGCTGTTCGTAGGTGTACGCGGAATCAGTCGGAGCATTGAGCGCGTCAAGATATCCGGTCGTATTGTCCAGCACGAAGAGATGGCCCGCGGCGTCGAGGGCGACGTTAGAAATCGAGCCGCCCGAGGTCATAAACGGTAAGGGCTGCGTCGGCATCGTGTATGTGCCCGTCGCGTTCGAGAAGATGAATTCATAAAGCTTTGAGGTGGCGGCCGACTCTGCGACGGCGATATTTCCGGAGAACGCGCCGGTACCAAACTGGCACTGACCGCTGCCGCACAAGTTCAAGTTCTTGTCGTCATACGTGAGGTCGAGCGGAGTGATGAAATATCCCGGTGGCCCATAGTTCGGCGGAAGCAGCGCATAGCCGGCGATGCCGTAGTCTGCAGCCGTTCCACCGGTTGTTTCCGTCGTCCATAGCTCTTCGATGGGCGTGACGGGAACGTTGGCGGTCGCCGTTCCTTGCACGCCGCCGTTGGCAGTTGCCGTTACGACGATGTTTGCGCCGGAGGTGTTGGCCGGGGGCACGCTCTGCGCCGTAAACGTGAAGACATTGCTCGTCGTGGTGCTGGCGACGGCGAAGTACTTCGTTGCATCGGATGACGCTTCTGCAACCGTTATCGCCGGCGCTCCGGAATCGCTCGCGGCAATATCGTAGCCTTGCGCATCGTAGGCCTGCGCGTAAAAGGTCTGCGGGGCGTTTCCGATGACGTACCAACCCGGGTTTCCAAAGACGACGTGCTTTTCGCCGGGACCCGGCGAGAGTGAAACCGCTGCCGGAACGCCGTAGAACGTCATGCTTGGAATGGTGTTGGGCTGACCGGGGAGGATCGATACCGGCGTCGTCAACGTGCCTTCAGCAAGCATATGCGTTGAAGCGCCGGTAAAGGTGCCGGAGGAAGGCGGCTGGTCGAAGGCCGCAATCGTGAACGTATAATTCGCGGGCGCGAGCGTCAACTGAAACGTGTAGTCGGTGTTGCCTTGCGAATCAATCGTGCACGCGATGACGCCCGCGGGAAGCGTGGACGGGCATGTGGCGGAGACCGGCGCCGAAAAGTCCGGATGGGTCGGATCGGTCGAAGCCCAATCGATGGCGATTCCCTGGGTGCCTTGCGAGATATAGAGCGGCCGCCGCAGCTGTGTTAGCAGTGCCTTTCCGGGAAGTTTGAAACTCAGTTGCGCGACCGCGCTCTGCGGCGCGGTGTTACCGACGGGGAGTGCCGGAGACGTGCCTCCACCTCCGCAGGAAGCGAGAAGCATTGCGCAAGATGCGATTGGCGCGAAGCGGCGGATCATTGAATCACGACCTTTCCGATCTTATTCGATGAACTATCGGTGAACCACACGTTGCCGTCGGGGCCAACAGTGATTCCCCACGGCGAACCACCGACTTTATATTCGCTTACCTGACATGCCGTCGCGCACGTAGAGAGGCGAATGACGCCGATGTAGCCGGTCGTGTCGGTGAACCAGACGTTGCCGTCGGGCGCGGTGATCAGATGCATCGGCACGGCCGACGGGTTCGGCATCGTAAGCGGGGTATAGACGCAGGAGGCGCCGGTGCACGTTACAGGTAGCCCGCCGGTCTGTACTCCCTGCCATGTAGTCGCGTTCAGTCGATCGATGCGATTCGCGCCCGCTTCTGCAACGTAGACGTTCCCGTCAGGCGCTTCCACAATTCCGTTGAGCGGTGGCGCGAACGGAGTTCCCGGGCCGGAAGCTCCGCTCGGATGGACCGCCGCAATGGCGGAGCTTCCCCGTGGTCGAGCAAGCCCGCCAAACCCTGGCCCGGTCGGCAATTGGGTGCCGCAAGCACAGGTTGGATTGAAGAATCCGACGAGTCCGCTATACGTGTTTGTAAACCAAACGCCGTGGCTTTCAGCATCCGGAGCGATGCCGAAAATTCCCGTCGTAGGCAGCGTCGCGGTCATGGGCACCGAGAACCCGCTTCCGATTGTGCAGCAGGCGTTTGAGGGAATTGAAAGCGCGCGCACGAGGTTGGTCTGCGCGTCGTTATAGTTTACTGCTGCGTAGATGTTCCCATCGGGTGCGAGCGCCATGTCTTCGATCGCCGGGATCGTTGGTAGGAGCGAAAGGGCGCTTTCGCTACAAGTCAGGGTTGTCGTGAGCGTGCACGATACGTTAAAGAGGTTTCCTGGGTCGGTACCCGCATGCTCGTCGCCCACCAATAGCGTGCCGGATCCGGTTGCAATGATCGACGCGAGATTTGAAGCGGCGGGAATCGTTCCGGTTCCACTCTCGTCGATCGTGCACGTTGTCGTACAGGAGGACGGCGACGGGATCGCCCCGATCTCTTGACCGGCGCGGTCGGTAAAATAGAGCGTTTGCTTGTCGGGGCCGAGCGCGATGCCGTAGAGCGTGCCCGTCGTATCGGGAGCGGCGAACATCTCGATCGTTGGTGCGCCGACGACCGGCCCCGTGCCCGTCGTCGACGTGATCGTGAGCGGAACCGTTGCCGTCGTGCCGCTCGCGTCCGCGATCGTCAAGTTTGTCGTCGTCGTTGCCGCGTCGGGAAGAATCGAAATGACGACATTCCCGCCGGCCGTCGCCGGCGTGCAATTCGCCGGGGAGCATTGGGTGCTGATGTAGCTGGAATTGCCCGTCACGGTAAATGCGCCGCTATAATTCGGTTCGTTGACCGTCACCGTGCCGGTCGATCCGCCGACGACGAGATTCGTGATGGAAGAGGGCGTATAATTCAGCGTTGCTAGCGGCAACGTCGCAAGCGTCGTTCCATTAAAAGAAAAGACGAGCGCAGCCGTCGATCCAAGCGCGCCTTTCGATGAGTCATAGCTGATGGCGATCGTGTTTGAAGCACCGCTCGTGCCGTCGGGTTGCGAAAACGACGAGGGTGTAACGGTAATCGCACCGGTTGGCGCATTGGTGGGCGTAACGGTGATCGCTCCGCCGTACGTCACGGCGCCGGTCAACGGTGTCGTGCCGTTATAGACGGTAAGCACGGCCTTCTGCGTTACCGGTGTTGAGGAACCCGTGTTCGCGAAGCTGATCGACGATTTGGCGAACGTTATCGACGAGGGATAATCGCCGAGCGTCAAGGGCGCCGGCGTCGCATTCGGGATGGTCGTATCGATCGTGAGCGTGCCGACGTTGAGTTCGTTGCCGTTTGCATCGAAGGTTGCAACCTGAATCGTGACGCTCGTCGCGATCGGTACCAGGTAGGTGATTCTGCACGACGTCGAGCCGGCGTTCGTGGTGCAGTACGTAGGATCCGTGATGGACACCGTTAACGGCGGCGGCGTCGGTGCAACCGGCGGCGCACCGTTGACCGCTACGACCGATAGAACGATCGTCGCCGTATTGGGCGAGACGATCTTCCGTTGCGAAGCAGCCGGGGACGCTTTGGGGATGGTGATGAGGATCTGCGCGTTCGCGTTGCCACTCTTTTGAATGGGCGCAGGAACCGGCGACGAGGAGCCGCCCCCGCCACACCCCGCAGCGGCTATTGAAACGAAAAGAACGGCAAGCAACCAGCGCTTCATAAAAAAGCAACCCTCACTACTAAGGCAGAGGGTTGCTTGGTTCTACACTTCCGCCGCCGCTTCTTTCGCTATTTGCGCTCGTTCGTGTTGGTGCCGGTTGCCGCGGCGGAACCCACCCATATGCGGCTCGATCCGCCGGGCGCTCCACAGATAGAGCGTCGGCACCACAATGAGCGAGAGCATCGTGGAGCACAACAGACCCCCGATGACCACCGTCCCCAGGGGAGCTTGCGTCTGGCTGCCTGCTTCGATACCAAGCGCAATCGGCAGCATGCCGCCGATGGAGGCGAGCGTCGTCATCAAGATCGGACGCAGTCGCAGGGGAGCCGCGCGAAGCACGGCCTCACGCGGATCGTAGCCGCGCTCGCGGAGCTGATTCGTGAATTCCACGACGAGAATGGCGTTCTTAACGACGATGCCGACCAGCATGAGCACGCCGATGAATGCCGTCAAACCGAACGAACGATGGGTGATCACGAGCGCCGCTACGATACCCGCCAGCGAGAGCGGGACCGAAAGCATGATAACGAGCGGATGCAACAGCGATTCGAACTGCGCCGCAAGCAGCATATAGATAAGGACGATGGCGAGCAGCACGATCAGGCCGAGGCTTCCAAAGGTGTCGCTTTGCTGCGTTACGGATTGGCCGAATTGCCAGTAGTAGCCGGGTGGCAACGTCACCGCGTTCATGATCTTCGTCGCTTGTTGAACCGCTTGCCCGAGCGGAATATTGTTCAAGCCCGCATCGATTTCGATCATGCGCTGTTTGTTCTGCCGCGTGATCTCTGAAGGGCCCGCGCCGAACGAAATGTTTGCAAGTTCGGCCAGCGGCATGACGGGAAGCGTTTGCGCGGCGGTCGGCGTGGATGCCGACGTCGCAGATTGGGCCACTTGCGAGGCGAGCGGCGACGTATTTGCGCCGAGCGGAATGTTCAATGAGTCGATCGCCTGCAGCGAGCGTCGTTCGTCCGGCGGCAACTGCACGACGATCGGATACTCGGTGCCGTTGATCTGCATGTAGCTCGCGATCGATCCCGCGGTCGCCGTATCGATGACGCTCGAAATGCTTTGCGTCGAGAGCCCGAGTTGCGCAGCCTTAGAGCGATCGACGCTGATGTTTAACTGCGGCTGCGAGTTGTTGATGTTCGTGTTCGGCGTTTGAATTCCGGGGATGCGCGAAAGCTCCGGAATCACTTTGTTCCAGGCGGTGTTATAGAGCGTGGTGACGTCCGGGCCGTAGATCTGAATCGTCAGCGCGTCCTGTCCCCGTGCGATGGTGCCTTGCACGATGTCGATGGTGCGGCCGAACATGCGTAGCCCGGGAATGGGGTCGCCGAAGCGTTTGCGGAATTGTGCGACCTGCGCTTTGTTAAAATGGCCGCCGCCGCCGCGCATGAACGAGGCGCCCGTTAGCGCCATCTGCCATTGTGAAACAAAGCGAGCGGCTTGGTCGCCGCTGATATTCGGCTTCAAATTGATCGAGAGGTTCGATTGGTTCGTCACCGCCGTTTGACTGATGAAGCCTTCGGTTCCGACCTGCGCGCCAATGTCTTGGACGCGCGGGTCTTTCATCATGCGATCTTCGACCTCTTTGGTGACCGCGTTTGTCACCGCGACCGACGTGCCGGTCGGCATGTGCAGATTCATGCGAACGAAGGTCGAGTTCGAGGGCGGAAACATTTCCGTTTGCACGGCGCCGAATTTGAGCGCGATGAGCGTCACCGCAAGCACGCCGACCGCGATCAACGTCACCAAGCCCGGGCGATCGACGGCCGCAGTGAGCACCTTTGTGTACCAGCGCGCGAACTTTTCGTAGGTTCGGTCGAACGCGCGCGTGAAGCGGGCATAGACGCCGTTTGACGCGTGTCCGTTGGTCGGAACGACCGCTGCGCCGTTGGGCGCGGCGTTGGTCGAACCATTTGCGTGCGCGACGGCATACTTGTTCTTCACGAGGATCGTGGCGAGCATCGGCACCGTCGTAACGGCCACCACGAACGAAAGGGCGACCGCGCCCATGACCATCACCGCAAACGGCGTGAAGATCAGCCCTTGCAATCCCGGAATGAGCACGAGCGGCACGAACACGGTGACGACGGTGATCGACGATGCCATGACCGCCGAGAAAATTTCGGATGTGGCTGATTCTGCAGCGTCTCGCGGCGCTTGTCCCAGCGCCATGTGCCTATAGATGTTTTCGATGACGACGATGGCGTCGTCGACGATCAAGCCTACGGCGAGCGCCAAGCCTCCGAGCGTCATGATGTTGAGCGAGTAGCCCGCGACGTAGGCGATAAAGAGGGCACCGAGCACGGAGACCGGCAGCGAGATCGCGACGATCAGCGTCGTGCGCCACGAGTGCAGGAACAAGAAGATGATGATGACCGCTAGAATCGCGCCGTAGATCGCGGTGTGCTCCAGCGCGTCGATCGCCTGCACGATGAACTCGCGCTGGTCGAATACGACCGACATCTTCATGCCGGGGTAGCGCGATTGAATGTCGTGAACTTTTTGGTAGATGCCGACGGCGGTTGCGACGATGTTCGCGTTGGGCTGCGCGTTGATGATGATTCCGAGCGCCGGCGTGCCGTTGAGGCGCTGAAAGCTGCGCTGTTCGGTAATCGAGTCGCTGACTTTGGCGACGTCGCCGATGCGGATCGGCGAGCCGTTTTTCGTTGCAACGATGAGTTGCGATACTTGCTGCGCCGATTTCAAGAGTTCGTTGCTTTGAACTTGATACTCGTTGGGGCCGACCTGCACGATGCCCGCCGGCAGATTCAAGTTCTCTTGCGAGATGCGATTGGTCACTTGAGCGAGCGTCAAGCCGTTTGCCGCTAACAGGTTGGCATTCGGTTCCACCATGATCGCCCGATTTTGATCGCTCGTCACCGTCACGGCCGCCACGCCGTCGACCGACGCGAATTCATCCGAGAGCGTGTTGGTGAAGAGATCGCCCATGGCGCGCAGCGTCATATTGGGATCGGTCACGTACAGACGCACGACCGGAAACGCGTTCGAGTCGAACTTCGAGACCTGCGGCTGCTGCAGATTCGGGTCGTTCGGAAGCTGGCTTCGAACCCGATCGACCTGCTGCTGGACGTCGACCGCGGCGGTGTCCAGGTTTGTGCCGTAATAGAACTGGGCCCGCACCTCGGATTGGCCTTCGGAGGAGCTCGAGTTGATGAGCTGGACGCCGTTGACCCGGCTGACCGCATTTTCGAGCGGCCGGGTGACGAGCGCTTCCATCTGCTCGGGCCCGACGTTCGGGTAGGTTACGCTCACGTTGACGACCGGGTAGGTGAAGTTCGGTAAGAGGGCCACCGGCAGGCGTGGGAGGGCGAAAATGCCGAGGACGACGATTGCCAGGGCAATCATCGAAACGGCGATGCGGCGGCTTACGGCAAATCGGGCAACGGGCATGATTACAGAATATGAAACCGACCGGGCTTGATAAGGGGCTGAGGTTTGCGGTAAAATTCCGAAGTTTGATGGCTCTCTGAGCCGTCTCCCTCTACCCGCTTCGTTTGGGAGCGGGTCACGGGTCCGACCGAAGTCGCATGCCCGTGTCCAAAGACTGGAATATCGACCGTGAACGAGTACGAAGTTACCTATATTTTGCGCCCGAATCTCGAGGAAGCAGACGTGGACGCTCGCGCGACCGCGATCGCCGAGATCATCAAAGGACAGGGCGGTGAGGTCCTGGGCTACGAGAAGCTTGGCAAGAAGCGCCTGGCCTATGAGATCGCCGACCTGCGCGAGGGCAACTACGTGGTGATGCGCTTCCGCAGCACCGGCGTGGCCTCGAAGGAGCTCGAGCGCCAGATGAAGCTGCACGAGGACGTCCTGCGAGCCCTCGTCATTCACTTGGACAAGCACGCGCTGGCCGCCATGGAGCAGGCCGCGCTCGCCCCGCAGGCAGCGCCCGCCCAAGTCTAAAATCTTCCCAAGACCGTGAACGGGCCGTGCCGCACGTGTGGCACAGGCCCGTTTTATCTTTCGGGCATAGCGAGGGCTACGAAAAGTTCGCGCTGCAAACTTTTCGTAGCCCCATAGCTCCGCGACATTAGCGAAAGAGAGTACGACAATGGCAGGTTCTTATAATCGAGTGATTCTGGTCGGCAACTTGACGCGCGACCCCGAGATTCGGTACACGCAATCCGGTAAAGCGGTGACGAAGTTCACGCTCGCCGTGAACAACCCTCGCAACAAAGAAGAGACGACGTTCGTGGACATCGTCGCGTGGGACCGTCTCGGCGAAACCTGCAACACGTATCTAAAGAAGGGCAGCAACACGCTGGTCGAAGGCCGCCTCGTCATTCGCTCGTATGACGACAAGGACGGCAACAAACGCAAAGCCACCGAGGTCGTGATCGACAACATGCAAATGCTCGGATCGCGTCAAGGCGGCGCGGGCGGCGACGACTTCGGCAACGGCAACGCTTACGCCGGCGCGCGCGCAGCCGCACCCGCCGCGGGCGACTCGTTCAACGACGAACTGGACGACGAAATTCCGTTCTGATGCTGTCATCCTGAGCGGAAGCGCGAAGCGCTGTAGGCGAAGGACCGCAACGCATGTGTCATCCTGAGCAAAGCGCACGAAGTGCGCTGTCATGGTGAGCTTGTCGAACCACGAAGGACCGTATCGAATGAAGAGCCCGGCGAGAGATTGCTGGGTTCTTTTGGTCCCTTCATGAAAAGGGCATTCGAAATGGCAAGCGATAGCGGTCGTGTGGTCCTGGTAACCGGTGATGCACCGTATCTCGGAGGGCCTGCAACATGGGCGCGCCTGCGCGAAGCAGCCCCGGAATTCGAATTTATCGAAGTCGATCTTATGGAGATCGCGTTCGAGGAACGTCTGCGCGATGCAGCACGCAGTCGCATCGAGTCCGCTCTCCGCGGCGCTCGTGCAATAATCGCGCACGGCACCGCTGCCCCTATTGCCATCGAAGCGGTTTCAGCGACGGACCCGGCGATTCCGATACTTCTGCTCTCGCCGCGCATCGTTATGCGGCCATCGCCCTTGCTGGCCGCGATCCAGACGATTTTCAGCGGTAAAGGTGCCGATATCCTTAACGCGTTTGCGCGTTCGAAGCACCGTCGCCTGTTGAAGAACGATGCGTATGTCCGCAAGCAGCTTGCCCTCCTCGTGCGCAATGACCTCATTACCGAAGAACTCCTGAACGACGCAAAAGCACGGATTGCCGACCCGGGAATGGAAGCGATCGTGAGCCGAAGCGCTGAGAGTTTGCGTGCGCTTCTGACGCCTATCGACGAGCACGCAAATACAGCCGTATCGAAGCGCATGGTTCTGCTTGGCGAAGGTCCAATGGATCGCAAGGCGCGTTTTCGCGGCGGCGCGACCGTACTGGAAGGCGCATGGGCCGCGCCGATGATTGAAGCGCCTCAAGCAGTCGCGGATACCCTCCGCGCCCTTATCTCCCGCTCGCCCAGCCGAACCGCCGAAGATCTGACACGGTAAAAACTCAGGGGCTCGAAGACGCGGCGGAAATCGAACGAATCCGTATGGCGAAATTGGTCTTTGCGATGACGCAGTCGCTGGATGGATACGTTGCGGCTCCAGACGGCGCCCTGTTCGATCCACCCGGCCCCGGGCTTTTCGATCATTTCGTGCAGCATGAACGGAGTTTGGCCGGCTCGCTGTACGGCCGTCGCGTGTACGAGCTGTTGCGCTTTTGGGAAAGCGATCGCCCCCAATGGAGCGCTCGAGAGCGAGACTTTGCATCAACGTGGCGAGCACATCCAACCTGGGTCGTATCGCGCTCGCTACGATCGACCGGACCGAACGCCGAGGTCGTCACGGGCGACGTTGAAGCATTCGTGCGGCGCCTGAAATCCGAAATGGACGGGACGATTGCGGTTGCCGGTCCCGATTTGGCCGCGAGCTTAGCGCGCATGGGCCTGCTCGAGAATATCACCTCTACGTTCGCCCCATCGTACTTGGCGCAGGGAAGCCCTATTTTGCGGGCATTCGGCCGGCGCTGCGCCTTATCGCGAGCGATCGGATCGGCGAAGACGCCGTGCGACTGGTGTACGAAAGAGTAGCGGACGCATAGCCGGTGTGGAATGGCATAGCGGTCCGTTCGCGTAACTACTAGAGCAATGAATCAACGCTCGTCCAACACGCTTAGCTGGCCCGCGCTCCTGGCGGCGCTGCAACAGCGCTCCGGCGCATCCGTCCTTATTCGCGACGGTAAACTTACCGAACCGGCCGGCTCCGTACGCAGCCGCCCGGCTGCCAAAGGGACCGAGCTGTGCTTGTTCCCGGCCGAGAGCCCGTCGACGCGCCTGGAACTCATCGAACAACTCGAAACGCTTTCGAAACGTGCGGACCGGCGCTTTAAGACCTCCGCTCGCGCGCGGGTCGGCGATACACATCTGTTGATCGAAGGCGTGGCAGATGAGGATATCGACGGTACGACGGTCACGGTCATAAAAACGCGCCGGCCGAAGCTTGGCTACAATCAAAGCCTGCAAACCGGTGATTCCACCACGTTGCGCTCGAAGCGCATCAAGAACGGATGAGCACGTACAAGGACGAATTGGCGCAAGCCGAACGTCAGGGTAAAGCCGCGCACGATGCGATGGAAGAATGGGTGAACCGGCCGCTCGGCGCGCCCGACGTTCCCGGCGCCGTGCTGGAAGCGCACGCGCAAAGCTTACGCGCGAGCCGCGAACGAATCCAGGCACTGCTGCGTCAAGAGGGAGTGCGCGACGATCTCGAAGCGGCGCTCGCGCGAAACGAGCAGTACCATAGATCCCTCGGGTTGAGCATCCGCGACAAACCCGAAGAAGAAGAAGAAGCGGACTAAGCGTCAGCGCTTTTCGCGGTGCCTTCGGGAATCCGAAGTTTTTCGAGCGCCGCTCTGATCATTGCCGCCGGCGTCGCGCTGCCATGCACGAACGCGTCGAAACGTTGCCATGATGCATCCACGTCGAGTAAGCCTTCGGGCGTAACCACGTGGCTAAAGGCTTTGGTCTTCGCATGCTGCGTTCCGAACAGGCGCAACGAGACTTCGTCAACGATGTTGACGTCGGGATAAAAGCTGAACTTCACGACGCGGTGATTGTCGCCTCGGACCATCAGCGGAAGAAGCGCGCGCGCTGCGGTAGCGACCATGAAATCATAGAGGATCGTGTTCTCGACCGGCTCGTTCGCGCGCACCCATACATGGTATCCGCGGCCGCTCGCGACGATCAGGGGTTCGCATCCAAGGTCGGCGAGGCAGGTTCGCAGCGTGTCGAGCGCTTCGCTCAATTGCGGAATGATCGCGGTGTTGTCAGTCCGGTAATTGTTATCGATATTGAAGCACAGGAGCTCATTTTTCTCGGTGCCGAAATACCGGCAGACGTTCAGCTGTCCCGAAAGATGCAACTGAAGCAGCTCGTCCATTCGCCGCTCCGAAACGTTCGCGAGCCGATACTTATGGAGCGCGCCGGTGTCGGTCAGTTGGCCGTAATCAAGCGTCCCATCGGAAAGCAGCCATTCGAGAAAGGGAAAGCCGAACTGCTCCGCCTCGATCTTGACTCTATCGAGAATGAAGCTCTTGGAGAACTCTTTGAGCAGCGCTATTCTTGGATCCATCGCTTCACTTCGTCGAACGTATGGAATCCGCGCGCGTCGTTGGGCGGAAGCGACGGCTGGTGCGCCAGGATCGGATAATAGACGTTGATGCCGTACTGCTTTCCGTGAACGATATTGAACGGCGAATCGTCGACCAGGTGCGGGATGCCCCACGCCCAGCAGAACGCGATCTTGTTCGCCGCCATGAAAAGGTAATCGAACGGGATGCCGTTTTGCTCGAGCCACGATCGGCTCGCATCGTAAGCGTGCCGCATATCGCGCATAGTGCAAATCACGATACGCCAGTCGTTGTGCCGCAGCCATCGCATGAACTCGACACCGTCGGGGCGCGCGCGAGCTTGCTCCCAACACTGCCGGTGAATCTTGTAGCGGCAATAGTTATAGCCCGTGCTCATGAGGCCGCTCGAATCCGGCTCTCCCGCGCGAATGCGTTGAAGATAGTGCTCGAACGTCTCTCGAGGCAGCGAGTCGGCCGGATCGTAGGGAAAGTCGCCGCCCTGTAACGTTTCGTTGAAATTATTCAGCGTGTCGTCCAGGTCGACGGCGATCGTTCGCGGATGGGCGTTGGCAGGCATCAGTCCTATCGGTTGGGCGCCAAGATTTTGCCGCCTGCTTTACGAGCGCTTTCCGCCCGGAATGGGAGGTCCGCCGCCATCCTCGAACCTACCAGGCCATGCCCGAAGCGATCATCTTTGATTTTGACGGCGTCGTTGCCGACACCGAAGTCCTCGCGAATCGAACCCTTGCGGAAATGGTGACGGAACTCGGCGTTCCGACGACGCTTGAAGATGCCTATCGCATCTACAAAGGCAAGCGCTTCCATGAGGTCCTCGCGCTCGTCGAAACCAACGTGGGACGTGCGGTACCGGGCTTTGGCGATGCGTATATGGCTCGCGCGCTAGAAAGCTTTCGGAGGGAACTTCGTCCCGTCGCGGGCGTGCGCGAATTTATCGCGAGGTTCGATCGTCTGCCGCGCTGCATCGCCTCGAATTCCTTACCGGAACGCGTGGCTCTCTGTCTCGAGGTGCTCGATATGACGGCACTCTTTCCGGGCGGCGTATTTAGCGCGTCGGATGTGGTGCACGGCAAACCGAGCCCCGATATCTTTCTGCATGCGGCCGCCCGCATGGGGGTTCAACCGGAACGATGCATCGTTATCGAGGATAGCGTGCTTGGCGTCGTCGCGGCCCGCGCGGCGGGCGCAACGGTCATCGGCTTGCTCGCGGGCAGCCACATGCAGCCGGGCGATCGAGCGCTGCTTCTGGATGCCGGCGCCCATCACGTTGCGGCGGACTACGACGAAGCCGCGCAGGTGATGAACGCTTACTTTTCGGAGTTGGAAAGGCCGTTGAGCGAAAACGGCTTCTGCGCGTAGGCGTACTTTTCGCCGCAGATACGGCAGACGTTGAGAGGACTTCCAAAGTGCTCGTGCGGCGGATAGATCTTTTTCGCCGCGGGTTGAGCCCGCTTAGCGGGGACGAGGACCGGGACGCGCTTGCGTTCCATCGATGTTTTTAACGTTTCCGGCTCTCGAGCTGAGAGCTGCACGCGTTCAGAATTGAAGACGTACCGTCTTTATTCGCGATTCTTTCAAAACGCGCCTCTTATTTCAGACGACTTTGGCCCAAACGCGTCTAAAGGTGCGTAAACGTGGTAAAATGAAGAACGCCTCATCGCAACTCGTAGGCGCGATTGAAATTTCGCGATTTCGACGCCCCCAGCGCTCCACAGTACTGGCGAGTCCGAAACACCAACCAACCAGAGAATTATAGGGAGACTCGCGAATGTACACTGACGAAGATCTTACTTGCGTGGACTGCGGACGCTCGTTCCCGTTTACTGCAAGCGAACAGGAATTTTTCGCAAACAAGGGCTTTACGAATAAACCGAGCCGGTGCTCGGATTGCCGTGCGGCGCGTAAAGCGGCCGGCGGCGGGCGCCCGAGCGGCAACCGGAACGGCGGCGGTTTCGGCGGCAGCCAGCGCGAGATGTTCAAAGCCACCTGTAGCCAATGCGGTGGCGTCGCCGAAGTGCCGTTCCAGCCGCGCGGCGACAAGCCCGTGTATTGCCGCGACTGCTTCGCATCGCGCTCAAGCCAGCGCTAAATTGGCCGACGATCGGATTCGCGCTCGGATCAACGCGGTTGGTCTGAGCGCGATTCATATCGGCGCTCTTGCGGCGTTCCTCCCCGGGACGTTCCGCTGGAGTGCGGTTTTGGCGGCCGCCGTTCTCATGTATCTCACCGGCGGTCTCGGCGTTACCCTGTGCTATCATCGCTCGCTCACGCACCGCGGATTGCGCCTGCGCAAGCCTTTGGAATACGCGTTGGCCATTTTGGGCGCGCTCGCTTTGCAAGGCGATCCGATACGCTGGGTTGCGACCCATCGCAAACATCACGTGCATGCCGATGCAGCCGGAGATCCGCACGGTCGCAACGTGGGATTTCGTTGGGCGCACGTGCATTGGCTGTACAAACGCAACGATGCGCTGCCGTCCGAAGAAGAACTGCGCAAATTCGCGCCGGATCTAGAGGCGCAACCGTTTTATCGCGTGCTTCGATACATTCACGCGCCGCTACAATTGCTACTTGCCGGCCTGCTCTTCGCCTTGGGCGGATGGCCGTGGGTCATCTGGGGCATTTTCGTGCGGCTCGTCGTGAGCTACCATGCCACGTGGCTGGTCAACAGCGCGGCTCACTCCGCAGGCTACCGCACCTATGGCACGCGCGATCTCTCGACCAACTGCTGGTGGGTCGCGCTCATCTCATGGGGTGAGGGATGGCACAACAACCATCACGCGTTCCCCTATTCGGCTCGTCACGGTCTGCGCTGGTTCGAAATCGATCCCACCTGGTGGGGAGTGAAAATCCTCGCGCTCTTACGCCTCGCCGATCGCGTGAAGGTGCCTCCAGCCCTCAATCTGTAACCTACCGCTAGCTTGGGAACGCCGAGAGCGGCTTGCCGTTTGATCGGAGAGGGTTGATGTTGGAACGGAAGTATATTTCGCGCGCGCGCCTTCTTCAGGGCGTCTTTGCTACCGGTGCGCTCGCTGCGTGCGGCGGCGGTACGAGCAACACGCCTTTGGTGAATCCGAGCCCAAGTCCGACGCCGCTTTCGGGCACGTGCGCTCCGCTCGCGACGATTCCCGGCGATCGCTACGGCTTGAACGAAGTGCTCTCGAAGCCGCAATTTAGCCACATCGACAAGCGGTGGCTGCTCGACACCTTCGACCCCGTACCGGCGCTCGAAGCGCTTCATCGCCCGTACTTCAGCCAACCCTGCGTCCAAATCCAGCAGGGGAGTACGATCTATTCCATCCCGAGTTCGGGCGTGTGCATCACCGCCCCGGGTACGTATACACTCGGCGGTAATATTACGTGGAGCCCGGGCACCGCCACTACGGTGGCGGCGATTACCATTCAAGCGAGTAACGTAAACCTCGATTTAGGGGGATACACGCTGACGGCATCGGGTACCAGCCCGGGGTTGCAGGTCAGCGGCATCACCGTTAACGGACCGGTTGACAACATTACCATCAAAAACGGAACGCTGGCCGCGTTTACCGATCACGGAATTTTGGCTCAGAACGTGTGCGGTCTCGCGATTTCGAATATCACCGTTACGGGTCTCTCCCTAAGCAACTTGAACGTGCGATACCTCACCCCGAGCGGAATTCTCGTTTCGGGTAGCGTCAACGTGGCGATCTCCGGTTGTACGGTGACGCAGGCAAACGTTACGACGGATTCTTGCGCCGGCATTCAGTTGCTTTCGACCACGCTTTCAACGATCAGCGGCTGCACCGTAAGTTCGCTCGTGAACAACGACGGATCGGTCCAGGGCTTCAGCTACGTCGGCTGTTCTTACATCACGACCGAATCCTGTACGGCCCAAACGTTTCAATCGTTTTTTAACGGAAACGTGCTGACCGCCGGGCATACCGTCATCGGATTTCTGCCGACGTTTTGCAATAACCTCACCTTCACGAACTGCTCGGCGAGCGCGATGACGGGGTGCTGTGACGACTGTCACGGGATGTCCGTCTTTCTCTGTTGGCTGGTCACGGTTCAAGGATTTAGCGCCAGCCAGATCCTCGACGGCGTAAACACCTCGACGCACGATCAGTCCGGCGCAAAGGCAACCGGCCTCGAGATCTATAGCTTGGGTGGCGTCAAAGCGCTCGATTGCACGGCAAGCAACGTACGCGCCATCAATCCCGAAGATCTTCAGGCCGCCGGATTTAGCTCCTGGGGTACGGCAATCGGCTTCGAACGCTGTTCCGCATCGAACGTGTCGGTTCAAAACGATAAAGGCGTATCGGATATGCGCGGCATCGGATTCGGTTGGCGCCCGACCCGCGGGCCGCGTTCAAAAATACTACGGCATACCTGGTCAGCTACCTGGACTGTACCGCCGACAGTTGCGACGTCGCTTTCGATACCTGGGATCACGTCGATTCAATCTGGACGGGGACATCGTATACGAACTGTAAGACCGGCTATCTCGTCGAGCCTTTGCTCACGGTGAGAGTGGTGTCGTGCGACGGCTGTTCCGAATGTCTGACCCCGATTCCGAACCAGCCACTGTATAACGCTGCATTCGGGAACACCTTACCGTCATAACCCGTTTAAAAGCGGTATGACCGCTAAAGTCACGCCAACGGGCTTCGGTAGAAAAGTTCCGTCGATCACGGCGATCTTTTGGATCGTCAAGGTTCTGACGACGGCGCTCGGTGAGAGCGTCTCCGATTACTTGGTCTTTGCGATCAACCCCTACGTTGCGGTCGGCCTGGGAGCGCTCGGTTTTACACTCGCGCTCGTGTTGCAATTCCGGGCGCGACGATACAATGCATGGATCTATTGGTTCGCGGTGACCATGGTCGCCGTTTTTGGAACGATGGCCGCCGACGTCACGCACGTCGTTCTGGGCGTTCCTTACGTCCTTTCGACGGCGGCGTTTTCGGTTGCATTAGCCGTGATTTTCATCCTTTGGCGCAGATTCGAAAGCACGATCTCGATTCACAGCATCGACCGGCCGCGTCGCGAGGTGTTCTATTGGCTGACCGTCGTTACGACGTTTGCGCTCGGAACCGCGACCGGCGACATGGCGGCGATCACGCTGCACCTGGGCTATCTGGCTGCCGGCATGCTCTTCGGCGCACTCATTGCGGCGATCGGTCTCGCCCGCTATGCGGTCGTCACCGTGGCGCGCCTCGAACGTCATCGCGTTTCGAGAAACGCCGTCTTCGCGTTCTGGGCCGCTTACGTATTGACGCGGCCGCTCGGGGCATCGTTCGCCGATTGGACCGGCAAGCCGCAGTCCTGGGGTGGTCTTGGATGGGGGGACGGTCGCGTTGCCGCCGTCCTCGTCGTCGCATTGGTGAGCGGCGTTGCATACCTCGCGCGTACCAGCACGGCGTGAGCGTGCCCGCGGCGCGGTCGAAGAGGTTTCGCGCTACGCCAAATGCTAAGAATGCGCCATGATCAAATGGTGTCAGGTTCGCGTCTTTATTGCCACGTGCTTGGGTGTCGCCGTCGGTAACGTTCTTGCGAGATCGCTGCACGTAGCACCCTTGTTCGTCGTAGCAATCGCGGGTGTCGCGGGTTGGCTCCTTGGAAACGGTTTGAACGCCTTGATCGCTACGAGAAGCACGACCGCATGCCAGCCGGTCTTGCCGCGAACGGGGACCGATTCAGCGAAGTAGCGCCGCCAAGCCGTCCGACCAATGGGCGACGGGAACGAAGAAGAGCGCCCACGGTTCGGGCATGGCATGGTGTTGCGAATCAAACATTACGGGCGATCGTTTGCGATCGGCTCCCCAATCGGCGCCGCTCGATGCGGCGTCGCGCGCGGGCTCGTAGAACATCAGGTGCGGGTGCCACGCTTTCGCACCGTCGTTCAAGTATTGTTGCTTCGACATCATATAAGCCATCGCACCGGGTTGCGGAGTCGGAAGCACGCGCGCCGCGATCGCCGACTTGATTCGCGCAAAGATCTGTGCTTCGGTTGCGCCGCTAAGCGCGAGCGCCGTGCGCTTAAGGGTGTATGGCAGAATGGTGCGCGAGGCTTCGGCGTTATAACACACCGGCGCGCGCATCCGCGGATTCCAGAACGAGGACGCGTCGAACGCCTGCATCCACGGGCGCTCGACAAGGCACGTAAAACCGTTGTTTCCCTTTGCCGCGGTGACGTAGCCGCGAGGGGTCAAGACGAGCACCGTCGCGTGCTGGGATATCGACGGCGGAGCGGCGCTGCGCGCCAGCGCGATCTCCGCCTGAGGGTTCATCAGGTATGCGGAAAGCTTCGGCATGCTCGATGACGTCGCGGCAACGAGCGCGGCGAAAACGATAAAACGCGTCACATAGGGCTGCAACGAGATGCGTGCCTAGCGTGTGACTCACTCGAGCGACAGGAGCCGGTCTTAGCCCGAGTGCGCCGAACGCTCGTTCGACGAGGCGCGCTGGGGCGCCCACGAGAGTAAGTCGCGCGTCGTTCACAGAAATCGGAACGCCGAAAACATGTGCCAGGGTTTCGAAAGGAGCTAGCCATGCTACCGGTCGCGATGTCGATGCTTCTCGCCGTTATGCCGATCGCCAAAGGTTCCGGCGAAAAGATGTGCGTCCTTACCCCAGCCGATTTTCACGCCGTCGGTCTCGTGGCCGACAAGCCGCACGCGAACGTCGATGACGGCGGCAATAGCGTCTATTGCATCTACCGCGGCGTTTCCGGTGCGATGGGCGGCATCGAACTCGACGTGTTTTATCCCGCCGGTGCGTCGCCGGCCGATATCGTCGGAACCTGGAAGACGATGTTGGCGTCGAATCCCGGCGTGCGATATCAGCTGGAGGGGTTGTCGGGCGTCGATGCATCGCTCTACTCCCTTGCCGTTCCCCAGGCCGGTCATCCGAACTTTGCCGCAAATGCCGTCCGGCGAGGCGATCTGATCTTCACGATATCGATGCCCTCGACGCCGAAGACGAAAGCGATCTTGCAAAGGCTCAGTGGCATCGTGTTGCAACGCCTGCGACAAGAGCGTTGACCCCTGCAATGATGCTGCTGCCGTTCGTTCTCGCAAACGCTCTCGCATTTTCACCCGTGCAAGCGCGGCGCATCGACGCCGGGGTTACGTCGCTGATGAATGCGGCGCATACACCTGGCGTATCGATCGCCATCGTCAACGACGGACGCATCGTCTATGCGCGCGGGTACGGCTTCCGGAATCTCGCCGCAAAAAAGCCGGTCGATGCGAACACCGTCTTTCGCTGGGGTTCGGTCAGCAAGCAGTTCGTGGCGGGTGCCGCATTGATGCTCGCCGGCGAAGCAAAGCTTTCGCTCGACGATCCCGTCGCGCGGTGGTTTCCCGCATTCACCGGCGCGCGGACGATCGCGCTGCGCGATCTCCTCAACCAGGTTTCCGGCTATAAGGACTACTACCCACTCGATTACGTCGATCTCGAGATGTCACGGCCGACCACGACGAGCGCAGTTCTCGACGAGTATGCGAAGGCGCCGCTTACCGCGCCGCCGCGTACGCGTTGGGAATACAGCAACACGAACTACACGATCGCCGGCGCGATCGTGCAACGCGCTTCGGGAGAGCGGCTCTCACGCTATTACGCCAAGCACATCTTCGCGCCGCTGGGAATGACGCGATCGTGGTACGACGAGCCATATCGTCCCGCGAAGGATCGCGCGACGGGTTACAACTCGTATTGGACGGAGCCGCAACATCGGGACGCATTAGAATGGAACGGGTGGTTGAACGCAGCGGGTGCGCTCGCGGGAACCGCAAGCGATCTGGCGCGCTGGGACATCGGATTGATGACGCATCGTATCTTGCGCGCCGCGCAGTTTGCCGAAATGACGAAAGACCGGCACATTGCGGACGGAAAGATCGATACGCATTATGGACTGGGCGTGGGCGTGTATCGCGTGCACGGGCACCTGATGATCGAACACGGCGGCAACGTCATCGGCTTTGCTTCGGAAAATATCATGCTGCCCGACGATCGCACCGCAATCGTCGTCCTGACCAATTCTTACGAGGCGCCGGCCGGCGCGATCGCGCGAAAGATCGCCGCGCTTCTCGTCCCGGCCCTTTCGTCCGAGCCCAAGAAAGCGCAGGCGAGTACGCGGCCGGTGAACCCGAACGCCGCGCAAGCTGCCGTCGTCGCGCGCGTGCGCGCGGGGCTTCAAGAGCTTGCGAAGGGAACGATGCCGCGTTCTGCGATGACACCCGACTTCGCGCACCTGATGAACGCGCGCAACCGGTCGCGGGCGCGGGCGGCGCTCGCGCGGCTTGGAACGATCGAGCGTATCGCATGGCTGAGCACGCGGCCGCGGGGCGGCCTCGATGTTACGGCGGCACGCGTGACCTTCGCTAACGGCTCGGCGACGGCGCTCTTGTACGAAACGCCGGCCCATCGAATCGCCGAACTCATGCTGTTTCCCTAGTCCGCGCCGTTCACAGATTTCCACAAGTCTTCGGGCGATATGAATAGTGTCGTCTGGTTACTTCTTGGAGGTTCGTGTATGGCGTCGTGCTATAGACTGCGGCTTAGTTGTGCATTTTTAACGACGATCGTGCTCGCCGCGTGCGGCGGTGGCGGCGGCGAAGCAGCCAGCATCGGCACCACGCCGGCGACCCCGGTTGCGACCGCGACGCCCACGCCGACGGTTTTTCCGAGCGCAACGCCCACGCCGACGGTTTTTCCGAGCGCAACGCCGACACCCGAGGCGACGATCAATCCCGCTGCAATTCCAATGGGAATGATCTCCTCGAGCATAGGAAAGTGGTCGGCGACCACGCCGCAGGCCGGTTACGTGTACTCTTGCCAGAGCTCGTTTACCGGCGGCAGCAGCAACGCGCCGTGGATCGACAACACCAATCTCACGTGGAATTCCACGACGAAGCCGCACGTCGAAGGCAGCGTGAGCTGGACGTCGACCTATACCGTAGGCGCGCAGAGCGGTTCGTCGTTCACGATTTCGACGAACGATCTGCCGTTGAACGAAACGACCGGAATTTATCCGATTCAGGCAACGGATCCCGCGTATCAGTACGATAAAAATCCGAACAGCATTCTGGCGCAAGTCTATAGCTGGACGTTGCCTTGGACTCCCACGGTAGCTTCGCAGCCAAGTTGCGTTCCGATGGGACCGATCGGCGTTACGACCGACGGTGTGGTCATGTTCAACGCGCTCGACGCAAACGGTCGTGACGCGGCAGCGTACGAAGTCCTCGACGCGTGCGGCGGCCATCCGCAGAGCAACGGCGTGTATCACTATCACGCCCTTTCGACGGCCTGTTTGAACGACACGCACGATACCGACGGACACTCGGGATTGGTCGGCTACGCGTTCGACGGTTTCGGGGTGTACGGTCCCGACGGCGTGGGCGGAAATCAATTACAAGACAGCGATCTCGACGCGTGCCACGGGCATACGCACATGGTGCTCTTTCACGGCGTCGAGCAAGTCATCTATCACTATCATATGACGACGGAGTTTCCGTACACCGTCGGATGCTTCAAGGGAACACCGATAGCCGGGTATTAGCGACTCGTCACGCCGAAAGATGCACCCGATATACGCGCCTACTCCAATTTCGAGAGCTGCGCACGTGCATCGTCGGCTTCGGTCGGGTGAAAATTCGGGTTCTCCGCAAGCGCCTGCTTTAGCCGCCGCTTCGCCTCACGCCGGTGACCCGTATGCAGTGCGATGATTGCAGCGTGATATTGAAGTTCCGCATCCTGCGTGTTAAAGCGGACCGCGCGCTTCGAGTAGACACGTGCTTGGCGCCACTTTCCCATCGCGGCAAGCGTCCAGCTCATCGTATCATCGGCGTATATTTCATCCCCACGCCGGTCGTAGTCACTGCGCGCCGAGTTCAGCGCGATGTTTAAGTGCACGCCCCGTTGCGCATAGTAATTCGCGAGCAAGCGATCGTTTATACCCTGCGCGTTAAAGAGACGAACTTCGGCGCCGATTAGCGCGTCGGTCTGTCGCGCATCGGACGTCATTCCGAGCGCCCGCTCTGCGTCTGCCTCATAGCCCAGCGCCTGCGGCAACGGGTAGAGCGCCGCGGCGGCCTTCGCGGCCTTTAACGTCGCACGCCAGCGCTTTTCCGCGCGAAACATGCGTGCTTGAAAGATCAGGGCCATCGCGTTGTCGGGGAACATCGTCAGGCAGGTCGCAAACTCTCGTTGCGCGGTCGCGAAATCGCCGGCCTCGAACGCCAACTGAGCGGCGCGCATATGAAACCACGAACGATCGGAGGCAGGGTTATTCACGTCAGAGTCGGCGATGCGCATGGCCCGGTCGATCAAGATGCGCGCCTCCGGAAGCTTGCCGGTTAGCTCGTCGTAGCGCGCCCACACGGAGTCGATGGTCGGGTTTTCGGAGGCAGGCGAACGGATCGAACGCAGCGTCGCCTTCGCCTGCGCGTATTCGCCAAGCTCCATCTGTAGCGATGCAATCTGTGCTTGCGCGTTGGCATTCGAAGGCTCGCCGCTCCAGGCGTCGCGTTCGTGCACCATTGCCTGGCGGAAATGATGATAGGTGAGCAGCGCATTTGCGAGCGTCATCTGTGCCGGCGTATTGCCCTGCGGCTGCAACTGGATCGAGCGCCTCGCGAGCGCTTCGGCGCGGGTCACGTCGCCCAAATCGAACTGCTCTTTAAAGCGTTGCATGTAAAGGCCCGCGAGCATGCGCATTTTTATTTGATCGTTCGGAGTCCGACGCATCTCGCGTTCGTAAAACGCCACGAGCTGATCGCGCGTCTGATAGTCCGCGATCAATGGCGCGGGCGTGAACGTCGCCGTCGGCGCGCGATTCGCGCCAAAAAGCGGCCACATGGCGAGCGCGACGATCGCGCCCGCCATGATCGGAAGTAATGACCGCAGCCGCAAAGCCTAGACCGGGCCTTGCGAGTAGGGGAATGTCGTCGAGGTGAGGTAAGACGGCGTCGCTCCGGACAGGTTATCCGTAGCAAGACACGGCGATTCCTTACCGTCGTCCGGCACGACCCCGAGCGCTGAGAGTGCATTGCCAAAGATTGCCGAGAGCGAGACATCTATCACGTCGTCGGTCAACGCGCGACCGCCGAATGTCGTCCCGACTTTGCCGCCGGTTTCAACGCCAAGGTAGCCGGCGGTAGAAGCGGATGATGAGAGGTCGACGATCATCTCATTTGGATAGAGGACGCTTTGGAGGGCGTCGGCCGTCGTCGTGCTGCGTCCGGCCACCGTGGTGGCAAACGAGACGATGTCGTTGCTGATCGTCGAGTCATTATAGGGCTCGCTCCGGTTGGTAGGGTCATGATCGCCAAAGCTCTCAAATGCTTCTTTCACCGCGGGACGGGAAAGGAGTTCGATTTGCTGATACACGGCGTTCTGCGTTGTTGGAGGAGTGGAATTGCCGCCGCCGCTGTTGCAGGCACTGAGCAGCAGCGCAAGTAATCCGCCGGCCGCCGCGCCGGCCAGTATCGTACGAAACATGGTTTAGCTCCCCGTCGTCGTGCTGGTCGTCGCCCAGAGCCCGATCTTACCGAGTGCGGAACCGGTTGGTTCGAGCATGGTCTTCGGAAGCTCTATTGCGATTTGCAGCACGTTGTAGTTAGAAAGGAAGTCCGCCGCCGGTGCGGTCGCACATCCGTTAGGATTTCCCGCCGCGAATCCGTTGAACGACGTCGCCGTCGGCGACGGCACCGTCTGACCCGGCGCATGGTACGCCGCATCGCGGTCGGGAAGGATTTTGAAGAACTGCGCGAGATCGAAGAAGAACGGATCGCGTCGCGTCCCGGCAAAGACCTGAATCTGGCCGTTGTCGAGCGTCGCCGGTTGATTGAAGGTGACGCTTCCCATCTTCGCGGTCGTCACGA
The DNA here is from genome assembly GCA_027459645.1 of Vulcanimicrobiota bacterium. Taxonomy (GTDB): domain Bacteria; phylum Vulcanimicrobiota; class Vulcanimicrobiia; order Vulcanimicrobiales; family Vulcanimicrobiaceae; genus JAMXLG01. Next base: position 82,326 of record DAIDHQ010000022.1, read on the forward strand.
TTGTATTCGACGTGGACACCTCATTCGGAGGCGTCGGCCCGTACATGGTGAGCGTTTGGCTCTGCCCCGTTCCGTTCACACTGAACTGCACCACCATCGACTCGTTGTAGTTCTTATTCGCAACACCGTTTGCGATTTTGAATTGATATAACACCGCCGGATCGAAGGCGTATTGCGCATTCGACGACATGCCGCCCGGTATCAGGGGATAGACGTCCATCGCCAAGACAACGTTATTGGCATTGTCCGGGGCGGGATAAGCATAGACGTCGGTGATATCGGCTCCGGGCCTTGCAACGACGGTCGGGGAGTCCTGATGGTCTGAACTCCGGGCCGCTTGCATGCCGTAGAGCGAGATCGCCGCGACAACGAGTGCCGATGTGGCAAACGCTGCGAGACCTCGAATAGCGTTCATGGTAGTTGCTCCATTAGTGGTTCACGGCGCGGCAATCGCGTCGCGAAGAAGATCCAAACGAAAACCGCGAGTAACCCGGCAACCAGGACGATGCTCACGTCGACGTCAGGAAAGGGCGGTCTCCAACCGAGCACGCGAACGAGCTCGTATGCCGCAACCGCGACGGCAAAAGTCGTTACGGCGATGATCCAGACACGCATGACGCGCGGCAGCGCGCCGGAACGGTACGAAACCAGCCGGTGGATGAAGAGCGAATCGAGGGTATCGGTACATACCATTCCGACGCAGAACATCGAGCCTACGAGTAAGGCGCCGGCGACGCCGGCGTCTGCAGCAAACGCGACGGCGTATGTCGCTACCTGACTCGACGTTTCAAAGCCGAAGCCGAACAGCAGGCCGATCGGTACGGCGATCCAAGGCGAGGTCGCGTCGCGTAGGGCGGCCGGTAAAACGCGGGATTTTAGACCGAAGAGACGGTCGTTTTGCCCCGCGCGCAATTGACGCACGTTGATCGCGGCGATCGCAAGCAGCACCAAGATCGACACCCAAGTTCCGGTTGCCTCGACGAGCGCTCTTTGCGCGGTGAATCGGCTGCCGAGGTAGCCGACGAGCGCGGCGATTGCCAGCACCATAATCGTGTGGCCGGCGGCAAAGAGCGTCCCGATAAAGCGCGAGAGGATCGGCGCACGTCCGACCGAGTTGCGGGTCATGTTGTCGATTGCCGCAAGATGATCGGGATCCGCGCCGTGGCGCAAGCCGAGCGCGTAAACCGTAAAGGCGTTGGTAACGATCATGATTCTCCTACGGTACGGGCATGAGTGTGCGGCGGTACGAGCGCGTAGCCGCCGATCGCAAGTATGCAAAGCGCAGCGACGGCCCAAATCGACAGCGGAACGCCCTGTGCGACGAATCCTTGACCGACCATAAGAGCGCCGACGAACGAGATGAGAATTGCGGAGAAGAGCGGCCCCAAACGCACGAGGCGTTCGAACTTGCCGCTGCGGGACACGAATGCCGACCCGTGCACGACGGCGAGACCAAGGCCGGTCAAGACCGCAGCTAGACCCATGCTAAAGACGACGATCAGGAACATACCATAGCCGAGTTGATGCAACCGTAGCGCCGCGAGCATTACGACGATCGCCGCCGGGCACGGCGCCACGCCGCCACTGAGCGCGGCAACGACCGCGCCGCGAAAATCGATTGGGCCGTTCCCCGGGATCACGTGGGCGTGTCCGTCGGCACCGTCGCCGTGATGGTGGTCGCCCGTATGAGCGTGACGATGCATCACGCCTTCGTGTTCGTGCCCGTAGCGCGCTCGAACGAACTTAGCGAGGTTACGAGCGCCGATGATCGCCACCGCCGCTCCCGAAAGAAGCGTGATCCAAGGATAGATCGATTCTGATGCAAAGCCGACTGCGAAGAACAACACGAACCCTAGAATGAACACTCCGACCGTGTGGGCGAAGGTAAGCGACGCTGCCAGTATCACCGCTTGACGTACGGTTGCGCGCGACCCGACAAGCGTAAACGCGAGGAGCGCCTTGCCATGTCCCGGTTCGATCGCGTGCAACGCGCCGAGACCGAAGGCGACTAGAATGGTGAACAAAACGAAAAGCGGCGTGCGGTTACCGCTCGAAAACATTTCGGAAAGCGCGTTGATTCGAACGAGCGAGTTGGAGCCGTTGATGTCGGCGACGGCTTCGCTGGACGCAACGATGTGCGAAGGCACACCCGTTGGGGACAGGACAAAAGCCAGACGGTTGATCTGTCGAGGCGACCCTATGAGGGCCGATGGATAATGACGCAGTTCGTTCGTGGGCTCCGTCTGGGGCGAAATGATGATGTCTTTCCAGCCAATTCGACGCTCGCGATACACCGTGTCCGATACCAAAACGCGTCGAGTTCCTGGCGGAAGGGTCGCCGTAAAGTCCGCAACCCAGTAGAGCAGCGGCAACCCGGCGGCGCCTGGGCGAATGCGTGCGTGTTCGTGCACAAGCTGCAAGCGCAGGTCCGAGCTGTCGACGGTGACGTGGAGTCCGTGCAGAACTGTCGGAACTTCGCTTGCGGCCCAGCGGTTCAAGTCGCGCGAGGTCCAGCGCCCGGTTGGAGATGACGCTCGCATGATCTGAAAACTGGGTATTTCCGCGATATCCAGCACGTAGCGAACGTGCAGCGTGCTACCGCTCGCGCGGAGCACGGCAAGATGATTGATGGTGAAATTCCCAAGCGGGTGAGCCCATGCCGTTCCGCATAAGCTCGCAAACAAGACAACCGCCGCCACGATGCGTCGCCACATGGTCGGTTAACGGTACCCAGTAAGAGCCGGATGTATGCCGCTCAGGAAATTTTATGGGAGCGGGCCACCCGATTCGCCGATGGAAGTTTCCGGATACGGCGGAAGGCGTCGGATGCTTCAAGGAAACACCGATAGCCGGGTATTAGGGACTCGTCACGCCGAAAAGATGCTGCGCGTTTTCACGACATGAATTCACACAGCGTCTTTTTGTTTTTCGGCATCGTCGCAGCCCTTGCGTCACAAGCGCTTGCCGGCGAGCGTATCACTACGTTGCGCGATCAGCGGTCGGTGAACGTCACGATCTATAACGACGGCAACGCGCTCGTCCACGACCGCCGCAGCGTCGCTCTGCAAGCGGGGCTCAATCGCATCGCGTGGCGGGACGTAAGCGCTTCGCTCGATCCGACCTCGGCGATACTCGATGCACCGGGCAGCCGCGACGCGATCAGCGTTCTGGAGCAGAATTTTAACTACGACGTTCTCAACGGGCAGTCGTTGCTTCACGCATACCTGGGACATTGGGTTACCGTCGTGCATCCGCCGCGCTTCAAAGGGGAGAAAACTTGGCGGGAACGCGCCAAGATTTTGAGCCTCGATAACGGCATCGTGCTGCAGTATGCCGACCGTATCGAGACCCGGCTTGACGGATATATCGATTTTCCGGCCGTCCCGAAGAGCTTACGCGACCGTCCGACGCTCACGCTCGACGTGCAAAGCCCGAGCTTCGGGCGCCGAGATCTCGATCTGCGCTACCTCACGAGCGGCTTGACGTGGAGCGTAGACTACGTTGCAACGCTTGCGCCAGACCGCTCGTCGATGAGGCTGCTCGGGCTCGTGACGTTGCAGAATACCAGCGGCACTTCCTACGACAACGCGAGGCTGCAACTCGTCGCGGGCAGCATTCACACGGCGGTACGCCCGCAGCCCCTCAAGTCGATCGCTTTGGTGACCTCGGGTACGACGGCCGACGTCTATAGCGTGAATGGAAGCGCCGCGCAGCAAGACATGTTCGAATACCATCTCTACACGATCTCGCATCGCACGACGATCTTAAACAAGCAGACGAAACAGCTTGCGCTGCTCTCGGCGGCGCGCGTGCCGGTTCGAACGACGCTCGAGCTTCACGGATACAGCTGGTACTACTATACCCGGCGCCCTACTTTGGGCGATCGCCTGCCCGTCGGCGTCTACGTATCGTTCGTAAACCGGGGAGGCGAGCTGGGTATTCCGCTGCCTGCGGGCATCGTGCGGGTGTACGCTAATGATGCAAACGGGCTCGCGCAATACCTTGGTTCGGATTCGATCCAACACACGCCGCGCGACGAAAGCGTACGTTTACATCTCGGCGATGCCTTCGACGTGGTAGCGAGTATGAGGCAGACGGACTTCACGCTCGAGACGAAGTGCGAGAGCCGGGGTTCCTACGACGTCCACCTGCTCAACGCCAAGGACGCACCGCAATCAGTTAAAGTGCTCGAACTGATTCCGGGCGATTGGCATATTACGAAAGAGGATCTGCCGCACGTTAAAACGTCGGCTAACACGGCATCCTGGACGGTTCCCGTGCCGGCGCGGGGCAGCACCGATCTGACGTACACTGCCGACGTCAGATGGTGCCGCGACCGCTAAGCGTTTATGCTAGCACTTCCGGGTGAGGTGGAGATCGCCGCTGAGATGCTTGCCGTCTTTCGAAAGCGTCAGCGTGTGCAATCCGTAATAGGCGATCGAAGCTTTGTCGCCGTTGAGCGCCCAGTTGCCGGAGACGCCGTCTTGATCGGTTAAGCCGCCGTCCGCCGTCATCGTGATGACTTTGGTCGAATCGTTATCGTTCGTCCAGGTGCCGAGCAGATTGGTCGTCGTGCAACCGCTGGGCGGCGGGGTCGGCGTCGGCAACGGGTAGACTTGCTGTCCCGAAAACTTGTGCGCTACGTCGAGGCACAGAATCTCCGCAGTGTACGGATTCGGCGGTGCTTGGATGGCGCACACGAACATTGCCGAGTAGCCCTTTTGATAGGGAACGCAACGGACGACGGCGGTGGCGGTGTTAGCCGTCGTTCCTTGCGGACCGTTTGCCGTCCACACGCCGCTGTTGGCCGCCGTTTCGGCGACGTTTGAAAGGTACGTACTGAGCGCTTCTTGCGCTTTGGTATTGCACGTCGCGAGCGGCTCGTTCGGTTCGACGTAACGAATGCCCGAAGTCATTTGGAGTTCCGCGTGCGCGGCGCCGGAGAGCGCGAGAACCGCGACGGCGAAGGCGGCGAGAAAACGCTTCACGGCGTACCGAACGCTTTGCTGATCTTCGTGCAAAGATCGGTTGCCGTTTCACCGCCGGCCGCGGTTTGCACGGCGCAGGTGAACGAGACGATGTATCCTTCGTCGGTTGGGAAGCAGTGTACCGCTGCCGACGCTTTGGTCTTGGGATCGGGAGCGTCTTTTGCTACCCACATGCCCGTGCCGGTGCCGATTTCCACGGCGCCGGTCAGCGCGCTATCCAATGCAGCCTTCGCTTTGGTGCTGCAGTCGGCGAGCGGACCTTTCGCGATCGTAATCGGCGGCCCGGCGTACAGGTCGACCGACGCAAGTGCCGGTGCGGCCGTCAAGAGTACGGCGGCCACCGGCGCAAAGAACAAGAGGGTTCGAGGATGCGCCAAATTCATAGCCTCGCGACGTTCCCCGTGTCCGGCCGGGCGCCCTACCTTAGCCGCCCGCGATGGCTCCGACGATCAAAAACGGCTCCGCGCCCGATGCTACGGCGTCGGGCAGCAGAGCATCCGGCGCGTCGTGCGAGAGATCGCGCTCGCAGGCGAAAAATCGGATGAACGGGCGGCGTTTTCGCGTCGTGCGATCGCGGATCGTCCCCTTTAACATCGGGTAGAGGCTCTCGATTGCGCTAAGAACGGCGTCCTGAGTAACCGCTCCCGTCACCGCTACGCTGAGTTCCCCTTCGATACGTGCGAGTGCGCGCAAGTGCGCGGGCAGCACGACGCGGATCACGCGAGCGTTTGAACTTCGACCGAGAGCACGCCGGGAAGATCGCGGACGATCTCGTGCCAGTGATCGCCGGCGTCGGGTGAAGCATAGACGCTTCCGCCGGTCGTCCCGAAGTACACGCCGCACGAATCCAGCGAGTCGACGGCCATCGCGTCGCGCAACACGTTGACGTAGCAGTGCTCTTGCGGAAGTCCGTTCGTCAACGGTTCCCACTCGTTTCCGCCACTGCGGCTGCGATAGACGCGCAATTTACCGTCGGGCGGGAAGTGATGAGAGTCGCTCGTGATCGGAACGACGTAGAGCGTTTCCGGATCGTGCGCGTGGACGTCGATCGGAAATCCAAAATCCGTCGGAAGATTGCCGCTAATCTCACGCCAGCTCTCCCCCGCATCGTCGCTGCGCATCACGTCCCAATGCTTTTGCATGAAGAGCGTCTGCGGTCGCGCGGGATGCATCGCCAGGCGATGAACGCAATGGCCGACTTCGGCATCTCCGTCGGGAAGGTGCGCCGAGCGCAGACCTTGGTTGATTGCCTTCCACGTCGTACCGCCGTCGTCGGTACGGAACGCTCCCGCCGCGGAGATGGCGACGAACATGCGGCGTTCGTCGCTCGGGTCCAGAACGATCGTGTGCAAACACATGCCGCCCGCACCTGGCTGCCAGCTCGATCCCGTACCGTGTCCGCGTAGACCGGAGAGCTCGCTCCACGTCCTACCGCCGTCGGTCGATTTAAAAAGCGCGGCGTCCTCGACGCCCGCGTAGACGGTGTCCGCATCGGTGCGCGACGGTTCCAGGTGCCACACGCGTGCGAACTCCCACGGATGCGGCGTGCCATCGTACCATTGGTGCGTGCCGGGGGCGCCCTCGTAAGCGAATTCGTTGCCGACCGGGTTCCACGTTTTGCCTCCGTCGTCGGAGCGCTGCACGACCTGGCCGAACCATCCGCTCGTCTGTGAAGCGTAGATCCGTTGCGGCTCCGCGGGAGAGCCCTTGACGTGGTAGATCTCCCAGCCCGGGAAATGCGGGCCGTCGACTGTCCAGCGATCGCGCTTGCCGTCGGCGGTCAGGACAAACGCGCCCTTGCGCGTCCCGACCAATACGCGTACACCACTCATGGTTCGGGCCTTCGTCGCATGCCGGGCCTTCCCCGGCGATGCGGTACGACGGCTCTGCGCTCCCTTGGATTCATTCGGCGGCCTCGAACTGCCGATGCCTATCTGGTGAGCGTCTTACCCCTCTCGGTGACGATGTCTTGGGCGATCTCGCAGTACCGTTCGGTGCTCGCGGTTATCGCCACTCGCTCCGAATCGCTTCGAGCCGTTGCGCGTGCACCGCGTGAGTCGCCCGAAGCGCTCAACTACCTTCGCTCGATCGGGATCGGCCGTAACATCGACGCCTACGCGTAGATGAACCGCAGGCAATGGATCGGCTCTGCCGTTGCTGCGGGCGTGCTTATCGCCGGAGCGGGTGCCGCCTACGAATTTCAGCCGGATAGCGATCGAGCGATCTTGGCGGCCATCGGACCCGTGATGCTCGAGGGCTCGCTTCCCCCCGATGCAATGCAAGCGTTTCTCGATGGATTTGACATCGCGGTTGCCGGACTCACGCCGAGCGTACAGCACGACGTCGAGCAACTGATGACGCTCTTGCGCTTGCCGCCGACGCGATTGCTTTTAGCCGGCGTCATTAAGCCGTGGCATCTCGCTTCGCGCGATGAGATCGCCGCGTTTCTCACGCGATGGCGCTATAGCGGCATGGCAACGTTGCGTTCGGCCTACGATGCTTTGCACCAGCTCAGTTGCGCGGCGTGGTACGGCAACGACCGGGCGTGGCCGCAAACCGGCTATCCGGGGCCGCCGAAGCTGCGATGACGTCGATCTACGACGCGTCGCGTTTCGAAAGCGACCACACGTTCGAAGCCGACGTGGCCATCGTCGGCACGGGGGCCGGGGGCGGCACCGCCGCCGAAATTTTGTCGCAACACGGGCTGCGCGTGATCATGCTGGAGGAAGGGCCGTATTGGACGGCCGCGGATTTCAAGATGCTCGAGCGCGAGTCGTATCCGAATCTCTATCAAGAGTCGGCGGCGCGCAAAACCAAAGACAAGGGCGTCAACATTCTGCAAGGACGCGCCGTCGGCGGATCGACGACGGTGAACTGGACGAGCAGCTTTCGAACGCCGGCGAAAACGCTCGACTACTGGCGCGAACGCTTTGGGCTATCCGATTATACCGATGCGGCACTCGCACCGTATTTCGAGGAGCGCGAACGCAGGCTGAACGTTGCGCGCTGGGCCGAACCGCCGAATGCAAACAACGACGTGTTGCAGCGCGGTGCGGCCGCACTCGGCATTCCTACCGCGATCGTTCCGCGCAACGTCAAAGGTTGTTGGAACCTGGGGTACTGCGGCATGGGGTGCCCTACGAACGCGAAGCAGTCGATGTTGATCACGACGATCCCTTCGGCGCTTTCGAGAGGCGCCACGCTCGTCAGCCGCGTGCGCGCGGAGCGTTTCGTTCTCGACGCTCGCGGGCGCGTCGCTTCGTTAGAGTGTCTCGCGATGGACGGCCGCGGCATCCATCCAACCGCCCACCGCGTGACCGTGCGCGCTCGGCACTTTATCGCGGCCGCGGGAGCGATCGGCTCGCCCGCCCTCTTGCTGCGCAGCGCGCTGCCCGATCCTCATGCGCGCGTCGGCAAACGCACGTTTTTGCATCCGACCGTCATTTCGGCCGCCGTCATGCCGCAAACGGTCGACGCGTTCTCGGGCGCGCCGCAATCGGTCTATTCGGATCACTTCTTGTATATCGCGCCGCTGGACGGTCCGATCGGTTTCAAGCTCGAAGTCCCGCCGCTGCATCCGGTGCTGACTTCCACCACGATCACGGCGTTCGGTCTGGATGAAACGCGCGCGATGGCATCGTTTCGCAACACGAGCGCGATTATCGCGCTCCTGCGCGACGGATTCCATCCGGAAAGCGAAGGCGGAATGGTAGAATTACAAAGCGACGGCACGCCTTTGCTGGATTACCCCTTCACCGCCTATGTTTGGGAAGGTGCGCGGCGCGCGCTCGACGCGATGGCGAAGATTCAGTTCGCTGCGGGCGCGCGTACGGTTTTTCCGCTACACGAAAATGCGCGACCCTACCGGTCGCTCGCGCACGCGCGGGCGGCGATCGCCGCTTTCCCGATGGAGATCTTGCGCACGCGAGTAGCAAGCGCGCACGTGATGGGCGGCTGTGCGATGGGCGCCGATCCGAAACGCTCGGTCGTCGATGGGGACGGCCGCCACCACCATGTGGATAACGTATCGGTGTTTGACGGGTCCGTCTTCCCGACGAGCATTGGGGCCAATCCACAGCTCTCCATCTACGGCATCGTTGCGCGTAACGCGCAGCGACTTGCGTCGGCCTTAATCTAACCCTCTCGTTTTACCGCTTGGCCAAAGGCCTGGCGTCCGCGTTGTATAACCGTCGCATCAACACCGAAGCCCGAGCAGGAGAACGACGAGGATCATGCCTGAGTTGCGCGAGTTTTTGGAGCTTCCATATACGGAGCTCGAAGAGCGGAACCTCAAAGCCAAACAACAGCGTAAGGATCGCATCACACCGGAGAAGCTTCAGGAAGAACGCCTGAAGTATCTCGCGGGCCAACCGGGGATCAAGGCGGTGACGGTACTCTTCAGCGATCTCGAAGGGCGCCTGCACATGCTCGATTACGACAAGAAATTCTTGTTGAAATCGTTCGACAACCTGACGTTCGACGGTTCGTCGATCCGCGGTTTCACCGCACAACGTGAAAGCGACTTGCGTCTCTCCCTGGACTGGTCGTCGTTCTATTGGGCGCCGGCCGACGTCTTCGGCGCCGGTAAAGTGCTCGTGTTTTCCGACGTGCTCAACCGCGACGGATCGCCGTACGCCGGCGACATCCGCTGCGTGCTCAAGGGCTTCGCAAAAGAGCAGTACGAGAAGCACGGCTACACGCTTCAGGCGGCAAACGAAATCGAAGGCTTCCTCTTCGAAGGGCTCGATGCGGAGCAAAAATTCCACGACACCGGCCGCTTCGAATACGTCAATACCGGCGGCTACTATCACTCCTTGCCGGGCGATCCGCTACGTTCGTTCATCGATACCGTCGCCGAGGTGCAACGCGCGATGGGATTCGAAAATGAAAAGGACCACCCCGAGGTGGCACCGTCGCAGTTCGAGATCAACTATAGCTACGGCGACGTCGTTGCGGCCGCAGATCAAATCCAGCTCTATAAATTGATATGCCGGCAAGTCGCGACGCGCATGGGAATGACGGCGAGCTTTTTGCCCAAGCCGGTCGTCGGCGTGAACGGCAGCGGCATGCATACCAACGTCTCGGTCAGCAAGGACGGCAAGAACCTGTTCTGGGATCCCAACGGTTCCGAGAAGCTCAGCACCTTCGCTTGGGAGTTCGTCGATCGCATCCTAACGCACGGCGACGAGCTGTGCCTGGTCTTTAATGCGAGCGTGAACGCATACCGCCGTTTGGACCCGCACTTCGAAGCACCCAACCAAATCAAGGCTTCGGCCGTCGACCGCGGATCGATGGTGCGTTTTCCGATCGGCAACGAACGCAGCGCACGTATCGAAGTGCGTTCGGTCGGCCCCGACGCCAATCCGTACATGGTCATGCTGGGCGTGTTTATGACCGGCTTGGAAGCGAAGGCGCGGCCGGGCGTGCGCTACGACGAGCGTTATCTTTCCGACAACATCTACAGCGCGCTCGATCACTTCCGCAAGGCGGAATGGACGACGAAACTGCTGGGCGCCGACGTCAAGGAGCGGTACGCGGAACTGAAACAAGCCTCGGCCGACCGCTGCCCGCGCATGCTCGGTACCTTCGTAAAGGCGCCGGAAGTGCAGTTCCACCACGAAGTCTACAACCAGTTCTTGTGGAACCTGTTCTAACGATAGGCTGAAACTCGCGGCCGCCTGGCGCTGTCGTTTCGTTCATGATATTGAACGATACGGTAGCAGTCGTAACGGGCGCGAGTTCCGGCATCGGTGAGGCGACGGCGCGCGCCCTTGCTTTGCAAGGAGCGCGCGTCGTGCTTGCAGCCCGCCGCCGGGAACGCTTGGAGGCGCTCGCGCATCAAGTCGAGGGCTCGGGCGGAAAGGCCCACGTCGTCGAAGCCGACGTCACGGACCCAGTGCAAGGCGAACGCGTGATCGAGGAGGCGGTAAAGGCCTTCGGACGTCTCGACATCCTCATCAACAATGCCGGCGTCATGCTGCTCGGGCCCATCGTGAACGCACCGGTCCAAGAGTGGCATCGCATGATCGATCTCAACCTCACGGCGCTCTTGCGCTGCACGCACGCCGCGCTCCCACACCTTCTAAAAGCCGCGAGCGAGCAGCCGCGAAGGGTAGCCGACGTGGTCAATATCAGCTCGGTAGCGGGCCGCGTCGCTCGCATGAATTCGGGCGTCTATAACGCGACGAAGTTCGCCGTGGGAGCCTTCAGCGAATCGCTTCGGCAAGAGGTTACCACGAGGCACGTTCGTGTCGGGTTAATCGAACCCGGTATGGTCGTCACCGAATTGCAGAACCACCTGCGGCCCGAAGTCCGGGAAGCCCTCAAAGGGCGCTTCGCCAGCATCAACGATCCATTGCAGGCGGAAGATATCGCCGATGCGATCGCGTATATGGTCACTCGTCCGCGGCACGTCGCGATCAACGAAATGCTGATTCGCCCGACCGAACAGGAAGGCTAACACGTGGACGACGACACCGACATCCCCGAGGAAATGGTCGAAGACTTGGGCATCGCTCCCGGCGCCGCGGTCGACGACCGGCAGCGCTTCGAGTTGTTGCGCGAATGGCATCGCCGGGACGCGCAGCGCGAAGAAGAGGAAAAGAACGAGAAAGGGCCGCGTTAGCGGCCCTTTTTGCCTGTCGGTAGCCGCGCTATCCGTCGTGCGCGTTATCGATATCTTGCAACGGGATCGCGTAGAGCGAGCCGGTACGGCTGCCGATGACCAGCGTTTGCCCGACGGCGACCGGCGAGTCGACGTTGAAGCCGCTGCGCATGCGCTTGCATCCTACGACGTGGCCGGTGCGTTCGTCGAGCGACCATAGATAGCCGTGAAGGTCGCCGAAGTACAGGCGGCCGTTGACCGCCACGATACCGCCCTTGACCGGGCCGCGGACTTTCTGCGTCCATAAGACGCGGCCGGTCGCAACATCGACGGCATGCATGTACGGTGCGATCGAACTCCCGAAATAGGCGACGCCGCGATCGATCAACGGAATCGATGCTTCGTTACGGATCGGGAGCACGCCGCGCTCGAGCGTGATATCCCATCGCTTCGCGCCCGTCTTTAAATCGAGAGCGTAGGCGTGCTGCACGGCGAGTACGCCGGGAGTCGTGTATTTGGTTGGAGGCACAGGCATCATATACACGCATACCATCACGTTGCCGTCGCTTGCCGGCGGGCAGTCGCCGTGGCCCGATCCCGCCGCAGAAAAATTCGTTTGCCAGAGCGTCTTCCCGTCGTTCAATTGCAGCTTGAAGACGGAATTCGAGAGCACGCCGATCGTCACGAAGGCGTTATTGCCGTCGGGAAGGATGGCCGTCATGGATGCGATCGAATGAAGATAGCGACGGTAGAGAATGTGCCCGTCGGATGGATCGAGTGCCGTGATCCAACCCGCGCCGTTGTGCTCCACGTAGGTGCCGTTGATGATCGCCCCCGTGGGCATAGCCGAACCGGCAACGTTCCTGTACCATTTGGTCGCGCCGGTTTGCGCGTCGAGCGCGACGATCGCGCTCGTACCCTCTCCGACGTACACGGAACTCGGGTCCGAACCAAAACTCTGCTCGTCGCCTTCACCGACGATCAGTTCGCCGTCATACAAAAGCGGCTGGCTCATGACATCGTTCGAAAGATGACGGCTCCAGATGATGCGGCCCGTGCGAGCGTCGATGGCGTCGACGAAGCCGTGGTTGTTGCCGATATAGACGGTGTTGCCGGAGACGATCGGGCTCGAAGAAATAGGGCCGCCGGTAACGGTCGTCCAATTCGCGCGCAGCGCGTTACCGATCACGACGTTATGCGTCGTGTCGAGCCGGAATTGCGTCCAGTTCGATTGCGGCTGCATCGCGGCGATCGTCGCGCTTGCAACGAGAGCCCCACAACCTGCAGCTTTTAGCAACGGCGAAATGATGGCCATGTGCCATCGTTATTTCCCTCGAAGCTGAGAATTGAATGAACGAGATGGGTAAATCTTTTCGCCAGCAGACGGTCGCCCGTATGCTTATGAGAGCGCGCCGCGAACGACCGTGAGAATCTCTGCCGGCTCCGCCGGTTTCGGGACGATGTGCGTTATGCGATTCACCGCCATGAAATCGCGCATCGTGTCGTCGACGGCCGTTCCGGTGTAAAGCGCGATGGGAAGCGAACCGCGCGCCGGATCGCGCCGAATGCGGCGAATCAAATCCGTTCCACTGACGACGGGCATGAAGAGATCGACGATCATCAGGTCGACGTCGAGGATAGCGAGCTGCGCCAGCGCTTCGTCGCCGTTTTCAGAGAGATGTACCTCGTGTCCGTCGACTGCGAGCACGGCGCGCAGGAGAGCGCGATTTGCCGCTTCGTCGTCGACGACTAAAATCACGGCCATATCAGCTTCCCACCGCCGAGCGCACCGCATCGAGCAACGCTTCCGGTTCGATCGGCCGCAAAATAAAACGGTCCGCGCCAAGGTTCATCGCGCGCTGGCGGTCGGAGGTCTTCCAAGCGGTCGAGGACATGACAAAGACCGGAACGTCGCGCAGGCGATCGTCGTTCTTGACGTATTCGATGAGTTCGTAGCCGTTGCCGCCGGGCATGTGCACGTCACACAGGATCAGCGCGGGCCGTTCTCGCTGCACGGCCGCAATGGCCTCGGGTACGCTATTGGCGCGAACGACGCGGAAACCAAACGGTTGCAGCGTATGTTCGAGCACGTCGAGATTGACGGAAAGATCGTCGACGGCGAGGACCGACGGACGGGAATCGTGCCTTGGAAGAAAGCCTTCAACGGTGAGGACGAAGTTTTCGGGGTCGATCGGCTTGGCGATATAGCCGTCGAATCCGGCGTCGAGTAGTTGTTCTTTATCGCCGACCATGGCGAGTGCGGTAACGGCTATAACGCGCGGCGGCGAATCGGGCCGTGCTTCGCGAAACCGCCGGAGCAATTCGTACCCGTCCATCTCCGGCATCAATACGTCGGTGACGATGGCGTCGTACGGCCCGGACAACGCACGCGCGAGCCCGTCCGTCGACGACGCCGTCGCATCGACTTCGTGCCCGAAGGCACGCAGAAGATACGCCATCAATTGCAAGCTCGAAAGGGTGTCGTCGATGACTAAAAGCTTCGACATCAGATGCGCGGCATGCGGAATGTGAAGGTACTGCCGGACCCGTATTCGCTTTCGACCGCGATCGTGCCGCCGAGCAAGTGCGCTAGCGTCTGCGAGAGGTGCAACCCAAGGCCCGCGCCTTGAAAGCGGCGCGTGTTGGAATCGTCGACCTGTTCGAAGGCGCGAAACAAGCGCGAGAGATCTTCTTCCTTGATTCCAATGCCGGTGTCGCGCACGCGTACTTCGACCTCGCGCCGGCCATCCGCGTCGACCGGAGCGACGGTAAATTCGACGCTGCCGCGGTCGGTGTACTTGATCGCGTTGCTCGCGAGATTGAGCAGTATTTGATGGAGCGCGCGACGATCCGCGCGAACGGGCATCTCGACGGGAGCGAAGGAGACGCGCAGGTCCAGCCCTTTGGCTTTCGCGCTCGGCTCGAGCGCTTGGACCACTTCGCGCACCAGGTCGCGCACGAAGAGCTGCTCGAAGTGCAGCTCGAGTTTGCCGGATTCGATCCGCGCGAGATCCAGGATGTCGTTGATGAGCGAGAGCAAGTGCCGCGCGCTGGTCTGAATCGTGCGCAACTGCTGTTCTTGTTCGTTCGTGAGCGGCCCGGGAAGCTTCATCAGCAGCGTTCCGGTAAACCCAATGATCGCATTGAGCGGCGTGCGCAATTCGTGACTCATCGAGGCGAGAAAGCGGTCCTTGGCTTGCCCGGCTCGCTCGAGCGCCACGTTTTTCTCCCGCAATTCGCGCTCGATGCGTTTGCGCTCGGTGATGTCGCGAATCGCGCTTGCCACCAAGGTGCCGTCGGGACCGGCAATCGGGCTCAGGCTGATCTCGACGGGAAATTCCGTCCCATCCTTACGCATCCCATAGAGTTCCATGCCGGCGCCCATGGGGCGCACCCGGGGGTCCGCAACATAGTCCGAACGATGGGCGACGTGGGCACCATGGAATCGGGACGGGATGAGACGCTCGATGGTTCCGCCGAGCAGCTCGTCGCGCGTATAGCCGAAAAGGGATTCAACCTGGGCGTTTGCGAGGACGATGCGGCCTTCGCCGTCGGCGACGACGATGGCGTCGGGCGCGGACTCTAAGATCGCCCGGAACGTCGCGGTCGAATGGTTCGAGAGAAGGTCGCCCACCATCAAGGAAGTTCTCCTAGGAGCTACAGGCTATTCGTGAAGGGCATTGATGATTCTTCAACCGAACGTATGTTCGTAACGTCCTGCTAGGCCGGCACTAGCACCCGCGGGGCGCGCCGTGGTAAGATAACGGCTCGTCTCGGGGGCAACCCCGGGGCGTTTTCGTGGCGCAGGCTTGCTGCGTCACATGGCTAGGGTCGTCAGGACACTGCTTCGGCACTCTCGGCGGCCGCCAACCACCTAGCTTTATAAGGACAACTGCATAATGGCAACCAAAACCAAGCGCGCGGTCAAAGACCGCCGCCCGAAGCGCAAGTCGTGCAATTTCTGCGGCGACAAAGTACTCGATATTAGCTATCGCGACGCCAATCGTTTGAAGAAGTACGTATCGGAACGCGGCAAGATCGTTCCGCGCCGTATCTCGGGCAACTGTGCGAAGCATCAACGTTTGCTGACGGTCGCAATCAAGCGGGCGCGGGTCATCGCCCTACTCCCCTTCGTCTCCGAATAACGAGGAGTTTTTTGCCGGCTTGTCGTTGAGCCGAAGCTCGTGGACGCAGTAGTCCACGTCGCTTCGGCTCGCCTAAATCCGACAGAAAATCCTCGTTATTCGGCTCGTTCATTCAACGCAATTATCTGGAGAGTTCATGAAAGTCATTCTGGTCAGCGACGTGAAGGCGCTCGGGAAGAAGGGTGAGGTCGTCGAAGTTGCCGAGGGATACGCTCGCAATTTCTTGCTGCCGCGCAACCTTGCTTCCGAAGCGAACAAAGGTGCACTGGCAGCGCACGCCGATCAAAAACGTGCGAACGAAAAGCGCGAAGCCCAAGCCCTTTCCGAGGCGAAAGATCTCGCCAGCCGCCTAGAGCAGACGCAGCTTCCGGTCAAAGTCAAGGCCGGCGGCAACGGTAAGCTCTTCGGCGCCGTAACCAATGCCGACGTCGCCGATGCGATCGCACACGCCCTCGCAATCGACGTCGACAAGCACAAGATCGAGATCAAGAGCCAAATCAAGGCGCTCGGTTCGTATCCGGTGGAGGTGAAGCTCCACAAGAACGTCGTCGCCAAGGCGACGATCAGCGTCGTCTCCGCTTAGGAGTACTCGCATGCCCGGCACGGAATCGGCGTACGCGTCGCGTCTGCGGCGCAAGTACGGCGTCGAAGACGAGCTCAACCGTTATGTTTCGGCTCTCTACGAGATGCTTGCAAACGTAGTCGGTCAAGACAAACTCGTGCTCCGTGCCGGCAAAGTGAGCGCGCTCAAAATGATGCGCTCGCAACATCTTCCCGACCGCCTCTGCGCGCTCGCGCGCCTCGTGTTCGAAGATCCGACCATCGAGCGGGCGACGACGCGCGCGCAGCAGCGCAAAGCGATCGCGGATATCGAAGAAGCGCTCGCCGATCTGATGGCGCAGAAGACGGTCGAAGACGCGATCGAGCGCAAAGTCTCCGAAAAGATGAACGCGCGCCATCAAGAGTACCTGAAGGACCTCAAGCTCGAGGCGTTGCGCGAAGACAGCGGCCCCGAAACACCCTCGACGCAGGCCAAGCTCGATGAACTGAACGCGCTCTCGCAGCGTAGTCTCGCCGCGTCGGCGCTGCAGCAGTTGCGCCCATCGCGTCTGAGCGAAATCGTCGGGCAAGAAACGGCGATCAAAGCGCTGCTCTCAAAAATCAGTTCGCCCTATCCGCAGCACGTGATCCTCTACGGGCCGCCGGGCGTGGGTAAGACGACGGCGGCGCGCCTTGCGCTCGAACTCGCGAAGACGCGCCCGTACACGCCGTTTGCAAAAGATGCGCCGTTCGTGGAAACGAGCGGGACGACGCTTCGCTGGGATCCGCGCGAAACCACCAATCCGCTCCTGGGCTCGGTCCACGATCCCATCTATCAGGGCAGCCGGCGTGAATTTGCGGAAGCGGGAATCCCGGAACCCAAACTCGGCCTGGTAACGCGCGCGCACGGTGGCGTGCTCTTCATCGACGAGATCGGCGAACTCGACGCGCTGCTGCAGACGCGTTTGTTGAAGGTGCTCGAAGAGCGCCGGGTGACGTTCGAATCGTCGTATTTCGACGAAAACGCGCCAAACGTGCCGGAATACGTGAAGAAGCTTTTCCGCGAAGGCGCGCCCGCCGATTTCATTTTGATCGGAGCGACGACGCGCGATCCGTCGGAGATCGATCCGGCGATTCGCTCGCGGTGCGCGGAGATCTACTTTCAACCCTTGACGCAGTCGCAGATCGTCTCGATCGTCCAAGGCGCGATGAAGCGCCTGCGTGCGAAGGCTGCGCGCGGCGTCGCGCAGACCATCGCCTCCTATACGATTGAAGGACGCAAGGCCGTGCAGATCGTGGCCGATGCATACGGGCAAGCGCTCTACCGCGTCGATCCGAAACGCAGCGGCGGCACGGTAACGATTTCGGAAGACGACGTTCGCGCGGTCGTCCAGACGAGCCGGCTCGTGCAGCATACGCTCGTCAGAGCCCGCGCCACGCGCGAAATCGGTAAAACCTTCGGGTTGGGCGTGCACAATTATCTGGGCAGCATCATCGAAATCGAAGCCGTTTCTTTCCCGGCATCGCAAGCCGGGAAGGGAACGATTCGTTTTAACGACACCGCCGGTTCGATGGCGAAGGACTCCGTCTTTAACGCGGCCAGCGTTTTGCGCGCGCAGACGGGAATCGACGTCGGCGACTACGATCTGCACATCAACGTCGTCGGCGGCGGAAACATCGACGGACCATCGGCGGGCCTTGCGATTTTTCTGGCGCTCTATTCCGCGATCACCAAGACGCCGCTTCCCCAAGACGTCGCCGTGACGGGCGAGCTCTCGATCCAAGGGAAGATCCGGGCGGTCGGCGGCGTCATCGAGAAGCTCTATGCCGCAAGGCAGAGCGGCATGCGCGCGATGATTCTGCCGAAGGAAAACATCCGCGAAGTCGACGCATCGCTCTCGGGCATCGCGTTGCAGGCGGTCGCGACCGTCGATCAAGCGTTGCGGCTTATGCACACGAAGAAGAAGTTATCCACCTCTCGTTCGCAAGGTCGCTCACAGGCGCGCCGCCGTAAGGTTCGCGCGTAGCCATGGCCGTTTCGCCTCTTCACAGCGGTTCGATCGACCGCATTCCTCCGCACAATCTGGAAGCGGAGATGGCGCTGATCGGTTCGGTGCTCGTCGATCGCGAAATCATGGGCACGGTCGAACAGATCGTCGCGCCGGCGGATTTCTACGCGCACGTGCACGAAGCGATCTTCGCGGTGCTGCAAGACCTCTTCAATCGGGGCGAACCGCTCGACAAGATCACGGTTGCCGAGGCGCTGCGCACGCGAGATGCGCTCGAGCGCGTCGGCGGCCTGCCGTATTTGAGTTCGCTGATGGACACCGTGCAAACGGCCGCATCGGCGAAATACTACGCAACCATCGTTCGCGAGAAATCCGTGCTGCGCTCGCTGATCCACGCGGGAACGCAGATCACGCAGATGGGCTACGAGGCGGAAGAAGACGTCGATGCCGCGCTCGATCAATCGGAACAACTGATCTTTAAGATCGGGGAGCGCCAAATGCGCGGCGATTTTATCCCGGTCAATCAGTTGATGAAAGATACCTTCGACTACATGGACCGGCTCTTCCATCTGCGCGGCGAACAGACCGGCCTGACCTCGGGCTTCCGCGACGTCGACGCGATGACGACCGGCTTCCAGCCCGGGAATTTCGTCATTATCGCGGCGCGGCCGGGTATGGGCAAGACGTCGTTTGCGCTCAATATGGCCGTGGCCGCCGCCGAACGCAAAGAACCGATCGCGTTTTTCTCGCTCGAAATGTCGAACAACGAACTCGTGCAGCGTCTGATCTGCGCCGAAGCACGTCTTTCCATGCACGACATGCGTCGGGGCAACATCAAGGCCCATCAGTGGGAAGATATCGCGCGCGCCATGGGCCGCTTAAACGAACTGCCCATCTACCTCGACGATACCGGCGGCATGAGCGTCACGGAAGTCCGCAGCCGTTGCCGCCGCTTGAAATCGACGACCGGGCTCGGCGCGATCTTTATCGACTACTTGCAGTTGCTTCGCCCCGGCGTTCTTTCCAAGAACATGAATCGCAACGAAGAGCTTTCGGAAATTTGCCGCACGCTGAAGGTGACCGCGAAGGATCTGGAAGTGCCGATCATCGCGCTCGCCCAGCTCAATCGCGGCGTGGAAACGCGCAACGACAAGCGCCCGATGCTCGCCGACCTGCGCGATTCCGGATCGCTCGAACAAGAGGCCGACATGGTGTCGTTCTTGTATCGCGAGGGATACTACAACAAAGAGGCTCCCGAGCCCGATGTCGCCGAGTTCATCATCAGCAAACACCGCAACGGTCCCACCGGCACGGTGCGTTTGCGCTTTCAGGAGCAGTACACGCTCTTCGTGCCGTACGCCGACGAGCGCAATTTTCCGAGCGCCTAGGGCGCGCTATTCTTCGTCGTCGCGCAGTTCTTCGAAGAACTCGGCGGCGGTATCGCGCAGCACGTCCAGCAAGCGGCCGAAGTTCGGACGCACCTCCTCGGCGTCTCGCACGCAAAGCTCGACCGTGAAGAGCACGTCGCGTTCGTCTTCCCATAAGGCCGTCTTCACGAACTTCTTGCGCACGTTGAGCGTGTTGGCGACGTCGAGCGCGTCGAACAGTTCGATTTCCGCCGGCAGCGCCCACCCCGATCCGATCATGAGGAAGTTGGGGTCGTCCCGGTAGGCCACGACGAAATAGCGGTCGCCTTCGCTCTTGAATGCAACGCGAAACGTGTCTTCGTCATCGTCGCGCGTGAAGAAGAGCCCCTCGTCGTCGAGCGCGATCTCGATCGGCGTCAACGGATCGCTCATTGGTCGCCGCGCATAAACGAATTGATGAATTTTTCGGCGGCTGCTTTGCTTTCGGTACGATCGACGATGCGCTCGATGGCGCTCGCGCCGGCTTCGCGGACGCGCGCGACCGTTTCCCAGAACGAAAGCGTGAACGCCTCGGGCGATCCCGGCTCTTCTTCGGCGCTCGCGACGAAGAGCGCGCCGTCGTGGGCCATGATGAAGGTGATGTCGGGGAAGTCTTCGTTCACCGTTTGCAACGTCTCGGCGGTCTGCGTGCGTTCGTAGGCCCACTCGGGAACTTCGTACGCGGTCGACACGACGTACGTGCCCGGATCGCGCTCGTACGTCGTTACGGAAAAGACCTGTCCGCGCGATTTAAAGAGGATCTCGCTGACACCGTCGTCGTCGTCGACCGGCGAAACGTCGACTTTGTGCCCCTCGTTTTGAATGAACGTCGCGATGGTCTCACGGACGAGCGGCATCAATTCCCTCGTGGATGTAGCTGCGCGAAAGGTGCACGTACTCGTCCGCGGCGATCTCGATCCAGCGTTTCGCTTCGCCCTCGATCGCCTTTTTCACCTTGGCGGGCGCGCCGGCCACCAGCACGTGATCCGGAATCTCGACACGTTCGCCGACGACGCTGCCCGCGGCCACGAGCGAGCCTTCGCCGACGATGCTGCCGTTGAGGAGCACCGCGTTGCTGCCGATCAGTGCGTGGCGCTTGACGTGGCAATCCTCCATCACGGCAGCGTGACCGATCGTCACGTCGTCGTCGATGCGCGTGAGGTCGGTGACGTGGATGACGGCGTTGTCCTGCACGCTGGTCCGTGCGCCGATCCGGATCGGGCCGTTGTCGCCGCGAAGCACGGCGCCGAACCAGATGCTCGACTCCTCGCCCACCTCGACGTCGCCGATCAAGACGGCCGTAGGAGCGATAAATGCGCTGGGGTGCACTTTCGGGGTTTTTCCCCGGTACGTGATGATCATGTGGCGAATGCTTACGCCATGCATCGCCACAACACCCCGCTACGCGGCGTCAAGGCCGTCCCGAAGCCGGCCGAGGGCAATCCCGACTATACGGACGTGCATTACCGCTACGCCGGGCGAGCGGGCAACATCCACGAAGTCGTCGAGATCGACGGCCGGAAGCTTGCGAAGGTGGGCTTTCCCGACCGGAAGATCGTGTACTATTTTCTTGACGACCTGGAGCTGGACGGGACCGCCAAGCGCGGGACCTTCCACGACGACGAGTCATCGTGAACTCGTCGCGGGCGTTCATCATACCGTCATCGCTAATTGTTAGGTTGGTCGCATGCCTATCGTTCCTGTAACGGCCGTGCAGCCCGTTCATCCCGGGGGCGGCTTTGATTACCTCACCGTCGATGCCGCGCGCAAGCGCGTCTACGGCGCACATCACACCGGTCTGCTTATCGCCGACGCCGATACGGGGAACGTCCTCGGTATCGTCAACGTCGGCCCGATGTCCGGCGTAGCGGTAAATCCCGCCAATGGTTACGTCTACACCGGCAACAGTAGTTCGAACACCGTCAGCGAGATCGATCCGGTCTCGCAAAAGATTCTCCGCACCGTGGTTCTCGGCGGCCACATCGACGCGCTCCAGTACGATCCCGTGCTCGATCGCATCTACGCCGATCAAGACGACGGCACGCACCTCTACGTGATCGATGTAAAGACGTTCAAACTCATCAAGGCGGTAAAGCTGCCGGGGCACAAGCCCGAGTATCTGCAGATCGATCCGAAGACCCACGACGTCTACCAAAATATCGCGACGGACAGCGAGATCGCGGTGATCGATCCCAAGACGCTGAAGGTCTCGCGGATCATCAAAACGCCCGAAATCAAAGACAACCATCCGCTACAGTACGACGCGCGCGATAACGTGCTGCTCGTTGCGGGCGAAAACAAGGTGCTTTCGGTGTATAGCACCGACGGCAAGAAACTCTACTCGACGGCCATGCCGGGCCGCGTCGACCAATGCGACTGGAACGCAACGCGCGGTTGGCTGGCATGTGCGGGCGGGGGTATCGCGCTCTTTTCGTTTGACGGAAAGTCCGCGCCCACGCTGCTGGACAATCACCCGGTCAACCCGGGCGTGCACAACGTCGCGATCGACGATCGCACCGGCACGATCTGGGTGGATTGGGGCAGCCGCACGGGAGGCGGCGCTTCCTTGCAGGGCTTCACGTATAAGCCCTAGCGGCCGGTCTACCCAAAAGTAGGTATGTAAGGTCCTCCCCCGCGCCCGGTATCGTCGAGCGTGGAGGAGGACGCATACCAATGAAACGACTTGCCCCTGGGGCGCTCGCGCTGAGCGCCGTGCTGGCATCGTGCGGAGGTCACGGCGGTTCGGCTATCCCGAACGCCCCGGCCGCAGCGCCATCGAATCTTGGAACTCACGACACGCGAGCGGCCGCGACGGTCGCCGCACCCGCCGGTTGGGCCGCAACCGCCACCGGCGTTTTGAATCTCGCCAATGCGACGGATCTGGGCGCACTGCCCGCGACGCAATCGATTACGATCCGCCTGGCGCTTCAACTGAACAACGCGAACGCGCTCAAGTCGCTAATCGCATCCGGACAGACGGTCTCGCCGGCGGATTTCACGGCCAACTATGGGCCCACCGCGGCGCAAGTTCATGCGGCCGTCGCGTATCTGCAGCAACAGGGTTTTACCAATATCACGACCGAGCCGAACAACATCCTCGTTGACGCAACGGCGCCGGCGTCGGTGGTGCAGAAGGCATTCGATACGACGCTGCACGGCTTCACGCAGAACGGCCTGAACGTCTATGCGAACACGTCGCCAGCCTACATTCCGCAGGCACTCGCGGGCAACGTCATCGCGGTTCTCGGATTGAACGACGCACAAGCCGCTGCGGCGCGGCACGAGCGTCAGGAAAACACGCTCGCAACGCCGACGCCCGCGCCCACGGCGAATCCGTGCACGGAGAACGTCAATACGACCACGGGCACGGCCGTCTGCCCGCGTTTTTACACGCCCGCAGATTATAAGATCGCCTACGATGCTACGAGCGTTCCCGATGCAACGCGCACGTCGATTGCGATTATGACCGAAGGCCAGCTCTCGCAATCGATCAGCGATTTCCGCGACAACGAAACGCGCGACGGCCTCCCGGAGGTGCCGATCACCACGGTGCAAGTGCAACCGATGAGCAGCGATACGTCGGGCGGTGAAGAGTGGACGCTGGACATGCTCGCGTCGACGGGTCTAGCAGGAAACGTGAAGATGCTCTATCTCTATAACTTTGCATCGCTCTCCGATGCCGACATCGTCGAAGGCTATAATCGTTGGGTCACCGACGACAAAGCGCCGATTGCGAATTCGTCGTTCGGCGGATGCGAGGTCTTCCCGTACCAAGACGGTGCGATGCTTGCGGCCGACGAGATTCTGGTCGAGGCCGCCGCGCAAGGTCAGACGATGTTCGTTTCGACCGGCGATACCGGCGGGTATTGCGGGATCGCGGGCGTGCCGCCCAACGGCGCGCCGGGAGGATTACCGTTCGTCGAATGGCCGGCCGCATCGCCCTACGTTACCGCGGTCGGCGGAACGGATTTGTTCACGAATCCGGACGGCTCGTATTTAGGCGAAAGCGCGTGGGAAGCCGGCGGCGGCGGCGTGAGCCAGTTCGAATACGGGCCGTATTGGGAATCCGGCGTGCAGCCGGTATCGTCGACGCCCGCAGGCTTTACGTTCCGCGGCGTCCCCGACGTCGCGATGGATGCGGCGCTCGAAACCGGCATGGACATTTGGTTCAGCGGAACGGAATACATTATCGGCGGGACGAGTCTCGCGTCGCCGCTTGCGGCGGGTGCCTATGCGCGCTTGCAAAGCGCGCACGATAACACACTCGGGTTTGCACCGATCAAGTTCTACTCGATCTACAGTCAGAACCAAGGCGCGCCGTCGTCGATGAGCGCCGGTCCGCCGCCGTGGCAAATGATCGGCGGATTCCACGACATCTTGAGCGGCAGCAACGGCGCGTACACCGCGCTTCCCAAATACGACTACACGACGGGCTTGGGCAGTATCGACATTGCCAAGCTGAACGCGGAGATCTAACGATGCGACCGGATATCACGTGCAAAACGCGCCTTGCAGCCGTTGCTGCAGCGATCTCACTCGCGGCGTGCTCGGGACACGGCGCAAACACTGGGCCGCTGCCTCAGACGGCCGCCGGAAGCCGCGCCGGAACGCCGGCAGCGGTAGCGGCGCCGACCGGATGGGCGGCAACGGCCACGCAAGGAGCGACGATCGCCAACGCAACCGCTCTTGGCGCGCTCGATCCGTCGACGAAGATGACGATTCGCGTTGCAATGAACTTGCACAACGTCTCGCAGTTGCAGTCGCTCATCGCGTCGGGGCAAACGATCTCGCCGGGGCAGTTTGCCGCACAATTCGGCCCAACGGCGAGCGACGTTACGGCCGTCGAGCAGTACTTGCAACAGCAGGGCTTCACCAACATCGTTGCCGAGGGACAGCTCGTGAGTGCCGACGGTACCGCGGCGATCGTCACCAAGGCCTTCGATACGTCGCTCTCGTCGTTCTCGCTCGGTGGCGCGAACGTCTATGTCAACACCGAGCCAGCCTTCGTTCCGGCGAATTTGGGCAACGTGGTCGCCGCCGTCCTGGGCTTGAACGACGCCGCTAAAATGACGGCGAAACCGCGTACCGACGCGTGTTTCCTTGCCGCGCCGAACGGAGCATGTTTGACCGAGTTCGATGCGAGCACGGTGCAGCAGTACTATGACGCGGCGCCGCTTCCGCCCGCAACGAACGCGACGATTGCCGTGATCAGCGAAGGCGACGTCAGCGGCGTCATCACCGATCTACGCTACGCGGAAGCGCAGCAAGGTCTGCCGCAGGTGCCGGTCTCGATCGTCACCGTCGGGCTTTCGAGCCCCGACACGTCGGGCGTCGCGGAGTGGGATCTCGACACGCAAAGCTCCACCGGGATGGCGCAGAACGTGTCGCATCTCTACCTGTATGCAACGACGTCGCTCACCGATTCCGATATCGCCAACGCGTACAACTCGTGGGTGACGCAACACGTAGCGCGCCTCGGCAATTCGTCGTTCGGTGAATGCGAATATCAAGCATGGCTCGATGGGTCGATGAAGGTCGACGACAACGAATTCATGCAAGCTGCCGCGCAAGGCCAGACGATGTTCGCCTCGAGCGGCGACACGGGATCGGCGTGCGCGCTCGTCGGCACGAACGGCGTGCCGGGGTCGGGTCTGCCGATGGTCGAGTATCCATCCGCATCGCCCTACGTCATGTCGGTCGGCGGAACCACGGTTGTGGGGCAGTCCGGCAGCGCAAACTACGTGGGTGAAACGGCATGGAACGCCGGCGGCGGCGGTTTGAGTCAATTCGAAAACGGCACCAGTTGGGAAGCGACGGAGCAGCCGACGCAAGGGACGCTCGCCGCTGCAAATCTCCGCGGGTTGCCCGACATGGCGATGGCTGCCGATGCCAACTCCGGCGCGTATATCGTGTACGGCCAGAACATCCCGGGAGTCGGCGCATGTCCGACCGGCTGCGGCATCGGAGGGACGAGCGAAGCTTCGCCGCTTGCCATGGGTGCCTACGCGCGCATCCTCTCGGCGCACAACGACGCGCTCGGCTTTGCGCCGCCGCTCTACTATAAGAACTTTGCCGAGAACGCCGGCTCAGCCGTCACCGTGACGGGGCCGCCGCCGACGCAAAGCACGGGCGGCTTCCACGACATTATCACCGGCGCGAACGGCGCGTACACGGCCCTCCCCGGTTACGACTACACGACCGGGCTCGGCTCACTGGACGTCGCCAAAATGAGTGCTCTCATCGGGCAGTGATTCGTCCTCCTCGCCGGGTGGGGGCATCGAAGGGGCGGCGTGTGTTGCGCCGCCCCTTCACTGTCGATGACTACTCCAATGAGCATCGTGCACGGCACGCTGATGGAGAGCGTTCTCGCGGGGCAACCCAACACCGACGAGGAGTGGCTGGAATACTTCCGCACGTTCCACGAACTGCTTCCCAACGCCAACGACCTCTTCGCGCTCCTGCGCACGCGAACGAACGACACCAGCTACACGATTGTGGCGAAGTCCGTATCCTCGGCGGTGCGAGACGTGTTGGACCTGGCCTGCGGCGACGGCAATCTCATCGACGACCTGCTGGTGCAACTTCCCAATGCCCGCATCTACGGCGTCGACGTCTGCGCTGCAGAGATCGCCATCGCACGAGGCCGGTTCGCGGACGAATCGCGCGTTACGCTCGATATCGCCGATGCGGCGGCGCTGCCCTACGACGACAACTCGTTCGATTGCGTCATCGCGCATCAGTTCTTGAATTTCTTGCCCGACATTCAGAGGTATTTACGCGAGATCGCGCGCGTACTCAAACCCGGCGGCCGTCTATTGTCGGTGTCGAATCGCGGCTGGCAGAGCGATCGCGAAGCGATCTGGATCAAGATCAACGAGGCGGCGTTTGACGCGGTGAAGCGTTTCTATCCCGAGGTGGTGTGGCCCAAGATGGGCGACATGCGTTTTTATCGCGAAAACGGCGTTCGCGAGGTCTTCGCGCAATCGACGTACTTCGACGCGCAGACGTTCTCGACGGGCTCGTTCGTATCGAGCGTCATGCTGACGCCCGATCGGGTCGCGGCGATCTACAACCGCCTGTATTTCTACGGCTTGCTTGCGGAGAAGAAGCACGTGCTCGAGGCGGTTACCGAGCGGGCCAAGCAACTCGCCAAGGGCGATCTGGTGGAGATGACGCTGCCATTCCGGCTGGTCAGCGTACGCGTAAAGGGCTAGAATACACCGACGGATGCCGCATTCGCAGTCGGTGAACATGGGACGAGGATTAGCATCGACCCCGACGAATCACGGGCGGTCGTAATGCCGACGTAGCTCAGTTGGTAGAGCAGCTGATTCGTAATCAGCAGGTCGCCGGTTCGAGTCCGGCCGTCGGCTAAATGAGGCGAGGGGGTTGTACCCCTCGCCTCATTTATTTCTCAATCCGGAGACGCGGGGCAAGGAAGCAATTACACGGAATCGAACATATGTTCGCTATGGAGCGTGTTTGTTTTCGAGCGTCTTGCGATCGCCCCGTTGCGCGTCGCGCGCGTTTCTGTTCCAACCGATGCCAAATCGACTACCAATACGAGTCTACGATTTTTATAAGTCGAAGCTTCCGCAGGGCTCCGAGAAGATGAAAGTGTCGAGCGGCGCCGAGTCGATGGCGACGTTCAGCGTGCAGGATGCTCGAGCGGGAGAAACGACCGTGATGCTCGACTCGAAAGGTACCGACGGCACGACCATTCTCATCACGCACAGAGACGCGACGACGCAGTAGCGCGCTCCGGCCACCGGCACGATGTGGGACAGGCGGAGCCCCGCGTTAACGCGGGGCTCTTTCTCTAGATTGCAGCGATACGCAGGTCTATCGGTGCGAAGATTTTAGCTAGTCGGTTATCGAGACGCCGCTGGTCGTCTGTCCGGCGGTTACCGTGACGTTCGGACCGGTAACGTCAGCCGTGCCGTCGGCACCGGTTGCGGCTTCCGTCGCACCGGCCTGATTCGTCCAGGTATTTTTCACGACGAGCGTGTACGAGCCGGCCTGCAGCGCGTTAATCTGGAAATTGCCGTTCGTATCCGTCACGCCGGAGTTGATCGCGGTGCCGTTTTGCTCCGCAAGGACCTCCGCATTGCTCACAGCGTTGCCGGCGTTGTCCGTAACGGTCCCGGAAATCGAGCCCGACGTCGCTTGCGCGGTCGCAACCAACACGGGCTTCATCAACCACTGCCCGCTGGAACCGGCTTGAACGATCGATTCTGCGGCGTTAAAGTCGATGAGAAATCCGTATGTGGACCCCGCCTGCGCGGTGAACGCAGTGTTCACCTTGATGCCGGCCGTGCCGGGGCCGTCTCCCGAATCGGTGCTCGTGTTGCCCCCGAATCCGACGCCGGTTGCGCTAGGAATCGAAAGCGGATACGTCGTGCCGTTGACCACGACCGAGGTGTTGTCCGGGTTCGATGTGTCGAGGACAAAGCGCAATTGGTGATAGGTGCCCGCCGGTATCGCGGCGCTACCCAAGGTGAGCGGCGTCGTTTGATAGTTCAAGAGATTAATGGGTTCCGAAGGAGAAAAGCTTGCAATCGTTTGGATGCCGCCGCTCCCTCCGACCGCCTCCACTTTCTCCAGCGCAATATTTACGGCAGTTACCGTTCCAGCCGATGTCCGAAATGGTCCGTCCATCAACGATGCGCTGACCATTGAGGTCCCTGCGCCGGGAACCGTACCGGACGTGCTGCCACCGGATCCACCGCCGCAGGCCGCAAGCAACAGTGCGCTTGCGCCGAGCGCTGCAACCAACCGTGCGTTCATCGTTCTCCCCCTCCAAAGCGTTCCAACAAGCCGAGCCGCCGTGACCCCGAGGCCGAAAGCGCGCTCGCTTCCCTGCCATCCGGCCGACGTATCGGCGCCATGGATAACGTACCCACCATGACGCCAAAAAAACGGTCGACGAGCGCGTTAGGTTCCCTTCGCGGCGCCTGCGTAGAAGATGATCTTGAAGATCGCTTGCGGCACCGTCGTGAGGGTGTTCGGGTCGCCATATGCCGCGTAGATCTCGTATCGACGGAAGCGCGTGTGATAGGCGAGCGAAATATTCGTGCACGTCCCCATGCAGTTGCCGCCGCCGTTGGGCTGCGGAGCGTAACCCACCACTTTGCGGACGCCGATCGCGAACGACGAGTTCCGGCTTATTTGATAGGTGTAGCTGACGCTGTCGAACCACTGCACGTTGTCGGACGTGACGCCGTGCATCCATTGCGACGTGTTGTCGATTGCGAGCGACAACGCACCACGCGCCCCCAACTGTATCGTCGAGTTCCGGTACCACGTGTCGAGGCGACCGTTGCCGTAGCGCCCCGTCGTGTAGTTGATCATCGTCGGCGTGGCCGAACTGCCGTGGTTGGGGAAGTTCCCCGGATTGCCGGTCTGCAAGCCGCTGTGATAGGTGATCTGGAATCCTCCGCTCTGCGACACGGGCATCAGCATGGAGTCGAGGCGCAGGTAATTGGATCCGGTGAAGGCTTGGAAATCCCAAGCGCTCTTCGTCAGCAGATCGAACGTTAAACTGTTGTCGCTCTGCGCGAGCCCCTGGTGCGTTCCTTGGTAACGGTCGAGAAATGCGCCCAATCCGACGGCAGCAATCTTGCTGCTTTTCGCGCGCGGGTTCCAGATATAGGCGGAATAGATACCATAGCCGGCGACGCCGGGGTAGGAATCGAATCCGTCGTAGGGATTGAATTGCTCGCCGTAGTTTCTCACCGAGCCGAAGAGACCGAAATGCGCGTCGGACCAGCCGCCGCCGGCATCGATGAATCGCGCCTTTGACGCATCGCTGACTAGATTTCCGGTTTCGTTGCCCGCGTTGAGATAAACATCCGTGTATTTGTGATCGTACCACGAGAGGCCGACCTCGTTTGCGATGTCGTGCACGCCGGTTCCGTTCGCGGCGACGCGTTCGTACGTTCCCTGCCAATAGCGATTCGGTGAAAGATAGGTCATTGCCGTTGCCTGATCGTTGCGCCGAAAGCCGATGGCATCGAAGCTCGCAAACGAGACGTTGCCTTGTCTTCCTTCCACGGCATACCCGTCGCGCGGCGTCGGGATGCCCGGCGTGTACAGGATGGTTCTATATCCGTTGCACGCGTTACAGTTGAAGTTTCCGAAATAATTCGCCGACTGCGTGAAGAACGGCCGGACTTCGTTGTACGTGCGCGAGAAGACCGTAGGCGAGATCGTCTGCTGATCGAGTTCGACGTTCGAGTAGTCGGGATGGAATGTGGCGAAGAACGACGCCGTCGGCGTAATCGGGATCGAAATGTCGGCGCCGATTCGCGACGTGCTGCCGCCGTACGCCGCCGTCGTCCCAAGGCCGAGCGCATAAATCTCTGCACGGGGCGCCGGCCGCAGCGATGCCGCACCCGCGATGTGGAAGAGCAGCTTACCTGAACCCGTTTCGTCGTCGGGGTTCGTCTGAGCGTTGTAATACGACCACACGTCTTGCTCGCCCGTCGCATGGGTGTAGCGAACGAACTGCGCATGCCAGCTCCCCGAATGGACCCCGCGCATCACGTTGAACGGGATCTCCATCGTGACTTCGTAGCCCGTGCTGGTCGTCGCGCCGTGCGAAACCCAATGCGGCGCATAGGCGGTGTTTTCGGAGGACGATTCGTAGTGCGTTCCGTTGGGCGTGGCTTGGAACATGTACATAAATCCGCCCGATCCGGTCGGCCAAAGATCGACCCAGACGGCATCGTCGCTGCCTTGGCCGACGTCGTCGCTGTGCTGCGTCGCCACGATCGGCTCGTGCTGGGTTACGTCGAAACGAACGTGGATGTCGTGTGCGTCCGCCCAGATCTTCACGGTCGTGGGTTCGGTGGCCGCGCGCTCGTGGATGACGTCGCGGGTAAGCGCGAGCGGCTGCGCGCCTGCAGCGCTTCCCGGCACCGTTACGGCTGCTGCGATCATGGCAGACGCGCTCCCTGAAGATCGTTACGGGCTTGCTGGAGCGATGGCGCCGTTAGCAGCGCGGCGAGCGGATAGAGACTATTCATGTGCTCCTCGTTGGGAATTCGAGCAATAGGATGCCCGGCACGGGGACCGTGCGTTCGCGCCGGGTGGATGAAGGACGTAGGGGCTTAGCTGTTCATGATCGCGCCGCTCAACGACGAACCGACGACGCGAGCCTTGTTGAGATCGACGTTACGCAGATCGGCGTGAGCAAAGTCGCAGCCCATGAACACCGTGCCGTTGACGATTGTGCCGCGCAGATCGGCATGCTCGAAGTTGACACCCGTCACGTGAGCACCGGAAAGGTCGACGTTCCGGAGCGATGCGTATCGAAGATCAGTACCCATCAGGTGCATTCCGTGCAGATCCTGGCCGTCGAAACGTGCGCCGGCAAGCGTGCAGCCTTCACAATTCGCCAGGAAGACCTTGGCTTGGGTGGGCGAGAGTGCTTCCGGAACCAGATTGCAACCGGTGAGGGCCGATTCGTCAAATCGAGCTCCTGCGAGCTTCGCACCTGCAAGGTTACAGCCCATCAGGTTGCTATGTGCGAACGAAACGTCGCGAAGGTCGGCGCCCGAGAAGTTTGCGCCCTCGAGGTTCGCGCTATTAAAGCGGGCGCCGCGAAGATTTGCGCGCGCGAAGTTTGCCGCTGCCAGATTCGCATGTGAGAAATCCCTTCCGGCGAGGTTCGCGTTCTCGAAGTTGCAAGCCATGCAGTTTGCGCTCCGGCGGGCGTCGGCTTTCCCGGCCTGCGAAACGCGCACGATCGCAGGTTGCGATGTAATTGCGACCGCCGGAACGTGAATCGGAACCGCGACGCGCGTTGGAACCGCGACGTGGATCTCGTGCGTCCGCGTAGGGGGCGGCGTTGGCGGCGCGGGCGTCACTTGTGCGATCCGAACCGGTTTCGCGGTCCCGGCAGGCGGTTTCGGTGTTGCGAGGACGGCGGCGGTGCGTGCCGGGATCGGCGAGGGCGCGGAAAGGGCAAATGCGACGCGCGGCGTTGCCACCCAGGCGAGCGCGCATGCGACGATTAATCCGCCAGTGACGCCGCTCGCGATGCCGGGAGAGATTGCCGACGAGATCGCGCGGCCGGTGCGCAGCAGCCGTTCGATGCGTATCGAAATATTTTTGCGCGTGATAAAAACGCCGGGCGCGGCTAGCGGCTGATGCGGCCACGCCGTCATCTCGGCCATCTTCGTCAAACAGAACGCGTACGAACGCACCGCGCCGGTCAATTCCAGCACGTAGTCGTCGCATGCGACCTCACGCTCGATATCGAGTTGGCGGCCGATGAACCAGACGGCCGGATTGAAGAAGAACAAGGACGAGAGGAGCCGCTGCAATCCGTTCGTCCAGTCGTCGTGGCGCAGAAGGTGCGCGAGCTCGTGCAGGGTGATTTGATCGAGCTCGTTCGAGTCGAGCGAGTCGATGAGATGCTGCGGAAGAAGGACCATCGCATCGAAGAGACCGACCGCGACGGGTACGTCGATGCCGTTCGTCGTGCAGATGCGCACGTCGCGCGCATCTTCGCTTGCGCGACGGTATTGCTCTAAGCGATCCCGCACGTCGATCGAGAGCGGCAACGCATCATGTTTGAGCTTCTCTAGACGAGCAAGTGCGACGGCGAGCCTCGCGAGCATTGCGAACGCCGCCAAGGCCCACAGCCCGAAGAGCGCCGCCGCCGCGAGAAAGGGGGCGTTGAGGTGCACCGTGGGGCGGCGGGGAATCGTTAGGCGCGGTTGCGGCTGCCGATCGGTCTGCGGAAGCGCCGTTCGTTTCGCCGGCATCTGATGTTTCGTTACGACCGAGTGTATCGGCCCTTGGACTCGCGTCGCCGGCGCGGCGAATTCGACATGCGGAATCGAGGTGGCTAAGGCGATGAGCGGTATCGCGAGCAGTGCAAGGACCCACGCCGCGTAGCGCGTAGAGGCGTTGACGCGCGGGAACGACCGCAGCGCAAGCCATGTAACTCCGGCCACGAGCGCACCTTGCCACAGGCTGTTAACGAGAATAACGATGGCCGTGCGAGCGAACAGATCGAATGCCACCATTTCATCGTTCCTCGTAGCGCTCGATCAGCGAACGCAGACGCGCCAGCTCTTCGTCCGACGGTTTCTGCGATTCGATGAGGCGCAGCGCGAGCTCGCCGTTGCTGTTACCGAAAAATTTCTCGACCACGTTCTTGACCGCGCTCTGTGCTGCGGTTTCTCGCGCGATGAGCGGGCGGTAGATAAAGGCGCGCCCCGCTTCTTCGTGCGCGACGTGACCTTTTTGTTCCAGAATGCGCAGCGTGGTCAGCACGCTGTTGTAGGCTACGGGCGGCGGCGGAAGGGCTTCGGTCACTTCCGCGACGCTCGCGCGTTCGCGCTGCCAGAGCACTTCCATGATGCGCAACTCGGCTTCCGTAAGGGTGGGGGATTTTCGGCGCGGCATCGGCGCGGTCTCCTATCTCCTAAGAATTTAAGAGTAAGGTAGCGCATCTTGGAATTGGTGTCAACTAATATTTTAGTTTTGCTAAGGTGTGCCACTGGGCCGGCGTCGTTCCGGCAAAATCGAAGAAGCAGATCCCAAGCGCTCCGGAAGCCTTCGCGGCAGCCACCGCGGCGCCGATTTCTGCCGCAGGAGGATGCCCGTTAGGCCCTTGGGCGGCCGTTTGACCGCCGAGCGAAACCGGGACCGGGTGCCCGGCGAGGGCGCGCAGGCGGGCTACTGCGGCGGGCAGGAGGCGGCGTACCTGCGCCGGCGTCGTCGGCCGGCGCTCCATCATGCGCCAATAGCTCATCGGCTGCAGCGCGCTCGCGTAGGATGCGATGCGGTCGTAGGGATACGCCGCGTTGTCGAGATGCCCGAAGTACGGGTCCTCGACGGTCGCAACGATCGGATAGCGCGGGCCGAGCGCCTCGCGGAGCGACTGCGCGTACTGCCACAGCGCGGCGACGCCGTTCCCGGCGCCGCTCATGAAATCCGAGCCGCGCTCCAGATCGACCGCGAGGCCGGCAATCGGCGTCCCGAGCTGCGTACGGTAGGACGCTGCTGCGATCGACGCGGCAAGATCGTCGAACGACGTATTTCGCGGAACGCTCCACGCGATGGTTGCGATGCCGTGCGATGCGAGCCCGTCGATGAGCGCATCGACGTTCGCTTTGACGTCGGGCGTGATTTCGAAAAACGCGCCGTAGGCGAGGCGAAGCTCGACGAAACGCAGGTGCGCGCGCGCGGCCAGCGCGACGATTTTGCTCGTATGCCATCGCCCGGCATAATCGGGGTCGATGGGATTGTTCGAAAATGAAAGCCACATGCCGATGCCGCGAACGGCGCCGATGCTCGCGCGCAGGGCGGAGGGCGTTGTGACGACGAGGTCCGCATGCGAGGAGGGCGTGCGCACGTCGTAGCGATAGCGGTGCGCGGGCCGTACCGATATGTCCCGAAACGACGATGGTGCGGTCGTGACAAACCGCCGAGTTTCGTGCGTCGTTTCGTCATCGCGGACGATCGTCGTGCGCCCGTCGGCGCGGGGAAACCACCCCAGTTGCACGGCGTGCGGCCCGAGCGCTTGCGCGACGGTCCGCGGTACGTTCCAGCGGCGCGTATCGGTGACGAGTTCGACCGCGCCGAGTTGTGGTTCGGTCACCCGTATGTCGGCGTGCAGGAGGCCCGCACGGGTCGTTTTGACGATCGCCGATGGCTGTCCGAAACGCATCCGGTTTTGCCATTGGACCTCGCCGTCGGGCGAACGCCAATCGACGTTCGTGCCGGAAAGCACGCGCAACGGCCGGTGCCGCGCATCGTAGAAGCGCGCGGTCAAGAGCCAGCGCGCCGAACCGTCGGGATCGATGCCGAGTTCGTGCTGTTCGATATGAAACGATGCGGGAACCGCCGGCGGATGGGCGATACGGCCGCACGCCGCGAGGAGCGCAAGCGCAGACGCCCACGGGAGGCGTCTCGTCATTATATGCTTTTTGTCACAGGAATGGTGATAGTCCATTTGAACTAGTCTCGAACCCTCTTTGGAGCGAGGGTGTATTTTTTTAGCTACTTCGTGGAGGAAATATCTAGAGATGTCATGGTTTTCGCGTCGCGGCATAGCATTTACCGCCGCGCTCGGCCTTGCCGCATCCGTTCTCGCCGCTTGCGGCGGCGGCGGCTCTACCCTGCCCGGGGCACCGGCGCAGCATTCGGTTCCGAATTTGCATAAGGTTACGATCGTCACCCGAGCCAGTATCCCAAGCGTGATGGCGAAACTGCTGCATCACGGCGCGTTTTATTCGCCGCGCAAGGGCGCGCACATCAAGCTGCCGAGCGGCTTTAAAGCGATGACCGTGAACGCCGGAAACAACCTCGTCAATAACGGCGGCCCGGTTCAGACCGGCGCGACGGAATACAATATCCTGGTCAACTGTAACGATGAATCGTGCTGGGGCGGCATGATCGGTCAATTCGAAAACGACCTCTTTGCCAGCACGATGATGAATACGGACATCCTTCCGCAATACGGCGCCGGCGGCACCTATAGCAACGGCGGCGATTACCCGACGCAGTACCAAATCTCGGGGCAGCTGCAGGATCAGGACATCTTCAACATCCTCTACAGCGTCATTACCGCGAACAACCTTCCGACCGGATACGGCTCGGAATTCCACGTGTTCCTGGGCCAAGGTGTCGAGGAGTGCAGTCAATCCGCCGGCGGATGCTATTCGCCGAGCAACACGAGCACGTGGACGTTCTGCGCGTATCACGGAAGCAACGACTGGAGCGATATCGGCCACGTGCTCTACTCCGTCGAACCGTACCAGGACGTTCAAGGATGTCAAGTGAGCAATCTTCCGTCGCCCAACGGCTCCTTGCAAGATTCGACCGCCTCGACGCTCTCGCACGAGACGTTCGAAACGATCACCGATCCGGACATCGCCGCAAATAACCCGGCTTGGTACAACCAGGCAAAGGGTGAGATCGGCGACCTGTGCGCCCCCGCCGCCGGCGTACCCTCGTCGAACGTGCAGCTGGGCGCGGACACGTGGGAAATTCAGATGGAGTACAACAACTCGATTAGCGATTGTTCGTACTGATCTAGGCGCGAAGCAATAAAAGCGGCAGCTTGGTCTTACCAAGCTGCCGTTAGCATTCGCCTGGATACCTAGGTGCATCTGTTTTTTGCCGCGGGAAAGGCGCCGCCGCAACCGAAGCACGAGCGACCGTTCGCGTGCAGCGTGAGCGGAACATCACGTAATTTCTTGGAGGAATAATTTCGATATGCTATCGACGATTCGTCGCAGCGTCGGGTGGGGCGTGGCGATTCTGTTCTTAGGTTCGGTCCTTTCGGCGTGCGGCGGTGGTGGAACATCGATGCAGACGACGCCGTCGAAACCGAGCGGCAGCGTGCCGTCGTACATCCACAAGACGACGGTGGTCAGCCGCGCCGACATCTCTCGGGTGATGGGAAAGCTGCTCCGGGCAGGCGCCTATTTTTCGCCGCGCAAGGGCGTTCACATCAAACACATTCAGGGCCTCAAGCCGATGACCTCGAGCGCGGGCTACGATCTATCGTACTACGGCGGCCCGGTTATGACCGGAGGCAACGAATACAACATCCTCGTAAATTGTAACGACGAGTCGTGCTGGGGCGGTTTGATCAATTCGTTCGAAAATAGTTTGTACGACAGCGCCATGATGAACAGCGACATCCTACCGCAGTACAACGCAGCCGGCACGTATTCTGCCGCGGGCGATTATCCGGTTTCGTATCAGATCAGCGGCACACTACAGGACCAAGACATCTTCAACATACTCTATAACGTCATCACCGCCAACAATCTGCCGACGGGATACGGATCCGAATTTCATGTGTTTCTCGCGCAGGGCGTCGACGAGTGCAGCAACGCCGCGGGCGGCTGCTATTCGCCCGACAACCCGTCGCAATGGACCTATTGCGCGTATCACGGCAGCAACGACTGGAGTGACATCGGGCACGTGCTGTACTCCGTCGAGCCGTATCAAGGCGTGAACGGCTGCGAAGTGAGCAACACCAACTCACCTAACGGCGTCGTCGCCGATTCAACTGCGTCGACGCTCTCGCACGAAACGTTCGAGACGATTACCGACCCCGACGTCGCTGTCAACAACATCGCCTGGTACAACTCTTCCTTGGGCGAGATCGGCGACGAATGCGCGCCGGCCGCGGGCGTGCCTACGGGTAACGTGAACCTGAGCGGCGCCACCTGGGAGATTCAGATGGAGTACAACAACTCGATTAGCGATTGTTCCTACTAGCGTCCGAAGGGCCCGGCATTGCCGGGCCCTTTCTTATTTCGGAACGAACCGCAACGCTAAGCCGTCGATGCAGTAGCGTTTGTGCGTCGGTGGAGGGCCGTCGTCGAAGATGTGCCCGAGATGGCTTCCGCAGCGGATGCAGTGCACTTCCGTACGGGGTTCCATGGGGATTTCGTAGTCGGCGCGCGTAAGCGTCGCCTTTGGAAGTACGTTCCAAAACGACGGCCATCCGTCGCCGCTGTCGTATTTGGTCGCCGATGAAAACAACGCCTGATCGCACGCGTAGCAGCGATAGAGACCCGGTCGGTTCTCCTTGATGAGCGGACTCGAGAATGCGGGTTCGGTTCCGTTCTCGCGAAGGATGTAGTAGCGGTCCGCCCCCAAGCGCGCTTTCCATTGTGCGTTCGTGTAATGCACGGCATACGCGAGCACGCGGCGCGGAAACGCAAGCGCCACAAGGGCAACGGCGGCCGCACCGCCCGCGATAAACTCGGACCGGCGCATTACGGCGTCACGTGGCACGCCACGCCGTGCCGTTCGAAATACCGCTGATGATACTCTTCGGCACGATAAAAGCGCTTCGCCGGTTCGATGACCGTGGCAATCGGCCGTTGGAAATCCGCGCGATGCTTTTCGAGCGATGCGCGCGCCGCCGCATCTTGTTCCGGAGAATGGGTGAAGATGGCGGAACGGTATTGCGAACCGACGTCGGGCCCCTGGCGGTTCATCTGCGTCGGGTCGTGGATCTTCCAAAAGATGTCGAGCAAGGCGTTATAGCTCACCTTTGCAGGATCGAAGGTGATCTCGACGGCTTCCGCGTGACCCGTGCGGTCGCTGCAGACCTGCTGATACGTCGGATTTTCGGTATGACCGCCGGTATAGCCGGAGACGACGTCGACGACGCCCGGGACGGGGACGAACGCCGCTTCGACTCCCCAGAAGCAGCCGGCGGCAAAGGTTGCGGATTGCGTGCTCATATACCTAAGGAACGCCGCTCGCGTCGTCTCGGATGCGTTCGAGAAAGCGTTCCTGGAAGGCCCGCAGGCGCTCGTCGGCTCCTGGGGCGTGATCCATCCAATTGTTGACCATCAGCGCGAAGATCAGCGTGCCGTGCGGCGTTTCCAGGTAACCGGCGAGCGTGCGGTTGTGCATCGAGCTGCCGGTTTTGGCAACGACGGTCCCCACGAGCGGGGTGCCAAGGTAGGCGTGCTCGAGCGTGCCGCTTTTGCCCGCGACGGGTAAGGCGTGCAGCACGATTTCGCGGAACGGTCCGTGCCAGTCGTGCGCGAGGATGATGCCGAGATCTTGCGGCGTGATGCGATCGTAGATCGACATCCCGCATCCGTCGGCGATCGTCATCGTTCTTGAGTCGATCCCGATCGAGGCGAGCCACTGCCGTTCGCGTTCGATTCCGCGCGCACGGGTCGTTCCCGCACCGGGCGCTTGCGCGCCGAGTTCTTCCAGCAGCGTTTCGGCGATGAGATTATCGCTCGGAAGCCACATGTCGGCAAGAATCTGCGCCAACTGCGGCGAGCGGCGTTGCCACAGCACGCGTGCCGACGGCGGCATCGCCGCAAATATTTGCTCGCCGTCGGTGTGGATGCCGGCGTTACCGAATGCGTGAGCGAAGAGGGCGAGCGTTACGCGTGCCGGGTCGAGCATCGACGCATCGAGCGTCGAGGGCGAGCCGCCCGCGGGTACGCTTCCGACGACGGTAAGCGTTTGAGGGGTCGTCCAGTCGTAGCGCAGATCCGTCGTATCCTCGCTGCGAGCCGCTCCGGTCGTGGCATCGTTGACGACGCGGACGGCGACGTCGGCGGGTGAAATCGCGATCGCGGGCGGTTCGCCCGGTGACGATGGTGCAATCGTCAGGTGCAGCGCGTTTTCATCGAACGAGAGCGCCGAAGGCGGCGCTGCATAATCGTAGGGAAGATCGTCGACTTGCCAGCCCGGGGGATACCGCGAGCCGTCGAACCGCGTAGCATCGCCGATAAGAGCACCGGAAAACGAGGTGAACCCAAGCGCGCGTATCGCGGCTGCTCCGTCCTGCAGGTCGCGTTCCCGCAGCAGTACGTCGCCCCCACCTTGCACGTAGAGGTTGCGGCCGTCGGTTCCGACGGTCGTCACGAACGAGAACGCGGTTCCAAGATCGTCGAGCGAAGCCGACCCCACGACCAGTTTCATCGTCGAAGCGGGGATGAAGTCCCGCGCCGCGTGACGTTCGTAGAGCACCCGACCCGTCTGCGCGTCGGCGACGTATGCGCCGACGTGCGCTCCCGCCAGCGTCGGCGTGGAAAAGAGTGCATCGAGTGCGGCAAGGGCGAAGATGGCGAGCATGAGCGCGCTTTCGTCGTGGCGGCCGGTTTTTCCCGAGGGGCGCCTGGAGCGAATCTATCTGCATTGGACCGCCGGCGATTATGCGACGGTGTTTCCGTCGTATCACTACTGCATCACGTTCAAAGACGGTGAGGCGCGCGTCGTAGAGACGCACGATCTGCGGGCGAACATGTGCGACCTGCGTACCGGAACTCCGGCGAGCTATGCTGCACACACGGCGGGTCGCAACAGCTTTGCCGCGGGCATTGCGGTTGCGGGCATGCACGAGGCGACGCCGTATAATTTCGGGCGCTATCCGCTGCGCGAAGAAGCGATCCAGGCGTTGTGTTTCGTCGCCGGCGCCATCGCGAGCCGTTATTGCATCCCGGTCGATGCGGAACATGTGATGACGCATGCGGAAGCGGCGTTGATCGATGGCTATTTTGGCGAACGCTCGGAGGAGCGCTGGGATATCGCAAGATTGGCAGCGCGCACCGAACCGCTCGTGCCGCAAGACGCACGCGACACCGGCGAGATATTAAGAGCATGGATACGCGATACAGCTTCGCGAATTCGTCTTGCCTAACGCCGTAGTACGGTGAACGCGACGAGAGCGTGAAAACGATTCTCGGCCGACAATTGTCTGCACGTTTCTACGCTTGCCGGGGCATGATGAACGCATGCTATCGGGTCGACTTTATGGTGTCGGGCTCTTGCTCGGCGTTCTGACGTTCGGTCTTTCCGTGACGCACGGAGCAAATGCGAGCCCCTCGCAGCCTCATGCCGATATACAACACGGAAAAGCGATCTTTTTACGTACCTGCGGCGTCTGCCACGGCTTGAACAGACAGGGCGGCAGTGAGGGTCCGGCGCTAAAAAACATCGTCTCGAAAATCACCCACGCGCAGCTCATCGCGTGGATCGAGAAGCCGCGTCCGCCTATGCCCGCGCTCTATCCGGGACAACTGAGTAAGCAGAGCGTGTACGACGTCGCGGCGTATGTCGAGACGCTAAAGTAGCCGGCTATACGTCGGCGCGTAACACGTCTTCAATCGTCTCGCGGCGCGTCCACAGCTGCGCTTCCCGTTTTGTGACGGCAACCACGGGCGGCCGCGGAAACCGGTTGTAGTTGCTCGCCATACTGTAGGTGTACGCTCCCGTGGTTTCTACCGCCAGCAGATCGCCGGCGCGAATGTCCGCGGGAAGCAGCGCATCCCCCAGCTCGTCGTTTTCGCAAGACCGGCCGCATATGGTAACGGCTATGTCGGCCGCGCTGCTCGTTCCGACTGCGCGGATGTGATGGTACGCGCCGTAGAGCGCCGGTCGCGGATTGTCGGCCATGCCTCCGTCGACCACGACGAACGTCCGCTGGGCAAAGCGTTTAATCGCCATGACGCGATAGATCGACGTCCCCGCTTCGGCGACGACGGCGCGTCCGGGCTCAACTTCCAGCTTCGCGTGCGGAGCGGCAGCGCGAATCGCGGCAAAAGTTCGATCGACGTCGAGCGTTTCGTCGCCCGCGCTCGGGTGCATGCGTACGCCGAATCCCCCGCCTGTGACGATGGTATCGGCGCCGTGAAATCCCGCCTCTCGACACCGGGTGAGCGCGGCCGCGAGCGCTTGCGTGTTTGCCGCAAACGGTTCGATTTCGTACACTTGCGAGCCGACGTGTCCGTGCACGCCTACGAGCCGGAGCGACGGCTGCGAGGCCAAGAGCGCGAACGCGCGCGCTTCGTCGCGCGGCGCGAGACCAAACTTTGAATCGTCGCCGGCGGTACGAATGAATTCGTGAGTGTGTGCTTCTATGCCGGTATTGATGCGAAGCAGCACGTCGAGCGAGCGCCCGGCGGAAAGGGCGACGACGCGCTCGAGTTCGTCGACGGAGTCCACGACGAGCCGTCCGACGCGCCCCTCGAAGGCCGCGGCGATCTCGTCATCGAGTTTCCCCGCGCCGTGGAGCGTCAGGCGCGATGCCTCGATTCCCGCACGCTCGCACGTTGCGAGTTCTCCAAGCGAAACGACGTCGATGCCCACGGGCAATGGCTGCAAATGCCGCGCGAGCGCGGTAACGAGCAACGCCTTTGCCGCGTAGGAAACGCGCACGCCGTGGCGTTCTCCCGCGCGTAAGAAATCGTCGAGTGCGGCGTCGAAGACGTCGAGGTCGATCGCGAGCATCGGCGTTCCAAAGCGCTTCGCCAGCGATTCGGCGGAGAGGCCGCCGATCGTCACGAGAATTGCGACATGAAGCGGTCGATGCGTTCTTGATCCACGCCGCCGGCAAGCATGTGGATCGCCCTGTTTTCAGGGTGTGCCGGAGGCGTGACGAGCATAAACGCGGCGTCGTCGCCGCCGCCCGCGGAGACGGAACACCATTGCGCCGCCGCCGGAACGATCGCCGTTTGATACGCTGCGAGCGTGACCGGCGTGCCGCCGGCGTCGAGCTGCAGTGGACGGTCGAGCGCCATCACGATCAGGGGGCGCCCCTCGGTCGCAAGCGACCCGGGATCGGAACCCGCAACGAGTTTTGAGACGCTGAAGCGGCGGTCGGCGATGATAGCCGTGCACTCCATGCCGTCGTCGCGGTACGTCACTTGTTCGACGGCGCCGCGCGTGCCGCGCGCGTAATCCAACACGTCGGCCGCCTTTTGCACGTGGAGTTCGCGCGGCTTGCCGTCGGAGCCGGTGCGATTCCAATCGAAAATGCGGTAGGTGAGATCGCTTGCCTGTTGCGTTTCGAAGAGGATGATGCCCGCACCGATGGCGTGAAGGCTTCCGGCGGGAAGATAATAAGCTTCTCCCGCGTGCACGGGAACGCGCCGCAGAATCTCGCCGAGCGTTCCGTCCCCTACGCGCCGCTCGTATTCCGCGCGCGACGTGTCGCGGTTCCATCCCAGGACCAATTCGGCACCGGGATCGGCGTGCAGGATGTACCAGCATTCCGTCTTGCCGTTCTGTTGGTGCTCGACGCGTTCGGCGTAGGCGTCGTCCGGATGCACCTGCACGGAGAGCCAGTCGCGCGCGTCGATGATCTTCGTGAGGATTGGAAAGATGCGCGTTGCATCCAGATTGCCCATGAGATCGGCGCCCAGAATGCCGCGCACATCCGCAAGCGTCTTTCCGGCGTATGCGCCGTTTGCGATGCGGTTTTCATCCCAGCATTCCCACGATTCCCCGATCTTCGCCGATGGATCTCCCGGTTTGCCGAAGCGGGTCACGAGCGCGTCGCCTCCCCAAATAGCAGGCGTTTCTTTCGGTTCGATGACGAGCGGGTAGAGCTGGCTGTCCACGATGTTTCTCCGGATTCTATCGATGAAGGCGCGCGCGCAGCAGCCCGCGAGCCGAATTGCCTACGTAGAGTGCGTCGATTCGTTCGAGGTCGGCTGCGTATATCACT
The DNA here is from genome assembly GCA_027459645.1 of Vulcanimicrobiota bacterium. Classification (GTDB taxonomy): domain Bacteria; phylum Vulcanimicrobiota; class Vulcanimicrobiia; order Vulcanimicrobiales; family Vulcanimicrobiaceae; genus JAMXLG01. The sequence goes on from DAIDHQ010000022.1 coordinate 124,981, forward strand.
CGTTCCCGCACGCGGCCTTCGGCGATCAGTTCGCCGCGTAAGACGCCCGGCAGAACGCCGCACGAGAGCGGGGGCGTGATGAGCTGGCCGTCGATCTGCGCGAAGACGTTCGTGCGCGAGCCCTCGGTGATTTCGCCGCGTTCGTTTTGCAGCATCGCATCGAAGGCCGAGCGCTCGGATGCGTGTGCCCACGCTCGGCTGTGGTGCGGGCGCCAGGAACTCTTGATGCCGAGCCAAGGATCGCGGCTATTGACGGTTTCATTGGAGAGAACGACGTCGACCTCGCGCTCGCCGGATTCCACGAGCGCCTCGTCGAGGATGCGCAGCCTGCCGTCGTGCGCGAGGCGAACGCGCAACAGCCGCGCCGCGCGCCGTCGCTCCAGCTCTTCGCGCAGCATCGTTTCATCGAAGGGAATCTGCAAGCGCGCGGCGCTCGAACGCAGACGCGCTATATGCGCTTCGAGCACGTGCGCGGATGCGTCCCCGCGCAGGGTTTCCCACAATTCGAACGGCTGCTGCAAGAACGCCGTTTTCAAGAAGGCCTCGTGCCATTCGTCCTCGGCGTTCGAGTCGGCGACGATCCCTCCGCCCGCGTGATAGGTTCCGTCGGAACCGTCGAGCTGCGCCGTGCGAATCGCGATGTTCCACCACCCGCGCCGCTGCGGAGAAAGAAAGCCGATCGTGCCGCAGTAGGCGCCGCGCGAGTACTTCTCCGTCGCGGCGATTGTCGCCACGGCCGCGCGTTTTGGCGCGCCGGTCACGCTTCCGCACGGAAACGTCGCTTCGAACACGCTTGCCAGGCCCGCGCCGGGGAGCACGCGCCCTTCGATGCGTGACGTCATCGTCGAAAAGCTTGGATATCGCTCGATCGTTTCGAGCGCGATCACCCGAACGCCGTCACAGATGCGTTGAAGATCGTTGCGCAGCAGATCCACGATCATCACGTGCTCCGCCCGATTCTTCTCGCTCGAGAGTGCGTCGCTCCGGTCGTTCGGCGCCGTCCCCTTCATCGGTCGCGTCTCGAGGAGCGGCCAATCGAAACGCAAGAAAAGTTCGGGCGACCAGGACAGAATGCGCGCGTTACCGTCTTGCACGTAGGCTTGATATCGCGCTCCGGTCCGACGCGCAACGTTCGCCCAACATGCCTGCGCATCGCCTTCGATAGAAAACGCGAAGGGCATCGTGTAATTGACTTGATAGACGTCACCGTCGTAGATGCGACGAGCGATTCGTGCAATCGCGTCGTTATACTCGGCGCGCGTGACGAGTGGAAGCAGCGGAGAACACCGGGCGTGACCTTCGGGCGGTGGTTCGGTCGAAGGCGGTTCGAAAATGCCGATGGCGAGCGCGTCCCCCGCGCCGGGCTCATAGCGGATATAGCCGGCGATCCAGTAGCCCGACGCGAGCGCCTCTTGGGCACGGGCCAGCTCCGCCCCCGAATCTTGGGCGCAGGCGGCGCGAAGCACGGTAAGCGGCTGCGAAAAGCCTAGCCATCCGGCGCCGTCGTAGAAGCGTACTGTCAGCATAAACGCACTCGTGCTCGCGCTTTTGGTGACGCTCTAGCCGGTCCTCCATGCAAGCGGCTGCATCAATTGTCGCACCGTGCTCCCGACGCGCTCGCTCTACGCCGCGAACCGCTCGCGCGGCCTGCAGATTATCGGAATTCGCTCGCCCGAGACGCGGATCGAGAAGCAACGAGGCTACGTGATGGAGAAGCCTCGCGGAGGCGCTTCTCTCGGAAAAGTAAGGAATGCATCGAGCATACATCGGCATCGGATCGAATCTCGGCGATCGGCAGGCGAACATTCTCGCGGCCCTGCAGCGCCTGCGCATGCGCGCGCGCATCGCCCGCGTCTCGTCGTTCTACGAAAGCGCGGCTGCCGATGGCGCAACGGGACCGGCGTTTCTCAACGTTGCGGCGGAAGTTGAAACCGCAGCCGACTCGTCGTCGTTCGAACGAATGCTCGCCGACCTTCAAGTCTCGCTCGGGCGCGTCGGCGTCACGCGGCTGGAAGCGCGCCACATCGACATCGACCTGCTCGCGTTCGACGACTACGTACATCCCGATCTCGCTCGCCGTCCTTACAATGCCGTTCCCCTTGCCGAAATTGCGCCGCAATTCAAAAGCTTTGCTTCGGTCAACGGGAACGCGCCGCGAAAGCGCGAGCGCACGTTGCGCTTCGACGCCAATCGCCAGGAAGAAGAACCGGAGGTACGCCTCTCGCTCAATCGCGTCGGCGTGTCGCGGGTGCGGCGCATCGTGCACCTCGAGGTCGACGGTTCGCCTCGCGTCTTTAACGGCGAATTCACGATGGTTGCCGATCTTGCGCCAGACAAGGCCGGCGTCCACATGTCGCGCTTCTCGGAGATTCTGGAAGAAGCGACGCTCGACGTCCTCGCCGCTACGTCTGAACCGGCGCGCATCGAGCATCTCGTCGCGGCGGTCGCAAGAGAGATCGTCGGCAGCCAGCGTGCCATTCGCGCCGACGTGCGGTTACGCGCGGATTTCGGCTTAGAACGCTGGACGCCGGTCAGCGGCAAGCGGGGCGAAGAGATGTATACGCTCGTCGGCATCGCGCATGCCGACGAACGTGAGGTGCGTCATCTAATCGGCGTCGAAGCCGAAGGCATGACGGCGTGCCCGTGCGCGCAATTGATGGTGCGCGAGCACTCGATGCACGAACTGGTCGAAGCCGGGTTTTCGGAGGCCGAGGCGTCGCGCGCACTCGATGCGCTTCCTGTCGCCACCCACAATCAGCGCGGCCGCGGTTCGGTGCTGATCGGCGTCGACGAAGCGCGCATGCCGGCGATTCGTGCCGAAGACCTCGTCGAAATCGTCGAAAGTTCGATGTCCAGCGAAACCTACGATCTGCTCAAGCGACCCGATGAGTTCTTCATCGTCAATAAAGCGCATCACAATCCGAAGTTCGTCGAAGACGTCGTGCGCGGAATACTCGCGCGGTCGCTGGAGATGTATGCCGATTTGAACGACGACACGTTCGTCTTCGCGAGCCAAGTCAATTACGAATCGATCCACAAACACGATGCGTTCGCGGAGGCCTTTGGCACGTTCGGAGAATTTCGCGAGGAATTGCGCACGGGCGCGTACGTCACGGAAAAGACCGACGTTGCGTCGTGGCTGCGTACCCGACATTCGGCGGTTCTTTTGTCCTAAGTCGACCGACCACGCCTGCATGCATGGGCGAAAGACGCCACCGTCGCGGTCCCTGCAACGCGGAGGCCGTCTCGGCTGTTAGAACTTACGAGGGGATTTTTGAATCATGAGCACTTCAACGATGGATATTCACGTCGAAGGAATGACCTGCGACGGCTGCGCCCGATCGGTGCGAGCGGCGTTGCTCGCCATCGACGGCGTAACCGATGCAAAGGCCGATCCGGAAACGGGCGCCACGCAGCTTCACGTGACGCACGAGATCGAACGCGCGCAACTCGCCTCCGCGCTGGAAGAAGCGGGCTTTAGTTTGCGATGAGCGCGACCCGGCACGCAGAGCTCGTCATCGAGGGTATGACGTGCGCTTCGTGCGTTGCCCGCGTATCGCGGGCGCTGGAGCGCGTTCCCGGCGTGGAGCGCGCGCAAGTGAATCTTGCTACCGAACGCGCGTCGATCGATGCCGGGCCGGACGTGGGCGATGACGCGCTCATTGCTGCGGTCGAACGTGCTGGCTACGGCGCGGCGCTTCCCGCCGCGGATGAAGTTGCGGAAGATGCCGATGCGGCACGACGCGATCGCGAACTCGCGCGCAAACGCAACCTGCTCCTCTTCGCGCTCGCGTTATTCGTTCCGACGCTCGTGCTCGGCATGTTCGTGCCGCCCTTCGGGTTGAAGCAATGGCTGCTCTTCGCACTCACGCTTCCGGTTTGGGCGGTGGTCGGCTGGGAATTTCATCGAGGGGCCCTCGCGCAACTGCGGCACGGCAGCGCAAACATGGATACCCTCGTCTCGCTCGGATCGACGGCGGCGTTCCTGTACTCGATCTACGCGATGCTCGAAGGCCGGCCGACGTACTTCGAAACGGCATCCGCCATCGTGACGCTGATTTTCGTCGGGAAATACCTGGAGACGGTCGCCAAGGGCCGCACGAACTCGGCGATTCGCGCGCTCTTGCATCTGCAACCCGACGTTGCACGCGTTCGCCGTGACGGAACCGAAGCGATCGTGCCGGTCGAAAGCGTCCGCATCGGCGATCAGATCGTCGTGCCGGCCGGCGAACGCATCCCCGTCGACGGCGATGTCATCGAAGGCGCGAGCGCGGTCGACGTATCGATGCTCACCGGCGAGCCGATGCCGCAAGAGGTGTCGATCGGCGATCTGGTCCGCGCCGGCACGGTAAACGGGACCGGCACGCTGATCGTGCGCGCCCGCGCCGTGGGCGCGGGAACGACACTTGCCCGCATCGTGGATATCGTACGCCGCGCGCAAGGTTCCACGCCACCGGTTCAACGGTTGGCGGATCGCATTGCCGCAATTTTCGTGCCCGCGATTCTAGCGATCGCCGCGTTGACGTTCGTCGCGTGGCTCTTCCACGGAACGTGGGTGCATGCGCTCGTCACCGCCGTCGCCGTCATTGTCGTGGCATGCCCGTGCGCGCTCGGACTTGCTACGCCGACCGCCGTGATGGTTGCCGCCGGGACGGGCGCCAAACGCGGCGTGCTCTTCAAAGACGCAAGCGCCCTCGAACGGCTCGCCGCGGCCGACACCGTGGTTTTCGATAAGACGGGAACGTTGACGAACGGAAAGCCGCGCGTCCTCGCCGTTCGCGGCGACGAGGGTTCGACGTTGACGCTTGCGGCCGCACTCGAACGCTCGTCTTCGCATCCGCTCGCCGCAGCGATCGTGGAATACGCGAACGCGCACGGCGCCGGCGTTGCTGCGGCCACCGGCGTGGAGACCGCGGCCGGCGGAGGCGTGCGCGGAAACGTCGACGGACGCGCGGTGTTGGCGGGGAATGCCGCCTACCTTCGTGCGAACGGCATCGATCCGGGTGCCCCTTCGCGTGACGGAACGACGACCGTCTATGTCGCTCGCGATGGTGCGTTCGCAGGCGCGATCGATCTCGCGGACCAGCCCCGCCCGCAGGCGAAGTCGACGATCGAAGACCTGCACGCGCGGGGGAAGAGCGTGTGGATCGTCAGCGGAGACGTTGCATCTGCCGTCGAGGCTCTCGCGGCCGATCTTGGCATCGAAAACGTTGCACCTGAAACGATGCCCGAACAGAAAGCCCAGTTGGTGCAGCGTCTACAACGCGAGGGACGGATCGTTGCATTCGTGGGTGACGGCATCAATGATGCCCCGGCGCTTGCCGTTGCGGACGTAGGCATCGCGATGGGAGGCGGCACCCAGATCGCCCTCGAGGCCGCGAAGGCGGCGATCGTTTCGAACGACCCGCACGCGGTCGTGACCGCGATCGACCTCTCGCGCGCAACGCTTCGTACGATCGCGCAGAATCTCTTTTGGGCGTTCGGCTACAACGTCGTGCTCGTACCGCTTGCTGCATTCGGCATCGTGCAGCCCATGTTCGCGGCCGCGGCGATGGGAGCGTCGAGCCTTTTCGTCGTTACGAATTCGCTGCTGCTGCGCCGGCGTTAACGGCGCTCGCGTCGAGCGCCGCGATGCGCTTGCCCAAACTGGGATGCGTTCCGAAGACGAACTCGTACCACTCGGGCACTTCGTCTTCGGCCAGGTTCTGATCGCGCAACCTGCGGAAAGCCGCGGCACCCGCTTTGGGATCGTTGGTGGACTGCAGCGCAAAGCGGTCGGCTGCCCATTCGCGCGAACGGGAGAATGCGGCAAGCGCGGGCCGCACGATCTGAACGCCCGCGCCGAGCAATGCGGCGATGCGGGCCAAGCGAACGCCGTCACTGCTGCGGTCGTCACGCGTTAGCGTCGAGGCCGCCAGCAAGAGCAGCGCGGTTGCGGCTTCGGCAATGCCGATCGATCGCCACGTATCGCCCGAGACATAATGCCCCAACTCGTGCGCGACCACGAATTCGACTTCGTCGGGTTCGAAGTTTTCGACGAGGGTATCGCCCAGGACGATACGATGCGTGTTGCCGATCCCGGTGACAAATGCATTGGCTTTTTTCGTCTGGCGGCTCATATCCATGTACAAAATCTCCGCATCGCCAACGCCGTGATCCGTTGCAAGCGCGCGCAACTGCGCCTCGAGCGGCCCCTGGAGCGGTTCGAATTTGTTGAAGAGCGGCATGATATAGACCGGCACGACCAGGTTTGCCAGGACGTAGAGCGGGAATGCTCCGAGCGCCGCGACGATCGGCCAGGTGCGTGGGAATCTCCGCAGCGCTGCCGCGCCGAGCGTTGCCAGCACGCCGACGACCGCCGCTTCGATTCCGGCCGACTTGAGCGCATCGGCGATAAAACCGGCGCGCGGCTGTTCCGTGAGCCCGTAGCGGCGTTCGAGTTCGTGATCCTCGGCGATTGCAACCGGAAGATCGAGCAGTGCCGATGCCAGGGCCGCCGTTGACGCGAAGGCGCCCGCTCGCGCCCAAACCGGCAGAAATCGATATGCACGCTCGATCGCGGGCGCCGTCGGTCCGTAGGCAAACGCAAGCGATCCGGCACTCGAGCGAACGACGCCCGCAATCGCGAGCGCGCGGCGCGTCCGTCCGTATGCGGCCGCGTCGGGCTTCGCCGGCTGCGACGGCAACGTGAGCTCGAAGGCGCGAATTGCCAGATATCCGGCCGCGAGGCCCGTCGCAGCCCCGATCAACACGTTGCTAAATCTCATTTGTTCTTGTTAACCTCGTTGAAATGAACGGCGACCGCGTCGACGTGTTGGTGGTCGGTGCGGGTCTTTCCGGCATCGCGGCCGGCTATTACCTGCAATCCCGCCTCGGTTCGAAGAGCTATCTGATTCTCGAGGCCCGCGAGGCGCTCGGCGGGACGTGGGACCTCTTTCGATACCCGGGAATCCGCTCGGACTCCGACATGCATACCCTCGGATATTCGTTTTATCCCTGGGGAGGCGACGTTTCGCTTGCCGCGGGGCCGGCGATCAAGAACTACGTCGAACGAACTGCGCAAGCATTCAAGATCGATCGCAACATTCGTTTCGGCGAGCGCGTCGTGCGCGCGTCCTGGTCCAGCGCGGACGCGGCGTGGACGGTCGACGTAGACCGAGGCGGCACGAGCGTGCGCTATACGTGTTCGTTCCTCTATTTCTGTTCCGGCTATTATGAATACGAGCGGGGATATCAGCCGCAATGGGAAGGGATGGAAACGTATCGCGGGACGTTCGTCCACCCTCAGGCGTGGCCCGCAGACCTCGATCTTCACGATCGCAACGTGCTGGTGATCGGCAGCGGCGCGACGGCGGTCACGCTCGTTCCCGCGATCGCGCGAACGGCGCGGCACGTCACGATGCTCCAGCGTTCGCCGTCGTATGTCGTCTCGTTGCCCGCGCACGATCCCCTTGCGCGCGCGCTCTATCGTCTGCTTCCGGCGCGCGCCGCTCACGCAACCGTGCGCTGGAAGAACATCGCCTTACAAATGCTGATCTACGCATGGATGCGCGCGTTCCCGCACCAGGCGAAAGGTGCCATCAAAAAGATGGCGCGGCGCGCGGTCGGATCGCAGATCGACGTCGAGCGGCATTTTTCTCCGAGCTATAATCCCTGGGATCAGCGGCTTTGCCTCGTTCCCGACGACGATCTCTTCGAGGCCCTGCGCGACGGCCGCGCTTCGATCGTGACCGATGCGATCGAGCGCTTCACCGAAACCGGCGTACGACTGCGTTCGGGCGCCGTGCTCGACGCAGACGTCGTCGTTAGCGCGACGGGTCTGAACGTTCGGCTTTTCGGAGGGGTGAAGATCGACATCGACGGCGTACCGCTGCGACTCGGTGACTCGACGGCCTACAAAGGCATGATGCTTTGCGGCGTACCGAATCTCGCGATGGCGCTCGGATACACGAATGCCTCGTGGACGCTCAAGTGTGAACTGACCGCACGATACGTCTGCCGCCTCATCGCGTACATGGATCGCCACGGCTATCGCACGTGCGTGCCCCACGAGCCTAGGGCGGGCGTCGACCGGGAACCGGCAATCGGCCTGCGCTCGGGATATATCAGGCGCGCGTTGAACGATCTACCAAAACAAGGTACCCGCACGCCGTGGCGCTTGCATCAAAATTATGCATTGGATCTGGCGTCGCTGCGTTTCGGCCCTGTCGACGACGGCGTCATGGAGTTTGCACGTTGAAAACGATGAAGTTATCCGGGAAAACTGCCGTCATCACCGGCGCCGCGAGCGGCATCGGACGCGCGCTTTCTTCGGAACTCGCCGGCCGGGGAATGCACCTCGCACTCGCCGACGTCAACGACGAAGGGCTACGCGAAACGCGCGCATCGTTGCCGGCGGACTCAACGAAGATATCGCTTCACCGGCTGGACGTCGCCGACGCGGCGGCGGTTGCCGCATTTCCGCAGAGCGTGCTGGCCGCGCATTCCGGGGTTGACGTCGTAATAAACAATGCCGGCGTCGCCCTCGCCGGGACGTTCGAACAGATTGCTCCCGAGGATTTCGAATGGCTCTTCTCCGTGAATTTTTGGGGTGTCGTTCGTATGACGCGCGCCTTTTTGCCCGCGTTGCATCGCAGCGAGGATGCCCGTATCGTCAACGTTTCGAGCATTTTCGGCATCGTTGCGCCGGCCGGTCAAAGCGCTTACTCTGCGAGTAAATTTGCGGTACGCGGTTTTAGCGAAGCGCTCCGGCGCGAATTCGCCCGCAGCAGTATCGGCGTGACGACGGTCCATCCGGGCGGCGTCGCGACGTCGATTGCGAAAAACGCGCGCACGGCAAGCACCATTCCGCCACACGTGCTGGAGCGGCAGAAGCGGGGATGGGAACGCGCGCTGCGCATGCCGCCGGAGGAAGCGGCGCGCATCATCGCGCGCGGCATCGAACGCCGGCGCGCGCGCATTATCGTCGGACGGGATGCGGCGCTCGCGGCGCTGATCGAGCGCCTTTTCCCGGTTTCGTACAACATCGGATGAACGTCGAGATCGACGGCGCGCGGCTCCACTACGTCGATCGCGGAAGCGGTCCACCGGTGGTGCTCGTGCACGGGTTGGCCGGGGTGCTTCAGAATTTCACCCATTCGCTTACCGGCGCGCTCGAAGGCTCGTTCCGCGTCATCGGTCTCGACCGGCCCGGCGCGGGCTTCTCGGTGCGCCGCCGCGGCGCGTCCGCGCATTTGCCGGCGCAAGCCGGCGTGATCGCGCGTTTCATCGAGCGGCTTGGTATAGAACGGCCGATCGTCGTCGGCCATTCACTCGGTGGTGCGATCGCGCTTGCGCTCGCGCTCGATCACCCGCAGCTTGCGCGAGCGCTCGCTCTTATTGCGCCGCTGACGCAACCGCAACGCGAGGTTCCGCCGGCGTTTGCGGGCTTGAAGATTCCTTCGGCGCGCGAGCGCGCTCTGGTCGCATGGACGATCGCCGTTCCACTCTCGCTGCTTGGAGCGCGGGCGGCGCTAAAGCAGATCTTCGCGCCCGAGGATGTTCCCAAGGACTTCCTGACCGCAGGCGGTGCTTGGACGGGACTGCGTCCGTGGCAGTTTTACAGCGCTTCGACCGACATGATGGCGAGCCTCGAAGACATGCCGAATCTCGTTGCGCGGTATCACGAACTCGAGGTGCCGGTACACGTGTTGTACGGAAGCGACGACCGCGTGCTCGATGCGCAGCTGCACGGAGAAGGCTTACGCGCGCAAATTCCGGCGGCGGACGTAGAGATCGTTTCGGGCGGCCATATGCTTCCCGTTACCCAACCGAGCCTCGTTGCGAAGTGGATTGAACGCATTGCGGCTACTGCATAATCTTCGCGCCTATGCCTTTGATCCGGCACGCCGCCGCTTCATAGCGCACGATTCGTTGCTGATCGACGGCGAGCGCATCGTCGCGATCGGTCAACAGCCGCACGGCATCGAGGTCGAGCGCATCGACCTGGAAGGCGCGACGATCGTCCCGGCCTTTACCGACTGTCACGTTCATCTCGCCGAGGCGGGCTATTATGCCGGGCCGCGTTCGCTTGCGAATCTTCGCGATTATGACGAATTCGCGCGAGCCGTGGCGCGGATTCCGCGTGACGGCGAGATCGTGTATGCGGGGCAGTACGACGACGCGACGTGGGAGGACGGGCGGCACGCCGACGCTGCGGCGCTCGATCGCTACCACGCGGAGTCGTTTGCGATGCTCGTTCGCGTCGACAGTCATTCGTCGATCGTCAATCGCAAAACGCTCGCCTGGTTGAACCTCCCGGCCGGCACCCAAGGCATCGAACGCGACAACGACGGCGTGCCGACGGGACGGCTGTTTTTGGACGCAAACTGGCGCGCGATCGCGGCATTCGTTGCGCGCATTCCGACCGAGGTGCGCCGCGCGAGCGAACGGCGTGCTGCCGAAATGTCGCTGCGAAAGGGCATCGTCGCCGTTCACGCGCAATTGCTCGGCCGAACCGCCGACGGCTATGCGGAAGACCTTGCCTTCTTGCGGACGCTTCCGGTCACCGTGCATCCGAAGATCTGCGAACCCGACGCTTCGCTTGCCGTGCGCTTCGGGCTGCCCGCAATCGGCGGCGATGTGTTTCTCGACGGATCGATCGGCAGTTGCACCGCCGCGCTCGACGCACCTTACGAAGGAAGCGACGATCGGGGCGCGCTTCGTTTCAGCGACGACGAATTGCTCGCGTATTTCGCCGGTGCCGAAGGACTTGGCGTCGCCGCGGGCGTGCACGCGATCGGCGATGCCGCGATCGAACAGTGCGTGCGCACGTGGGAACGCGTCCTGGGAGGCAAACCCTCACCACGAGGGACGCGTCACTTCATCGAACACTTCGAGATGGCCGACGCTTCGCACATCGAGGCGTGCGCGGTGATGAACCTGCATCTTTCGATGCAGCCGCAATTCCAGGCGACGTGGGGCGGCGAGCGCGGAATGTACGAGCGGCGCTTGGGTAAGCGCTATAGCGCGATGAACCGTTTGCGTTCGATCGTTGCGAGCGGTGCAACGCTCTGCGGTGGCTCCGATGCGCCCGTGTGTGCGCTCGACGCGCTCGAGGGAATGCGCGCCGCCTGCGACGGGCAAGAGCCGCACGAGCGACTGACGGTGCACGAGGCGCTCGCGGCGTATACGGTCAACGCCGCGCACCTCGGCTACGTCGAAGAGCGGCGCGGCAACATCGCGCCGGGCTTTGAAGCAGACTTTGCGGTGCTGGATGCCGATCCGTTCGAACGAGACTCGTTCCAGGGCGTCGGCGTTATGGCAACCTGGCAGAGCGGCGCCTTAACCGGCTAACGTCAGCGACGCAATCTTTCCGGACGGATCGAGTACGAAATGCCACATCGAGCTGGAGCCGTTCGTGAACGTCGCGCGCACCAGGTAGAGGGTCCCTTGCGGCGTCCTTTGTACTCCGCGCAGGCTTGCGTGCTTCACGCTGCCTAACGCTTGTAATTGCATGGACGCGCCGGCTATGACGGCCGGTGTCAGCATCGATGCGGCGGCGGGCACGTACTGCGTCGTATCGACCTTGCCTTCGATGAGACCATCGAGCGCGGCGGTAAAACGGGAGAGGACGGCGCGGCCGTTTGCATCGACGTGCATTTTTGGCGAAAACTCCCTGTCGAGTGCAACGTTCAACGCCTTGCTCGTCGAGAAAGTAAAGGCGTCGCTCAAAACCACGACGGCCGATGTCGTCGCGGGAATCATCTCGTTGTCCGACAGATATCCGGGGACGCCGCCGTGGTGGCCGACGAGCGTAAGGGAGCGATAGGGATTGCTGAAAAGTCCTAACCCATCGCCGCCGAGCGCCGTTCCCGTTTCGATGCGTTGCATCTCGGCGAACGTCTGCTTCGAAACCAGCTTGCCGTTCATCAGCGCGAGATCGAAGCGAGCGAGATCTGCTGCCGTCGATACGATGTCCCCGCAGGCGTAAAACCACGATGCATGCCAAGGCGACGCAAGCGCGCCGCCGGCCGCCATATATCCTTTCGCCACCGCTGCGCGTGCGGGAAATCCCATCGTCGTCGCAGTCATGCCTGCCGGGGCATAGATGCGTTCTCGTTCGTAGCGCGCGAGCGGTTCGCCGGTCACGCGTTCCACGATCTGCCCGAGCACCACGTAACCGCTGTTGCTGTAGGCCCAATTCGTCCCGGGCGCAAACGTCAGCGGATGCTTGGCGACGAGCGCCAGAATTGCCGCCGGCGTCGTCGGTTTTGAGATCCACCCCTTCTCGAAGGCTTCGTCGCCGTAATTCCAAAGGCCGGAACGATGCGCAAGCAATTCGCGAACCGTAATTTGCGACGCGTAGGGCGCATCCGGAAGATACGTAGCGACCTTGGCGTCGAGATCGACTTTTTTTGCTTCGACCAATTGCATGATCGAAACGGCCGTGAACATCTTCGTAACCGAGCCGATGGGGAAGCGCGTATCCGGCGCCACACCATAGGTTCGATCGAAGGCAACCGCACCGTTTTTAACGACGGCCACTTGGAGCGCGGGCGTTTGGCCCGGGTGCGTCCCGGCCAGTGCCGAGAGCGCGCCGCTAAGGGCGAGAGCAGTAGCAAGCATGCCCTACCCTATCGCCCGACCGCGCTAAAAGTTACGGCTAAATGATCGAAATGGTCTCTTTGGGCTTGGGGTGCGCTTGCAGCGCGGCGAGGAGCGCATCCGCCAACTGGTCGACGACGGGATCGTCGATTTCTTCCACGCGGCCTTCATCCGCGAGCGCGGCCTTGCGCGGGTCGATCGGCAACTGCGCAAAGACCGGCGCGTTAGCAAGTTCCGCAACGCGTTGCGCGTAGGATGGCCCGAAGACGTCGTATCGTACGCCCGTGTCGGGCGCAACGAAGTACGACATGTTCTCAACGACGCCGAGAATCGGTTTCTTCAACTGGTGCACCAGGTTCGCCGCTTTGCGCACGATCATCGTCGCCAGCGCCTGCGGCATCGTCACCAGCACCACGCCGTCGACGCTCAGCGACTGCAGCACGGTCAACGGCGCGTCGGAGGTTCCCGGCGGAAGATCGATCAGCAGCACGTCGAGATCGCTCCACAGCACCTGTTCGTAGAACTGACGGATCACGCCGGAGAGAATCGGTCCGCGCCAGATCATCGCGGTATCTTCTTTGTCGGTCAGCAGGTTTGCGCTGACGACTTCGATCGCGCTGCGCGAAAGCGCGGGCACCATCAGCGGCTGCGGATTTCCTTGCGGCGTCTTGGGCGCATTGGGATCGGCTTCGATCGCAAGCGGCGTGTGCAGTCCGAAGAGCTTCGGAATCGACGGGCCGGTGATGTCGCCGTCCAGGATGCCGACGGAGAGATGTTTACGCCGTAGTCCGAGCGCGAGCAGCGCCGTTACCAGCGATTTTCCGACGCCGCCTTTGCCCGACATGATGGGCACGACGTGCTTGATCTTCGCGCGGCCGCTGAATTCACCGGGCGCCCGGCGCACGGCCATGCGATCCTCGTTCGAAATCAACGGAACGAATCCGGAAAGACGGGCTTGCGCGAGCGCAGCCACGATGGGTTCGACGCGCAGACCGTGGGCTTTGGCGCCCTGTTCGATCGTCTCGTACTTGCTGACGCCGCAACCCGAACAGCCGAGGCCGAATTGGGTAAGGACGTCGGCGGCAATCGGCAGGGCGGCGACGAGCTCGCTGATGTTGCTTTGCGGGGAAATCTCGATCTCTACATGCGGCATATGCCGCTATTAAACAGCGAAATCGGCCCGCCGTCGCCTACCCAGGTGTCAGGCGCGGCCGATGGATGGGTATCGACGGGCGTAAGGAGACGGCATGAAGATCGGAATAGCGGGCTTGGGCGAGATGGGCGGCGCGATGATGGACCGCCTGCTGCTCGCGAAATGCGATGCCTACGGATATAACCGGACGCCCGAGAAGGCGCGAACGTACGTGGAAAAAGGCATGCAACTCGTGCCCACGCCGCGGGAACTCGCGCAAACGTGCGACGTGGTCGTCACGATGGTCACGGACGGAAAGGCCGTAGAGGCCCTCGCCGAAGGAACCGACGGAATTCTCGCCGGGCTGCATGCTGGAACGATCTGGGTCGAGATGAGCACGATTTCGCCCGATGAGATTCGCGCGATGGACGAGCGCGTCCAACGGACGGGAGCCGCCCTGCTTGATTCGGCGGCCCTCGGCAGTCCGCTCACGGTGCAGCAGGGAAACCTGTTGATCATGCTCGGCGGTGCGGAATCCGCGTGCGAACGCGTGCGGCCGGTACTCGAGTCCATCGGGAAGACCGTGCGCCGCATCGGCGACGTGGGTCACGCGAAAGTGATGAAGATCGCGTTGAATCTGAATCTCGCCGCGCAAATGATCGCTGCGAGCGAGGGCATTCTTTTAGCAGAGCGCAACGGCATCGATCGCCAAACGGCGCTCGATATGCTCCTCGGCGGTGCGCTCGGTTCCGGGATGTTGAAATACCGCGCGCCGTTTATCGTAAAGATGCCGGAGAAGGCGTGGTTCGACGTGGGTCTGATGCAGAAGGACGTCAATCTGGCCTTAGGGCTCGGACGCGAATCGAAGGTGCCGCTGCCGATAACCTCAGCTGCCGATGAACTGCTGACCGTTACGCGCGCGATGGGTTTGGGCGAGTACGACTTCGCGGTGGTGTTTTACGCGCTCGCCCGGATGGCCGGCTGCGATTGGCCGGTGCGAACGTAGGGCGATGCGAAGCGTACGAAGAGTACGCATACGAGTGAAAGCAGCGCGGCATCGTCGAGCAATCCGAGGACCGGCACGTCGCTGAAAAGATCGATCGGCGAAACCACCAGAACGCCGGCGCCCACGGCTGCAGCCTTTATAACGGCGGGCACGCGTGCATCGCGCAACAGCGGGATCGCGCGGAAGACCGCGGTTTTGGCAGAGACGACGAGACGAAGAAGCTTCATGCCGGGTAGTACTGCCGCTACCGCGAGAAGTTACGGGCCTTGCGTCGAAGGAGCGCGCGTGGAAACGAAAACGACGCTCGATCGCGCCTTGGGCGTGCTGGCAGGCGGTTGCGATTCGCCGGTGCGCAGCGGCTGGGGCGTGAGTGCGCCGATGTTCGTGCAGTCCGGGGCGAACGGCGCCTATGCTTTCGACGAACACGGCAAGCGCTACATCGATTACATCATGGCGTACGGCCCGCTGCTCTTCGGACATACCCATCCCGCGCTCGTGCGAGGACTCGACGAACTTGTCGCCGGCGGATTCGTCTGGGGATGCACGCATCCCGAGGAGATTCGGCTGGCCGAACGCATCCGCGCCTATCTGCCCTCGATGGAACGCATGCGTTTCGTTTCCACCGGGACCGAAGCGGTGATGAGCGCCATCCGCGTTGCACGTGCGTTCACGCGACGCAATCTGATCCTGAAATTTGCGGGGAACTACCACGGGCACTTCGATCTCGCGCTCTTAAATGCCGGCGCGTCTGCGCATACGAGCGACGCGAAGGCGAGCGGTATTCCCGAGGGCGTCATGCGCGACGTCGTCGTTGCGCGGTACAACGATCTGTCGAGCGTGGATGCGTTTCTGGCGGACCGCGAAGCGGAGTTAGCGGCGATCATCGTCGAGCCCATCGTCGGCAACATGGGCTACGTGCCGCCGGAACCGGGGTTTTTAGAAGGCTTGCGCGAGCGGACGAAACGGTGCGGCGCGCTCTTGATCTTCGATGAGGTCATTACGTGGCTGCGCTTCGGTTTGCACGGTGCTCAGGCGCGCGTCGGGATCGTACCCGACATAACGACGATCGGAAAGATCATGGGCGGCGGCGCGCCGATCGCCGCATTCGGCGGCCGTGAAGAGGTGATGCGGGTGCTCGCGCCTGCGGGCAGCACGTTTACGGGCGGCACGCACGGCGGTAATCCGTTCAGCATCGGCATGGCGCATCGCGTGATCGATCTGCTCGAAGCTCACCCGGAATACTACGCGCAGATGCGTTCGCTCGCCGAGCGCCTTGCCGCCGGCATTCGCGAGATCTTTCGCGAGCGAGATCTGCCGTACGCCGTCGTGCAGACCGAATCGATCGTGGACTTCAAGTTTCGTCCGGGCCATCCAAATCGCAACTACGACGACGCCGTCGCCGCCGACAAGTCGCGGTATGCGGAGTACTACAAAAAGATGCTCGCACGGGCCATTTTGCTGCCGCCGTCCCAGAATGAAGTGATGTTCGTTTCGACCGCTCATACCGCGCGGGACATCGACGAAACGCTCGAGGCGATTCGCGCGTCGCTGTAACCGGCCGGCATAGGTCGGTACGCTTGGCAGCACAAGCGGATGAACGTCAAGTATATGCAACCGGGGTCACCAATCGGCGCCAGAATCGAACGACAGATAGGTTTTGGCGACCCCATCCCCGGAAAAGGGACGTTCGGAGGTAGCTTTTTATTTCGATGCTGGGATCGTCTACTCGCGAGGAATCTGCTGAGGATCGCCTCCTGGCCGTCTTAAAGCAGACGGCATTCAAACATTGCACGGAGGAGGAGATCGTTCGGATCCGCTCCGCAATGCTCATAAAATCGGGCCGGCGGCGCGACATTCTGGTCGAGCAGGACGAGGCGTTTCCGTATTTCGGTATCGTCCTCGACGGCGTCATCGCGATGTCGGTCAGCGGCGTGGTTTCTTCTCAGCGCCAGAATCGTTCCATGCGGCTCTACGAGGCGTTTCCCGGCGATATGTTCGGCGTCGTGGCGGTTCTCGATGACGCGAGGACGCTCGGACGAGCGACCGTCATTACGCGTACGGCGCGCTATGCGTTGCTGCCGCGCGAGGTCATGCTGGACTTATGCAACGAGAACCGGGAGCTCTTTGCAGCGTTGGCCCGTGCCGCGGCGTTGCGTTCGCGCGAACTCGTTCGGCGATTGACCGCGCAGGCGACCGAACCGATCATATCCCGCGTCGCCGCCGCGCTGCTTCCCTATGCCGACGAAGACGACGCGATGGCGCCCGCAAAAAGCTATCTTGCAGAGCTGACGCAAGCAGAACTGGCCGCGACCGCCGGAACGGTAAAGGAAGTCGCGGCGCGCACGATCGCGCAACTGGAACGAGCCGGGGCGCTCAAGCGCGAGCGCGGACACATTCGGTATTTGTGCCGCGCCAAACTACACGAATTTACCTCGATGTAAGCTACGTGCGAACCGGGAGCGGATAGCTCACGACGCTTCGCAAGCCGTGTGCGTCGACCGCACGCACGCCCAGGATGTAGTCGTCTTTGCTGACCGGGACCGTGGCGGTCGTTACGTTGCCGACGTTCTTGCTGTGCTGCCATTCGGGGGCATCGCTCGCGCGCCACACGATCTCGTACGACGTAGCCCCCGCCGCGCGGTCCCACCGCAAGGTCGAATCGTAGCCGAGGTGGTGCATCACCAGTTGCGCGTGCGCGGGCCGTGCCGGCCCGAGCGCGAGCGATGCCAGGACCGCAACGTTCGCTTGGGTCGCGCGCGCTAGGTAGTTCCAATCCATGAATTGCGGAAGATCGCCGTATTGCACGCCGTTTTTAATGCGCACGTTTTGGTGCTGATGCGTGAAGTTTTCGTTGGGTTCGACGAACCGAATTGCCGGGAATCCGTCGGCCTGAAACGATTCCTGATCGCCGCCGCGAAGGAATCGATCCGCGCGAAAGATCTGCCGTACGCGAAATCCGGAAACGTACGCCGGGATCGTTTCACCGGCGAAGCGCGCGAGTTCGCGCGAGGGCGAATCGCTTTCGGAGCCGAGAAGATTGACGAGCCGAAGCTTGGCGCCGGCGGGAAGCGCCTCGCTGAAGACGCGGATCACGTGCGTTTCGTGAGCGCCGCTTCCCCCGTGGGTGTTTCCGATGATGTCGTCGTTGACGTCGCCCGCGACCTGAACGTGAGCCGCTTTGAGCTCGTCCGCAAAATGTTGCGACCCCCACAGCCCGAGCTCTTCGCCGTCGAACGTGGCGAAGATGATCGTGCCGCGAAAGTGCTGCGGCGCCATGACGCGCGCCGCTTCGAGAACCGCGCTCGTGCCCGAACCGTTATCGTCGGCGCCGGGAGCTCGTCGCGTGCCGTTGGTGCAATCGCCGTTGCAGTCGTCGTAGTGGCTGGACATGACGTAGATCGGGCCGGGCTCGTCGCCCTTGAGCGTCGCGATGACGCTCGATTCGGTCACCGCTCGCGGCGTGCGCGCGGTTTTCGGTTGCACGTACGTATCGAGGCGCACGGTCATCCGGCCGCCGCTCGTCTTGGCTATCGATTCGAATTGCGAACGAATCCAATCGCGTGCCGCGAAGACGCCGCGCGTCTTCGTCGACGTCGTTTCCGAAAAATCGTTGCGCGTGAAGAAGCCGACTAACGTTTCGTCGTCGGCCCGTAGTCGCGCAGCGCTCACGCGCGCGACCATGGCTGCGATCCGCGGATCGGCTGCGGTCGGGGCATTCGCTCCGACAAGCAAGAGAGCGAGCAGTGCTACGGCGGGTTTCATTCCGCCTTAGTTTTACGAAGCGGTCTGCCGTTCCGCGTTTTCTCGCCGCCGCCGCCCTAAAACGACCGCCGTCCCGTCGCCCGGTTCGCTGCGCACGTCAAAAAAATCGGTGCAGCGCTGCATGATCGGGATGCCGCGGCCGCGTTCGGAAAGGACGTCGGGCAGCTGCGTGATTTCCCGCGGGATCGCCGTTAAGCCCCGGCCGTAGTCGATCACCGTGGCCACGAACTGCTGGTCGTCGACCTCGGCGAGAACCTCGATATCTTTTCCGCTGGACGAATGCTCGATCGCGTTCGCTAGCGCCTCACCGACCGCGAAAAGCAAGGGCTCGAGGTCGCCCTCGGGGATATCGTGCAGCAAGCCGAAGCCAATGATGGCGTCTCGGACGGTCCGCGCGAAACGGGGGTCCGGGGGAATCCGTAGATGGAGGCTGCGCTTGGGCAACCGGCCGTTCTCCCGGCCTGAGCTCGACGTAGTCATGGCGCCGTCTTTGATTTTAACCAAGCGCGTACGGGCCTAAACCGCGGCAGGCTCCCCGGCCCGGGCGTACAACACCCCGGCGCATGGCACGAACCCCTCCGCAGCCGGACGAGCTTCCGGCCTATATCGACCGCGCTCGCAACGCTCAGGTGCGCATCTCCACGGACAAGGGCGACATGGTCTTCACGTTCTATCCCGATGATGCGCCGATGCATACGGCGGCGTTCATGAAGCTTGCCGAAGCGGGCTTTTACGACGGTCTGGCCTTTCACCGCGTCGAGCCGGGTTTCGTGGTCCAAGGCGGCGACCCCGACGGCGACGGTACCGGCGGCCCGGGCTATCGCCTCAAAGCCGAATTCAACGACCGGCCGCACGTGCGGGGCGCGGTCGCGATGGCACGTTCGTCCAGCCCCGATTCCGCCGGTTCGCAGTTCTACATCTGCCTGGACGACGCGCGCTTTCTCGACAAACAGTATACGGTCTTCGGACAATTGCAGGACGGATACGAAACGCTCGATCAGATCCGTCGCGGCGACACCATGAACAAGGTGAGCGTCGAACCGAAGGGCTAACGGCCACGCGCGAGCGCGCCGATTGTGCACGTTGCGTTCATTCCTCCAGGACGTCAAACGAGAGGCGCGCGGCTTTGCGCATGGCTTCGTATGCCGGCGTAGCGTGCGTGAGCCATTTGGTATAGACGGTTAGTACGTACGGATCGCTGCCGAACGGGTCGACGACCGCGACGTCGTCGCGTACCCCGACGAGCACGCCGGTTTTATTAGCGACCGGGGTGCCGGGCGGCAACCCCGCCGGGATACCCTCGCGATCGGTTTGGCGCAACATGATGCCGAGCATGTTGCGGCAATGTTTTTGCGTCGCGATCGGATGTGGACCGCCCCGCGCTCCGCGCGCGATTTCGGCCAGCAATTTTGCCATGTCCCGGGGAGTCGTCACATTGTCGTTGTGGCGCACGATTGCGGAAAAATCCATGAAGTGACGCTCGAGATGCGTCGCCGTCAAGCCGGCCCGCCGCCCCATCGCAGCGATGGTCGTGAAGTCGAAGAACGAGATGAGATAGTTTGCGGCGGTGTTATCGCTCAGCGTGATCATCGGAACGATCAACTCGCGGACGGAAAAGCGGGCTCCGTCGGGTTGTTGCGACAGAAAATCCGATCCGCTCACCAAATCCCTTCGATGCGTGACGATCGTTTTGTCTAGGGTTCCGGGATAGCGCTCATCCATCGCATACGCGGTGGCCATGATCAACACTTTGATCGTCGACGCGGTCGGGAACGTCACGTCGGAATTGTAGGAAAAAACCGGATCCGGCGAATCGATCCGGCGGCAATCGATGCCGATGACCCCCGGAACCGTGCGCGCGATCGCATGGACGCGGTCGTAGATCGTTGCCGCCCGAACGCGAAACGGGAAGGCCGCGGCCCCGAGGCCGGTGAGAAAGGCGGAACGTTTCACGAACCCGTCCCTTGGTAATGACGCAATCCGATCCTCCAAAACGCATACGCTGCGAGAAACCACGCGAGTCCGACGGCGGGCGTGAGCAGTCCGACGGCCGGATTGAGATGCAATCCGGTTTCGGCTTTTTGCAGAAAATACGTTGCCGGAAAATAGTTCATGAACGCGAAGGGAAAGACGAATGCAAGCACGATGCGCACGCCGCGCGTGTAGATGCTGATGGGATAACGCGTGAAATCTTGTTCCAGCGACATGACGACCCAGCGCAACGTATCGACCCGAATGAACCAAAACGATAGCGTGGCGACGACGAGCGAGATGCCGAGGTCGATCAGCGCGCCGCCTACGACGATCAGCGGTACGAAGCAGATCAAAAATGCGTCGACGCGCACGCCCGCGACCGCAATAGAAACAACCAACGTGGCGGCTGCCAGCACGATGCCGTCGGGTGAAACCTGCTGTGGCACGGTAAGCACTTGAAAGAGCGTGTCGAGGGGGCGTACCAAAAAGCGGTCGAAGCGGCCTTCGCGCACGAATTCGGGAACGGTTACGACGTTGAAGAAGAGCACGTTGTGAATCTCGTGCCCGGCCATCCAGAGCGCGTACAGGAAGAACATCTCGCGGAAATCCCAGCCGTTCATCGACGGAAATTGCCGCATCGTCACATACAACGCCGCGAGCGCGACGCCATGGTAGACGATCGTGAACGCCGCCCACATGAAGAAGTTCGCCCGGTATTCGAGCATCGTGAGCAGGTTGATGCGCCAGTACTGGGCGTAGGCTGCAAGCATCGATGATTCGATTCACCAGCCGCGACATTGTCCCCGTCGTTCCGCCGTATCGATTGGACCTCGTTTCCGACGCGTTACGCCGCCTCGCCGCAAACGTCGTCGACGTGGTCGAAGAGGACGGCGCGTACTATCGCGCGTTGCCCTCGGGCAACGGCTACGCGCTCGTGCGCGTACGGCAGGTTGCCGCCGACGCGCTCGAGGTCAGCACGACGTCGCGCGCGCCGAAAGCACTCCTCGAACGAGTTTCGACGATGCTCGGAACGGGAGCGAACCTAAAGGAGTGGTACGAGCGCGTTGCCGGCGTCTCGTGGCTCGCCGCGCTCGCGGAGCGTTTCATCGGCATCCGTCCGCCGCGCTACCCCTCGCTTTTCGAGGCGTGCGCGCACGCGATCGTCTTCCAGCAGATCAGCATTCATGCCGCAGGCGCGATCATGCGGCGCTTTGCCGAGTCGCTTGGCACGCGTAACGCCGTGACGGTCGCTTTCCCTTCCCCGCAAGCGGTGCTCGATGCCCCGCCGAGTGCCTTCGCCGGCGTCGGGCTCTCGGCGAATAAGCTTGCGCATCTGCGTTCGGTGGCGGAAGCCGTCGTGACGGGAGCGATCCGCGGTGAAGACATCGAGCGATTACCGACGGCCGGCGCCGTCGAGCGCCTCGTAAGCGTTCGCGGCATAGGTCCCTGGAGCGCGGCGGTCGTGATGCTGCGCGGTTTCGGACGGCTCGACATCTTCCCGATGCGCGACTCCGGCGTCGCCCGCACGATCGTAGCACTCTCGGGAGATCCGCAGATTGACTTGGATGCGTTGCTTGGGCGGCTAGGCCCCGTGCGCGGGATGCTCTACTACCATCTGTTGCTCGGGCGGATACGAGCCGAATGAATCACCGGGCTGGAGGGGCTCTCGCGCAACCGTTTTCCGCCGCGGCCCATTCTTAGCCCTACCATGGCTTCCACCACAACCCCCGTCTTTACCATCCAGCGCGCGAGCGATCGCGCCTTCTTCGATCACGGATGGCTTCGCACGTACCATTCCTTCAGTTTTGCGGAGTATCACGATCCGAAAAACCTGCATTGGGGGGCGCTGCGCGTATTCAACGACGATACGATCGCCGGTGGAACCGGATTTCCCGCGCATCCTCACCGCGACATGGAGATCGTGACGTACGTTCTCGACGGCCGCCTTGCGCACGAGGACAGCATGGGGAATCGCGGCGTCGTTTCACCAGGCGGCGTTCAGTTTATGAGCGCGGGAACGGGCGTGCGGCACAGTGAGTTCAACGGCGACGAAAACGAACCGTTGCGTCTCGTGCAAATGTGGGTGATTCCCGGACGTATGGGCGAGGCGCCCTCGTACGGGCAACTGGAGACCGAGCCGCAGCAGCGCCACAACGCGTGGCTGCGTTTGGTGAGCGGTCAGGCGGAAATCGAAGCGCCGATTCGAATTACGCAAGATGCTACGTTTGCCGTCGCGCGCGTCGAAGGCGCACTTCCTGCCTACACGTTCGCACCGAAGCGCTTTGGTTTCATATTCGTCGCGAAAGGTAACGCACACATCAACGGCGAGCGTCTGCACGAGGGCGATGCGGTGCGCCTCTTCGACGTTGCGGCACTTGATATCGCGGGCGACGCGGAACTCGTTCTTTGGGATCTTCCGAACGTGGCGTAATCCAGTCATCTTCGCAGCCGGGCTCGCGATTGCGCTGGTAGGGGCCGCGCCTGCGCCCATCAAGGTCGTCGATGCGATGCCCGCATTTTGGAAGGTGTACGACGCTGCCTATCCATCGTCGTATGCCCGTGCGGAGGCTTTTAAACGTGATGTCGTGCTGCCGAATCTCGAAGCGTTCATCAATGGCGAGTTCTCGTCGAATCTCCTCGACGATGCGACGATCGGGAGCTATTTCGACGACCTTCGCCCCGACGCAGGCGCCGCGCGTGCGGTGAGCGCGCGGCTGAGCAAAGAGCTTCCCGCCGATATTGCGCGTTTTCAGGGAGCGCTTCCCGATTTTGATTCGTCGTCCATCTACGCGATCTACGTGATGCCGACGTTCTATCATTTTGCCGGGCAAACGCGCGATATGGGCGACAAGATTGGCGTCTTCTTCGGACCCGACGTTATCGCGAACGTCTATGGTGCCAACGCGAATGTCGGGGTCATCGTCGCTCACGAGCTCTTCCACATCTATCAGTACGAGACATACACGGGCTCACGAAATCGTTCGCGCCCCCTTTGGCTCCAGGTTTGGATCGAGGGATCGGCGGCATACGCAAGCGAGCATCTCACTCCCGGCGCCACGGCGTCCGACGCCCTCAATGCGACACTCGTTGCGTCGAACGCCGCAACACGCAAGCAATTCGCCTGCATTGTCGATCGCTCGTGGGATGCGACGAACGGCAGCGCTTCTTATCGACTTCTCGACGTATCGGCGCATCCGCAGGGACTGCCCTCAGAGGGCGGCTACCTGATCGGATATCTAGCGGCGCAGCAGCTTTCCAAGACGATGTCGCTCGCGCAGATCGGAAAAGCGGACAACGACCCCCGCTTCGATGCGAAGTTGCATAGGATTATTTCCGGCATGTGCGGTTAGCCGCCTTGAATGACGACGCGGCGTGACGCCGCGCGCCACACGAACGTCGAGAGGGCTCCGAAGAGCGCGAGCCACAGAATCTGAACGGCAAAGTACGTCATCCACTGAGACGCCGGTATGACGCCGACGTAGATCAGCAGCGGCGTCGAGTAGATCGCGGCAAAGGGAAGGCCGAAGACCAGTCGCCCGAAGATGCCGGGAAAGAAGGTCAGCGGGATGATCTGCCCGGAGAGCAAGTCCGAAACCCAGCGCACGATCAATTGCACGGCAAAGGTTTCGAGCGTCCAGAAGGCGATCGAGTTCATCAAGAAGTTCAAGAAGAAATTGACGCAGTAGCCGAGCAAAAACGAAAATGCAAAGGCTGCGAGCGTTGCGGGCGGCGGCACGTCGACGTGCACCATGAGCAGCGCAAACGCAAGCGACGGAACGACCAGCACCGCGTGCAGGAGCGTCTGTCCGACGCCGTCGGAAAAGAAGTACAGCGGAACGCTGATGGGTTTCATCAGGTCGGTGGCAATCGTTCCCTCACGTATCTTTTCCCGAATTAGCCGCGTGCCGTCGACTTCGAGGATGAGCGACATCAGGAGCGCTACCGTTGCATACGTGATCATCGAATGCAGCGGCAGGTTCATCGGGGCCGCGTTTTGCGCGTAGAGCGCCGTCCATAACGCGCGCAAAAGATAGACGCGCAAGACGAGCGAGCCTACTTCGGTAAGGACCTCCATCCGGTAAGTTGCCTCGCGCGCAAACGCCTTCTTTGCAAACTCGAGATATGGTTCTGCTATCAAACGTGCCCGGTCTTCCTCAGCGAGGGAATGAAGCCAACTTCAAAGCTGGTTATCATAGGGGCCTTCCGGCGGGAAGGCTCGAAGGTTTGCGCCATTCGCAGGAGGCGAACTTCCGTTGGTCGTGGCGCAAAACTCGCGCAGCAGGAGCGGCACACGATGTGCCGCGAGGAGCGTCTTCACGCCGGGAGGCCCCTATGATAACCAGCCCTAGCGTTTGGGTTTGTTCTTGAGCGCCTCACGCCGTCGCGCTTCCATCTCTTGTAACTCCAGCATCATGACGTCGACGACGGTATCGGCTTCCACCGGCGCTTTCAGTTCGTCGGTCTCGCGGCGGCGCGCTCCGGGCGCGACGTTTTCGTGCGCGTCGAGCTGCGCGTCGCGCGCGTGGGTTTTCCGCAAGAATGCGGCGTAATTTTGCGTCGCCTTCGAAACGGCGTCCGGGGCTTGCTCGACGTTATAGACGGCTTCGAAGAAGTCACCGGCGGGTTCTTTTACGGCGTTGGCCGGAACGCGCGCGTTGGATTGGACCGTGACGCCGTTGTAGATGCGGGCGCCGCTGCCGACCGCGCAGCCCTTCTGCAGGGTGGCGCCCAGGACCAAGGCGCCCGGCCCGATCATGCACGCGTCGCCGACCTTCACGGGAAACTGCAGAGCGTTGCCGCCGCTCGCTTTAACGACGGCATGCTCCATCACGATGCAATTGCTGCCGATCGAAACGGGCGCGCCTTCCGCGGTAACGATCGCTCCGTGCAGGATCGCCGAACCGGCGCCGATCGTCACGTCGCCGCTGATGGTTGCCGTCGGGGCCACATACGCGGTGGAATGAATTTTCGGCTTCTTGCCGCCGCTGCTAAGAATCATGACACGGTCTCCTCCGTCCGGCTCTCGTATCCTTCGACGTAGATGCGCCGGATGATCGCTTCGAGGTCGGGTTCCTCGAGCGTGACGTCTTCGAGCTTGTAGCGTTCGCTCGCCTCGCGGATGAGCAGATCGGCGCGCTCGCGGTTTCGGTCGAAACGAAAGCGCGCGCGGACGCCTGCCGATTCTTCCAATTCGGCGCCCGGAAGCTGGGGCCGTTCGACCGGCTCCTCAAAGCGCAACACCAGGTGACGAAAGCGGCCGTATTCGTTCTTGATGCGCTCCACGTCGCCGTCGTAGATGATCGTGCCGCGGTCGATCAAAACGATGCGCCGGCATAGCCGCTCGACGTCGGCCAAATCGTGGGTGGTCAAGATAATCGTCGTGCCGCGTTCTGCGTTGATGCGCGCGATGAATTCGCGAATCGCTTCTTTTGCGACGACGTCCAGGCCGATCGTCGGTTCGTCGAGATAGACGATCTTCGGATCGTGCAGAAGGGCCGCGGCGAAATCGCCGCGCATGCGCTGGCCGAGCGAAAGCTGGCGCACCGGCGTTCGCAAGAAATCGTCCATCTGCAGCAGCGAGACGAATTCGGCCAGGTTGCGCTTGTAGGTACTCTGCGGTATTCCGTAGATCGCGCGCAGCAGTTCGAACGATTCGACCAGCGGCAGGTCCCAATAGAGCTGACTGCGCTGGCCGAAAACGACGCCGATGTTCCGAGCGTTGTCTTTGCGGTGCTCGTAGGGAACGATCCCGGCGACGTCCACGCTTCCCGACGTCGGTACCAAGATTCCGGTGAGCATCTTGATGGTCGTCGACTTGCCGGCACCGTTGGGGCCGATATAGCCGACCAGCTCGCCTGCTTCGAGCGACATCGTGACGCCGTCGACGGCGACGCGCTCTTCGTAGTCCCGCGAAAACAGCGTGCGAAGCGCGCCAAGTGCGCCCGGCCGGCGCCTGACGCTGCGAAAGACCTTGCGAAGGTCGCGGGTCTGGATGATCGGCATCGCGTACCTCATTCGGCGTGATCGTCACCATTTCCAACCAGTACGGCGCCGGCGCGGTCGCGGTCGCGACGCGTACGGCTGCTGCCCTGGGCTATACGCTGGTGGACCGGCAACTGCCGGTGGTGGTTGCCAAGCGCCTGCGCATCAGCCGTGAGGCGGCGCGCGAATCCGAGGAGAAGGGCCGATCGCTGGGTGCGCGGTTACTTTCCAGCTTGGAACTTGCAACGCCCGAGGTCATGACGCGAGACTACGGTGAGACGTTCGACGAAGTCTTTCTTCGCGAGGTTCGGCGTGCCGTGAACGACTATGCATCGCGAGGCAACGTCGTGATCGTGGGGCGCGCCGGCGGCGCCATTCTCGGACGGCGCCCGGACGTCGTGCGCGTGTTCATGTATGCGCCGCGCGACTGGCGTATCGAGCGCATCGCAGCGGAACTCGGGCTCGATCGTAAAGCTGCCGCAAGCGAAGTTGATCGCATCGATCGCGAGCGGCGCGCCCATTTACGCGACTGGTATGACGTCGAGATCGGTTCGCCGGAAATCGTGGATCTGGCGATCGATACGTCCACCTTCGGCGAAGACGGGGCGGCCGCGCTCATCGTTTCGGCGGTGGATGCGCGCTAGCGTTTTCGCGCCGCTGCGCTTTCGCGACTTTCGCCTGCTGTGGCTCGGCTTGATGGTTTCGAATCTCGGCACGTGGATCCAATTCACGGCGAACGGCTTCTACGTGTCGCAACTCGCGGGCTCGCCCGCGCGCGCCGCTCTCTATTTGGGGATACTCGGCGGCGCACGCGCCGTTCCGGTGATTCTGCTCTCCCCCGTTGCGGGCGTCGTCGCCGATACGTTTCCGCGCCGGCGGGTGCTGTTCGCAACGAACGTCGCCATGTCGCTCGCGGCACTCGCCCTTGCGGTTCTGGCTGCGGTTCATCATCTTACGCTCTTGGCGCTCATCCTGATCTCGGCGTTTAACGCGGCGGCCAACGCGTTCGATTCTCCGGTGCGCCAGAGCTGGACGCCGTTCTTGGTCGAGCGGCCGTTTCTGGGCAACGCGATCGGTTTGACGTCGGTCGCCTTTAACGCGCCCGCGGTCATCGGCCCGGCGATCGCGGGTTTGCTGATCGTCTGGCTCGGCGTAGCGCCGGCGTTTCTGCTCAACGCTATTCTGACGCTGGCAGTCGTCGTCGCCATCCTCATGATGTCGCCGTCGCCGCCACCCGTCGCCGCGCGCGTGCCGATGTACGAGTCCATTCGCGCGGGACTGGCCTTTTTGCGCGGACACGCCATCCTGCGCTGGATCATGTTGACGTTCACGCTCACCGCCGTGCTCGTGCGTCCCTACAGCCAATTGATCCCCGCCTTTGTGGTGAACACGCTGCACGGGAATGCGCAAACGCTGGGGTGGGCGGTCGCCGCCGCAGGCGTCGGCGGCTTTGCCGGCGCGCTCATCACGGCGGCATTTGCCGGGCGAGAGCGTCGCTCGACGCAGTGGGTGTGGGCGGGCGCGTGCATGTCGGCCGGCGTATGCGCGCTCGGATTCATTTGGAACGTCCATGCGACGATTCCCGTGTTTTTTACGATCGGTCTAGGGACGCTCGCGTATCTCGGCGCGTCAAATACGCTGATTCAGACGCTCTCACCCGACGACGTGCGGGGCCGCGCCGTTTCCGTGTACACGATGATCGCCGTGGGCGTCGTTCCGGCTGGGTCGCTCTTTCTCGGGGCGATCGCGTCGCTGATCGGTCTGCACTTGACCTTCGCTATTGCCGGCGGCGTCAGCTTGATCGCCGTGCTCGCCGTATACGTCTTTCACGGCGTCATCAGAACGGTATAAAAAAAAGCGAGCCGCGTTGCGACTCGCTAAAGGACATAAAAAACGCCGGTATCTTAAGCGGCTGCTTTCTTCCGGCGGCTGGTCTTGCGACGGGTCGTCTTGCGCGCAGACGCCTTGCGGGTCGTCTTGCGAGCTGCGGCCTTACGCGTGCTCTTGCGACGCGACGTCGCCTTCTTGCGGGTGGCCTTCTTGCGAGTCGCCTTCTTGCGTCCCGTGGCCTTCTTGCGTCCCGACGCTTTACGCGTAGCCTTCTTGCGACGCGTCGTCGCTTTACGGGTGGTCTTGCGGGCCGTTGCTTTACGCTTCGGGGCCGCTTTGCGAGCGGTGCGTTTCGCCGCCGCTTTCTTTGCACGTTTGACTGCCATGTGCGTGGAGTCGTCCTTTCTCTGGTCACCGATGTGACCAGGGTTGTTGCCTCCCTTATACAGTATTACGAGCATCAATGCAAGTTTTGGTACACGACGACGTGCGCATCGACACGCGCATCGATGGTTCCGGTGACGATGCAATCGTCCTCATTCACGGTTTTCCGCTCGCGAAAGAGATATGGAGCGAGCAGATGCCGGCGCTCGCGAGATCGCATCGCGCGATCGCAATCGACTTGCGCGGCATGGGCGGTTCGAGCGTCGTCGACGGCCCGTACTTGATGGAAACGCTCGCCGGCGACGTCGCCGCGGTGATGGATCAGCTCAACGTGGAACGCGCGACGCTCGTCGGTCACTCGCTCGGCGGATATGTCGCGCTCGCGTTCGCGCGCATGTACGCCGAACGCGTCGCGCGACTCGCGCTCGTGTGCAGTCGCATCGCAGCCGACTCACCGGAGCGCGCGGCGCAACGCCGAGCGGCGGCGGACCGATTCGAACGCGACGATTCGCTCGGCGATATCGATGCAACGATAATAGCGATGGTTTCGGAAAAAACGCGACGCGGCGATCGAAAAACCCTTGAAAACATTGAAAAAATCGCTCGGCGTAACACGCCGCGCGGCCTGGCTTCGATGTTGCGCGGAATGGCGTTACGCGACGGTGCCGAGGATATCGCACCGGAGCTGGAGATGCCGGTTCTGGTCGTGGCGGGGGCGGCCGATCCGGTGGTCCCGGTGGCCGAGGCCGACGCGACGGCCGCCGCCTTTGCGCGGGGCCGGCTCGAGGTTTTGGAGGGGAGCGGTCACATCCCAATGGCCGAGACGCCCGCCTCCCTCACGGCTGTCTTGGTAAGCTTTACGAGCGGCCCCAGAGGCGCGTGATCGGGTTCAGCACCTCCCACATCGGGCGGCGGCGGATCGCACTATAGAGGAAGAGCCCGGCCAAGACGATCGCGGCGACGATGGCCGCGATAATCACGGCATGAATGACCACGCCGACGACGATCGAGAGCAGCCAGATCAGGACCAGGGCGATCGCGATGACCGCCGTCAATTTTATAAAGGCGCCCAGGAGCGGGTTGGCCGTTTGGAGCTTCATCTTTAATACCTCATCCCGATCTACCGATAGAGAAATAGGAGGTTTCAATCGCAGATGGATTTGCAAGGCATCGCATCCGGGCTCGCCGCGAGCAGCGTCTCGAACGGCATCGCCGTGGGCGTGCTCAAGGCGCTCGACAACCTCCAGTCAGCCCAGGCGGCGGAATTGTTTTCGTCGATCGGCTTGGGCGCCAACGTCAACACCCTCGCCTAGTACCGACACTGCTCGGAGGAGGCGTCTCCGAAATCCCGTAGGACCACGTTCATGAAAGCAACAGTGTCTTTGTGCGCTGCGGCCGTTTTAGCGTTTTCCGCCGGCAGCATAGCGTTCGCACAGTCTCCCGCGCCTGCGGCCCCAGCGGGCCCCCTCCGCCATCTTGTGTATTCCTATACTTTCGGCGTCGAGACCGATCTCGAAACGCATGCATCTGGCATCGGTACGGGCGGTTCCGGTATCGCCAATAGCGAAGCCTCGCATCAAGACCAGGGCACGATCACCGTCGACGTGCTTAAAGAGGATGCGAGCAAAGGTCTCGTCGTGAAGATCAGCGAGAACTCGCAAACAAATCGCACGGCAAAGCCTGCGACGTGCGTGGTCTACGGCACGACCGCAACGATCTGCGATCCCAACGCCGTCGTTCATCCCGAAGAGGTCGCGATTCTGCGGCTCCTCGGCGAGAACTTCGTCGATCCGGCGAAGATCGATGCGAAACAGCAATGGTCGCAAGAATCGACCAGTGCCAACGGCGACACGAAGTCCGTCTTTACGATCGCGAAAAACGATAACGGCGTCATGACGATCAACGAAAGCCGCACCGATAGCGACAAGGTGGGTGGCCGCGATGAGACGTTCCGTACGACCGCGACGATCGGTTACGATTATCCCAAACAGGTCATGACGTCGCTCAAGCAGTTCGGTCAGTCGCGCCAAATCCGCGGATCGAATCAGTATATGACGATGACCACCGAGATCACGGCGCAATTGCAGACCGACTCGATGAACAAGGTCGCGCACACGCCCTAAGCCGCGACAACGCGAGCAAGCGGAGAGGTCATTTCATAGGGCGAACGTTCGTTCGCCCTATGTCTATTTTCGACGCGCTGCATCCCGAGGTCGCGCGTTGGTGCTACGAGCATCTCGCCGCGCCGACGCCGCCGCAGTGCGACGCGCTCGTGCCCGGCTGCGAGCGCCGCAACCTGTTGATCTGCTCGCCGACCGGCACGGGGAAGACGCTTGCCGCGTTTCTCCCCATCATCTCGCGTCTCGCGGAGGCACGCGATCGCGACGCACTCTTTGCGCGAACGTTCGCGCTCTACATCTCCCCGCTGCGCGCGCTCGGTTACGACGTCGAGCACAACCTCCGCAGGCCGCTGCGCGACATGGGTCTGCTCGAGCGCCCGAATACCGAGCGTGGAAAACTCCGGCGCGGTTGCATTCGCGAACGTTTCGTACGCACCGGCGTGCGGACGAGCGACACGCCGAAAGAAGAGCGGCGCCTGATGCTTTCGCGGCCGCCGCATATTCTGGTGACGACGCCCGAGTCGCTTGCGGTCATGCTCGCGATGGACAGTTACCGGCGCACGCTGCGAGCCGTCGAGACGGTCGTGATCGACGAGGTTCACGCCCTTGCCGGCAATAAGCGGGGGTCGCAGCTCGCGCTCGCACTCGAGTCGCTGGAAGAGCTCGTCGCCGCGCCGTTCAATCGCGTCGGCCTCTCCGCGACGGTCGAACCGCTCGAGCGGGTCGCACGGTTCGTGGCCGGCACCGAGCGCCCGTGCGAGATCGTTGATCACCGCGGACTGCGCAGCATCCGCATCGAGATCGACGCACCTTTCGGCGGCGCGATGGCACCGCTCGAAACCGTCGCCCGGGAGGCCGTAAAGCTTTCGCGCGACGTGCGAACCTCGCTGGTCTTTACGAACGTGCGCAGCCAAGCGGAGCGCGTCGCGCATCTTATGGCGGAAGCGTCGCAAGACGAGGGCACGATCGAAGAGATCGAAGGCGAAGCGCCGCGCCGGGACATCGATCTCTCGAAAATCGGCGTACATCACAGCGCGCTCGAACGTAGCGTGCGCCATCGAGTCGAAGCGGCCTTGCGCGCGGGAACGCTCAGAACGGTCGTCTGCAGTTCGAGTTTGGAACTCGGCGTCGACATCGGTTTCATCGATCGCGTGCTGATCGTCGGCGGCGCGCGCGGCATGACGCCGGCCTTGCAGCGCATCGGCCGCGCCGGCCACCGCCCCGATGCGATTGCTTGCGGCACGATCGTCGCGCAGGATCGCGACGACATCGTCGAAGCCGCCGCGACCAAACGCTGCATCGCCGATGGAATCATCGACGAGATCGCCGTGCCCGAAGCTCCGCTCGACGTGCTCGCGCAATGGATGACCGGCAGCGTTTGCTACGACAAGCGGATGTCGATCGACGATGTGCTGCGGATCGCCCGGCGCGCCTATCCGTACCGCGATCTCGAACGCGAAGACGCCGTTGCTTGCGCGCAGTACCTCTCGGGCGGCGGCGTCGGGCCCGACGAGGCGCACGTGCGCCGGCTCGGTTTCGAAGGCGGCGAAATCTTCGGTCTGGGCCGCGACGTGTGTGCGGCGTTCTTCGAAAACGTCGGCACCATTCCGGACGAACAGCATGTGATGGTGCGCGTACACGGAGCCGACGTGGGGCGCGTCGAGGAAGGCTTTCTCAACGAACTGCGCGTCGGAGACGTGTTCGTTCTCAACGGAAAGACGCTGCGCGTCAAAGATCTAAGCGCAACAGGCATTACCGCCGAGCCCTTCACGGGGCGCCCCACCGTTCCGCAATGGAGCTCGCACATGAAAGGCGTGCCGCTCGCGCTCGCTCGCGAAATCACGCACCTGCGCGTGGAAGTTGCGCGTCGTTTGCGCCGGCGCGATGCGGCGGGTGCGCTCGAGTTTTTACGTGCGCGCTACGCGCTCGAGGGAGCGGAAGCGGCGCACGTGGTGCGCTATATCGCGCAGCAACAGGCGCTCTCGGCCGTGCCGGAAGAAGGCCGTCCGGTGATCGAGATCTATCGCATGGATTCGCGCCAGACGGCGGTCTTTCACACCTGCGCGGGGCGTCGGGTGAACGAAACGTTGGCGCGTATCGTCGGCGCGCGCGTCTTTAGGAGTGCAAAAGCAAACTCGCAGATCACGACCGACGACAACGGCTTTCTCGTGACGCTTCCACCCGGCAAACATTTACCCGACGCGGCGTGGGCGCAGATGCTCGACGCGCGCCGTTTCGATGAAGATCTCTTGGATGGACTGCGCAGTTCGCGGCTTCTGCGCGCGTACTTCCGTTACGTCGCCAATACGGGATTACTCGTGCTCCGGCGGGCCGGCGGCCGCACGCTGCGACGCGGAACGCAAAGTTGGAATAGCGGCAAGATCTTCGATCGCGTCTTTACCCGAGACCGGCGCTTCCCGCTCTTGCGCGAAACGATTCGCACGGTGACGCGCGATCTGCTCGATGCGCCCGCGGCGCGCGCGTATCTGGAATCGATCGCCGAAGAACCGCGCGTCTTGCACCCGGCCGCGGCGTCGCCGTTTACCTTCGGCATTATCACGTCGTCGTTCGGCGACTCGGTCGTGCTGGACGACCGCGCGAGCATGGTCGAAGCGCTTCACGATCGCGTGCTGCAACTGCTCGGCGAGCGCGCCGCCGAAGGCGAAGACCTCTCCTCCGAACCCTCGCTGCAGTTGACGTGGGGCGCGTGAGACCGCCCCGCGCATCCGCCGACGCCGTCTCGCTTTTCGAAGGCGTCGCCGCGCTGCCGGGAGGGTTGCTGTGGCTGGAGCGCACGCAAACCTTGGTTGCTGCCGACGCGCATTTGGCGTACGAAGACGTGATCGGCGGCGCGCTTCCGTTGTGGAGTACGGCCGAAAGCACGCACGCGCTGCTGCTGCTGATTCGGCGCATGCACGCGCGCGAGCTCGTGCTGCTCGGCGACGTGATCCACGGCAGCCGCATGAGCGACGGCGCCGCGTCGGCGGTGAAAGCGGCGCTCGAACTGCTGCGCGCGCAGTGCGTGGTGACGCTGGTTGCAGGCAATCACGAAGGGCGTTCGCGCGGCAGCGCCGTGCTGGGCGATACCGAAGAAGCGATCGAACGCGATGGCTGGATCCTGCTGCACGGCGACGAACCGGTGGGCGCGCCGCGGTGTATCGTCGGACATCTGCATCCGAGTCTGCCGCTGGGCGGCGGTGCGAGCGTTCCCGTGTTTCTCGCCGCGCCGCATCTGATCGTGGTGCCCGCGCTGACCCCGTATTCAAGCGGTCTCAACGTACTCTCGTCCGATTGCACGGCGGCGCTTCGTGCGTTTGGTGAGGGGCACGGATTCGAGGTCGTCGCGTCGACGGAAGAGCGCGTCTTTCCCTTCGGTTCGCTCGCTACATTGCGCGGTGCGCTTCGAGGCGCGAATCCGGGCCGTTTGCCGCCGCACCTTCGGCGGCGGCGCCTGCGCGGTGACGATTCAGCTTAGGCGTCCGAGGCGTTCGAGCGCAGCGTACGTTGCGGCGACGGACGGAACGGAACCGAGTTCGCCGCGGCGCGTTCGCTCCAGCCAATCGCTCAGCGGAACGAGTGCCGTCTCGACGACCTCGCCGTCGTCGGGATGCGGGTCTTCGACTTGACGCGCGTCGTAGGCGATGTACGCATGCATGATCGAAGGCGAACGGACCGGGTCGGAAGGCGCTGAGATCAACGCTTCCCAGCGCTCGGCCGCATAACCGGTCTCTTCGGCGAGTTCCCGTTTCGCGCAGCGCAGCGGGTCTTCGGACGACTCGATGGTGCCGGCGGGAAGTTCGAGCGTGATGCGGTCGATGCCGTAGCGGTACTGATGCACGGCGACGACGCGTTCGTCCGGCGTCAGCGCGAAGACGATGATGAACCCGTCCGATTCGCGCACGTAGAAATCGGATCGTCCGGTGCCCGGAATCTCGACCGCATCCTTTCGCAGCCGCAGGTATTTCGATTCCACCACGTACTCACGCGCGAGCACCGGCCACTGAGGCTTTTCCATGCAGCAGCTTCTACCCCGTGAAGCGTTTTCGGCCTTCCCCTCCGAAGAGGCCACCGTGCAGGAAAAGGTCTTGGTCGTCGGCGGCGGCACCATGGGTGCCGGCATCGCCTTCGTCGCCGCGCGCGGCGGGTACAGCGTCGAGGTGGTCGAGCCGCAGGAAGCGGCGCGCGAGCGAGCGCGGGCGCGCATCGCCAAAGATGCCGAACGTGCGCGCGATGCGGCCATCGCCGATCGCGTTACCTTCCTCGACCGGATTCCCGAACGTCACGACGCCGTCGTCGCCATCGAAGCGGCCCCCGAACGCATGGACGTCAAGCGCGACATCGTCGCGCAACTGGAGAAGGCGCTCGGCGCGTCGGCGCTCGTTGCGACCAACACGTCGTCGCTTTCGGTTCGCGAGCTGGCCGAAGTGGCCGAACATCCGCAACGCGTCGTCGGCTTGCATTTCTTCAACCCGCCCGCGGCGATGAAATTGGTCGAGATCGTCGCCACAGAGCAGACGAGCGATGCGGCGCTCGATGCGGCGCATGCGTTCGTCGAGCGCATCGGAAAGACGGCGGTCGATGCGGCGGACACGCCCGGTTTCATCGTCAACCGCGTCGCGCGTCCGTTTTATCTGCAGTCGATGCGTGCGCTCGATTTCGATATCGCGAGCGCTCCGGAACTCGACGCGCTCGCGCGTGCGGCCGGCTTTCGCATGGGGCCGTTCGAACTGATGGATCTGATCGGGATCGACATCAATTATGCGACGAGCGTCTCGGTCTACGAGCGGCTTGGGGCCGAACGCTTGACGCCGATGGAGATGCAGCGCCGCATGGTCGGCGAAGGCTTTCTGGGGCGAAAGACCGGCGCCGGATTCTACGACTACCGTGACGGCGAACCGGAGAAGCTCGACGCGAGCGTTCCCGAGATGCCGGAAGACGAGGTCAATGTCGAAGAGGTCATCGCGGTGATCGGCTTTGCCGACGCGGCGTTCGATCTCTTCGAGCGGCTGCAGCAGCATTTCGCGAACGTCGTCCACGTTGCGAACGACGAGATGCTCGACGAGATTCCCGAAGATGTGACGATCGTGATCGATACCGGCGACGGTATGAGCGATCGCGGCGCGGTCATCGCGCAGCTCGATGCGCGTCTCGACCCCCAAACGATGCTCTTCGTCGACGCCTATGCAACCGACGTCGCCGCACTCGGCGCACGCATGCGTCATCCCGAACGTCTGGTCGGATACGGCATCCTCGGCTCGCTCGACGCGCAAAGTGCGGTGGAAATCGTCGACGGCGAGCATCTCTCCGACGACGCGCTCGCAATCGCCGAGGAAGTCTTCGAGGCGCTCGGCAAGGGCGTCGTCGTCGTGGCAGACGAGCCCGGTCTCTTCTTGGGGCGCGTCGTCGGGTCGATCGTGAACGAGGCGGTGATCGCGGTCCAGGAAGGCGTCGCCAGTGCCGAGGACGTCGATACCGCGATGCAGCTTGGCGTGAATTATCCGCGCGGGCCGATCGAATGGGGACGCGAGATCGGCGGCCGCCGTCTGACGCGTATCCTCAAGCGCATCGCGGATTCCGAAGGCGAAGCGTACGCTCCGCATCGCTCGTTATGGGTCCTGGACATGCAAGAGCAAGAAGAGGAGATGCTCGATGCTCGGCCGTGACGTCTGGGTGATCGAGGCGGTGCGCACGCCGATCGGGCGTGTGGGCGGCGCGCTCGCGCAGGTTCGTCCCGACGATCTTGCGGCTGCG
Organism: Vulcanimicrobiota bacterium; assembly: GCA_027459645.1. Lineage (GTDB taxonomy): Bacteria > Vulcanimicrobiota > Vulcanimicrobiia > Vulcanimicrobiales > Vulcanimicrobiaceae > JAMXLG01. The sequence goes on from DAIDHQ010000022.1 coordinate 161,507, forward strand.
GCAATTCGCGCCGTCGTCGATCGCGCCGGCGTGCCGTACGACCGCATCGACGACGTGTTTTTCGGAGCGGCGAATCAAAGCGGTGAAGACAACCGCAATGTCGCGCGCATGGCCGCCCTGCTCGCGGGCCTTCCCGTCGAAGTCCCCGGCGTTACCTTGAATCGCCTGTGCGGTTCGAGCTTGCAAGCGATCAATTCCGCGGCGCATGCGATTGCCGCCGGCGAAGCCGACGTGATTATCGCCGGAGGCGTCGAATCAATGACGCGCGCACCGTACGTGCTGCCCAAGAGCGACAAACCGTTTGCGCGCGGCATGCAGCTCTTCGATACGGTTCTCGGCTGGCGAATGGTCAACCCGAAGATGCCTAAGGAATGGACGATTTCGCTCGGTGAAACCGCTGAAAAGGTAGCCCACGAATACGGCATTACCCGCGAGGAGCAAGACGCGTTCGCCTACGAATCGCAGATGAAAGCCAAGGCGGCGATCGAAGCCGGACGCTTCGACGCGGAGATCGTTTCGGTGGAAGGCGTGGCGGCAGACGAACATCCGCGTTTCGACACGACGCCCGAAGCGCTCGCGAAATTGAAGCCCGCGTTTGCCGCGCACGGCACGGTCACCGCCGGAAACTCTTCGGGAATCAATGACGGAGCTGCGGCGCTGGTGCTCGCGGGTGCAGACGCCGCGCGTGAGCTCGGGCTCGAGCCCATGGCGCGCGTGATTGCGACGGCAAGCGCGGGGGTTCCGCCCGACGTCATGGGGCTTGGACCGATTCCGGCAACGCGCAAGGCGCTCGAACGCGCCGGCATCGGGGTCGAGGAACTGGACCTGGCCGAGATCAACGAGGCGTTCGCATCGCAATCGATCGCGTGCATGCGGGACCTCGGATTACCTACCGCGATCACGAACGTCAACGGCGGCGCGATCGCGCTCGGGCACCCGCTGGGTGCGAGCGGCGCGCGCATCGCTGCAACGCTCGTACACGAACTGCACCGCCGCGAAGGACGCTACGCGCTCGCCACGATGTGCGTCGGCGTCGGCCAAGGCATTGCGACTATTTTCGAACGGACGGAGTAACAACGGTGAGTACAACCCTGGAAGCATCGGACACGACCTACCAAGACCGCAACCCGGCCACGGGCGCGGTGATCGCCGACGTGCACGAAACCACGCGCGAGGAACTCGACGCGGCGGTGCGTGCGGCGCGCAAGGCGTTCGACGGCGGTAAATGGTCGTCGATGGCGGCGTCGCGGCGCGCGAAGATCGTGTACAAGATGGCGCAGCTCATCGGCGAGCGCGCGAACGAGTTGATGATGCTCGAAGTGCGCGACAACGGCAAAGCGGTTTCGACGGCCAAGGGCGAGATGGGCGCGATCGTCGATTGCTTCGAATTCTACGCCGGCGCCGCGACCAAGAATTTCGGCGAGACGATGCCGCCGCCGCTGCCGACGTATCTTGCGAATACCGTGCGCGAACCGGTGGGGGTAGTAGGCGCGATCATTCCGTGGAATTTCCCCCTGCTGCTCGCATCGTGGAAGGTGGCGCCCGCGCTCGCGGCAGGATGTACGGTGGTGCTCAAGCCCGCGCCGTCGACGCCGCTGACGGCGATCGAACTCGGGAAGATCGCGCTCGAAGCGGGCGTGCCCGAAGGCGTGCTCAACGTGGTAACGGGCTCCGGCCGCGAACTGGGCCAATGGCTCGTCGAACATCCGCTCGTCGATAAGATCGCGTTTACCGGCAGCACCGCGACGGGCAAACTCGTGGCAAAGACGGCGGCCGATACGGTTAAACGCGTGACGCTGGAACTCGGTGGAAAATCGCCGTCGCTCGTCTTCGACGACGCCGATATCGACGCTGCCGTCGCCGGCGCCATCTACGGCATTTTCTATAACGCCGGTCAAGCGTGCGAGGCGCGCTCGCGCGTGCTGCTGCAGAAATCGATCTACGACCGCTTCGTCGCCGCGTTCGTCGAGAAAGCCAAGCACGTGCGCGTCGGCAATCCCGAAGATCCGCAGACGCACGTCGGTGCGATCACGTTGCGCGAACAACTGGAAAAGATCGAAAGCTACTGCGCGGTCGGTTCGGCGGAAGGCGCAAAGGCGCTGCTCGGCGGCAGCGCGCCGTCGCTCGAAGGCGACCTCGCCGGCGGCATGTTTTGGAACGTGACCGCGTTCGAAGCGCGTCCCGAACACCGCATCTCGCGCGAAGAGATCTTCGGGCCGGTCGTGACGTTCGTGCCTTTCGAAACCGAGGCCGAAGCAATCGCCCTTGCCAACGACAGCGAATACGGCCTCTCGGCAAGCGTCTGGTCGCAGAACATCGGCCGCGCGAATCGGGTCGCGCGCGCGCTGCGCAGCGGAACCGTCGCCATAAACACGCCGTATGCGGTCTTTCCCGGCGTGCCGTTCGGGGGATATAAACAATCGGGATACGGACGCGAGCTCGGCATGGAGACGATGCGTCTCTATACCGAAACCAAGAGCGTCCTTACCTACATCGGCGAGAAGCCGATGAACCCGTGGAGCCTATGATCAAGATCGGAACCTATTACGACACCACCTATGGCACGCTGTGGAAAGACGGAACGTATTTTCCACGCGGAACGCGCGTGTTCGTAACGGGCGTGCACATCGATCAAGGCTTTTGCGTGCGCTTTCCAGCCGAGGTCGACGGTGAGCCGCTGGAGACATGGGAAGATTGGAGCGAGGCGGCATTCCTGGCGGAAGAAGGCAGCATCACGCCGCCCGAACAGCCGCTCTCTCGCGCGGTTTTGAGCGAAGCGCGCGCCGTGTTATCCGACGCGGAGGATGGCTCGCACTTACATCTTCACGAAGAAGACGACTAACGACACGAAGAAGTCCTCGGCGTAAACGCCGAGGACTCGTCATTTTCGGCGGGCCGAATCAGAACCCGATTTGGGTCGTGTACGTTCCCCAAAGCGGCGGGCATTGCGAATTCTTTTCCGTCAGTCCGCCCGGCGGCGTATACGTCGACGAGAAGCAGTAGTTCCCGCCCGGCGTGAGATTGCTGAATATCGTCGTACCCGTCGGATCGGTCGTCTGCGTCGCGATCGGCGTGCCGGCGTGTCCCGTTGCATCGGCGGTCGACAGTGCGACCGGCTGATTCGGAAGAGGCGCACTCGAGTAAAACACCTGAACCGTCGCGGTGCTTGCCTGCGGGTTGGGCGTGGTGGAAGGCGTCGTCGTCGGAGCCGGCGTCGCGCTTCCGTACAGGTTGTTGATGTTACCGTTATTGCAGGCGGCGAGCGCCAGAGCGGCCGCCGCGAAGGCGAACGCGATAATCCGTTTGGGCGTGGGCATGGCGCGCTGGCTTCGCCGCCTATGCCGGTGCCGCCTGTCCTGTCGCCTCACAGAAAAATCTCAGCGATTTACGGTCGATGGCGGCGTAATATTCGCGGAAGAGCGCCGCCGCCGTCGTGCCCGGCCAGTGCGCGGGCAACAGGGTGCTGGGCAGGCCCGGATCGACGTAGGTGAACTTCCGGTAATCGTGGACCAGCCACAGCCGCTCCACGAAGGCCCCTTCGCCGCTGAGAGCATTGCGCTCGTGCTCCCGCACCAGCCTCGGCTCGTAGGTGTGGATGAACTCGCGGTAGGACGTCGCGATCGACTCGAGATCCCAGCACTTCTCGAGCAGCTCCCGGTCCGAGTCCGGTCCAGCATACTCGCCGACAAAGAGGTCGATGTTTTCGAGACCGCCAGCTGCCCGGGCCGTTTCTCGGACCTCGGCCAAAGCGTCCCTGGGCGATAGCCAGGTCGATGCCGAGAGCGGGGCCCAGCCCAGCACGGCGAGTTCCTTGCGCAGCCGGTCACGCTTTTCGCGCTCCCCCTCGGCCACGCTATAGGTGAGCATGCGCCAGCGCCCGTCCCATTCGACGACCGGTCCGTAGATGCGCGGGCTCAGCTCCTCGATGCGCCGGCGGCCGCGCTCGGTCACGGCGTAATAGGCTCTGCTCCCGACCTTGTGTGCGACCAGCCATCCTTGGCGCGACATCCGGGAGACGGCTTGGCGCACGGCGGCTTCGGAGAGGCCGAAGGGCGCCATCAGCCGGACGAGGCTGCCGATCCAGAGCGACCCGTCGGTCACATGGCGGTGCACCAAGTCGCCGTAGAGCGAAAAAATGAACGAATTCGGTCTTGTTACTTGGCGTTCCACGCGCTAATATATCACTTGTCTCACGGATACCATTAAATTTGTCATAACGGGCGAAATCCCCGGAAAGGCCTTGCACCATGGCGCGTATCAGCACCTTCGACGACTGGATCGACCTCCTGAAGGATTGGCAGACCGACATCGGCCTCGATCAGGAGCTGATCGAGCGCTTCATGCCGGGCTATACCTTCGATGCCAAATACGGCGAACTGCCCACGCCCGAGATTTTCTTCGGAGACTTCAGCGGCGAACGGCGCTGGGAAAAGGTGCGGGAGATTCCCGATCAGCGCATGCGCGACGCGGTGCTGAATATGATCGTCTTTCAGGGCGACACCGAGTTCGCTTCGAACGAGCAGCAGCGTTTTCTCGTCAATAACGCGCCGTCCGAATACGATCTCGCTTCGCTCGTGCGCATCATGGTCGAAGAGACCCGCCACGGTTACCAAATGTGCCACCTGCTCGTGAACCATTTTGGCAGCGAGGGCAAGATCGAAGCGCAGAAGATGCTCGAACGCCGCGCGTTCGGGAAGAAGAACCGCTTGCTCAACGCGTTCAACGACGACGTGACGCATTGGCTCGACTTCTTTGCTTATACGAACTTCATGGATCGCGACGGCAAGTTCCAGCTGACGATGCTCTCGCATTCGAGCTTCGCGCCGCTCGCGCAGTCGATGGGACCGATGCTTCGGGAAGAGTCGTTCCACATGGGCACCGGCATCACGGGGTTGCGCCGCATCGCAAAGGCGGGCGTCATTCCCGTCGATATGCAGCAGAAGTACTACAACAAGTGGATCTCGGGCTCGCTCGATCTATTCGGGACCGATCATTCGGGTTCCGCACAGTGGGCGTACACGTGGGGCATCAAAGGGCGCGTCGACGAGGACAAAACCGGCGACGCCGTGGATAAGGAACACTTGAACGAGCGCGCGCGCGAGCAGTTTTACGTCGAGGTTCAGGGAACGGTCGATCGCGTGAACGAAGTCAACCAGAGCGAGACGAAGCTCTACGTTCCGGACATGCGCTTCAACCGCAAGATCGGCGATTTCGCCGGCAAATACTTCACGGTCGACGGCCGCGAACTCACCAAGGCCGAATGGGACGCCTACATGCCGAGCGTGCTGCCGACCGCCGCCGACGACGCCGTACTCGCGGCCTATTTCAAGAACCCCGACTGGATCGCCCCGAAGGGCAACCTGAGCTCGAACTAACGCGTCATCAACGAAACGAAAGTAAGGTTAGGAACAAGCATGAGCACGACCGTAAACGGAACCGCCGCAGCGCAAACGCCTTTCGGGCGCGTCGAAAAGCCCTACGACGGCAAGCGCGTCGTTAATTATTGGAAAGACGGACACATCGCGTTCGTCGAGATGAACGACCCGCCCGCCAACACCTACACGCACGAAATGATGCGGCAGCTCGACGAAGCGTTCTTGGATGCGCGCTTCGACGGCGACGTCGAGGTCATCGTGATTACCGGAGCGGGAGAGAAGTTCTTTTCGGCCGGCGCCAATATCGCGATGCTCAATTCCGTGACGCCGGAGTTCAAATATATGTTCTGCCTGCACGCGAACGAGACGCTCTCGCGTTTGGAGCAGACGCCGAAGCTCGTGATCGCCGCGCTCAACGGCCATTGCGTCGGCGGCGGCATGGAGATCGCGATGGCGGCGGACATCCGCATCGCGCGCCAGGACAGCGGCAAGATGGGCCTTCCCGAAGTCGCGCTCGGCGTGCTCCCGGGAACCGGCGGCACGCAGCGCCTCGCACGTCTGGTCGGAAAGTCACGTGCGATCGAACTGATGGTTAGCGGTAAGACGTTCAGTTACGAACAAGCGCTGGACTGGGGCTTGGTCAGCGACATCTTCGAAGGCAACGCGCAAGAGTTCCGCGCGCAGGTTACCGACTACGCGCGTCAATTCTGCAGCCCGAATAAGGCGCCGATGGCCGTCGGCCATATCAAACGCAGCGTTCAGACCGGCGCCGAATTGCCGCTCAACGACGCGCTCGCGCTCGAACGCGAACTGCAGTCGCTGCTCTTTAAGAGCGAAGATGCCAAAGAGGGCATCGCCGCCTATAACGAAAAGCGCGTCGCAAAATTCAAGAACAAGTAAGATACGCGCTGCCAAATGCAACAAGGGCCGCTCGTTCGAGCGGCCCTTTGTGTTTATGGGCTTAGTCGGCCGGAGCCAAGCCGATGCCGTCGACGACTTTCGTTTTGGGATTATAGCCGAGCACGAACCGGACCGCGCCCTTTGCGAACTCGACGCGATAGCGATACATCACGACGTCGCCGCGCGTTGTTTTGCCGCGGAAGATGACGCTGCGAACCGGCCCTAGCGGCGCGAAATGTTGCGCGATTTGCTTCTGCATCTGCGGCGTCGCGACTTTCGCGAACGCGGGGGACATCTCGCTCGGTGGCATGGTCCCTTTCATCGTCTCGTCGAGATAGTGCAGGATCTGCGGCCGGAACGCGAGGTCTTCGCCGGGTGCGGGACGTTTGCTCGCGGCGATGCTTGCGGCTAGATCTTTCGGAAAGATCGCGCCGAGGGCGGCCCTTTCTACCACGGCCGGATCGCCGTCGACGCTGTTTTCGAAGACGACGATGTCCAGGCCGTCGTTCGGATAGGTGCCGTTCATCGTAAACGATCCAAGCGTGCCGCCGTTGTGCCAGATGCGCTTGTGCCCGAGCAGCGGATTGATGCCCAGGCCCATGCCGTAATCCGTCTTCGTGCCGTCCTTGAGCGTACCGCGCGACGACATCAGCGCGTAATCGGCGGGCGTGACGATCTTGCCCAATTCGAGCGCGTTGTCCCATCGGACGAGATCGGCGACCGTCGAAACGATCGCGCCGGCTCCGCCTGCCCACGACTCCGGAATCTCGGGCGCGAGCGCGAGCGGGCCGTTGCCGTCGTTTCCACGCCAATACGCGCGGGCGAGATCGTGATAGCCGGATTCGTCGGCGACGAAGCCCGAGCGCGTCATGCCTGCACGCGCGAACAGGTGCTGCCGAACGTAGCGTTCGTACGATTCGCCGGAGACCTTCGCCACGATCTGCCCGAGCAGCCAGTAGTTGGTGTTGCTATACCTCCACTGCGTTCCCGGCGCGAACAGCAGCTTCTTCGCGCGCAAAGCGACGTGCGCGAACGTCACGGGAGTAGCGAACGCCTTCGCCGGATCGGTTCTCGGTAAATAATCGGGGAGGCCGGAGATTTGGTTCAGCAGTTCGCGCAGCGTGATCTCCGACGCGTGTGGAAACGCCGGAAAATATTTGGCGAGCGGATCGTCGACGTTGAGTTTTCCGGCTTCTTGCAGCTGCAAGATTGCGGCGGCGGTGAACTGTTTGGTGACCGAGCCGATCTCGAATCGCGTCTTGGTATCGACGGGAGCGTGCGTCGCAAGGTCGCGCAGGCCAAAGGTCTTCACGAAGATCAGCTTGCCGTCTTTCGCGACGCCGATCGCCGCGCCGACGGGATGCTGTGCGGCGACGGTGCGGGTGACGGCCGTGGCGATACTCGTATCGAGGGCGGCCGTGGTGGAGGGCGGCGCGGTAGCGGCCGCGAGCAAGAATGCGGAAAGCAACATACGCTATAGAGCGCTCGAGTGGGCCGTTTTGTTTGCTGCGGCCAAATATTCGAGCGCCGCGTCGATCTCTGCGGGCGTGTTATAGTGCGCGGCCCCGATGCGGACCACGCCGGTCTCCACCGGTATCCCGAGCGTTCTGACCAACTCGAGGGCGTAGTTGTTCCCGCTCCACACAAAGACGCCGCGCCGGCCGAGATCGGTGGCGATCTCCTCGGGGCTACGGGCGGAGTGGAGAAACGAAACGGTCGGCACGCGCGAAGAAAACGCGCGAGCGTCGGTTATGCCGAGGATCCGGATCTGGCCCTGGCGGCGCAGCCCTTCGATCAATCGTTCGGAGAGCTCGCGCTCGTAGGCGGACGCGGCTTCGAAGGCGCGTTCGATGCGTGCCCGCGCATCGTCACGCGCGCCCAGTTGGCCGCCGAGCCATTCGAAATATCCGACCGCTGAGTCGAGCGCAGCGAACAGTTCGATCTGCGGCGTTCCCAGTTCGAAACGCCACGGCAGATCGTTGGTCGAGGGACGAACTTTGTCCGGCTGCAGAGCTTCGAGCAGGGATTCGCGGCCGTAGACGATCCCCAAATGCGGGCCGAAAAATTTATACGAAGAACAGGCGAGAAAATCGCAATCGAGGCGTTGCACGTCGATGCATCCGTGCGGTGCAAACTGCACGGCGTCGACGTAGGCAAGAGCGCCCGCCTCGTGAATGCGTTTCACGAGCGCCGCGATGTCGTTGACGGAACCGGTGAGGTTGCTCGCGTAGGTGATAGCGACCAGCCTCGTGCGCCCGTTCAGCGCGTCGTCGAGCGCGGAGGGTTCGATACGCCACGTTTCGAGATCGAAATCGACCCAGCGTACTTTCAGCCCGCGCTCCTGCGCGACGGTTAGCCAGGGGGCGATATTCCCGTCGTGATCCATGCGCGTGACGACGATTTCGTCGCCTGCGTTCCAGGTGCGCGCAAGAGCGCGGGCCATCCGAAAGGTCAACGCGGTCATCGACGGGCCGACGACGACCTCGCGCGCAGATTGCGCGTTCAAGAAGACGCGCATGCGTTCGCGGGCTCGATCGATCGTCGTTTCGGCGCGTTCGCTCGTAACGAAGAATCCGCCGAGGTTTGCGTTGCTTTCGATCAAGCAGCGCGCGGTCGCGTCGGCGACGGTTTGCGGAACTTGCGTTCCGGCCGGGTTGTCGAGATAGATGCGGCGCATGCCGCCATCGGTGATGGCGAGCGACGGGAACGCTGCGCGGACGTCGTCGATGGGAAAGGTCATGCGCGCAGCTTCGCCGCCGCACAAAGCGGAGCCCACAAAAGAATGCGAGATCCGGCTGGTGGGGTCCGGACCTCGCGTGAGCCGGCTGGGCCGCAGCCGGCTCGGTTTTAGCGTACGGTCAAGGGGCGAGCGGCTGACATACCCAATTTCGGGTAGATGTCTCCAGCCTACAGCAGCCTTCCCGATGTGGTTTCCTTGGTGGTCGCGCTCGTCGTTTGGAACGGCTTTGCGCTGGCCGTGACGTTCGTTACGCGTCGTCTCGCGCTTCGCGTGCCGTTTAAGGGCATCGCCTATTCGGGCGTGTGGCCTCGGGCAGTCGGGGCGGCCGTGTTTATCTTGCTCGGTTTTATGATCATCAATCTGTGGAATTCGATGCAAGCGACGCAGACGAACGTGGACAAAGAAGCGGCGATCGTACGCGAACTGACGCGCGATGTTACGCCGGCCGGCCGCCCGGCGATCGCGGCCTATCTCAAACGCTCGATCGGGTCGTGGCCGAAGCTCTGCGCCTCCAACGTCAGCTTCGTCGAGCCGGAAGCATTGCGTGCGCTGGAGCGCGCCGTGCATCCCCGCACCCCGGCCGTCATGGACGATCTCGACCGGCAATTCACCGCGCTCGAAACGCTGCGTTACGAACGCATTCGACTGGCACGCGGAACGATGCCGCGCGAACTTTGGGCGGCAGCGATCGTGCTGAGCGCGCTCCTCGTGCTGCTGCTCGCAATTACCGTCGTCGATCCCGCGATCTACCACGTGCTCTTGATGATTCTGCTCGCCACGAGCATCGCAATGACGTTCTGGATCGCGGCGCTGCTCGATTTTCCATTCTGCGGATCGCACGCGGTGACGCCGGTGCCGCTTCAGGATACCTTGAGCTCGCTGCGGTCGCCGTAATGCGGCGTTGGGAGACGTTGACCGCCCTCGCAGCCGTCGTGCTTGCAAGCATCGGAAGCATTCCGGCTGTCCCGTTTCGCTACGCTCTTACCGGAGCGGCGGTCGTCTCGATCCTGCTCGTCGGCGGCTCCCGGTTGTACGTCGCGCTGCGTAGCGGGCCGAAGACCCCTGCGGCGTTCGATGCCGCGCAGCGCGCGCGTGAAATTCGCGCAAAGCGCGATCGCCGAAACTAAAGGCCTTCCCGTTCGAGCATCGCGGCGTAAATCGCGTCGACGTCGGCGACGGTGTCGATCTGCGACACCGGCTTGTCGTCGCGTACCCGCACGATGCGAGGAAACCGCAAGGCATACCCGCTCTGATGCAGATCGCTGCGTTGAACGATATCGAACGCAACCTCCAGCACGATTGCCGGCTCCACCTCGAACCGGCGCCGTGTCGCATCTTCCGGCCGCAACGGATGGGCGAGAAACCACGTGGTGAGTTCGCCGATCTCGGCGTCCGTCAACCCGGTGTAGGCCTTGCCGATGGTCAGCAGATTTCCTTCGCCGTCCTGCACCGCGAACGTGTAATCGGAGAGCATCTTCGCGCGTTTTCCATGCCCCCATTCGACCGCCACAACCACCACGTCGAGGGTGCTCAACTCTTTCTTGAGCTTGAGCCACCATTTGCCGCGACGACCGGGAACGTAGGGCGCATCGACGCGCTTGAGCATCAACCCTTCGTTGCCGCGCTCGCGAGCGGCGCCGAACCGCTCGTTGATCGCCGTTCCTTCGGCCCCCGCGTCGAGCGTGTCGAACGGTGCGGTCACGATGCGTTCGTTTGGCAGCAGCACGCCGGCCAAGCGCCGGCGGCGTTCTGCGAGCGGTTCGTCGATCAAGAACTCGTCGTCGATCGCGATCGCGTCAAAGACCACATACTGCAGCGGGACGCCTTCGAGCAACGACGGATCGATTTCTTTGCGTTGCAGGCGTGCTTGCAGGATACGAAACGGCAACGCTTTGCCGTCGCGCGAGGCGATGATCTCACCGTCGAGGATCAGCCGGTGCCGTTGCGAGCGGAGTGCCTCGGCGATCTCGGGATACGAGTGGGTGACCTCGTTGAAGTTTCGCGAATACAGCGTGACGATGCCGCCGTCCACGTGGGCTTGCGCGCGTATGCCGTCGTACTTGTCTTCGACGAACCAGGCTTCGCCGTCCAATTCGCGATAGGATTCGCCGAACGGAATCGGCGATGCGAGCATGAAGCCGATGGGCGAGCCGTACGCGACGTGGATTTCGTCGAGCCGGTGGTGTTTTGCCGCGACGGCCACTTCACCGGCGTCGCCGGATGCCATGATCGCGCGATGGATCTCGCGATGCGTACGCTCGAATGCGGCCGCAATGGCGTCGTGGATCAATCCCTCGCGTAACCCGATGCGAAGATCGCCCGTGACGATCTTGATCACGTACGTCGCCTCCAGCGGGTCGCTGCACGCCCGCAAGATGCGCTCCAAAATCGCTTCGCGCGTCTTTCCCGCGTTTTTTCCGGACGCGCCGGCAATCTGCATGAAGAGTCCGTCGAGGAGCGCCGGCGTGAGCGTCTCTGCACCGAACAGCGAAAGATCGGTTCCCGGTCGCGCGAGCGGACCCAGTGCCGCGCCCAGATCGCCCGTCTCGCGATAGCGGCCCGAGAGCGCTGCGTCGGTGAAGCCCCACGCGCGTTTCGCGGCCGAGACGATCGCACGGGCGCCGATATTGAGGCTGCGCTGGTCGCGAGCGGCGAACGGATTCCCGGTGAAGAAGCGCGCGGCCGCCTGCAGATCGGGGTCGTCGAGTTCGCGCAGGTACTCGGCGATCAGCGCGACTTTTTCGAGTTTTCCGCTGCGTGCCGCGACGGCGTTCGCGACATAGGCGAAGCGGCGCATCCCCATCGGCAGGGCGTTCTTCAGCTTCTGCGCGAAGGCCTCGGCATGGTTACGGCCTTTATCCTCATGAACGTGTCGCGCTCTCGCCTCAAATCGATTGCGGACGATCTGCTGGCAATCGACGGCATTGCGGAGGTCTACTCCGTCGCCGGACCTTTTGATTTAGTGGCGATCGCGCGCGTCAAAGAACACGAGCAGCTCAACGATCTCGTGACCGAACGCGTCGCCGAGCTCGACGGTATCGAAAGCACCGAAACGCTCATCGCGTTCAAGACGTTCTCGAAAAAGGACCTCGGCATGTTGTGGGACATCGGCGTCGACTAAATGGCGTCGATCAAACAGGTCGAGGGCTTCGAATACGTGGAAGCTGACCGACGTCTTTCGCAGCGACTAAACCCTTACGGGTTGGTCGGCAGCACGTCGACGTAGGGCGTGCGGGGCATCTCGCCGGGTGCAACGTCGTCGGGCGCCGGTTTTCCGGCGGGCCCGAGACTGCGAATGAATCGGTAGATCGCGCGCCGATCGGTGCCGTCGAGTTGCCGCAGATCCTGCCATACCATCGGCCATCTTCCCGCGCGCGTCTTGATCATGAAGAGCCACTGGGCTTCGCTGATCGATTGAAATTCCAGGCGCACGTTTGCCGGATAGGTCGTTCCCCACGGGCCGCGATAGCCGATCGACGTTCCGGTCATCCACGCCGAGACGGGAATGGCGCCGTCGCTCGCGCGCCAGCCGGCGGTGTGACAGTCGTTGCAACTGCCGAAGGCAACCAGGTACTTCCCGCGAGCGATGAGCGGATCGGGACCCTGCGGCGTGGCCGCCGCCATTAAGGCGAGCGCGACCATGACGAACGCCGCAAACTTCACGGACGTTCTTCTGCGTGCTTGCGAACCAGACGCAGTCCTTCCCAACGCACGAGCCAGATGCCGGGGCTGAAGACGGCCCAATACCGCCGGAACCGGCGGCGTGCCGCTTCGTCGGTAGCGGCCGCGCGCGTGAGCGTGCGCAACAGCGTTCCCGTCCCGTGCGGTAAGGCTTCGATGCTGACGGCGATCTTCACGTAGTTCGGTTCGTCGAAAGACTGCCACGAGGCGGCGTCGAGCGGCCGAAACGTGACATCGGCCTCCCACGGACGCGTCGCACAGCCTAAGACGATCCGTCTTCCCGGAACTTCGTCCAGAACGGCCCATCCGAAAGCCTTCATCTCGTTGACGAATCCTTCGAGCGCCAGTTCCTGGCCGTTCTTTGCCCCGAGGATGGCCGCGCGCGCGTGCATCAATCCCGAGATCAGCGGCGATTGAAAGAAACTAAAGCGGCGCATTGCGGCAAAGACGGCCGACGGCGCGGCGTCGACGATCGTTTCTTGGTTGCTCGAGACGTCGTAGCGCGGCACGAACGCGTCGAGGACGCTGGGAGAATCGTCGCTGCGCGTTCGCCCGAACGCGTTTCTGCCGAGCATTGCATAGGCGAGCCAACCCGCCGCGGCAAGAGCGGCTGCCGCTCCGCCCACCGTAAGGGTTTTGCGTAGCGGTCCCATTGCGCGGTTAAAAGGCGCCTTCGCATCGTGTTCCATCGAGTCGCCGCGGTCGTTCATGCGGTGCACGCGTGCGAGATCGATCGCGCCAGGTAGCCGACCGACCGGCGTGCCAAGGTGTCGGCGACGCTCTCGATGAGCAACCGTCCGGATGCCCCGCCCGCGACGATGAAGTGGACGTCGAGCGTGTAGATGCGGAGGGGGCCCAAGCGACGGATCTCCAGCGTACCGCGCAGCGGCGGGAGCGGCGCGCCCCGCGTCTGGCGCCAGGTGAATTCGAATGCACCCTGGTGCTTTCCGACGATCCGCAGTTCGAAATTGTAGCCGTCGCAGCTATAGCGGATGTCGCGCGGCGCGCCCGCGCCGCGATCGAAGCGGAGAAACTTCATCTGCATGCGCAGAATGGAGCCGCCGATACCTCGTTCGACCATATCTCGAGCCTATCGCGAGGGGGTTGCCGAAGCGAAGAACGAGCGGTGAAGAGCCCGCGAAGGCCGCTCGCGCAAAGGCCGCTCAGAAGAGGGTGAGCTGGGCGTTCTCTTCGAGGTATTCGGCGTCGATGCCGAGCGCGCGAAGGCGGTAGACGAAGTCGCGCCACCCGTGGTTCAGCAGCACTTTCTTCGGCGCGGCCAGTTCGATGTAGCGCAGCAGCGAGGGATAGTCGGCGTGGTCCGAGAGGGCGAAGCCGCGCTGCGTTCCGTAGCGAAAGAGCGCGCCGCGGTCGAGCGACCACCCCGTGAGCACGGCCGTTCGAACCTCCCGGTCGCGCAGCGCTTTCGGGAGCGCCTTACCGCCCGGCGGCCACACCAGCGCGCTCGTGACGTCGAAATCGTCGGCGTGATAGCGCTTGTACGGCGGCATCGAAACGCCGCACGCTTCGTAGACTGCCGTGATCGTGTCGACGGCGCCGTGCACCGTGATCGGGATGCTGGCATTGCCGAGGATCGCGATCGCTTCTTGTGCCTTGCCGAGCGAATAGGCGAAGAAGACCGGAACGGCGCCGGCCTCCAGCGTCTCGCGAGCGAAGGCGACCATCGATGCCGCAACCTCCTCGCGCGGCGGGAACGCGTACTGCGGCCTTCCGTACGTGCACTCCATCAGCAACACGTCGCAGCGTTTGACTTCCGGCGGCTCCGCGGTGTACGACGGCGCGAGCTTGAAGTCGCCCGTGTAGACGAACGCGCCGCTCTCGCCTTCGATCAAGAGTTGCGAACTGCCCAGCACGTGACCGGCCGAAAAGAGCGTCAAGCGGTGTTCGCCTTCCGACCACGGTTCGTTGAAACGATGTTCTTCGAACGAGACGTCGACGCGCGGCTTCTCTTGGCGCGGAAGCAGCGAGAGCTGCGGCGCCGATTCCCGGCGGCGCGAGAAGCGCGCGCGACAGATCGCGGCGGTGTTCGGCGTCGTGACGACGACGCGGTGCTCGCGTGCGTGGTCGCTGTGCCCGTGTGAGACATAGCAGCGCTCGCGCGTGCGCATGCTGTCAATCCAAAGATCGAGCGCGTCGACGTAGAGCGACTTTCCGGCCAGGCTGAACACGGCACCGCTCCCTTCGTCGCCCTCGGGTGGCTGCCTGGCAGGGCAAGCCGCGTCCCAAGAGGGCGCAACGCGCCGGCTGCTGGAAAGGGTTATGTCATCCATCATGGCACGGATTTACGAAAATTTGGCCGACACGTTCGGCAACACGCCGCTGGTGAAAATCCCGCGGCTCAACCACGGCTTGCCGGGCACGGTGCTCGTCAAAATGGAGTCGTTCAATCCCGCGGGTTCGGTGAAGGACCGCATCGGCGTCGCGATGATCGAAGCGGCCGAACGCGACGGCCGCCTGCTTCCCGGGATGACGATTCTCGAACCGACCAGCGGCAATACGGGCATCGCGCTCTCGTTTGTCGCGGCGGCAAAAGGCTATGCGTGTATCTTGGTGATGCCGGACACGATGACCGTCGAACGCCGAAATCTGCTCAAAGCCTACGGCGCACAGGTCGTATTGACGCCGGGCGCCGAGGGCATGAAGGGCGCGATCGCGCGAGCGCACGAGATTGCGGCCTCGGCTCCGAACCGGTACTTCATTCCGCAGCAGTTCGAGAATCCGGCGAACCCGGAGATCCACTATCGCACGACCGGCGAAGAGATTTGGCGCGATACCGACGGCAGGGTCGACGTCTTTGTCGCGATGGTCGGCACCGGCGGCACGATTACCGGCGCGGGGCGTCTGTTGAAAGAACGTAATCCGCACGTAAAGATCGTTGCGGGGGAACCGGATGCGTCGCCGGTGCTTTCCGGCGGCACTGCCGGGCCGCACAAGATTCAAGGAACCGGGACCGGTTTCGTACCGAAGGTGCTCGACACGCATCTTTACGATGAAGTGATTCGCGTAACCGACGCCGATGCAGTTGCGACCGCGCGGCGCGCCGCGCGGGAAGAAGGCATGCTCGTCGGCATTTCGGCGGGTGCGAATATTTGGGCCGCGCTGCGCTTGGCTGCAAGGCCGGAAAACGCGGGCAAGACGATCGTAACCATCGGATGCGACACCGGCGAACGGTACTTGAGCAACCCCGTCTTCGCGGAGCAAGAAGCGGTCGTGGTCGAACCGCAGCTGGTTTCATGAAGGTTGAGGTAACGCGGGCCGATCTCGTCGAGTCGGTGCACGACGTTGCGGGGGCGGCGTGCACTCCGCGTGGAGAGGTGGTCTTTTCGACCGGCGATATCGAATCGCCGGTCTTTCTGCGTTCGTCCGCCAAGCCGTTTATCGCGGCCGCGGTGATTGAAGCGGGCGCCCGCGAGCGCTTCGGCTTGGAGATGCACGAGATCGCCGTGATGGCGGCGTCGCACACGGGCGAGCCCTATCACGTCGAAGCGGTCGAATCGATCTTGCGCAAGATCGGATTGGATGCATCCGCGCTGCGATGCGGAGCGCATCTTCCGTACAACGAACAAGCCGCGCGGCAATTGCTCGAGCGGGGCGTTGCGCCGTCGGCGCTGCACAACAATTGTTCCGGCAAGCATGCGGGCATTCTCGCGCTCTGCCTGCTGCGCGGTGCCGATGTCGCGACCTATCTCGATCGAGACAATCCCGCGCAGCAAGAGATCTTGGCCTTCTGCGCGCGCATGTCCGACGACGATCCGGATGCATGGCCGCTCGGCGTCGACGGCTGCGGCATTCCGGTGTATGCGACGTCGCTGCGCAAAGCCGGGATGGCCTTCGCGCGCTTTGCGTCGCTGACCGACGTGGATCCGCGCGATGCGATGGCGCTCTTGACCGTCCGCGACGCGATGGTGTCGTTCCCGGCCTATGTCTCGGGCACCGCAACCTTCGATACGGACCTGATGGCCGCGGCCGGAGGCGCGGTGGCGTGTAAGGCCGGCGCCGAGGGCGTCCATGCCGTCTCGCTGATTCCGGAGGGCATCGGCTTTGCCAGCAAGGTCGCCGACGGAGCCTCGAGGGCCCGCTCTCCCGTAACCATGGCCGCACTGCGGGAGCTTGGTTCGCCGGTCGCCGATGCGGGAAATCTCCAAGCATACGCGCGTCCCGGCGTGTATAATCGAGCTGGACGCCTCGTCGGGGAGATCCGCGTCGCGTCCCACTTCGCCGTCGAACAAGCGAGTAGTAGAACCTAATTGAGTAACTATTTGCACCTGCTGCAAGAGCGGGTTTTGATTTATGACGGCGCCATGGGCACACAGCTCATGGCGCTCGACTTATCTGCCGCCGATTTCGGCGGCGAGCGCTACCTGGGCTGCAACGAAGCCTTGGTCCTCACTCGTCCGGACGTCATCCGCGACATCCACGTCGCCTATTTACAAGCCGGCGCAGACGTCGTCGAAACCGATTCATTTACCGCATCGCGGCTGAAACTCGACGAATACGATCTGGGCGAAAAGACCTACGAGATCAATCGCCGTGCTGCGGAACTCGCGCGCGAAGCCTGCGACGCGCTCGCGACGCCGGATTGGCCTCGCTTCGTCGCCGGTTCGATGGGACCGACCGGCATGCTCGTCTCGTCTTCGGATCCGTCGCTCTCGAAGATCACCTTCGCGGAACTCGCCGATATCTACGGCGAGCAGGCGCGCGCGCTCGTCGACGGCGGCGTCGACGTGCTGTTGCTCGAGACGATGCAAGATCTGCTCGAACTCAAGGCCGCGATTGCGGGGATCGTGCGCGAATTCGATCGCGGCATGCGCCGCGTACCGATTCAAGCGCAGCCGACCCTGATCACCGAAGGCCGCATGCTGCTCGGCACCGATATTCGCGCGATCGTCGCAACGCTCGATGCGCTGCCGGTCGACGTCATCGGCCTGAACTGCTCGACGGGCCCCTCGCAGATGCGCGACTCGGTGCGCTACCTCGGCGAAACCTCGCGCTGCTTCGTTAGCGTCATCCCGAACGCGGGGCTCCCGCTGATGGGGCCCAAAGGCGAAACGATCTATCCCGAAACGCCGGAAGAGCTCGCGCGCGAACTCGCCGATTTCGTCAAAGAATTTCGCGTCAACGTCGTGGGCGGCTGCTGCGGCTCGACGCCGGAACACATCTCGGCTCTCCGCGAATCCATCGCGAAAGTTGCGCCAGAAAGCGGTGCGACTCGTGTGTCGGTTCGAGGGGCTCTGAACGAGCCGGGGAGCCAGGACGGCGAGAACGGCGAGGAAGGCAGTAGGAGCAATGCCATGGATGGCATTGCGACGAACGGCCCGAGAATCGATACACGAGCGCAACACGTTGCCTCAGCAATGACCGCCGTCGCTCTGGAACAAGAGCCGCGCCCGTTGCTCGTCGGCGAGCGCATCAACTCACAAGGCTCGCGCAAGATCAAGCGCCTGCTGCTGGCGGACGACTACGACGAGATCATGCTCGTCGCGCGCGAGCAAGTGGAAGGCGGCGCGCACGTGCTCGACGTGTGCTGCGCGCTTACCGAACGCACCGATGAAGACGTACAGATGCGCGAACTCGTGCGGCGTCTGGCGCAGTCGATCGAAGCGCCGCTCATGATCGATTCGACCGAGCCGCGCGTCATGCAGGTCGCACTCGAAAACTATCCGGGGCGTGCGATCCTCAACTCGGTGCACCTGGAAGCCGGGCGCGCCAAGATGGACGTCGTGCTGCCGCTCGCCAAAGAACATGGCGCCGCGGTCGTCGCGCTGACGATCGACGAAAGCGGCATGGCCAAGACCGCGCAGCGCAAGCTGGAAGTCGCGCGCCGCATCTACGATATCGTCGTCGGCGAATACGGATTGCCGCCGGGCGCGCTGATCTTCGACGACCTGACCTTCACGCTTGCAACCGGCGACGCCGAGTTTCTCACCTCGGCCGTGGAAACGATCGACGGCATCCGGCTGATCAAGCGCGAGCTTCCCGGCGTGCTCACGTCGCTCGGCGTCTCGAACGTCTCGTTCGGGTTGAAGCCGGCCGCGCGCGCCGCGCTGAACTCGGTCTTCCTGCATCACTGCGTGGAAGCGGGTTTGGATTTGGCGCTCGTGCACGCGAAAGAGATCACGCCTTATGCCGAGATCGATCCCGACGTGCGCGCATTGTGCGACGATCTCGTCTTCAATCGTCGCGCCGACGCGCTCGCGCGGTTCATCGAACATTTCGAAAGCGCGGCGGGAACCGCGCAAACGCAGAGCGACGCGGTCGACGAAGAAGCGGCGCTGCCGATCGAAGCGCAGATCCACAATGCGATCCTGCGCCGCCGCAAGGACGGAATCGAAGCGAAAATCGACGTCGCGCTGCAGGACCGTACGCCGGTCGCCGTATTGAACGAAATCTTGCTTCCCGCGATGAAAGAAGTCGGCGATAAATTCGGCGCCGGCGAATTGATTCTGCCCTTCGTGCTGCAGTCCGCGGAAGTGATGAAGAAGGCCGTCGCGCACCTGGAGCAGTTTCTCGAACG
Source organism: Vulcanimicrobiota bacterium (assembly GCA_027459645.1). Classification (GTDB taxonomy): domain Bacteria; phylum Vulcanimicrobiota; class Vulcanimicrobiia; order Vulcanimicrobiales; family Vulcanimicrobiaceae; genus JAMXLG01. Next base: position 180,738 of record DAIDHQ010000022.1, read on the forward strand.
TAAAGAAGGCGCGACGAAGGGCACGGTCGTGCTGGCGACGGTGTTCGGCGACGTGCACGACATCGGCAAGAACCTGGTCAATACGATCTTGACCAATAACGGCTATACGGTTCACGATTTGGGCAAGCAAGTGCCGATGAACACCATCCTCGAGAAGGCCGTCGAGGTCGGCGCCGATGCGATCGGCCTTTCCGCGCTGTTGGTCTCGACCAGCAAACAAATGCCGATCTGCGTGCAAGAACAGGTTTCGCGCGGTTTGCAGTTCCCGGTCATCATCGGGGGCGCGGCGATCAATCGTGATTTCGGCCGGCGCATCGCCCTAGTCGACGACGGCGAGCGTTTCTTCGAGCCGGGACTCTTTTATGCCAAAGATGCCTTCGAAGGCTTAGATATCATGGATCGCCTCACGTCCGAGCCGCAGGACCGTGAAGCGTTCCTCGAGCGCATCCGCAGCGAAGCCATCGCGCAGCGCGATCGCGCGCGCAACGCGGTGCCGCGTGCGGTGAGCGAGCCTTCGATCTCGGCGGTCAAGAGCGAGCACGTCGATATCCCGCAGCCGCCGTTCTGGGGCGCGACGACGCTCGATGCGGTCGACGTCGAGGAACTCTGGCCGTGTTACGACCTGCGCAGTCTCTACCGGTTGTCGTGGGGCGCGAGCAACACCAAAGGCGACGCCTTTGAAGCCCTCGTGCGCGACGAATTCCAGCCGCGTCTGCAGCGCTATCAACGGGAAGCGGCGGCGGGCGGATTGCTCTATCCGAAGGTCGCGTACGGATACTTTCCGGCGGCCGGTGCCGGTGACGACGTCATCGTGTACGATCCGCAAAACCCGGTGAAGGAGATTGCGCGCTTTCCATTCACGCGACAGATCGGCGGCGAGCATCTTTGCCTGGCCGATTATCTGCGCGAACCGCAAGACGGCAGAGGCATCGACGTGATCGCCCTGCAGGTGGTGACGATCGGAACCGCCGCGGCCGAACGAACCGAAGCGCTGCAAGCACAGGGCGATTACAGCGAATCGTATTTCTTGCACGGTTTCACGGTGCAAGCCGCCGAGGCGCTCGCGGAATGGACGCACCGGCGCATCCGTACCGAATTGCGCTTGGACGCGGAACGCGGGAAGCGGTATTCGTGGGGATACGGCGCCTGCCCCGACCTCTCGCAACATGCAATCGCGTTCCGATTGCTCGATGCCGAAAAGCGCATCGGCGTGGCGCTGACCGAAGCCTTCCAAATCGTGCCCGAGCAATCGACGGCCGCGATCGTCATGCATCATCCTCGCGCGTCCTACTTTAATGCCGCCGCCGTGCGGGAATTGGTGTCTTCCTAGCCGCGCCGTCCGCGAGCGAAGGCGCGGTAGCGCCGTAGTCGAAGGGACGCCCGATGAGCATTACCGCGGTTCTCTGGGGCTTGCTGTGGGTGGTCGGCGTCGTATATGCGGCGATCTGGATCCTCCGGATCGTTCGGTCCGCCGGATTCCGGTTTCCGTCGTGGATCGAACTTCTCGTCGGATTACTCACCGATTTTCTCGACACGCTGGGCATCGGTTCGTTCGCACCGACGACGTCGTTGTTCAAATTCTTCAAGCTCGTTCCGGATGAAAAGATCCCCGGCACGCTCAACGTGGGGCATACCCTTCCTACCGTCGTGGAAGCGCTTGCATTTATCGCAATCGTCAAGGTCGACCCGCTGACGCTCGTCGCGCTGATCGTCGCCGCCGTGCTCGGTGCGTGGCTCGGCGCCGGCTTGGTCGCGCGCTGGCCGCGCCGCTACGTGCAGATCGGTATGGGCGGCGCGCTGGTCGTTGCGGCCGTGCTCTTTGCGATGAAGAATCTCAACATTATGAGCGGGGGCGGCACGGCTCTCGGTTTGAGCGGGACCTCGCTCGCGCTCGGCATCGTGATCAACTTCTGTCTGGGCGCGCTTATGACGATCGGTATCGGGCTCTATGCGCCCGCCATGATTATGATCGGACTGCTCGGGATGGATCCGAAAGCCGCGTTTCCGATCATGATGGGCTCGTGTGCGTTTCTGATGCCGGCGGCAAGCCTGCGCTTCATGAAGTTCGACGCGTACTCGCTCAAAGCGGCGCTCGGGCTGACGATCGGCGGCATTCCCGGCGTACTGATCGCGGCCTATATCGTAAAATCGTTGCCGATAGCGGAAGTGCGCTGGCTCGTCATCGTGGTCGTGATCTACGCGGCCTTCACGATGCTGCGTTCGGCGTACGTCGAACGAAACGGTGGTGCGGCCACGGCGACCGCCGAAACAGCTCCCGAAGTCGTTCACTAGCCGTGCTGCAGATGCTAGGCCCGCACGCCGGCGGCGTCGTCGCGATCATCTCGCAGATGATCACGCCGGCGATCTTTATCTTGGCGTGTGGCAATCTCGTCGGCTCGGGAATCGCGCGGCTGGTCCGCGTCGTCGATCGGGTTCGCGAGATGGCCTCGAAGCTGAGCGTCGCAGATCTCGCGAGCTTCAAGCGGCGTGCGATCTATTTAGAACGAGCGTTGATCGCCTATTACGGTGCGATCGCGCTCTTCGTCGTGAGCAGCCTGTTAATCGCACTAACCGTTGCCTATCCGACGATTCTTTTCGTCCCAACCATCACGACGATTCTCGGCGCGTTCTCAGTGTTGTATGGTGCGATGAATTCATTGCTCGAGGTGCGCATCGCCGCCGGCATGTTGCGCCAAGAGATCGAACGCTTCGAAACAAAGGATCGTTCGACGACGTAAAGGGGGAGTGATTCTCGCCATGATCTTCGCGGCCGCTATAGCCGCCGCTCCCGCTCCCAAAGCCCCGTCGGTCCAACAATTCTACGTCCGGGCGATCGACGCGATGAGCGGTTTGCCGCAGCCGCAGTACGTGCAATACCGCATGGTCGGTACGGGAAGCGGTTTGGACAACGGTCTGCAGGTACAGAACGGTAACTTATGGATGACGATGGGCGGCGGATCCGCTCACACGTCGTGGTCGGTGCGGCACCGAACGTTCGATTATCGAAGCTTGGTTACCGACGACGCAAACGGCAAAGAGTACGTCACCGCGCGCTCGTTTTTCGATCCGACGTGGTTTGGAACGGAGCGCGCGCTGCGCAAGGGCATGCTGTTTGCACAAGACCCTGCTCCGCCCCGGACCGTCAATCCGACGCCCGAGCCGACGGCGCCGCCCGAGATCAAGACGATCGCGATGACGTCGGTGATGAGCCCGACCCTCTACCACATCGCCGACCGCGGCCCCGCGCAATGCAGCAACGGCGACCCGGGCCACGCCTTGCATCTGTGGCCGCGCGACCGCAGTCAAATGCACCAGCTTTCGGACGTCGTTATCGATATGCGTTCGATGCGCTTTTGCATGATGCGTTACTCGATCTCCGACTTCATCGGATTTCAAGGCGTGGTCGAACAACATTTCGCCGACGTCGGCGGCTACTGGATGCAGACCGACGGCTTTATCGACGGAACGCTACGCCTCTTCGGCATTTCGGTGCATCACGGCGTCTGGCGCTATCGCCTGGAAGACATGCGCTTCCCGAAGTCGCTCGATATGAGCGCTCGTGGCGCAGAAAACGCTGCGCGTTGGGAAGGACAATCGAAGCCACGGGCTTAGACGGCATAGAGGTCGCGGCGCGTCATCGGTAGATCGACGTGGCCGCGCGCGTCGGGTTTTGCGAGCAGCGATTGAAAGATCGCGATGTTGCCCGCTTCGAAATTGACGGCGCTCGCGGCCATGTATAGGCGCCAGACGCGATACGCGGCGACGCCGCCGTATTCGATCGTCGTGTCGCGGTTGCGTTCCAGATTTGCAACCCACGCCCGGAGGGTCCGCGCATAATGTTCGCGCAGGTTCTCGACGTCGCGCACTTCGAAGCCGTTACGTTCGGCGATGCCCAAGATGTCGCCGATGCATTGCAAGTCGCCGTCGGGAAAGACGTAGCGGTCGATGAAGCCGTTGTGCTCGACCTTCCGGCCGGGACTTTGCTCGGTGATGCCGTGGTTCAAAAAGACGCCGCCCGGTCGCAGCGCGGTAAATGCGGCGCGGAAGTATTCCGGAAGCTTCGCGCGCCCGACGTGTTCGACCATGCCCACGCTCGCGATGCGGTCGAAGACCGCGTCTCCGAGTTCGCGATAGTCGCGCAATTCGACCTTCGCGAGATCGCTTAAGCCGAGCGCATCGATGCGCCGGTTCGCCTCTTCGCATTGTACGCGGCTGAGCGTGATGCCGAGGGCGCGCGCGCCGCGCTGCGCGGCACGAATGACGAGCGATCCCCAGCCGCACCCGATATCGAGAAACGTCATGCCCGGCTGCAGGCGAACTTTGTTCAGCACGTGATCGAGCTTCGCGACCTGCGCGTCGTCGAGCGTCTCCACGCCGTCATCGAAGTAGGCGCACGAATACACCAAGTTCCGGTCGAGAAAGGAGGCATAAAATGCAACGGGATGATCGTAATGGTACGAAATCGCCGCGCGGTCGCGTTCGCGTGAATGGCGTTTGCCGTGCAGTTCCGCGCCGGGGACCGTCGCCCGCGGTTCCTTGGGCAGGCGCGTGAGTTGCAGCGCGATCTGGGCCGTCTGGAGCGGCGAGCGCGAAGCGTTGGCGGCGTTAAAAGCGGCGATCGCGGCGCATGCATCGCCCTCGATCTCGAGCGAACCGTCGACGAAGGCGCTTCCCGCATGCAGATCGACCGGGGGGGTAAAGGCGTTGCGCAGCGCTCCCGGTGAGTTGACGACGAAGGTGAAGTCACGGTGAGCGGTTTGGCTGGGCTTGGTCGTTCCATCCCAGAGGCGCACGTCGAAATTGCGCAAGTAGCTCTCGCCGAAGACGCTTTCGAGGATCGAGAGCGTGCGGGCCGCCGCAGGGTCGTCGCGTACGATCGTCATGCCGATTGGCTATGACGCGAGGATGGTGCTTCCTTCGTGAAATCCGTGGACGAACTCGCCGCCCAGCATCGTTCCCGCGATCTGGTAATCCTCGTCCCAAAAAGAGAGGTCGGCGCGCATGCCGGGCGCCACGCGCCCCATCTCGGCTTCGGCGCCGATGAGCTTTGCCGGTGCGTGGGTGGCGCCCATGACGGCTTGGGCGAACGAGATTTCCGCATAGGACATATAGTTGCGCACCGCTTGGTCGATGCGCAGCGCGCTTCCGGCGATCGTCCCATCGGCGGAGCGCATGACGCCGCCTTCGATGTGATAGGTGGCGTCGGCGGGTGGCATATTGTCGGTGGCAAGGACGACGCGATCGCCGACCGTGCGATACAAAATATCGACCATAACGGGTGAAACGTGATATCCGTCGGCGATCAGCTGCACGAGCGTGCGGCGGTCTTGAATGAACGCCGCCAAGATCGACGGATCGCGATGGATCAACGGCGGCATGCCGTTGAACGCGTGCGTTAGCGAACGAAATCCCAGTCCGATTGCGAGCATTCCTTCGCGGTAGCGCGCTCCGGTATGCCCCGCCGAACAGACGACGCCGTGATCGAGAAAGACGCGCATGGCATCGGCGGCGCCTTCGATTTCGGGGGCCATCGTCACGAGCAAGCACGCGCCTTTGCAAGCGTCGATCATATCTTTGGCGCGCGCTGCGTTTGCCGGCAGCAGCCATTCTTGGCGATGGACGCCGCGAAATTTCGGATTGAGAAACGGCCCTTCGAAGTGGACGCCGAGGCAACGCGCGCCGCGTGGCCCATCCTCTTCCAAGCCGTGCGCCGCTTCGACGACTTCCGACGCTGCATGCAACATCGACTCGAAGGGTGCCGTCATAATGCTTGCGACGAACCCCGTCGCACCCATGCGCGCGTATTCGCTTGCGGCGATCGCTACGGCGTTTCCCTGATCCCGGTTGAACAGCGCGTCGCCGGCGCCGTTGGTGTGAACGTCGATCAAACCGGGTGCGATGCTATAGCCGGGCGGGAGCGGATGGTCCGTCGGCCCGTCTGCGGGAAGAATTGCGCGAATTCGGCCGTTGTCGATTTCAACGCGTCCATAGCACGACGTGCCGTCGCCTACCGCGATAGAAGCGGGTCCCAGCTTGATGCTCATATGCCGGCCTTTCCGATTCGACGCGGGCGGCGTCAGAGCCCCTTACCGAACAGGCGCGCGAAGATGCCGCCGCGCTCCCGCTGCGGTTCCTGTCGTGGCGCTGTGTGCGCTTGCTCCGTTGCTGCGCGCGCAAGGCGCTCGAGACGCGCCATATGCGCCTCTGCATGCGCTTCCAGGGTCGATCGAAGCGCTTCCATTTCGTTCCAAGGCGCGCTGGCGCGCTTCTCGCGCTTGGCTCCATCGTACTCGAGCGCGGAAATGGTAAAGATCCGTTCGCTCGTAATTTTTCGCTCCTGCAAGTACTGCGAGGCGAGTTCTACGACGTGACGCCGTTCGTTCGGTGCTTCGTTGTCGGCAATCGTGTGTGCGAAAAGCATCGGTTTGTTGAATTCGGCCACGCGTTCGTATAAGGTCAACTCGCGTTCGGAGAGCTGGCGCGAGAAGAGGCAGAGAATTTCGCTTGCGTGCGATGCGACGACGACGTTGACGTCTTCGGCCGCTGGATCGCCCGAATCGAATGCCGGCGCGTGCACGAGAACGAGTTCGCGCGGCAGCGACCACGGCACCAGCAAAAGCACCGGACCGTGCGCCGCCTGCGCGGTCGCCGTTGCGAACTCGATCTCGCGCCACTCGCCGCCGTCTCCCAGCGCGAATGCCGTTTCTTTTTCCCCGTAGCGAACGTGAATCGGAAACCGTACGCTGCCGGCGACGTCGTCGGTCAAGACGGTGCGTCCGGCGAAGGCGTTGATCAGGCTGCTCTTTCCGCGACGCAGGGCCCCGAGGACGGCGACGCGCCAACGCGATGGGCGCAGTCCGCGATCGTAAAGCGCCGCATCGAAATTCGCTTCCGCATCGGTGTGCGCGAGGCGCACGGCGTGGCTGCCCGGATCGGCCGGCGCGATCTCTTCCTCGTGGAGCATGAAGTTCGCGACGATTTCCGCCATCGCCGCGCCTTCCGCCGCCAGGCGTTCCCGGCGCGATGCGAGCTCCGCGCGCGTCGATTCCGCGCTCCCGGTTTCGTGCGCGAGCAACGCGCGCTCGATGCTGCCGACGTCGGCGTCGCGTTTGGCGAGAACCGCTTCCGCCAGCCGCTGCGCGAGGTCGTCGAAGACGCGCTGCAGCTTTGCGCCGATGCGATCGGCGAAGGCCAACACTTCCGTGCGGAAGCGTGGAAAGATTTCGTCGCGCAGATCGGCGATGAGCTCGCGCTTCATGTACGAACCGGTTTGCCGGCTGTTGAAACGCGTGGCGATTTCGTGCACGAGCCCGATTGCCGGGCCGCCGATCGCTTCGAGCACGATCGTCGCGGCGATGGCGCTCGCGGAGTCGCCGCTCCAAAGGCTGCTCCCCGCTTCGGATCCGAACGCGCGCGCGGCGCTTTCGTTGATCGAGAAGCGAAACGGCACGATCGCTTCACTGCGCTGCAGCTGCAGCTCCAGGTGTTCGACGATGCGTGCGGCGAGCCGCCGGGAAAACTCCTCGACCACCCCGGCAACCACGCGATCGACGATGATGTGCAAGCGCGCGCGATCGCGCAGCCGTGCGACGTCGGCGGTATCGAAGCTCTGCGAAAGCGAGCGTTCGAGGTCGTCGGCCAGCTCGGCACCGCGTTCCGGCATCAACGTACGCATCGCCAATCCCGCTTGCAGAAGCGAGGCGCCTTCGGCGCGCGCGCGCTCGTCGAGCGCCGCGAGCGCGGGCACGATCTGGGCGCGACGGGCGTTGAGCGCCGCATCGTCCAGCGCCAGCATCGCAAGATCTCGTTCGATCTGCGCCGTCTCGTCGGAAATCGCGCTGCTCACGCGTTCGTTCGCGCGGCGCAGTCTCGCGCGCCCCGTGCGCCGGATCAACGACGCGTCGAGCGCGGAGAGGAAGCGCGGGAAGCGGCTCTCTTCGATTGCCGGCGTGTCGTTGGTCAGCACCCCTTCGACGTATTCGCGGGCGGAGAGCGCGTATACGTACGTGCCGGGCGCGTGTATCGCGGCCATGGAGGAGATGCGCTCGTAAGCGTGTTCCCACGCGGGCCGTCCGTCGCTCTGCGGCTGCTCCCACAGGTCGATCTTCGTCTGCACGATGAAGATCGAATCGATGTGCTGCCGAACGATGCCCAAGAACGACGCATCGCCTTCGGTGAACGGTTGTTGCGTGTCGATCAAATAGAGCACCGCGTCCGCCGTCGGCAAGAACTGCAGCGTCGCGCGGCGATGGGCCGGATTGATTGACGCGAGTCCGGGCGTGTCGGCGACGATGAAGCCGCGCTGCAAGAACGGCGAGTCCGTGTGAACCACCACGCGCGAGGGCGCGTCGCTCACGTGTCCGGTGCCCGTTACCGTATCTTTCGTGGCGTCGTGCAGCGTGCCGGCGTCGCCGCTTCCGACGGCAATGAAGCGGTTCAGTCGATCGAGGGGAATGCGCTCGGTGCGCCCGTCTTCGAAGACGGCATTGGCTTCGGTGCTGCTGCCGTACTCCAATTCGGTAATCGTCGCGGTCGAGGGATTGATGTCGGTCGCGAGCAGGCCGACGAGTTGCCGTTGTCCGCCCGCGCCCTCTTCGTAGCGGAATTTGCCGAGCAAAGCGTTGAGCAGAAACGATTTGCCGCTGGAGAACTCGCCGACGACCGCAAGCACGAAACGCGAGCGTTCCAGACGCTTGCGGACGCGGGTGATCGGGGCGCGGCGGTCGCCGTGAAGCAGCGGCTCGATAACGAGCAAACGCGCGACGAGATCGTCGCGCGTTGTTTCATAGCGCTGCATGGCATTGGAGTCGACCCTACTCACGAATGATCCCGAGAGCTTCGTCGCGATGCCGTTCCATCAGTTCCTTGGTGTCGCCTTCGACGTTGAGGCGCAGCAACGGCTCCGTGTTCGACGGACGGACGTTGAGCCACCAATCGGGATAGGCGATCGTCACGCCATCGAGATGGTCGACCCGAGCATCCTTGAAGTAATCTTGCAGGCGCTTGAGCGCGGCCGGAACGTCGGCGACGTGCGAGTTGATCTCGCCCGACCGAAAGCGCGTGTCGAGCGGAGCGATCGTCGCGCTCACGCTCTGCTTGCTTTCGCTAAAGACTTCGAGGCACTGCATCAGCGCGATCATGCCCGAGTCGGCGTACCAATTGTCTTTGAAGTAAAAATGGCCGGAATGCTCGCCGCCGAAAACGACGTCGCGTTCGCGCATCGTCTTCTTGATGATCGAGTGGCCGACTTTCGAGCGGATCGGGACGCCACCGGCCTTTTCCACCATTTCCGGGACGCTTCGGCTGCAGATCAGGTTGTAAAGAATTTTCGCGCCGGGATGTTTCTTGATCGTGTTGAGCGCGACGAGCAGCGTTACCGTGCTGCCGTCGATCAGCTCGCCTTTTTCGTCGACGATGAACATGCGGTCCGCGTCGCCGTCGAAGGCCACGCCGAGATCGCATCCGTGCTTGCGCACCGCGGCTTGCAGATCGACCATGTTCTCCGCTTCGATCGGGCTTGCCGGATGGTTCGGAAAGGTGCCGTCGAGTTCGAAGTAGAGCGGCACGACTTCGCAAGGAAGGTGCTTAAAGACGTGAGGCACGGTCTCGCCCGCCATCCCGTTGCCGGCGTCGATCGCAACTTTGAACGGCTTGATTTTTTTCGCGTCGATGAAGGACAGACAATGCTCCGCGAAACCGTCGAGGATGTTCTGCTCGACGATCTTGCCGATCGATTGCGCCGGCGCGGGAAGCTTGCCCGAGGAGATCTGATCGCGGATCGTAGACAAGCCGGTATCGAGCGAGATCGCCTCGGCGTTCGCGCGCGTGAACTTCATCCCGTTATACTGCGCGGGATTATGCGACGCCGTGATCATCACGCCGCCGTCGAAGCCGTATTTCCCCACAGCAAAATATAAGGCGTCGGTAGATACCATGCCGATATAGGTGACGTCGGCGCCCGCCTCGGTCGCTCCGCGCGCGAATGCTTCGAAAAGGCTTTCGCCCGAGGGGCGCATGTCGCGGCCGACGACGATTCGGGCTCCGCCGACGAGCGATGGAAAGCAGCGACCGATGCCGTACGCGATGTCGTCGTTAAGCTCTGACGGATAAATCCCACGGACGTCGTAGGACTTGAAGAGGCCCGGATCTATCTGCATCTGCATGGCTCTAGCCGCTTTCGGAAGGGTGAATGTCCTTACCTACGCTTGGGGGACGCCGGATACCGGCCTCGCTCGTGACTACGGCGATTCTCGCAATCGCGGTGGTGCTCGCCGTACAGGGCGCCTTCTCAACGCGCGCCTCGATCGCGCGCACCTTCTCGGAGCAGGCGCAAATCGTGCAGGCGCAATTGGCGCTGGAACAGCTGCTCCGTCTGCAGATCCACGAGGAAGATTCCGTTCGGGGTTACTCGCTGACCCGCGACCCCTTCTACAAAGAACAGTACGCCTCCATCACCTCCGACTTTGCTCGCAAGGCGGCCGCGGTGCGGCACATCCTCTCGAAGGCCGGCCTCGAGAGCGGGCGCCAAAACCTCGACGACTATCTCTCGCTGCAATCGAATTGGCGCAAGAAAATAGCCGAGCCGCTGCTTGCGCATCCGGGACGCGACATCGCGCAAATCGATAAAGAGAACAAGGCGTTCACCGACTACGAGGCGCGAACGACGGACGAGATTCGCGCCACCTTGGCACAAGCGAACGATCGCCTTGGCAAGAGCACGCAAGAGCAAGTCAACACGAACGCCTACCTGCGCGCGATGTGGCTCATCATCCTAGGGCTCGCCGCGATACTCGTGAACGGCTACCGTTCGCGTTTGGCGACCGAGCTACAGGAAGAGCGTTCGACGACGGAGGTCTTGCAGCGCGCCTTTCGCAGCGAACACGTGCCTCTCCCCAATTGCCAAGTCGGCAGCGCGTATGTTGCAGCAAGCAGCCACTTGGCCGTGGGCGGCGACGTCTTCGACGTCTACCGCCTCTCGGGTACGCTTGCATTACTCTTCATCGCCGACGTCAGCGGAAAGGGCGTCGATGCGGCGGTCCTCACGGCGTTCATCAAATTCACGATTCGCGGCATCGCCCTGCGTCGGCGCGATCCGGGCGCGATGCTCGCCGAGTTCAATACCGCCTTTGCCCAGACGGTCGAAAACCCGTATCTCTTCGTCTCGATGTTCGTCGCGGTGCTCGATACCGAAACGTTTCAGCTGCGATATGCGAGCGCAGGGCACGATTCGGCCTTCCTGCGCCGTTCTAACAATGCGGTGCAACAGCTGGCGGTGACCGGACCGGTCCTCGGCGTGATGGAGGAGCCGTTCGAAACGAAGACCTTGTATCTGGAAGACGGCGATACGCTGGTTCTCGCGACGGACGGCTTGACCGAAGCACGCACCCGGCAGGGCGCGACGCTCGGCGAGGCAGGCGCGATGGAGTTGATTGCGAGCACCAACCCCGCGCCGCAGCTCATGGCCGACGAAATCGTCGCACGCGTGCGAGCGCTGCGCGGAAATCAGCTGCGCGACGATCTCGCGGTGCTGGCCGTTCGCGTACGCGAAGCGGAGGATCGCGATGCGGCGATCTAGCTTCGTTCTGGCGCTGGTGCTTGCGCTTGCCGGTAGCGTTGCGCTCGCGCGCGCCGACTGCCGCGTGCGTACTGGCGACGTCGTCGTGCTGTACGGAACGAGCGACGATCCCGACGTCTTTTTGTGGGATTCCCGCTTCCGCATGCGACGGTATCAGGAAGGGACGTTCGATGAGATGAATGCGCTGTTGCCGCACGCGGTGCTCGCGCGCCCCGGCACGCGCGCCGTCGTCGTTAGTTGCGTTGCGCGTTTCGTGCGTTCGAAGTTTTCGGACGTTCCGGAGGACGCAATCGGCGTCAAGATCGTGAGCGGCCCGCTTCGCGGCCAAGAAGGCTGGGTGCTCGGATCGAGCATCCGCGGCATCTATCACCGCATCAGGAGACGGCGGTAGTCGCGGCAAAGACTCGCGGGCCGCGTGCCGTGTCGATGCGTTCTACGGCGATGCCATATGCCGATTCGATCAGCGCGGGCTGCAGCACGCGATCGGGCACGTCAAAGGCGAGCAGCCGCTCGCATCCGAGCAACATCAGCCGGTCGGCATAGGCCGCCGCATCGTTGAGATCGTGAAGCACGCTGACGACGGCGGTACCGTCGCGCGCGATCGCGCGCAGCAGCGCGAGAATCTCGTGTGCGACCCGCACGTCCAGATGGCTCGTCGGTTCGTCCAGCAGCAGTACGGGCGTCGACTGTGCGAGCCCCATGGCGATCCACACGCGTTGCCGCTCGCCGCTCGAGAGCGTCGCAAAAAGGCGCTGCGCGTATTCACGCATGTGCACCGCGTCGAGCGCGCGCGCGACCGCTTCGTCGTCTTCGCGCGTCGCGCCCCATTGCCACCATTGGTGGTGGGGAAAACGCCCTAGCTCGACGACGTCCGCAACCCGAAGGGATTCGCTCAAGAGATCGTCGCTGGTCACGAAGGCGATGTGTCGCGCGCGCTCGTTCGCCGACATCGCTTGGAGCGAGGTTCCGTCGATCGCGATTTCGCCCGACGCGGGCGCGGCGATACCGCTTATCGTGCGAAGCAACGTCGTTTTGCCGACGCCGTTGGGACCGAGCACGCACACGAATTCGCCGGCTTCGATCGTCGCATCGATGTCGCGAACGAGCGTGCGGCCCGGCACTTCAAGGGTTACCCGGTCGAGTGCAATCATGCGGGCCGCTCCGCATGCAGGTAGAGGTAGAGAAACGCGGGCACGCCGACGAACGCGAGCAACACGCCGATCGGCAATTCGGACGGTGCGACGATGCTGCGCGCGATTGCATCGGCGAGCGCACAAAAAGCCGCGCCGATCAAGGCGCATGCCGGCAGCATCACGCGCGCGTCGGATCCGGTGAAACGGCGGGCGACGTGCGGCACGATCAGGCCGATAAAGCCGACGAGCCCCGCCAGCATGACGCTTGCGGCGGCAAAAAGCGAGGTTGCAGCAAGAATGATCCATTGCGCGCGCGCCACGTTGAGTCCGATCGTTTGCGCGCGAACGTCGCCGATTCGCAGCGCGTTGAGCGCCGGAATCGCGAGCGCCGAGAGGCCTGCGCCGATAACGACGTAGGGCAGCGCGAACGCGAGATCGCTCCACCCGCGCCCGGCCATCGATCCCGCGAGCCACGCAAGAATCTGCTGTGCCGCGTCGGGCGAGTTTGCGCGCGCGATAGCCAGTGCAACGATTGCCGAACAAAACGCGGAGACCGAAACGCCGGCGAGGATCAGGCGGTAGGCGTCGAGGCCGCTGCCGCGGCGCGCGAGCGTTGCGACGAGAATTGCGGTGACGATGCCGGCGGCAAAGCCCAAAACGCCGAGAAACGGCGTCGCGACGCCCGCGAGAATGGCGAGCGCGATGGCCGCGGCGGCTCCGGCGCTCACGCCCGTGAGATACGGGTCCACCAGCGGGTTTCGCAGCATGCCTTGCAGCAAAGCGCCGCCCAAGCCGAGTGCGGCCCCCACGACGGCCGCGATCGCGACGCGCGGCAAGCGCAGTTGCCACACGATGGTCGTGATGTCGTCGTGGGCGTGGGGATGAAGGAGCGCCGCGTATACCGCAAGCGGACTCACGCTGCTGCCGCCCGGGAGCAGGCTCAAGGCGCAAACCGCGAGCGCGATAACCGCGAGCGCCCCCAGGCGTAGCATCGCCGTTACTTCGTCGTTACTTCCACGGCAAACGATCGGCCGGGCATCGGATAGCCGGCCACTTCCGCATAGCGTTCGTTTCCGAGATTGTAGCCGCGCAACGCCAGACGCACGCGCCGGCTCAGATTGAAGCGCGCGAACGCATCGACCGTCGTATAGGGAACGGCTTGGAAGAACGGCGGCTGCGTGGGATCGTAGGCGCCGCGCGCGCCGACGCTGCGTACGCTGATGCCCGCATCGTTGAAATTCGAGCGCGGTCCCCCAAGGAACTCGAGCCCGAGATCGACCGAAAAGACGGGATCGTCCGGCAGGCGCGTCTGCAGATAGAGGTCTTCGGCGCGGTAGAGGTCGGTAACGCTCACCGTCGCGCGCGTGCCGTGCAACGGTTTCGTGCGAGCATCCAGCGTGAAGCCTTGCATGCGCGCCTGGGCGACGTTTTCCGGGGCGTAATTATCGTTGGGGTTGGCGATGATGAGGTTCTTCGTGTAATTCGAGAACCAGCCCAACGTTACGCCGCCCAGCACGTGGGCGTCGGAGAGCGCAACGTCCCCCGTCACCGCACGTTCCGCGACGAGCGACGGATTGCCGTATCCCGGAAAGTAGAGTTCGCTCGCGTTCGGAGCCCGAAATGCGTGCGCGAGATTAACTTTGAGTAGCGTCTCGCCGAGTGCGACGCGATATCCGGCAGACGGCGAAAGCTCGCCGCCGAGCGACCCGTCGCGTTCGCCGCGCAGTCCGGCGTAGATGTTGCCGTGCGGCAATTGCCAGTTTTCTTGCACGTACGCGGCACTCTGCGCGAGCGCATCGCTCGAGATGTCGCCGGCCCCGTCGTCTCCACGGACGACGCCGCGGGAGAGATCGATGCCGTAGATCGTGCGTGCGTTCGAAGACGATACGGCGTTGCGGAACGAAAGACCGGTGCGCGTTTCCGTGTTAAGGGCGGGCACCGGGAAGAAGCAATTGGGATCGCTCGTCGCGTCGCATGCGAACGTAATCTGCTGCTTTGAAGCAAAGATCTGCAAGGTCGGCGTCGCGTGCGGACGCTTGAGCGAAAACTGCACCGAGGCGAGTTGATTCACGTCGGCCTCGCGGCTCGTCGTCGAAAAAGCGGGATACGGACCAGGCGCGCCGAGCCGGTCGTTCTCGGCACTTGCGTTAAATGCAACGCCGAGATTTCCGAACGTGCGTTTTGCTCCGTACCGTAGCGTCGTGGCTTCGTAATCGCCGTTGGGATGTTGGTCGTAGCCGTTGTTGGCAACGACGCGTTCGGCCGAGAAACCGCCGGCCTGCACGCGCAGCTGCGCATCGTCGAACGTGCCGTACCGCAGGTCGCTCGAAAATGCGCGCGGTTCGCTCGTAATCACGTTGATAATGCCGCCGATTGCGCCGGCGCCGTAGAGGGTCGAGCCGCCGCCTTCGACGACTTCGATGCGATGAATGCCGGCAGTCGACATCGTGCCGAATTGCACGCTATTGGCGAAGCCCCCGGGCGCCGGAACGCCGTCGATCAAGACGAGGACCTGCGCGGAGCTGCTCCCGCGGATGCCGTACGAAACGTTCGCACCGATCGGACCGTAGCGGTTGATCTCGACGCCGGGAATCGATGCGAGCGCGTCCCCGACGGTGCGATACCCATGGCGCGCGATCTGCGCCGCGCTCACGACATAGGTCGTGCGGGTCGTGTTCTGCAGCGTCTCGTCGACGCGGTCCGTCGTTACGACGTGCGTGATCTCGGGTGGTTGCGCCGACGGCGACGGGGAGGGAGAAGCGATAACTGCGGCTGCGGCCAAAACGCGCAGCGCGTCCAATGCAAACATATCCTGACTTCCTTTACGCGAGGAACGTGATTTTGAGTTCGCGTCGGTATCCTGACTCGCGGATCAACAC
This sequence comes from Vulcanimicrobiota bacterium, assembly GCA_027459645.1. Taxonomy (GTDB): domain Bacteria; phylum Vulcanimicrobiota; class Vulcanimicrobiia; order Vulcanimicrobiales; family Vulcanimicrobiaceae; genus JAMXLG01. The sequence continues at coordinate 196,325 of DAIDHQ010000022.1, forward strand.
CATCGTGCTTCGCGCCTTCCCGCCGGTTACGGCTGTGACGACGAAGCGGCTCCCCGCATACAGTGGCGCGACCGTGCCGGCATCCAACCGGCTTCCCGCGCGCGAACTAACCGGCCGGGAATTAGCAGAGGCGTCGTTCCTCACCTGCTGGAAAGGCGGATTTCGTGATCGTTCGTCTCTTTGCGGCCGCCTTGATGCTGACGTTTGGCGTCGCAGCGGCTGCGCCGTCTCCGCGCATCGTCACGCTCGTACCGTCGCTCGGCGACGACGCGTTCGCGATCGGTGCGAACGTCGTGGGCGTTTCGAAGTTCACGAACCTGCCTCGCGGCCGCACGGTGCCGTTCGTCTGCGACTTTCAAAGCGTCGATACGGAACGCGTGTTGGAACTTCATCCCGACGCCGTGATCGGCATCCCTGCGCAGGCGCGCTTTACGCGCTCGCTTGCGAACGCGGGCGTTCGCGTCGTTCTCGCCGACGATGACTCGTTCGACGACATCTTCACCGACTTGCACACCGTGGGCGTGCTCGCGCACCGCGTGCCGCAGGCCGATGCGCTGGCGCGAAGACTTCGCGCGCAGACGGCCGCGCTGCAACGGCGCGTGACGTGGCGCGTTCGGCCGAGCGTCTTTTTCGTTCTCGGGACGGGACCGATTTGGACGGCCGGTCCGCATTCGTATCTCGATCGCTTGCTGACGCTTGCCGGCGCGCGCAACGCGGCCGGTGCTCTGCGTGCCCCGTGGGGTGAGTTTAGCGCGGAAGCGCTGCTGCGCGCCCAACCCGACGTGCTCGTTGCCGGCAGCGACGCCGACCTAGCGAGCGTCTTAAAACGCGAGCCGTGGCGGAGCTTGAGGGCCGTGCGCGAAGGACACGTCTTTATCGTAAAGGACTCGCGCATCAATAACGCGCTCTACCGTCCTGGACCCGACTATAACGAGGGACTCCGCTGGCTGATCGAACGATTGTCGTCGCTGTCGACGTCGACGACCCATCCCGCCCGCTCGAACCGGAACTCGCCGAACTCGAGGCGTTAGCCGAAGCGGCCGGCGCCCAGATCGTCGAGCGCGTCGTGCAACGGCGACCGTTCGTCGATCCGGCAACGCTCGTCGGCTCCGGGAAGGCGCGCGAAATCGCACAATGGGTTCGCGATTTGGACGCAAAGCTCGTCCTCGTGCTCAACGATCTGCGTCCGCGTCAGCGCAAGAATCTCGAGAAGATCATCGACGTGCCGATCGTCGATCGCACGATGCTGATCCTCGACGTCTTTGCGCGTCACGCGCGAAGCCGCGAAGGTAAATTGCAGGTCGAGCTCGCGCAGCTGCGCTACCGCCAATCGAATCTGATCGGCGTGGGCGCCGATCTGTCGCGTTTGGGCGGCGGCATCGGCACGCGCGGTCCCGGCGAAACGAAACTCGAAGTCGACCGGCGCCGCATTGCGTCGCGCATCAGCGTGCTGCGCCGTCAATTGGAAACCGTTGCGCGGCAGCGCGAGACGCGCCGCAGCGCGCCGCATCGCGAACCGCTCGTCGCGCTCGTCGGATATACGAACGTCGGAAAATCGTCGCTTCTGAACGCGCTCGCGCGCAGCGACGCGTTCGTCGCAAATCAGCCGTTTGCAACGCTCGATCCCACGATTCGCCGCGTCTTTCTGGGCGGCGATCGCTACGTGCGCTTGGCCGACACGGTGGGTTTTATTACCGATCTGCCGCGCGATCTCGTCAACGCGTTTCGCGCCACGCTCGAGGAACTGCGCGAAGCGGACGTCCTCGTGCACGTCCTCGACGCATCGAACCCCGATTGGCCGCGCCAGCGCGATGCCGTCGAATCGATTCTGCACGAACTCAACCTGGATAGCGCGCCGCGCCTGGTCGTGTTTAACAAGATCGACGCGGCCGCGTACGCCGACGCGCCGCTTTCCGGCGCGCTCGCCGTCAGTGCGAAGACGGGGCAGGGACTCGATGTGCTGCGAGCAGCGATCGATCGCCGATCCACTGAAGCGGTGGAATCTCAAAGAAACGCGCCAACGCGTTGAGTTGCGGCGCATAGGCCGCGCGCAACGTGCTGAAACGCCGCCAGGCTTCTTCGCGCTCGTGCAGGTCCCAGCCGGACCGTTCCAGGCGCTCGCAGGCGACGTCGAACTCGAGGCGCGTGATACCCGGTTCGTGCGATTGGAACGTCAGATGGAAGTAGTGGATGAGATCCGTCGCCGCGTGGCGGCCGATCTCGTACATGATGCGCGCTTCGCCGGGTTCGCCGCGCACGGTCGTCATCATCAGGGTTGCCGCATCCATCAGCGTTCCGAGCGTTCCGACCCACGACTGGTAGTCGTGGCTGGAGCGAAAAAACGCGAGTACCGGATACGCCAGATGCGTTTCCATCACGAGCGCCGTCCAGGCTTGCGCGCCGCGCATCGCCGAATCGAGGCCTTCGCGCGTCCCCGCTTCCGCGGCGACGACCAAGTAGCCGACGCCGTTGGGCGGCGTGCCGGCTCGAGCCGAGGTGAGGCTGACGAACTGCTCGCGCTGCTGAAACGCACCAAAGATGGCGAAGAGAAACGCGGTGACCGTCGAGACGACGCCGAAGCCGGAGGCGCCGGCGGCCAGTGAAAGCGCGCGCGTCCAGCCGCTACGGCCGACGAAGTCGCCGAAGCCGATCGTGAAGAACGACGTGCCCGCAAAATAGAGCGCTTGATAGAACGTCGCCGGATGCGGTTCGATGCGTTTTGCCGAGGCAAAGAGCGCGAGGCCGAAACCGACGAGCAGCAAGAACGACCAGAGCACGAGTTGCATCACGAGCAAGAGCGGCGCAAAGGTCGCCAGGAAATCCTCACGCTTTCCGGCGTCGGATGGGTGGATGCGCAGTGCCAGTTCCGGCCAAATCTTCCACGCCCCGCGCCAAAGCACGTAGGTGACGCGATAGCTGCGCCCCACGGCGCGCGGAACGATCACGCTCTGAAATACGTCGAACAGAACGAGCAGGATAATGGCGATGCCGACGATGTCCATTCCGACGTGTAGCGCCGTCATGCGAGGTGCTTCCACGCGCGCGTGCCGAAATGCTTTGCGGTGGTGACACTCGTAACGGGACCCGTGCGTTCGGGTAAGAGCCGGTTCGTCGTAACGCTAGCTTCGCGTTGCTCGGGCAGCGTAACGTATGTGGCGACGGCGATTCGCGCTGCGGCGGACGATGAATGGAACGCGCGCCTGCAGCGCCACGTCACCGACCGCCCCGCCCACTGGAAGACGGTGGAGACGGCGGAGCTCGGTCACGACGCCCTGCTCGAGATCTTTCGCCGTGGATCGAAGGGCGATTGCATCGTCGTCGATGCGGTCGGCACGTGGATCGCCGCACGCATAGCGACGCATCTCGACGCGCTCGCGCACGACTTTCCGGCATTCGAAGCGCAGATGGATCGCGAAGCCGACGAAATCTCCGCGGCGATGCTCGACTGCGCGTCCGACGTACTCGTCATCACCGAGGAGGTCGGTTGGGACATCGTTCCGGTTGCCGCATCCGCGCGGCTCTTCCGCGACGTCCTCGGACGCATGAAGCAACGCTTGGCGGCGCAAGCGGAGAACGTCTATCTGATCGTCTGCGGTTGCGCGCTCGATCTCAAAGCGCTGGGCACGTCGATCTGACGCTCAGGATGACGGTGCTTTTGTCGAAACAAAGGGTGATGAGAACGCGTGCAATGCTCTTGGCATCGGCGATTGCGGCGGGCGTGTGCTTCGGCCCGGTCGCCCGCGAGCCGGCGTCGGCTGCCGTGATTTCGTGCGCCAACATGGACCGTCCGGTTCCACTCGTTTCGAAGATTCCCGGCGCAACGGTTACCGGCTATCGGATGGATCGCGAGATCGATACGGATCTCTACGCGGGGTGCGGGGGAAGCGAAGATTCCGTCTATATCTTGACGCTGCAACTCCGTAATGCGACGCGCGGTACCATCTCGCAAGCGACCGTCGTCTGTAAGGTCTATAGCACCGGCGGCCTCTTGTTGAGCCGGCTGACGTTTGAAGAGCGCTTCCCGGCGATGCTCGATCCGGGTGACTCCGGACGCACGACCGCCTCCGCCGCCGCCACGCACGGCGCGGGCGAGCGGCTGGAGTGCGCGTTAGACTCCGCTACTTGAGGTCGGCTGCGGCGAAGGCGAAAGCGTCGCGGCGGGAGACGTCGCGGGGGCGGCGGCCGAAGCGGCCGGGCTGGGCGGCGACCACGTCGGTTCGACGGAGGCCATCGGCGTCGGTGTCGGCGGGGGCGGCAGCGTCGGGACCGAGGCCGGATTGGCGATCGGCACGAGGCGCAAATACCCCGCTTGCGTCGTGACGTTCTTCTTGATGCGTACCGTCGCGGCGGCGGTGGTATAGCCGGGCTGGCGCGCATCGACCGTCTGTAAGCCGATCGGGACCTTGGGCAGCGTGAAGGCGCCCTGGGTGTCCGCGGTCGTCGTATACAGCGAGCCGACGGAGACGAGCGCGTGGGAGATCGGCCGGTTCGTGGTCGCGTCGAGTACGCGCCCGGTGATCGAACCGTAGTCCTGTACGCCCACGATGTTGTTGTTGCAGCTATCCGCAACGGTCAGAAGAAAGACGAGTCCCAGAATCAGTCGCCGCATAGGGTGAGTGTACGCGCGCGGAGCCGCCGGTTCATGCAAGCGCGCATTCGACCATCCAAGTTCGGTATGACAACAGGCCAATCGGGAGAATTGGCCCGGCGCTTACCAAGGTAATCGCCATTGCTTGTGAAAAAAATCACAAGCCATGAATCCGTACGGACCGGTCGCGATTTACCTTGTGGTGGCGCTCGCGGCAGCGCTGCTCTTTACCTTTTTACCAGGCTTGCTCGGTAGGGCAAAGCCCAACCCGCAGAAGCAAGACGCCTACGAGTGCGGCGTCGAGCCTACGTCGGCCGTTCAAGGCCGTTTCCCGGTGCGCTTTTACCTAGTCGCCATGCTCTTCGTGATCTTCGATGTCGAAGCGGCGTCGTTTTATCCGTGGGCGGTGGAGATGCACGCGCTCAAAGCCTTCGGGCTCATCGAGATGGTCATCTTCATCATCGTGCTCGGCATCGGATACGCGTATGTGTGGAAGAAGGGCGGCTTTCAGTGGAGATAGGACCCGGACAATTTTTGCTCGCGCGGCTCGACGACGTCGCGCGTTGGGCGCAGAGTTCGTCGGTGTGGCCGCTCACGATGGGTTTGGCGTGCTGCGCTATCGAGATGATGAGCGTCACGTCGGCGGAATACGACATCGCGCGACTGGGATCCGAAGTGTTTCGCAGTTCGCCGCGCCAAGCCGATCTCATGATCGTCTCGGGGCGCGTCGCGCAGAAGATGGCACCCGTCGTCAAGCGCCTCTACGATCAAATGGCCGACCCGAAATGGGTCATCTCGATGGGCGCCTGCGCGAGTTCGGGGGGCGTCTTCGATAATTACGCAATCGTCCAAGGCGTCGATACCGTCATTCCCGTCGACGTCTACGTTCCCGGCTGCCCGCCGACTCCCGACGGTTTGCTCTACGCCGTCAATCTGATTCAGCAACAAATCAAAGAGGGCGGCCGCGGCGGAATTCTCGCCCGTTCGTAAGGACTAACCAATGCCCAGTACACAACAACCGCCGATCGCGGGTGCCGTGGTCGATCCGACAAGCGTGCGCCCGCCGATCGATGACGCAACGATCGAACGCGTCGACGTGCACGGCGTTCGCGCGCGCCTAGAAGCGCTCAAGGCCGAAGGATACACGATGCTGTTGGACCTCGCGGGCGTCGATTATTTGCCGCGCTCGCCGCGTTTCGACGTCGTCTATCATCTTCTGAAGATGCCGACGGCGGCTGCGAGCGTGCAGCAGGTCGGCGCGCCGCAACGCTTCCGCTTGCTCTGCGGCGTCAACGACGGCGAAGCGGTGCCGAGCGCGATCGATCTGTGGCCGAACGCCGACTGGGCCGAGCGCGAAATCTTCGACCTCTTCGGCATCACGTTTTCGGGCCACGCGGATCTGCGGCGCATTCAAATGCCCTACGATTGGGTGGGCCATCCACTACGCAAAGATTATCCGTTGCGAGGGCCGGCGCAAGAGCGCTCGCCGCGTCCTTCTTTCGGCTTGAAGAGCAACGTGCTGGCCGGTACGCCGCCGTCGGGACGAACGCTCGAAGCGTTGCAAGAACAAGTCAAAAAGGCGCGCGCTGCGGATCGGCCGGAGGCCGAACGCGACGGGCTCGCCGGAGGTGAGCCCACGTGAGCCTTTCGACGCAGCCGCTCACTCCTGAAATCGTTTCGCAAGAAGGCAACGCGATGGTGCTTTCGATGGGTCCGCAGCACCCGTCGACGCACGGCGTGCTGCAGATCATGCTCGAAATCGAAGGCGAAACGATCGTCAAAGCCGAGCCAGAGATCGGCTACCTGCACACCGGCATCGAAAAGAACATGGAAAACCTCTTCTGGTCCCATGGTCAGACGAACGCCGAGCGCATGGATTATCTCGCGCCGTCTTCGAACGCGCTCTGCTACGCGCTTGCGGTGGAAAAACTTCTCGGCATCACCGATCAGATTCCCGAACGAGCGCAGCACATTCGCGTGCTGCAAGGTGAGTTGACGCGCATCGCATCGCATTGCGTGTGGTTGGGAACGCACGCGATCGACATCGGTGCGATCTCCGTCTTTTTCTACTGCTTCGACTTGCGCGAAAACATTCTCGATCTGCAAGAAGCGGCCGGCGGCGCGCGCATGCATCCGAACTACATCCGGATCGGTGGCCTCAACGGCGATCTTCCCGACGGCTATCTCGACAAGCTCGATGCGCTGATTGCGAAATTCCCCGGACGGATGAGGGATTTGCGCGGATTGCTGCAAGCCAATCCCATCTTCCAGGACCGGACGATCGACGTGGGCGTCATCACGGCGCAGCAAGCGATCGAATGGGGCGTCACCGGGCCGGCGCTACGCGGCAGCGGCATAGCCTACGACGTTCGCAAAGCCTATCCGTACAGCGGGTACGATCGCTATCAATTCGACGTTCCCACCCGCACCGACGGCGACGCGTACGCGCGCTTTCTCGTGCGTCTCGACGAGATGGAAGAGTCGCTGCGCATCATCAGTCAGGTGCGCAAGGATCTCAATACACCGGGACCCGTCGCCATCGACGATCCCAAGGTCTTTCCGGTACCGAAAGAAACGATCGCGCTCTCGATGGAAGCGTTGATCCATCACTTCAAGATCGTGAGCGAAGGCTTTCGCGTTCCGCCGGGCGACGTGTATTCGCCGATCGAAGGGCCGCGCGGCGAAGTCGCCTTCTATATCGTCAGCAACGGCGAAAACCGTCCGTACCGCGCGCGACTGCGGCCGCCGAGCCTGTACAACCTGCAGTGCCTCAAAGGCATGGCACCGGGAAATCTGATCGCCGATTTGGTCGTGATGATCGGTTCGCTCGACCCCGTCTTTGGTGAGGTGGACCGCTGATGGCGTCGGTTCGGACTGCGACCTTCGCCCGCGAAGACGCTCCTCGCGGCACCTCCTGTGCCGCTCCTGCTGCGCGAGCTTCGCGCCACGATCTAAGGAAGTTCGCATCCTGCGAATGGCGCGAAACTTCGAGCCTTCGCTTGACGAAGGCCGCAATTCGAAGCGCGCAATCTTCGGTCCAGGTGATGAAGAATGCATAGTCAGAACCCGCCCATGGGCGTCGGCGACGACGTGAAGCTTGCGTCGCAGAACGCAGCCTCCGGCGCGCAGCCTCATCAACAGATGGACGGCGCCCAGGCGCACGAAGGCGAAACGTTCGCAAAGCTCTACGCGCAGTTGCGTCCGCAGTGCGAAGCGCTCATCGCTCAATACGAAGAAAAGCGTTCGGCGCTCTTGCCGATGATGCACCTGTTTCAAGAGCACGAAGGCTACGTCTCGCACGACGCGATGCGCGCCGCAGCCGAGATGCTCGATCTCTCCCCGGCGGTGGTCGAGTCGACCGTTTCGTTCTACACGCTGTTCTTCCGCAAACCCGTCGGTAAATACGTGCTGCAGGTCTGCCGCGGCTTGATGTGCGAGCTGCGCGGCGCGGAAGAGATTCACAAGTATTTCCGCGAGAAACTCGGCGTCGGCCATTTGGAGACGACCGACGACGGCTTGTTCTCCTACGAGGAAGTCGAGTGTCTGGCGGCCTGCGATCGCGCGACGTGCATGCAAGTCAATCTCGAGTTCGTCTACGACCTCACGCCGCAGATGATCGACGAGATGATCGATCTGATGCGTGCCGGGACGTATAAGACCAAGCCGATGGCGCAAACGGCGAAGCCCGGGCGCACCTGGAAGGTCGACCAAGACCTGCAGGTCTCGCGCGGCGGAAAAGCCCCGGGAACGCTCAACTCGACGCGCCCGAACAATGCGGGCGGCGTCGGCGATTCCAGCGGCGTCATCATGCTCGACCGTTTCGTCACGAACATCGGCTTTTCGCCCGCGCGAACGCACGAACGCACCGTGCGCGACGCGCGCGGCGTCTACGAGCTGGCAGAAGAAGGAAGCAACAACAATGCCGGTCACTAAAGTTCTGACCGAAGGCATCGGTGAAGCGAATTTGCGCGACATCGACGTCTATCGTCAGCGCGGCGGATACGTGCAGTGGGAGCGCGCGGTGCGCGAACTCACCCCCGCACAGGTGATGGAAGCGGCCGATAAATCCGGCCTTCGCGGCCGCGGCGGCGCCGGCTTCCCGACGGGCCGCAAGTGGGGCTTCTTACCGAACAACGGAAAGCCGCGCTATCTGGTCTGCAACTGCGACGAGGCCGAGCCGGGCACGTTCAAGGATCACATGCTGCTCGAGCAGACGCCGCACTTGGTGCTGGAAGGCATCTTGCTCGGCGCCTACGGCATCGGCTGCACGCACGCGTACATCTATATTCGTGGCGAATTCAAAGAAGGCTACGAGATCTTCACGAAGGCGCTCGCCGATGCGCGCGCCGCGGGGATGTTCGGCAAGAAGCTCTTCGGCACGGACTATAGCTTGGAAGTTACCGCGCACCGCGGTGCCGGCGCGTATATCTGCGGCGAAGAGACGGGCCTGCTCAATTCGCTCGAAGGCAAACGCGGCGAGCCGCGTCTGAAGCCGCCGTTCCCCGCAATTGCCGGTCTGTACGGCATGCCGACCGTCGTCAACAACGTCGAAACGCTCGCCTATCTGGTCCCCGTGCTCAAGAACGGCGCCGAGTGGTTTAGCTCGGTCGGCACCGAACGCAGCAAGGGATATAAGATCGTGAGCGTTTCGGGACACGTGCAGAAACCGGGCAATTACGAAATGCCGCTCGGCACGACCGTTCGCGAGATCATCGAGATCGCTGGCGGATTGTTGCCCGGCCGCAAATTTGCGGCGGTGCAGCCCGGCGGTCAATCGTCGGCGTGCATCTTCGAAGAACACCTGGATTATCCGTACGACTATGAATCGATGGCGAAAGCCGGATCGATGCTGGGATCGGGCGCGTTCACCGTCTTCGACGACTCGACCGATTTCGTCAAAGCCGCATTCAATTCGGTGCGCTTCTACGCGCACGAATCGTGCGGACAGTGCACGCCCTGCCGGGAAGGTGGCCATTGGCTGGAACGCGTGCTGCATCGCTTCGTGGAAGGCCGCGGCCTCGCGAGCGATCTGGAGATGATCGAACGCGTCGGCACGACGATCACGGGCTTGAATCTCTGCGCTCTCGGCGACTCGATCGAGCCGTTCCTGATCTCGGTATTCCGCCGATTCAAACCCCAATTCGAAGCCCGCATCCAACGTGAGGAAGCGGTGGGCGTATGAGCTCCACTTGTGTCGAACGCAAGGCGTTCGCCCGCGAAACCGCTCCTCGCGGCACATCGTGTGCCGCTCCTGCTACGCGAGTTTTGCGCCACGTCCAAAGGAAGTTCGCATCCTGCGAATGGCGCAAAACTTCGAGTTTTCGCTTGGCGAACGCCGTGCGCTCGCCCCAACCGGAGTCATACGCTTAAAAATGGCCGACGCACAAGAACTCGTCAACCTCACGATCGATGGCGTTCCGCTGAGCGTGCCGAAGGGTACGCTTCTGGTCGAAGCTGCGAAGCAAATCAAACAAGAGATTCCGGTCTACTGCTATCATACGAAGCTCGGACCGGCTGGTTTGTGCCGCGTGTGCTTGGTCGAAGTCGAAGGCATGCCGAAGCTGCAGATCGGGTGCAACACGCCGGTCGCCGAAGGCATGGTCGTCCACACGCAAAACGCCAAGGTCAATGCCGGACGCGGCATGGTCCTCGAATTGCTGCTGGTCAATCACCCGCTCGACTGTCCGATCTGCGACAAGGGCGGCGAGTGCGATCTGCAAGACTACGCGATGGCGTACGGACGCGGATCGTCCGATGTCGCGGATCCGAAGCAATCGAAACCCAAAGGCGTCGATCTCGGGCCGACGATCGTGCTCGACGAAGAACGCTGCGTGGTCTGCCAGCGCTGCGTGCGTTACGACGACATCATCGCTGCCGAAAGCCAGCTCGTCGTGAAGGATCGCGGCCACAACGACATTATCGCGACCGCGACGGGCGATCCGTACGCGCACAATTTCACGGGTAACGTAACCGAGCTGTGCCCCGTCGGAGCGCTGACGTCGAAGACGTATCGCTTCAAGTCGCGCCCGTGGGATCTGGTTCGCACGCAGACGAGTTGCACGCAATGTGCCGTCGGCTGCCAGCAGTTCGTCGATCAGCGGTCGGGCAGCTTGTTGCGCGCGCAGATGGTCGAGAGCGACGATCGCGTCTCGGACGGATGGCTCTGCGACCGCGGGCGCTACAACATCGGCTTTTACACTGCGGACGATCGCATCACGCAGCCGCTCTACAACGACAACGGCACGTTCGTGCAGGTCGGGTGGGACGACGCGCTCTCGATGTGGGCGAAGGCCATTCGCGAAGCGCAGACCGCGGGTAAGGCGATCGGCGCGATCGGCGGCGGCCGGTTATTGAACGAAGAAGCGTATTTACTGCAGCACGTCTTCCGTGCGATCGGAACGCAGAACCTCGACTGGCGCGCCGGGCGGCAAGCGGTCGCGACGCCCGCCCGCACGGGGACCTATCAGGATCTCGAAAAGGCGGCGGCGATTCTGATGATCGGCGAAACGCCGGAAGAGCGCGCGCCGGTGATGTGGCTGCGCGTCATTAAAGCGGTGACGCGCAACGGGGCGAAGCTGATTCGCGTCGCGACGGCCGACAAGGCGCCCAACATCGCGCACGTCGATGCAAAGAGCGTGGAAGAAGCGCTCTCGCTGCTGCCGGCGCAAGGCCAAGTCGTGGTCGTGTGGGACGGCATCGACACGTCGGTTGGCGCGAAGATTCGCGACGCGATGGCATCGCGCAACGGCATGGGACTGATCGCAAGCGAACAGCCGAACGCGCGCGGTGCGGAAGCGATGGGCATGCTGCCGGCGAGCGGCGGCATGGATACCGGCGCAATGTTCGATGCGGCGGGACGCGGCGAACTGGGCGCGCTCTCGCTCTTTGGCGTAAATCCGGTGCGCAATTTCAGCAATCCGGAGCGCGCGCGTGCCGCGCTCGAAGCGACGCCGTTCGTCGTGGTGAGCGAGCTCTTTATGACGGAGACGGCGCGGCTTGCAACGCTGGTGTTGCCGGCGCGCGGGGCTTACGAAAAGAGTGGAACCGTGGTGAATATCGCGGGCGATCTGCTGCCGGTCAATGCGTCGGTGCAAGGGCCGGTCGGAACGCTTTCCGATCTCGAAATGCTCGTCGGACTCGCGCAGCAATTCGGCTTGCCGCTTCCGACGGTTGAAGAACTGGAACGCACGGTGATCGAGAAGGCGGCGACCGCGGGTCCGGTCGCGCTTCGAGAGCTTCACGGCGAGGCAGCGCACGATACGATCGCGCGGCCTGCGCGCACGATCTGGGACGGCGGCGGCACCGCCGCGCACGACCCGCGCATCACGCGAATGCTCGCCGACAAAATGATTCCGACCGAACTGGTGGAGGCCTAACGCGTGCCCGATTGGCTGATCATTCTCATCAAATCGGCGATCTTGCTGCTCGTCGTCGTTACGACGTTCGCCTACGCCATGCTCGCGGAGCGTAAGGTGCTCGGCTGGATGCAGTTGCGTCCCGGGCCCAATCGCGTCGGCCCATGGGGTTTGATGCAGCCCGCTGCCGACGCCGCGAAGCTGATTCTGAAAGAAGATCTCACGCCGCGCACGGCCGATCCGCTGATCTACCGTCTGGCGCCGTTTATCTCGCTTCTCACCGCATTTTCGGTCTACGCCGTCATTCCGTTCGGCGCGAGCAACGCGGGCGTCTGGGCGATCGGCACGCCGAACGCGGGCATTCTCTTCCTGCTCGCGATCACGTCGATCGGCGTGTACGGCATCACGCTCGGCGGCTGGGCGTCGGGTTCGAAATATCCGCTGCTCGGCAGCGTGCGCGCGACCGCGCAGATGATCAGCTACGAACTCGGCATGTCGCTCTCGTTCATCGGCGTGCTGCTGCTCGCCGGAACCACCTCGCTCGACGGCATCGTCTCGGCGCAGGAAAAGTGGTGGTTCATCATCCCGCAATTCGTCGGGTTCATCGTCTATATCATCACGGCCGTAGCCGAAACCAACCGCGTGCCGTTCGATCTCGTCGAAGCGGAAACCGAACTGGTCGCGGGATTCCACACGGAATATTCCGGACTGCGCTTCGGCCTGTTCTTCATAGCCGAGTACGTCAACATGTTGACGGTCTCGTGCATCGCGTCGCTGTTATTCCTCGGGGGCTGGAACGCACCGTTCGGAATTCTGCCGATGGTTCCCGGCGTCGTCTGGTTCATCCTCAAAGTCGCGTTCTTTATGTTCTTCTATATGTGGCTGCGCGCAACGTTACCGCGCTTCCGTTACGACCGCCTGATGGCGTTCGGCTGGAAGGTGCTGTTGCCGCTGGCCACGCTCAACCTCGTCGTTACCGCGATTATCGTCGCGTTCTTGGGGCACTAATGCGCAAGCAGTTATATAACGTCGGCGCGATCTTGAAGGGACTCTCGATCACCTTCAGATTTATGTTCGCGAAACGGCCGACGATCGAATATCCGTCGGTGAAAAAGCAGCACGCGCCGCGCTTCCACGGCCTGCACGAGTTGCGCCGCTACGCCGACGGCAAGGAGCGCTGCATCGGGTGCGAACTGTGCTCGAGCGCCTGTCCGGCCAACGCGATCACGGTGATCGGCGCCGAGAACACGCCCGAAGACCGCAAGTCGCCGGGCGAACGTCACGCGGCGCGTTATGAAATCGACGAACTGCGCTGTATTTTCTGCGGAATGTGCGAAGAGGCGTGCCCGACCGACGCGATCGTGTTGACGCCGCGCTTCGAGATGTCCGACTATAAGCGCGGCGCGCTGATTTACTCGAAGGACCGGTTGCTGGTTCCCGCCGACGCCGGCGTTGGCGCCGCACCGGACGAACGTCCCAACGGCATCCCGGGCGATCTGGGGCGCGTGGCCGAAATCAAGTCCACGACCGACATCGAGCGCGGATATAGTGCGACCAACCGCGGCGAGATCTTGAAGAAGCAGACCCGCGGCCTCGCGATACTGCCGCCGCAGCGGGAGGACGTATGATCGCGTTTTGGATTCTCGCGGTGATCATGCTCGGATCGGCAATCTGGTGCATCAGCGCGTCGAAGCCGGTCTACAGCGTCGTCGCGTTGCTGCTGCACTTTGCCGCCCTTGCCGCGATGTACTTGACGCTCAATGCCGAGTTTCTAGCGGTGATTCAGCTCATCGTGTACTCGGGCGCGATCTTGATCCTCTTCTTGTTCGTGATCGCGCTGCTTTCGAGCGGCGTCGCGTCCTTTTCGGTCGGTCCCAACCGGTTGCCGAGGATCGCGATTCCGGCGATCGTCTTGATCGCACTCGCGCTCGGCTTTTTCACCTACGCCATGGGGCACGCCGGCGCGGTGGTTCCGGCGGCGCAAGCCGGCTCGCCGCTGGGACCGGTCGGTACGGCGGACGTCTTCGGCTCGGTCAACGACTTCGGCAAAGCGCTCTTTACGTCGTATCTGCTGCCCTTTGAAATTACCGCGCTGCTGCTGATGGTCGCGGTCATCGGCGTCATTCTCCTCGCCGGCGACCACGCGCCGTACGTTGCGACGCGCAAGCACGCCGCCGAGGTGCGGCGCGAGATGCGCGAAGCGATTCTGCGGGAGGGCCGCCAATGAGTCAGATGATGGCCGTGCCGGTCAGTTACTACGTCGGACTTTCCGCCGTGATTTTTTTCATCGGCGTCGCGGGCGTGTTGGTCCGCCGTAACCCGTTGATCATGCTGATGTCGATCGAATTGATGTTCAACGCAGCGAACCTGCTCTTTATGGCGTTCGCTCGCGCGTGGCTGCATAACGCCGGCCACATCTTCGCGTTTCTGGTCATCACCGTCGCGGCCGCCGAAGCGGCGATCGGCTTAGCCATCGTCGTGACAGTGTTCCGCAGTGCCAAGCACGTCGACGTCGACGACGTCGCGTTGATGAAAGGGTAAGCGCGAATGACGCATCACGTGATGGGCGTGGACGGCAGCTATCCGCTGCTGCTCGTATTGTGGCTGTTGCCGCTCGCGGGCGCGATCCTCGCTTGGGCCTTCGGACCGCAACTCAAGACCGCTGCCGGATGGATATGTTCGGCGCTCGTCGGCATTTCGTTCATCTGCGCGGTCGCGATGTGGGGACCGGGAACGCAGAGCGTGAGCGGCGCGCTCGGCGCGCATCAAGCACTCTTCAGTTGGCTGCCCGGATTCGATTTCGGTCTGCTGATGGATCCGCTCTCGCTGCTGTGGACGCTGATTATCACCGGCGTAGGTTTCCTGATCCACCTCTACTCGATCGGGTACATGGACGGCGACCGCGCGTTCGCGCGATTCTTCGCCTATATGAACTTCTTCGTTTTTGCGATGCTCACGCTGGTGCTCTCCGACAATTTCGTCGGATTGCTCGTGGGTTGGGGCCTCGTCGGCCTTGCGTCGTACTTCCTGATCGGCTTCTGGTTCTTCAAACCGAGTGCGGTCGCGGCGGCGCGCAAAGCCTTCGTCATCAACGTCGCAGGCGACGTCGGCATCATGTTCGCGATCTTCATGATCGTCGCGTCGGTGCATTCGACCGCGTTCGGCGACGCGTTTGCGTTTGCGGGATCGTATAACAGCGGATGGCTGCTCGCCATCTGCGTCTGTCTCTTTATCGGCGCCGCCGCAAAATCGGCGCAGATTCCGTTGCACACGTGGTTGCCGGATGCGATGGAAGGTCCGACGCCCGTCTCCGCGCTGATCCACGCTGCCACGATGGTCACCGCGGGCGTCTACCTGGTCGCGCGCTGCGCACCGCTGTGGAGCCAAAATCACGACGCGCAGATGCTGGTCGGCACGATCGGCGCGCTCACGGCGATCGCAGGCGCGATCTTGGGCTGCGCGCAGTGGGACATCAAACGCATTCTCGCCTATTCGACCATGTCGCAGATCGGGTACATGATCATGGGCGTGGGCGTCGGCGCATACGAAGGCGGCGTCGCACACTTCTTTACGCACGCGTTCTTTAAAGCGCAGCTCTTCCTGGGCTCGGGCTTGATCATCCATGCGCTCAACAACGAACAGGACGTGCGGCGCATGGGCGGCTTGATGAAGAAGATGCCCTTTGCCTTTATCGCGATGCTGACCGGCGTGATCGCCATCTCTGGCATCCCCTTCCTGGGTGCCGGGTTCTTCAGCAAAGACCTCGTGATCCAGGGCGCGCTCGAACACGGTCATCCGTATCTCTATGCGGTCGGGATTATTACCGCAGGCATCACCGCGTACTATATGTGTCGACTGCTCTTCGTCACGTTCTTCGGAAGCTATCGCGGCGACGTGGATCCGTCCGAACTTGGCATCCGCCATCCGGAACTCGCTGGAACGCCTGCTCACGGTGCGGATCAGGCGGAGGCCGAACACGAAGGGAGTGGTCACGGCCAAGCCCACCATGCGCCGGCGTGGATCATGAACGTTCCCGTCGCCATTCTGATCGTACCGACCGTGTTGATCGGCTGGTTGATGTTCGGCGGTGACAACTCTCCGTGGGCGCACTTTTTCGCGCAGCAATTCCCGCATCCGCAACTGTCACCCGCGCCGATCGGCGAGGGCGTCACGGGGCTGATTACCTTCGGTGCCGTGCTCGTCGGTATCGCGGTTGCGTGGTGGCGCTATGCAACGGCATCGGCGCAGAGTCGTGCGGTCGAGCGCCTGCGCGGCGAATCGATTCGCATGCCGGGCATCCTGACCCATGCCTACTATTTTGACTTGGCGCTCGATCTGCTGTTCGTGCGCACGTCGCAACTGTTCGGGACGATCTTCGGCCGCTTCTTCGATCCGCAGATCATCGACGGCGCGGTTCGCGAATCCGCGTTTTCGGCGCAGTGGCTCGGCACGCTCGTGCGGTCGTTCCAGACGGGACTGCTGCGCGCGTACGCGCTGCTGCTGGTGGTCGGCGTCGCCGCCTTCATGATCTACTATGCGGTTATCGCCGGAGGAGTGCATCCGTGATCGAACTCTTGCTGATCCTCGTTCCGGTCGTTATCGGCGCCGCGATGCAGTTCGGACGCGACGACGAAAACGAAAAATGGTCGCGCTGGACCGGCGCGCTCGTAGCCGCCGTGATGTTCTTCTTGGCGCTCGCCTCGCGCGGCACCGAGTGGAGCTTCCGCTGGCTCTCGCGTCCGTTCACGTCGGCGTTCCACTTCGGACCGACCGCAATTTCGTATTGGATCGTGCTGCTTCTCGCGGTCTGCACGTTCTCCGCGATACTTGCGGTGAATCAGCCGCGCAGGCGCCGCTTCATCGGCCAGCTGCTGATGCTCGAAGGCACGATGATGGGACTCTTCCTGGCGCGCGATCTGCTTGCGTTTGCGCTCTTCTGGGACGCGATGCTGCTGCCCGTATTCTTCACGCTGCTGGGATGGGGCGGTCACTCCGGCACCGCGTGGCGTTACTTCCTCTATAACTTTGCCGGCGGTTTGACGCTGCTGCTCGCAACCGCCGCCTTCGGCATGCTCTACGGGTCGACCGACGTGATCGGCCGCACCGACGTGCATCTGGTCGGCGCGTGGGTGCCGTGGATCTTCATCGGCTTCAGCTTCGCCTTCTTGGTGAAGACGCCGGTGTGGCCGCTGCACACGTGGATGCCGATCACCTACAGCGATACGCCCTCGCCGATGGTCGCGGTCGTGAGCGCGGTGCAGTCGAAGGCCGGTCTGTACGGCTTTATCGCGATTGCCATGGCAACGATGCCCGACTACGTAAAAACCTACGCGCCGTGGCTGATCGTGCTCGGCATCGTGTCGCTGCTCTACGGCGCGTTTATCGCGCTCACGCAGAACGACGCGAAGCGCATCGTCGCCTATTCGTCGCTCTCGCACCTCGGGCTGATCGTGGTCGCGATCGCCTCGTTCAATCCGATTGCACTGCAGGGTGCGGTGCTCTACATCATCGCGCACGGACTCTTCAGCGCCGCCATCTTCTTAACGCTCGGCTACGTCGAATCGCGCGAAGAGACGCGTTCGCTCGTGCGGCTGGGAGGTTTGGGTGCGAGCAATCCGCGCTTGGCCGGCGCCTTGTGTATCGCCGCGCTCGCCGCGCTCGGGCTTCCGGGTCTGGCCGGCTTCGTTGGAGAGATCGTGATTCTCACCGGCGTCTTCCAAGCGGGGCTCGTGTGGCCCGCGATTCTCGCGTTGATTCCGATCGTGCTCGCGTCGGCATATATGCTGCGTTTATTCCAAGGCATCATGAACGGACCCGAAGTTCCCGATCTTCCGGTGCGCGCGGATCTGAACTGGATCGAAGGGCTGGCACTCGCGCCGCTCGTTATCGCGCTCGTCGTACTCGGCGTCAATCCGCATGCGCTCACGACCTTCAATCCGTCGGCGTATAACGCGACCACCGTTTCGCAAGGAGCGAGCAAGTGACGATCAACGTAACCAACGCCGACTGGAACGCGGTCGCGCCGATCATCATCGTCGCGATCACGGGGCTGCTCGTGCTGCTCTTGGATTTGCTCTCGCCGAAGAACATCTCGCGCTATGCGGCGATTCTTCTGGGCGCCGCCGGCATGATCGTCGCCGGCGTCGTCGCCTCGCTCGCATATTGGTCGCCGGCATACGTCGCGTTCGGAGGAGCGTTCATCCAGAGCGGCTTCGGCATCGTCTTTCAACTCATCATTCTGATCGCCGGCATCGGCTCGCTGATCCTCGTTCGACCGCCGGTGCAGAACGAGCGCATTGCCGGGGCGACGGCGCTCATGCTCTGGGGCACGTGCGGCGCCATGCTCATGGCTGGTGCCGGTAACTTGATGGTCGTCTTTCTCGGCCTCGAGTTGCTCTCGCTCGCCCTCTACTGTTTATGCGGGCTCGCGGACCGTCCGTCGTCGCGCGAATCGGCGTTGAAGTATCTGATTCTCAGCTCGACGGCTTCGGGCTTTATGCTCTACGGCATGGCGTTGCTCTTCGGAGCCAGCGGGAGCGTTGCGTTCGCCGATCTCGCCAATCCGGCGCTCGCATCGTCGGCGTTATTGTGGGTCGGCGGCGGACTCTTTCTGGTTGGTATCGCGTTCAAACTCAGCTTGGTGCCGTTCCACGCCTGGTCGCCCGACGTTTACGAAGGCGCGCCGCTTCCGGTGACGGCGTTCATGAGCGTCGCGACCAAGGCGGGTACGCTCGCGGTCTTCGCGCGTTTCATGTATGCCGCGCTGCCGGCGGGAACCGCCGACCGCCTCTTGTTGCCGATCTGGATCGTTGCGGCGATTTCGATGATCGCCGGGAACGTCGGCATGCTCGCTCAGCACGATCTCAAGCGTCTGATCGCATATTCGGGCATCGCGCAGGTGGGCTACATCCTCACCGCGCTCGCGGGCGGCACGCACCTGGGCTTGCGCTACGCGATCTATTATCTCGCGGCCTACACGTTCATGAACCTGGGCGCGTTCGCGATTGCGACGACGATGAGCGGCGACCGCGAAGAGGGATCGCACCTGGCCAACTATCGTGGTTACGGACGGCGCAATCCGGTCGGCGCGGCGTTGATGACGTTCTTCTTGCTTGCGATGGCCGGCTTGCCGCCGACCGCAGGCTTCCTCGGCAAAATCTTGATCCTCTCGTCGAGCGTGGGCGCGGGCTATGCGTGGCTCGGCGTCGTGCTCATTATCGGAACCGCGATCTCGCTCTATGCCTATGCGAAGGTCGTGCGCGCGATGTATCAGCGTGACGAGCACGTGCACGCGTTCGAAGGTCATGCACCCGCACCGCTTGCCTGGGCGAGCGCGGCCATCTGTTTCGTCGTCATTATCGTGATGACGTTCTATCCGTACACGCCGAGCAACGTTCTTCCCATCGTGAAGTGATGTTCGCAAAGCCCGACGTTCTGGCCGCGGTCGGTCTGGCGGTTCGCGCGTTGCGCGCGCAACTGGACCGCGGCCTGCAAGCGTCGGGTCTGCGGTTGGGACAGTACCAGTTGCTGCGCCTGCTGTGGGAGCAGGACGGCTTGACCCCGCGCGAGCTTGCCGACCGGTTGACCGTTGAGATGCCGACCGTCACGCGGACGGTGCAGCGCATGGTGCGCGACGGCTTCGCGCGGCGTGAGGCACATCCGCAAGACGCCCGATCGGTGCGCATCTACCTGACCGAGCGCGGCCACCACCTGCGCCGGCGCGTCGAGGCCATCTTTGCCGAGGAGACCGAACGCGCGCTTCAGGGCTTCAGTCCGTCGGAACGCGCGGCGCTCACCGACTTTATGGCGCGGATCGCCGCCAACTGCCGTCACGACGCCCCCTCCCCAAACGCTGATTCGGGAGTAGAATAGACCCACAGCTCGGAGGGCAACAAATGATTCGGCGTCTTGCGGTTGCGTGCGTCCTTCTGACGGCCGCCTTTGCCATACCGGCTACGCCGGTTCGCGCGCAGATCATCGAAGAATCGAGCCCGATCGAGCTCATCATCAATCGCTTTCCGTCAGATCCCAAGGGTGCGATCGCGGCGGCCCGGCAACTCATTGCCGCCGGCAAGTTGGACCTGGCGATCCAGAGTCTCGCGCGCTACGTGGCCGTTCATCCGCAGGAAGCCGCTCCGCGCCGGTTCCTCGGCGATCTCTACTTCCGTGCGGGAAATATCACGCAGGCGAAGTGGACCTACGAAGAGATCCTCAACGAATATCCGTACGACAAAGAGACGCACAATCGCTTGGGCACGGTGTACTCGGTCGAAAACGACATCGACGACGCCATCAAGCAATTCAATGAAGCGCTGCCGGGCACGGACTCCGTCGGCGATCTCGTCGCGCTGCACGAGCGCAAGGGCGATCTCCCGAAATACCGCGCCGAGATGGAACATCTCGCCGACGTGTATCCGAACGATCCGGCGTTGCAGGGCGAACTCGCTCAAGTGTATATGGCGATTCACGAACCCGTGCTCGCTATGCGCTATTTCGAACGCGCCTTAGATCAAGATCCGCGCGACATCACCGCGCTCAACGGCCTCGGTCTTGCCTATATGGCCGAGCACCAGTACCCCAATGCGATAAAGCAATTCCAAGCCTGCCTCGGCATCGCGCCCGAGACGTATCAGTGCGAGAATAACCTGGGAGCGGCGCAGCTCAACGCAGGCCAGCTCGATGTCGCGAAAAAGGCACTCGATATCGCCTTCCATCTGGCGCCGGAGCGTGCCGAAACGTTCGTCAACTACGGTTTTTACGACGACGCGAAGGGTGACTGGCGCGGAGCGGTGGCGGATTACGCCAAAGCGATTGCGATTTGGCCCTATCAGCGCGAAGCGTACATCGATATCGCTCTCGCGTATGAAGCGCACGATCTCTATCCGTTGGCGCAAGCCGCTTTGCTGAAAGGCCTCGCCTCGGTTCCCGATGACGGCCGCATGCGCTTCTTGCTAGGCCGCGCGTATGAAGCGCAGGGGCGCCGCGCCGACGCGCTCGCGCAATTCCGCCTGGCGGCCCAAGGTACCGATCCTCAAGCGGCGAGAATCGCAAAAGCCGAATTCACGGGCATGTCGCCCAACGCAACGCCCACCCCGCAACGCTAACACGCCGTCATGCTTCGATAAGCTCAGCATGACAGACGGATCCGCGTTACTTTTTTGCGATCGCGTCGATTTCGACGCGCACGCCGCGCGGTAGTCCGCTCACAGCGACGGTCGAGCGCGCGGGTTTGGAATCGCCGAAGTATTTCGCGTAGACCTCGTTGACGGCGCCGAAATCGTTCATGTCGATCAAAAAGATCGTGGTCTTAACGACGTCGGCGTAGTCGTAGCCGCCCGCCGTAAGGACCGCGCCGAGATTCTGCAGCACGCGCTCGGCTTGCGCCGCGACGTCTCCTTCGACGATCGTGCCGCCGGCCGGATCGAGGGCGATTTGGCCGGAGCAGAAGAGCTCGCTTCCGCTCTGGACGGCTTGGCTGTAGGGACCGATCGGCGCCGGCGCGGCGTCCGTGTTTACGACTTTGTGCATGCGGCGGGCTTCGCAAGTGCGGACCGCCAACCTTCAAGGCGTGGACGAGTTCGATTTCGAGCGGGCCTTCGCGCGCGTCAGTACCTGGATCGACGAGTACTTTTCGCATCCGGAGCGCTACGACGTGCTGCCGCGCGTCGAACCGGGCTCCATCGAAGCGCAGTTGCCGCGTTCCGCTCCCGAGTCCGGCGAGCCGTTCGACGCGATTCTCGCCGACTTCGAGCGCGTCATCGTTCCCGGCATAACGCACTGGAATCACCCGCGCTTCTTTGCATACTTTGCGACGAGTGCCGCGCCCGCGGCCATTGCCGCAGAAGCGCTCGCCGCGGCGCTCGACGTGAAGGTGATGCTCTGGCGCACCTCACCCGCCGCGGCCGAACTCGAAACCGTCGTCATGCGGTGGCTGGGCGAGCTGATGGGCTTGCCGCCGTCGTGGACCGGCATCATCTACGACACGGCGTCGATCGCGGGCTTTACCGCACTAGCGGCGGCCCGCGAGTCGCTCGGTCTGGACGTACGTGAAGCCGGAATGAGCGGACGCGATCTGCCGGCGTTGCGCATCTACGCGACGCAGCATACGCACTCACACGTCGAGAAGGCTGCGATCGGACTGGGCATCGGTTTGCGCAATGTCGTCAAGGTCGACTGCGATGCGTCGTTTCGAATGAGCCCGGCGGCGCTGGAAGCGGCGATCGAGCGCGATCTACGCGCGGGGCTCAGGCCGATGGCGATCGTCGCGACCGTCGGCACGACGTCGACGACGTCGGTCGATCCCGTTGAAGCGATCGCCGACATCGCGCAGCGCCACGGTATCTGGCTACACGTCGATGCCGCCTATGCCGGCGTCGCGGCGATCTTGCCCGAGCAGCGCTCGTTGCTGCACGCGGTCGATCGCGCCGATTCGCTCGTCGTCAATCCTCACAAGTGGCTCTTCATTCCGATGGATCTCTCGGTGCTGTACTTGCGCGATGAAGCGACGGTGCGACGTGCGTTCACGCTCGTTCCCGAGTATCTCACGACGACCGACGGCGACGTTCGCAACTATATGGATTACGGACTGCAACTCGGGCGCCGGTTCCGCGCGCTCAAGCTGTGGTTCGTGTTGCGGCACATGGGCGTGGAAACGATGCGTGAGAAACTGCGCGGCCATATCGCGCTCGCGCAAACATTTGCATCGTTGGTGGCGGCCGAATCGGATTGGGAGACGCTCGCGCCGCATCCGCTCTCCGTCGTGTGCTTCCGGTATAAGCCCACCGGCATCGACGACGAAGCCGAATTGGAACGACTCAACGCCGCGATCCTCGAAGCGGTTAATGCAACCGGCGAAATGTTCATCTCGCATACGAAGATCGACGGACGTTACGCGCTGCGGCTCGCGATCGGGAACCTGCGCACGGAACGAAGCGACGTCGAGGCCGCGTGGCGCATTCTTGGCGACGCCGCCGCGAGGGTCGGCATGACGATGGGAAGCTCGGCATGACGGCCGATGCGCGGTTGTCGGCAGCGTTTGAAGAACTCGAACGGCAGCGGGTGTCGCTCGTTGAACTCAATCAGCTCAAGAACGATTTGATCGCCATTTTGGCGCACGATATCAAGGGACCGCTCACGTCGGTGATCGGCTTTGCCGAGTTGCTCGAGGAAGGATATCTCGAAGGCGACGCGGCGCTGGATGCGGCGAAGACGATCCGCACGAACGCGCAGCGGCTGGCCACCTTGGCGAACGATATCTTGGCGCTCTCGCGTTTCGAACACGGTGCGCTCGAGATCGCCGACGACCGCGTCGATCTCAAGGCGGTCATCGCAGATTCGATCGAGCCGCATCGTGCGGAGCGCGAGATCGTCTTCGAGCACGACGCCGCGGCAACCGTTCGCGGGGATGCCGAACGCCTGCGTCAGGTCTTCGATAACCTGATTCGCAACGCGATCAAGTACTCGCCGGAGGGCGAAGCGGTTACGGTGACGCTCGCGCACCAAAACGACGAGGCGCTCGTGAGCGTCAGCGATCGCGGCATGGGTATCCCGCCCGACGAGTTGCCGAAGCTCTTTCATCGCTTCAGTCGCGCATCGAATGCAAAAAAAGCAAAAATTTCAGGAACGGGTATCGGGCTCTTCATCGTGCGCATGATCGTCGAACGGCACGGCGGCACGGTGAACGTCGAAAGCCGCCTGGGCGAAGGCAGCACGTTTAGCGTGCGCTTGCCGACCATCGAGTCGGTCGCCGCATCGGCACCGATGCGCGTCACGCTGCTCACGCCCGACGAGCGGCTGCGCCGCTTTACCGCATACGAACTGCGTTCGCGCGGCTATCGAGTGCGCGAGGCCGGTTCGCTTGACGACGTCACCGGCGTACGCGGCGGCGACGTCGTGCTCGTCGATGAAGGCGCGGTGCCTCCGGAAGAGCTCCGCGCGCAGTTCGGCTCGGGTGTCCGCCTCGTCGCACTCGGTCCCGCGGATGGAACCGCCGGCTGGGACGCGTGCCTTGCGAAGCCCTTTCTGGTTGCCGACCTTCTGCGCGTGATTCAGTAAAGCCGCAGGTACGCGCGGTGCTCCCACGGATGCACGGCACGGCGGTACTGTTCGTATTCGGCGAGCTTCGCGTCGCGAAACGCGTGATACAAGTGATCGCCGAGCGCCGCACGTACGACCGTGTCGCGATCGAGTTCACCGATTGCTTGTCGAAGCGATTTCGGCAGCGTGCCGATGCCGCGTTCTCGCCGCTCCCGATCGTCCAAGTCATAGGTCGATCCGGGAAGAGAACCGCCCGGTAAGAGCGCGTTCGAAACGCCGTCGACGGCCGCACCCAGCAGCACCGCAAGCGCGAGATACGGATTGCATGCGGGATCGGGGCTGCGCATCTCGATATGGCGCGGACGTTCCGCCGCCGGAACGCGGACCAGCGAATTCGCGCTGCGTTCCGACCACACGGTGTAAATCGGCGCATCCCACGCCGCGACCAGCCGCTTGTAGGAATTTACGGTCGGATTGCAGACCGCCGTCATCGCGGCGGCGTGTTCCAGCAAACCGCCGACGACGTAGAGCATCGTCTCCTCGTCGGCATCCGGTCCGAGCAGCAATTGCACGTGCAAACCGTTGCCGGCGCGATCTTCGATCGGCTTGGGCATGAAGGTTGCATCGAGCCCGAATTGCGCGGCGACGTGCTTCGCTACGGTGCGCAGCGTGAGCATGTTATCGGCGGCGGCAAGAGGGTCGGTATACGCAAGGTCGATCTCGTGCTGCGCGGCGCCGTGCTCGTGATGCGCCGAGGAGACGCGAATCCCCATATTTTGCAGCGCCGCGACGATGGCGTTGCGCGCATCCTCACCGCGATCGTTCGCGGAGAAATCGAAGTACGAACCGACGTCGCGCGTCTCGGTGCCGCCTTCGAAAAGATAGAACTCGGCTTCCAGCGCGATCTGCAGGCCGGGGAGCGCTTTCTGCGCGCGTTCGACCGCGCCTTTGAGCGTGGTGCGGGGGCAGCCTTCGAAGGACGAACCGTCGGGCATCGCGATGTCGCACACCATGCGCGCCTCCGCGCCGTCACCGCTCGGCCACGGATAGAGCGCGAAGGTTGCGGGATCGGGACGTAAGAGCATGTCGAGTTCTTCGCCGCGTACGAATCCGTCGATCGAGCCGCCGTCGAAGGTGACGCGGCCGTCGAGCGCCGCTTCGAGTTCGGTCGCGGGAATCGAGACGTTCTTGCTGACGCCGAAGATATCGGCGAAGACCAGCCGCACGAAGCGGACGTTGCGTTCTTTCGCCAGTTTGACCAGGTCGCGTTTATGTGTTGAGTGCATCGATCGCAATCGCTAGACGAAGGGTGAGTTGGTCGTGAGGACTTTCCAGGCTGCGTCCGGTGATTTCACCGATCTGGCGCAGGCGGTAAAAGACGGTGTGCCGGTGGACGGCAAGATCGGCGGCCGACGTTTTGACGTTTTGGCCGCTCGCGAAATAGAGTTTGAGGGTGCGCTCCAATTCGGTTTGGTGCTTGTCATCGTAGGCTCGCAGCGGCTCGAGCGTTCGTCGTGAAAATGCGCGCAACTCATCCGCGCTCGCACCGCGATAGAGCAGCGCGTACGCCCCCAAATCGTCGAACGACGTGACGCGCCCGAAGCCGTAGAGCTTGCGCGCGATCGCGAGCGCGGCTTGCGCCTGAGAGACGCCGTGCGCGATCTCGCCAAGCGGCGTCGCGGCCGAGATGCCGCCCGCAATCGTACCTTCGACGTGCCGCTTCGTTGCGGTCTTCGGCAAGAGCGTCGCGGTCGTGCGTGCATTTTCGGCATCGATCTCACGCGTGGCGGGGACCAGCACGATGCATTGTGCTCCCCGGTCGATCACGCCGACGTCGCCTTCGCCGGGGCGGAAGCTCTCGCTCGCGAGACGCGCCAGGTTCGCGCCCGCATCGCTTTCCAAAGCGACGCACACGAAACTGTTGGCGAGAGCGATTCCACGCGTCGCGGCTTCTTCGCGCGCGGCAGCCGCATCGGGATATCCGCCGTCGATCAATCGCTCCCAGAAGCTGCGCTTTCTGCCGGCGCCCCGGCCCGCTTCGCGCGAAAGTTCGACTGCGAGCGCGCTCGCCGTCAATCGTAGCGCCGAGTCGACATCGTCGGCGCCCGCGGTAGAGATCGAAAGCCACCCGAACTGGGCTGCTCCGGCGGCGATCGGAATCGTGCGCACGCCGTTGCCGCCGCTGCGCGAGCTGGCCGGCAGCGAGCCTTTTCCGGCGGTAGCGATCGGGCGGCGTTCCGCGTCTTCGACGAGCACGGGGCGCCCCGTGGCTCCTGCGAGAGCGGCGGCGAGTGCTGCGGCGCCGCCGCCTCCGGCGGCGACCCGGGCGAGAGCCTCTGCGAACTCCACGACCTCCTCGGCAGTCATGCGGCGCCTTTCGGCGAAGAAGACTTCGGTTCTTGGAGATGGACGCCGAAGTTCTCCGCGAGGCCGTTGCCTCGTTATACGCCGATACACCCGATGCGGTCGTACTTTACGATCTCACCGGGCATACGATTGCGGCGAACGAGGCGGCCCAGCTGCTGACCGGCTATGCCCCCCACGAATTCCGAGGATCGTCCTTCGAAAAACACGTCGCCCCGCGCGACCTGGAGCGGGTGCGGCTGGCCGTGAAGACGGCCCTCGCGGGCGGCACGGACCACTTCGATACGAGCGCCCGGCATAAGGACGGCTCGATCATTCCGGTCGAATGCTACGTCTTTCCCGCGCGTTTCAACGACCGCATCGTCGGCATTTTCGGACAAGCTCGCGACATCGTGGCGCTGCGTTCGGCGGAACAATCGCTCTCGCTCAATCAAGAAAAATTCCGCTCGCTCTTCGAATACCACCCCGACGGCATCATGGAAATCAAGAGCACCGGCGCGATTTCGCGGGTGAACGTCTCGCTCGAAAGCGAGACGGGATTCTATGGCGAGCAACTCGTCGGCAAACATTGGACCGAACTGATCGCTCCCGAAAACCGGGCGGATGCCGAGCAGCTGCTGGCGGCGGCGATGCGCGGCGAGGCAGAAGAGCGCGATTCGCTGCTGCTCGATCGGCTTGGCAACCGCCTTGACGTTCAGTTAAAGCTCGTGCCGCTGCACATGAACGACGCGATCATGGGCGCGTACGCGATCTTCAAAAACGTCACCGCCCAGAAGAACGCCGAACGCGCGATCGCCACGCGCAGCGAGCAGATTCGCCGCCTCTACATGGTTGCGGCTATGCGCGGCGGCTCGCTCGACGAACAGATCGACGACACGCTCGAACTGGGCATGGAACTCTTCGGCTGGGATCTCGGGTTCGTCACGCACGTCGACGGCGATCGCGTCGTCATCTGCAACGCCGTCGGTGCGAGCCCGGTTGCGAAGGGGGTAACCTATCCGACGAGTACGTCCCTCTCGCGCCACCTAAGCGCCGATGTCGACCACGTCTACATTCAAGATATGGACGACGAGCGGTGGCGAAAGGATCCCGCGCGTGCTACGTCACCGTGGCGTTCGTATTTTGCCGTGCGGCTTACCGTGTTCGACGAATGTTACGGCGGCCTGGTCTTTGCCGCGCGGGCGCCACGCAGCGACGCGCTCGATACGAGCGAACGCGACATCGCGCAATTGATGGGCCTTTTCGTATCTGCGGCGCTCGAGCGCGCGGCTCAGAACGAACGTATCGAGCAGATGGCGTTCAACGATGCGCTGACCGGGCTACCCAATCGCGTGCTCTTCAGCGATCGCATCGAGCAGACCATCGCCACCGCCCGCCGGTACGACCGCGGCTTTGCGGTGATGTATCTGGACATCGATCATTTCAAGCGGATCAACGATTCAAACGGGCACGCCATCGGGGATCGCGTGCTGCAGCAGGTCGGCGCGCGGCTGCGCGAAGCGACGCGCGAAAGTGATACGGTTGCGCGTTTCGGCGGCGACGAGTTCGTCATTCTGCAGCCGATCGTTGACGGGCCGAGCGATGCAGCCGACTTGGCGCGCAAGCTTCACGTCTCGATGCAAGAACCGATCGCAATCGACGGCGTGAAGCATAAAGTGCACGTGAGCGTCGGCATCGCGCTCTATCCGGGCGACGCCGTCACGATCGATGCGTTGATGGATGCGGCGGATCGTGCGCTCTATCGCGCGAAGAAAGAAGGACGCAACCGCTGGTGCTTTGCCAATGCCGAATTAGCACGGCGCGGCCTGCAGCGTCCTATCCACCGAGAAGCTGCGGAAAAAGCGAATTAGCGACCTGCACGATCGATAGGCCGCCGATCACGGCGATCGTAACCCAAGCGATCGTATTCCCCAAGATGCCGTTGGTATGCTCTCCCATCACCGACTTGCGGTTGATGATGATCAACATCAGCACGAGTTCGAAGGGCAGCAGCATACCTTGCAGTAGCTGTGCGAAGAGAATCAGTTGCAGCAGCGGCAGGCCGGGCAGCAGCACGAAACCGGCGCCCAAGAGTAAGCCCGCGGCGAAGAGCGTAAAAAAGACGGGCGCTTCGGAGAACTTGCGCTCGACCGCGGCTTCAAACCCGAGTGCTTCGCAAATGATGTAGCTGGTAGAGAGCGGCAGCACGGTAGCGGTAAAAAGTCCCGCATTCAGAATGCCGAGCGCAAAAATCAGCGAGGCTGCCGGGCCGGCGAGCGGCTTGAGTGCGATGGCGAAATCCATCGCTTGCTGCGGGTTCAGCTTTGCGCCGTGTTGGTTCGCCAAGAAGATCGTCGCGGCATTGGCGATCATCATAAAGCCGGCAAGGGCGATCGCCAGGATCGAGCCGTTAATGACGTCGGCGCGCGCGAGCGGAAGATCTTCCGCGCGAGAACCTTTTTCGACGACTTGCGACTGCAAGAAGAATTGCATGTACGGCGAGATCGTGGTGCCGATGATGGTGACGACCATAGCGAGCCATCCGGCGGTCTTCCATTCGAAGTGCGGAATCAGGGATCCGGTCACGACGTCGTGCCAATCGGGTTTGCCGAGCACGGCCGACGCGATATACGTCAGGTAGATCAGCGAGAAGACGACGAAGGTGCGTTCGATCGTCTTGCTGTTGAAGCGCAGCACGAAGAAGAAGACTGCCAGCACCGTCGCCGGTACGGCGAGATAGCGCGAGACGTGCCAGCTCTCGGCGGCGGCAGCAACGCCGGCGAATTCCGTGGACGTGATGAGCGTGTTGATCAGGAAGAGCACGACCATTGCGAGGAACGAGATCCTCACGCCGAAGTTCTCGCGGATCAGCGCGGCCAGCCCTTTGCCCGTGACGCAACCCATGCGCGTGGACATCTCTTGCACGACGATGAGCGCTACGGCGAGCGGAATCATCACCCACAGAATGTCGTAGCCGAACTGCGCGCCGGCTTGCGAGTACGTGGCGATGCCGCCGACGTCGTTGCCCGCCGATGCGGTGACGAAGCCGGGCCCGAGCACCGCTGCAATCAGCAGCAGCGAACGCCACCAGGGTTTAGCCTGGCGCGTTTGCATTCGCGCGACGTCCTCCATGACGCGAGATAAACTTGGGCAATCGTTTTGCCAGGTCTTCGGGCATGATGGCATCGATCGCGTCGTCAACCGTTACGATGCCGAGCATCTTCCCGTGGTCGTCGACGACGGGCACGGCAAGCAGATCGTAACGAGCGATCGTTGCCGCCACCTCTTCGGCCTCGGCGTTGGGATGCACGCTCAGAAGGTCCGTCTCCATGATCGACTCGATCGTGGCATCGGGATCGGCCAGAAGAAGCGTCCGCAGCGAGAGCGCTCCCAGAAGCGCGTCGTGTTTATCGACTACGTACAGGTAGTAGATGAACTCCGACTTCGGCGCGATCTCGCGAATCTTGCGGATCGTCGCTTCTGCCGTGCGGTGCGGATAGATCCACGTGTAGTCGGTGGTCATCAGGCCACCGGCCGTGTCTTCCGCATACTGCACGAGCTGCCGCAGCTCGCTTGCCGTATAGGCGTTCATCTCGGCCAGCAGCTCTTGCTGCTGCTCTTCGTCGAGTTCGGATAAGAGATCGGCCGCATCGTCGGCGTCCATTTCTTCGATGATGTCGGCGGCGCGCTCGGTCCCGATGTCTTCGATCAGCGAACGCTGCACGTCGGGATCCAGGTGTTCGAATGCGTCGGCGGCCGTCTCGTCGTCGAGTTGACGGACGACGGCGGCAGCTTCGCGCGCCGAGAGATCTTCGATGATGTCGGCGAGCTCGGATGGATGCAGACGCGAGAGCTTGCTCTCCGATACGGCCAGGCTGACCTGCGACGGATTCGTGTCGCGGATCGGCGCGACGGAATCCCACGCGATCATCGACCGCGGAACGCGCCGGTAGATCGCCGGGGTGAAGCGCTTGCCGAACGATTTGAGGCCGAGCCTTCGTAAGAGCCCGGCAACGCCGACGTCCGCCGCGACCACGCGCAGGGAATCGCCCGCATGCGCGATCTCGAGATCGTTGATCCGGACGACCTTGCGCCCGTCGACGTCGACGATCTGCTTGTCGAGAAGATCGGCGACCAAATAGAGCGAGTCGCGCTCGGGCGGCGCAGGCTCGGCGGGGGTGCTGCGAAGCACGACACTGCCGTCGGCATCGACGTCCTGCACGCTCTCCATCGGGGCGTAACGAAGCCCTTTGGCCGTCTTAATGACGAGACCGTCGATCTTCGGAAAGACCTCATCGGGATTATTGACCAGGAAATCGCTAACTTTCCCGATCGGAATTTGGTTGACCGTGGCCGTGCGCCCCACGAGTTCTGAGACGAATCCCTCGGCGAACGCCATATAAAATCACCTCCCCTCATCACCTCGCGGTACGAGAGAAGGCGCGCCACAGCGGCTTGCTACCTCAATCGCAGTTTGAGCTTTGGCACCACGCATCGTGACCCCAAAAAATGGGGAGCCGCGTTAGACACCGCCTTGGTTCGGCGTAGTCTGGTCTACCTCACTTGGCGTCTCTCGACGTTTCGGGGCAGCGGCTTGTATATTGCGTGGACGCCTCACCTAGCGAGGTATCCACTTCAAGTATAGGCCCCGGGGTCAACCCCGCTACAGGATGAGCGCGGTGATCAGCTCGTGCGCGATCGTCTGCTGATCGAAGTTGAACTGCGAGAGAATGCTGGTGCCGACCGAATTGAGGATCTGTTCGCGCGTGAATTCGGTGACGGCCGGCCCGATACTGAGATCGGCGATGTTGCTGGCCGATGCCGTCATATTGACGGCTTCGCTGACGGCGTTTTGCGCATCGCCTTGCGTCGCGACCATCTCCGAGCCGAGCGTCGCACGAAGATCGGCGATCGCTTGCAACGCCTGCTGCACCCGAGCCTGCGCGTCCATCGTCGCGTATTGATTGCTGGAATCGACGCCCGTCGCAGTTCCGAGATTTCCGAAATTGCTGTCGTAACCGTCAACCTGCGTCGGACGTAGTACGCTGATGTCGCCTACCTGCAGCGCACCCGTGCTTAAGGTTGGAAGCGAGACGGAAACGACTTGGCCTTCTTGGCCTCCGTCGTTGATTTGAATTGCCGTGCCGCCTCCGGACTGCTGCGGCGCAAGCACTTCATAACCGATCGCAACGCCGACGTCCGACGCCGAGAGGTTTTGAATATTGAAAACATACGCATTGGCGCCAGAAGGAACGCTCTGCGATACCGGTGCGGTCGTGCCGGTGATCCCGTTGAGGTTCGCACCCTCATTCGTCCACAGTGCTTGCGTGAAAACGGACTCCGTCCCATTTCCATTTGCGAATGCCGTGTCCGTACTGTACTCGACGGTGCGAACGTATACTCCGGGCTGTCCCAACGAGCCGTTCACCGGATCGCTCGGATTGCTGGAGTAACCCGTGACCTGGAAGATCAATAGCCCGGTTACCGGCGGATCGATAGACAGGTTTTCGGTAACGCCCGAGACGAGTTGCGCGCTCGTCAGGCCGGTCGAATAATCCGGATTTGTAACGGAGTCACTCGTCGGGGTACTTCCGTCCGGATTCAATCCCGGGTTGATCTCGACAACTTGCATCGCGTACCCGGGTGATCCCTGCGCTGGCGCTACGTACGTGTCGTGAGAGCCGTCGAATAGCTTCAATCCGTTGAAGTTGGCGTTGCCGGCGATCGTGTTGATCTCTTTCAACATCTGTTCGATTTCGTTTTGAATCGCCGAGAGTTGCTGATCGGAGTTGATGTCGGAGCTGGCTTCGACGATCAGGGAATTGATGCGCTGCAGAATCTGCTGAATGCTCGCTGCCGCATTATCGGCGACGTTGAGCATGTTCGTTCCGTTTTGAACGTTTTCGGCGGCTTGCTGGAGACCGCTGGCCTTATTCTTCAGCGAGGTGGATATGGAGTATCCGCTGGGGTCGTCGACGGCGCTTTGAATGCGCAAACCGCTCGCGAGCTGGCTCGTGAGCGTTTGGAGATTGCCTCGATTGTTCTCGAGGTTGTTGAGAATGTTATCCGCTCCGCTGAGGATCCTCATCTACGCACCGCCCTCGTGGCTGGTGGGTGAAGTTCGCAGCGGCAGCGGCCGTAGGCAAAGGCATACTGGAACGAGCGGATGTGCTGGATACGCTCGTTGCGCTGATGCCGGCTCACGGCCGTGATGGAAACGGATACATTTGCGATCGTGCTGGGAGCAATCAAGACAGCACAAAGCACGCGAATGATCTCGTCGTTCGCGCGCATCAAGCCATCCTTGATTACATTGAGTTTGGGAACGGCTCCGCAGAGCATCTCCCTCACTCCCAGCACATCCATGAAGAAGTCGTTTCCTCCCTGAAACTGACTTTCCGTACTACCCTTATCGGCAGGTTAGGCCGAAAAGTTTGGGCCAAGGCCGTAATTCCAGCGTTAAGCTGCCGAAGCGCCGCTCCGAAACCCCTATAGGAAGATGGACCAACTCCCGGGTAGCAAGCGTGTCGGGCGCGCCCTTCAAGGAGCCGGCTTTGCCCTTATGGGGGTCGCCCTCGCGGCGGCCCTTACGCTTGACGCTCCCGGCGGGGCGGCGGTGCTGGCGCCTTTCCAGGCGGCGGCCCTTCGAATCGAACACATGGTCGCTATCCAGCCGGCAGCGGGTGTGACCCCCGTCCCCAGTGCTTCCCCCTCGCCGAACGGCACCCCAACACCCCACGCCTACGCGCCATCGCGAGGGTACTTGCAATTCAGCCTGACCGGCAGCCTTTCGATGGGCGAGCGGCAGTCGAGCCAGACGCAGACCATCGGCGGCTTCCCGGTCTTTGGCCCCTCGCCGAGTGCGTCGCCCTCGCCGGCGACGGTCTCGCAGATCACCACCTCGCAGAATCAGGCGCTCTCGAACGTCGGCATGCTGGCCGACATCCAGCGTCGCTCGGCCTATAGCTCGTTCGACCTGAAGCTGCCGGTCGGATTTGCAACCAATTCTCGAATTGGCTTCGGCCAAGTCTCCGCGCTTTATGCCACCGCTCACTATGGGCTCGGGTACGGCCCTCAGACCGTCTCGGTCTTCGGCCAGCTGCTTCTCGGAAGCACCCTGCGGGGTGAATACCTCATCTTGCCGGAGACCAGCGGTGATTTGACGCTGATCGCCGGTCCTACCATCGGGGCGCAGAGCGAGCAGATCCCGATGGAGGCGTTGCGCTGGCGCCACTTCAGCGGGCGCGACCTCTATGAAGTCGGGTTGATGAAGGCCGACGGCCGGCTCACCGGGCGTTCGCAAACCCTGTTGGTCGGCGCGGCGACCTCGCGCGGCAACGTTACCGCCATCGCTGAAGCGGCCGTTCAGGATCGCACGGGCGGCGACATATCGCCGCACGGCATCACGTATCAAGGCCGCCTCGACGACGGCAGCTTGAATTCGTACTTCACGGCGATTTCACGCCACATCGCGCCGGGCACCGTCGAATACGGCTCCGGCGAATACTACGGCGAGAACTTTTGGGATCTCGGTATCCACGAGAACCGTCAATTGCAGAGCTTCTCGTTCGATACCAGCAAGGATATCTTGCAGAGTCCGTTATTGGGCGGTGGTTCGATGACGCGCGTATCGTCGCTGAACTACGGAGGACCGTTCTTTAGGGCGGGCAGCTACACGATCACGTTGCAGTCGACGGGAACGTCTTCGACCGGCGGCCCAACGCAGTGGAACGGCTTAGGGAATCTGCAGCTTTCATCGCAGGTCGGCAACGGTGAGCTGCTGCTCGCTTCGACGGTTCAACGGCTGACGCAATCGCTCGGGGGTAACGATTCCAGCCAAGTCGGGCTTTCGGCCAACTTCCAGCAACCGTTGCGCTCGATCTTTGCGAGCGTCGGCATCACGTCGTACCGGCAAACGACGCAAGCTTTCGGGGCCAGCAATCAGACGACCGAAACGATCGGCCTCACGAAGAATTTCCTGCGCACGAACTACGGCATCCAAGAAACGTTCACGCACACGAGCGGGGCGCTTTCGAATGCGTTGTCGCGCAGTACGCAATTTTCGGTAACGCGCCAAATCTCGCCGGTATTCAACGTTCAAGCCAACTATCTGATATCGAGCATCAAAGACCGGCTCAATCCCGCCGCCAACAATAAGACGCATACGTTCAGCCTTCAATTGAACGCTCCGTTCGCGTTCGGTAACGGCGTCGTCAGCGGCGCGATCGATCCTCATCTGCCGGCGACGATCGTCGGGCGCGTTTTGACGGACACGACATCGAATCCAACCTTCGCCGGATTGATCAGCTCCGGCGTGAGCAACGTGCAGATCGTGCTCGACGACAAAACGGTGCAGCGCACCGACGTCAGCGGCGGTTTTCAGTTTTCGTTCGTGACGCCCGGCCAGCATCAATTGCGCATTGAGACGGCGTCGCTGCCGCGCGGCGTTACCGTCGATATTCCGGTGTATACGCTCAACGTCGACGGCGGTCAGACCGCGCAGGTTTCGTTCCTCGTCGGCGACTTCGGCGGCATCAAAGGGCACGTGTACGGAACCAACGGTGAAGGCCAGACCGTGCCGCTGGCAAACGTGGCGGTGCGCGTCGACGGTGGTACCTATTCCCATACCGACCTGACCGGCGCCTATGGCTTCGGGCGCCTGCGGCCCGGTAAGCACAAGGTGACGGTCATCGAAAGCACGGTTCCGGCTTTCGCGACGATCGACCCGAAAAAAGCGACTGCGGACGTGGACGTCAAGAACGGCGTCTTCACGACGCTCAATTTTAGTGCGGAGCCGCTCGGATCGATCTCGGGCACCATCCTTTTCGATAACGACGAAGGGCCGAACAGCGGCAAGCCGGTGCCCAACGCCTACGTGGTTGCAGAGCCAGGCGAGCATGCGGCCATCGTCGATGACAGCGGCAGCTTCATCGTCGATGACCTGCCTCCCGGCGACTACACGCTCTCGGTCGACAATGAAACGGTGCCCGAAGGGCTTGGCGCCGCTCCCGATTCGATCGCGGTCCACTTGGGCCCACAGGAGCACTACAAGGGCGCGGCCTTCCTCGTGGGCCATACCGAGAAGAAGGTCGTCTTCAGCTTCATCGGGGGCAGCACACCAAGCGCCCCGGCGCTTCCGAAGGTGAGCGTAAGCGAGCGGCGGCTGCCGCCCAGGGGCACGGCGACGGTTTCGGTCGATGCCCCCGCTTCCGCGAAATCGGTCGAGATCGAGGTCTTCGATCGCGCCTTCTCGCTGCGCTACCTCGCACGCAGCAAGACCTGGGTCGGCACGCTGGAGGTGCCCACGAACGTCAAGGCCGGTACCTATGAGGTCCGGGCCAAGGACGGTTCCGGGACGCAACCTCGGGGCGCCAAGCTGACGGTCGATCCGAAGATGCCGCTGGTCATCATGCACCTAGAACCGGCCAATCCCCAGCCCGGCCAGTACGTCCGGGTGAGGGCTCGCTTCCTCGTCGATGTGCGCCCGGGAGACCAGATCCAATGGGCGGACGGCCAGATCACGGTGCTCGGGAAGCCCGTCGCGGGACGCGTCTTTACGTTTAACCTGCGGATTTCTTTACGGCCCCTGCACGGAGTGCTGCTAACCAAGGGGACGAGGTTGCCGATAAGTCTTATGTAACTCGCTTTCCCTCTCTGCCAAGGACGGCCACACTCGCGCATGGTGAAAGGACGATGAACCAAAAACGCATTGCAGCCCTCGCATTCGTAGCGAGCCTCGCTGCCACAACGATCCCGAGCTTCGCGGCTACGACCGGTACGGTCACCGTGAAGTGGAATACCCAAGCTCTGGCCAGCATCATCGTGAACTCGCAGGCTTCGACCGGCGGCCCCACGATCACGCAGGCAACGCAAAATATCTACTGGAACGGCAACACAAGCGTAACCAGCGGTTGCGCAGGTAGCATTAACACAGCAACCGCGGGCACCGACCCGGCCTCCGGTGCGTCGCCGATCGTCAACTTCGGTAACGTGACGCCGGACTCGGCTCAGTACACCGATTGTATGGAAACCAATGCCGTCGAAGCCTACGTCGTGACGAACGACACCAACGGCTGGAAGGTTCAAGCGGGCATCAGCGCCGCTGCACCGGCGAACTACGGCGTGGCCGGTGGAACGAACCTCTGCCTCCTCCCGAACGGCACATGGGCGAACAATCTCGCCTATACCGCCTCGGGCCGCTCGGCGGCTCCGTCGATCGTCAGCGCAACGGCGTGTCCGGCGGGTGATTTCCAGATCGGTGCCACCGCTCCGGGAACTACGTTGCTTTCGACTACGGCATCTACGGCGGGCACGAACCTGAACGCGGACCTTGAACTGGTCCTCGGACCGAACGCACCGTCGGGTGCTCAGGCACCGGTCGTTACCTACACGCTAGTCGCTCTCTAAGAAGAGGAGCTTTGCTCGCTTCGTCGCGGAACGTCCGCGTTTCGCGACGAACGGGTTTCGGCATGATGAATCGTCGGGTCGTTCTCTCGCTGATACTCGCTACTTTTTTTGGTGCGTTGCCCATTCACGGAGACCCCATAAACCTTGGGTTACAGGTGACGCCCGGTAAGCTCGAAATCTCGATCCCGCCGGGCGTCTCCTACAATATCCCCGTGACGGTGCACAACTCCGGTTTCAACAGTACGCACGTTCTGACGGCGCTGGTGGATTTCGGAGTCAACCAAAATGGCGATTACGAATTCAAAAAGGTCGGTTCGGAGCCGTACTCACTCTTGAAGTGGGCGGCGCTTCGGCCCCGCGAATTCGATCTACCGGCGAATACCACGGAGCAGGTTCAGCTGACGATTTCGGTGCCGCAAAACTCCCACCTCAGCGGAGAGTATGCAGGGATCGTGTTCTTCCAAACACGTCCCGAACGGCGCGCCGGCAATGCGGTTGCATTCTCGGCACGCGTCGCCTCGAAGATCTACGAAACGATTCCCAATACGGTCAAGATCGACGGAGCGATTACCAAGATGACGGCGGTTGCGTCCGGCGGGGGTGAAGTCTACCGCGTCGTCTTCAAAAATACCGGGAACGCCCACGTGTACGCGCGGGGCCAGCTCATGGTTCAAAAAGGCGGTTCGGTCGTGTTCCGCCAGGCAATGCCGGATAACATGCTCGTCGAACGGGGCGGCGTGCGTGTGATCGAACTTCGCGGGAAGAAGCTCGGAGCCGGAACGTATCAGGCCATTGCCACGATGGATTACGGTGGCAAAACGGAGACGGGTGGGCAGATCCAATTTGACGTCCGCTAACGGATAGCGGATCGGAACTCGCACAGGGAGTGTGTAGGACGCTGGTATGAAACGGCATTTCAGGGATCTCATGGGGGTGTTGATTGCGGCTGTCGCGATCGCTGCCGCCTTTGCTCCCTCCGGCGTTCGAGCCGCTAGCGGCAATGTGACCGTCAAGTGGCAGACGCAGTACCTTGTCTCGATGTCGCTCACGCCGAACTATTACACCGGATTCGGACAAGTGAAGGCGGTCTTCGGGACGCAGCCTGCTCCGACGCACGGTCCCAATGCGGGGCCAGCCGTCGGCCAAGGCGATGTCGACTTCGGCAACCTGCTGGCCGGCATAACCTACATTTACAAGTACGCTACGCACCTCAACGTGACGACCAACGATCCGAGCGGATTCAAGGTCTACGGTGAAGGCGCTGCGGCGTTTTATAACCAGACCGACTCCAGCTCGCTGCCGTTAAATACGACGCTCTTCTGGCTAAATTCCACGAGCGGTTCGCCGGCTGATTCGAATACCGGCTTTACGCCCGGGCAACCGTTCGAACAAACGGGTGGCGTCGTCGCTCCCGCGCAGCCGAATTATGGGACGCCGCCGACGATCAACTACGGCGTGACGTACCCTAGCATTCCGGTTGCAACGTCCATAACTCCAACGAAAGATCTTTACTACGATTACGTCCTGAAGGTGCCCCCGACCGCAACGCAAGGGCAGTACTTCGTGTGGATCGTCTATACGGTGGTGCCGAATTGAAACGCGTACGCATAAGCATTGCGCTCTTTGCGGCGCTGATTCTCATACCAATCGTTGCGCAAGCGATTCAGATACAGCGCGATCAAATCGGTGTGACCATCATCATTAACGCTACGCCCAATCCGCTGGGAATTGTCGGCCCGCCCGCGCCCGCAAGTGCGATTGCGGTTAGGGCCTCGCTGGAACACGCGCCCGTGGCAATCGAGCGCGAATTCGAGGCACAGCAGTTGCATTTTCAGGCGATCGGTCAGAACGTCGTTGCGCAAACGGCTCAGAAAGCGGTACGCGTTGAAGCCTCGATCGCTCCAAATCCGAACGCGACGCTTCTCTACAGCGATCAGACGGCAGTCGTACTTAATGCGGAAGCCGGCATACCGACGTCGTTCACCTGTGCATACCATGTGACGGTGGACGCCTCAGTCGGTAGCTGGAATCTCAAGCATGGACTCTCGGCGGACTTTAATAACGGCGCCGGCGGCTCGTTCTTTGGCGGCGACGTGGCAAACAATTCGTACCTTTCCACGCCGCTGCCCACGGCAACGCCGTTCGCGGTCTACGCTGACGATGGTGGCACTTGGGCTCAGCTGGCTGTTGGGGGCTACAAGGAAACGTTTTGCGTCGATCTCACCGTCGATATGCCAATAACAACGCCCCAAGGGACGTATAGTTCGAATGCGATCTATACGCTGTACTACTAACATCATGCGTTCGCTAAAGATTGTTTGGGCGTTCGTTCTTATAGCGGTGATTTCGATCGCCGCCGTTGCGCTCGCCGCGCCGCCCTCGCAGCAGCAGAAGGCGCCCCCGGGGCAGCGCATCGTTCCGGTGGCCCCCGGGCTGCCGACCTCCGGTCCGTTGATCGTGCACACGCCCGTGCCGATCGTCACGATGCCGCTGCCGGCCGCTCCCATCAACGGCGGCCGATACGTCGGCGGCGTTCCGGATGGGACGAAGGTGCCGATCTCGCGCCTGCCGCGCTTGCCGATGAAGACGCTTGCGAATACGGCGACGCCGAAGAATTACCGCACCCTGCGTCCGATGGCCGCCAGCGGTGCCTACATCGACATCACCGCGACGAATTGTGGCGGCTCCGGTTCGCTCGGCGATCAGTTCAACGTCGGTTGTCAGTTGGCGTGGCAGTCGCTTAACAATACCAACGGCGACACCAAGCAAGACTACTACATCTTCGAAAATAACGGCAACGAATTTACCTCGAGCGCGACCGCTGCCGGTGGCACCTATACCGGAACGGCGGGCAACGGCCACAATACGACGATGACCAATCAAGGTACGTACATCTTTGGTACATACGACGTTACCGCGGGGCAGTGGTCGTCTATCATCTACGTTAACGCCGGTCAGGTCTTCGGAATCAAGGTCTATCAAGATCCGTTCCACACGCAGGAGACCTACCAGTTCGACGCGTCGACGAGCAACAACGCGTACATCTATTTGCAAAACGTCGCGCAGGGCGACTACTACGTGGTCGGCGTCAACCGCACGGGTGCGGCACCGCAATGCGTCTTCATGGGACCGGCGCCGTTGCCGTCGCCGTACAGTTATCCATCGAATCAGCTTTGCAATCTTACGCTCTCGACGGGCGTGCAAGCACCGGGCGGCAACCTCTCGGTCACGTGGCCGATTACCGCAGGCTTGAGCGCGGGAACCTACTCCGTCGAAGTCTATGATCTGACCGCCGGCACGCGCTTGGGTCAGGTCCAAGTCTCGGTAACCGGTTCGAGCGGTCTCGTCCTGATTACGAAGCCCGACGTCAGCGGCCCCAATGCGAATCCATCGCCGAATCCCGCGCCAGCTGCAACTGCCGCGACCGTGTTTGATTGGGACGGCGCGTTTCCGCCCGACGAGTCCGTCACCGGTATTAATGCGTCGATTAACGGCATTACGAACGGCGTCAACTACCAGTGGGTGATGAGCGACCCGCAAGGGCAGGTCATCGATATCACTCCTGCCGGTACCGTCAGCGCAAATTCGGCGACCGCGACGCTGACCTTTGACGGCCTCACCGGCGGCGCCGCGACGATGCTTTCGCCCGGGCAATATCCGGCGAACAGCTTCACGCTGCAGTTCTACGACATCACGCATAAGAACATCGTCGCATCGCAGGCGTTCAAAGTTCTCGGTTATTCGACGCTCACGCAGTTCAATAACGCAGGAACGCTGGGAACGTCGATCATCGTGCCACAGGGCGGCGGCTACGGGTCGACGATCATGCGCTTTACGAACAACGGAAACGGTATCTTCAACGGCTTCGGCGACAACCTGCGCGAGATCGAATTTTCGACCGGCGTCGACTTCACGCTCAGCACGACGAACAGCTACGGCATCTATATGGGAACGTCATCGGCCGGTGCGTGCAACACGACCTGTACGACGACGGCCACCGATTCGTCGGGGAACACCTGGAATGAGACGATCACGTGTCCCGCCGGCGGTCTCCAGAAGAACGGCGAATGTAATTTGTTGCTCACCCCGGCGTCGTCCTCGACGACGCTTGCCCCCAACGCGTATATCCAAACGCCAACGCTCTATTTCTTCAGCACGAGCGGCGCGGGATGCGGAAATGTGTGCGAAGGCATCACCTCGGAGTTGCCCGTCAACGGCGTGAAGTGGTCCAACACCGGAAGCGCGCTTGCGTGGCAGCCGGTGTACTTTGGAAAGAACAACGCGAGCGAAAGCGGGACGGCGGCCTTTAACCTGGTCGGTTCCTGGAACCAGGGGACGCAGAACATCAACGGCGGGCCGCCCTTCGCGGCATCGTTCGTCGGCACCCATTTCTATCGGACGAACTTCAACCAGGCCGACTATAATAACAACTCCCCGTACTCGGTTCCGTTCGGCAATAATCTAGCCACCTCCAACGACGACATTTTTGCCTATACGATCAGTAATACGGGCAACAACACCATTTCGGAGTTGGCGATCGCGTTGCCGTCGCTGTTCCTCTACCAAGGGTTCTATGCGGTCGATCCGGCGAGTGCGGGAACGTGGGGTCCCGTTGGATGTCCGGCAAACTTCAGTTCGCAGTGGTTCTGTCTCGCCGGTGGCAACATCGCCAAGGGGACGTCGACGACCATCTACATCGATCAGACGATCACCCTGCAGAGCTTCCCGTATACCGACATTCAGATGCAGGGCTACGCGAACAGTCAGTGGTTTGCAATGACGCCGGCATCGACCGGGATCACGACGCCGGATGGTTTGAATTCCCTGGATTCTCTCGCAATGGGCGTCTATTCGCTCATTGGCACCGATATGACGTTCGCGGCCAATCCGTCGACGATCGGCCAAGGTTCGACCGCGAATCTCGGCTTCCAAGTAACCAACACATCGACGAGCGTGGACCCGAATCCCGATTCCATCGATGCGATCGTTATTGAGGCGCCTTCGACCGGTTTGTCGCTCAGTTCTACGCCGAGCGTCAGCAACGCCGGCTGGAGTTATCTCGGCCAATTCAAACTCAACGGCGGCACGACGACCCAGTATTGGTTTGGGTTGTGTGCCTCGCAGTTTACCAATGGTGCGCAGCAGGGCGCGGGCAGCTACGGCGGTCCGCCAAATGCAAGCGCAGCGCCGCAGACGACGCCTTTTACGTCGCCGT
Organism: Vulcanimicrobiota bacterium; assembly: GCA_027459645.1. Lineage (GTDB taxonomy): Bacteria > Vulcanimicrobiota > Vulcanimicrobiia > Vulcanimicrobiales > Vulcanimicrobiaceae > JAMXLG01. Next base: position 238,269 of record DAIDHQ010000022.1, read on the forward strand.
ACAAGTCGATTGGTACTTGCAGTAACGAAACGCAGTCGGCGGGACCCGGTACGAAGGTGACGATCAGCAATATGCAGCTGACGAACTTTAATACCTCGGGCACGCAGACGTGGAAAATGTACGCGCACGGCACCAACGCCGGCGGCTGGTCGCAGGCGCAAACGACGACGATCACCGTCACGCCCGAGTCCGCGTCGATCTGGTTCAATCAGGTCAACGGTACGAACGTGACCTCCGGCTCGATACCGACGATCGGCGGCAGCCCCAACAGCTATCAGTACGCCGTGAAAAATACGTCCGGCACGAGCAAAATTTCGACGATCAACATCACCCTGCCGGGACTCGACATCAATAATCAAAACGCCTACGACGGGACGAATTGGTGGGACATAGCCAATATCACCAGCGGCGGCGTTACGATTACCGCGCCCGGCGGACAGGCCGACGGCACGGCTGGTTGTACCGTAAATACCAATGCGGCATATACCTATAACGCGACGAGCGCGGGTGCGAACGGGCAGATTCAGGTCAACTGCACGAATCTGAATCCGAACGACACGATCTATGTGAACTTCACCGCGACCAATCCGCAGGTGCAGAGCGATTCGTATCTCTTCCCCACGACGGTCGACGGCAGCAATGCCGGTCCGGCGTGGCTCGGCTCCAATGAGGTCACCGAGTTGTTCTCGCTGGGTCTGGACGTCGTCGTCGATCCGAGCAATCCTGGACCGGGCGGTTCGACGCCGGTCGTTACCTGTCAGAATACATGCGCGTTCTCCGGAACGACGATCGACTTCGGCAATATCGGCAACAACACGACCTACACGTTCTCCAATGTGGTTCGCACGAGTATCGATTACACGGGCGCGACCTCGGGTGGACACACGCTTGACTTATACGTCAGCGCGAATCAGAACCCGGCGACCACCGCCGATCCCACGGCAGCGAACGAATTGTTGAGTTCGGTAGATTCGACGAATTCGACGACCGGCGCCGGCATCACGTTCAATCAGACCACGTATAACGTCGTGCCGACGACGAATCCAGGAATGCTGATGGCGACGGCGCCTGAGACGTATCGGTCGACTCCATACGACATCATCGATAACTATGAGGTCACGATCGGTACCGAAGCACTCTCGGCACACATCATTACGCTCACGTATACCTTGATCGCGAACTAACCACCAACGCGCCGAGGGCGCACACTAACACGGCGGCATACACGCCGCTGCTCTGCCGGTGAAGGCTTTCGTAGGCCGGCGTGAGCAGCGGCGTGTTTTGCATCTCGGGAACGATGAGCGACGTTTCGATCGATCCGAAGAAGATGGCGAGTGCGACGCAACCAATGACGGCGGCTTTGGTCCGAGGTGACTCGCGTAGCACGAGCGTGGCTACGACCGCGAGAATGCCGAGCAGATTTCCCGCGGTCGTGATTGCGCGCACGCTTGCAGCTATGGTCGATGCAAATGCCGGGGTGGGGCCGATGTGCGTGAAGGCGATCGGCGCAAACAGGAAGGCGAAGCCGGCCATCGCACCTACCCAAAGTCCAAGCGCCACGATTCGAAAGACGGAGAGCATGACGACCGGTTCCACTCGCGCGAAGCCTGACCCGCTGCAGACCGCATTGGAGGCCGCGCGCGAAGGCGCGGCTGTACTTTTGGAACATGCAGGCCGGCCTCTCGAGATCCAGGAGAAGGGTCGTCGCGCCGATCTGGTGACCGCCGCGGATCGCGCGAGCGAACGGATCATCCTCGAAAAACTCCGCGGAGCGTTTCCGAACGCTTCTGTCCTGGCGAAGAGAGCGGCGCTTCCGCGGGGACGAGCGACGAACGCTGGATCGTCGATCCGCTCGACGGTACGACGAATTACGCGCACGGCTATCCGATCTATTGCATTTCGATTGCGTTCGAACGCGCGGGCGAACTCGTCGCAGCGGTCGTATATGCGCCCGCGATGAACGAGTGCTTTGCTGCGGAGCGCGGTGCAGGCGCGATGCGGAACGAAACGTCGATTCACGTTTCTCACATCGATGCACTGAGCGATGCGATGGTGTGCACCGGGTTCCATCCGGCCGATTTCGCCCGCAACGGGGCATACTTCGGCGCCATGTCCGGACATGCGCAAGCGGTACGGCGCGACGGCTCGGCGGCGCTCGATTTAGCCTATACGGCTTGTGGGCGTTTCGACGGCTTTTGGGAGTGGGACTTGAGCCCTTGGGACGTTGCCGCAGGGACGCTGCTCGTCTTGGAAGCCCGCGGTCACGTCACGCGCATCGACGGAACCGCGCCGGGGGTTGACGGCCGTTCGATTCTTGCAACGAACGGCCGTATTCATGGCGAGATGCTCAGGACGCTGGATTTTTGAAGGTACGAACGAATAGCACGCAGCAGCGGTCGCCGGTGGCCGTAGTCTCTTGCCAGTTTGGAAGTGTTTGCATGCGCGATTCAAAGAAGCCGCCGCGCCACGCGATCACCGAATTGATGTCGTAGTGGTTCAATAATCGCCGCCAGCCCGGTTGTGCGTGCGTGATGGTGCCGTAGGCCTGCCACACCGCTGCGGGATACGGATCGGTGCGCCCATCGAGAAAAATGCGGATATTGCCGGTTCCTAGCGCAACCGAACACCAGGAGTATTCGGCGCAGAACAATCGATGCTCGCCCGGAAGTGCTTCCAGTGTTTTTACCGATCCAAACGGTCCCGGCCATTGAACGCCGGGATTGCCTGTTTGAAGGCCATACCAGCCGAAAAAAATCACGGCCGCGGGAAGCGCGACGGCTTCCAAAATGAGCGCGCTCCGGAGCCATCGTTGGGAAGGAGGCTTGTCCAACGCCCAGCTCAATGACAGCGAACCCGGGATAACGGCCGCAAGCCCGTAGAGTCCCAGATTTCGCCCGGCGAAGAGCGTTGCGATCGCTACGACGATCGACAACGCGAAGTCGAACGCGTGAGTCTTCCAGAGGCGGCGTACGAGCCCCGTGACGAGGACGATGATAAGCGGCAAATATCCGTACTGCACGTAGATGCTAGAAAATGGAAGCGGTTTCCAGCCCGCGATATATGGCTTCATCGGATTGTGCAGAACGCTAAGTGCATACGCCGGAAGGCTCGGGCCGAAGGGCGTGCAGAGCGTTGCAAGCGGCAGAATGACGCACAGCGCAATTCGCAGCCGAAGGTCCTTGCGACGAATGACAGCTGAGACGATCGTGTTCAACCACATCGTCGGAACGATTAATGCCACGCTCCCGTGAAGGTTCGCCCAAAGGACGGTCAAAGGGACGAGCGCCCAAAGTATTGGGCCTTCGAGGTCGAGAATCACCAAGGCCAGCGCAAAGAGCGGCCATACCCAAACCTCTGCACGCACGGCGAAGTTCGGTGAAATACAGAGACCGGCAAAAAACAAGACCACGGTCGTCGCAAACGCCGATGCTCCCAGCGAATACGCGCGCCAAGCCAGGACGGTAAGGGCCGCAACCATCAGAACGCCGGTGATAGCCGTGACGATCCACAACGTTCCGGTATCAAACGCGCGGGCAACGGCCACACTGAAGAGCCACTCATGTGGAATCCACGGGGCTCCGGGCGAGGAAAAGACGTCGTGCCCGAGCGTTCGCGGGATCGCGTGATGAGCGAGGACGTATTCACCGAGCCGGCGTTGCCAGAAGAGATCTCCATCCGCGAAAGGGTCTCGCAGAAGACCGCCTACGCGATAGGCAACCATCGCCGCAATAAGAATCGAACTGACGCCGAAACCAACAAGCCGAGCCCGCTCTCCGCGTCGCTGTGTCTTGCCGTCCGCGTCCTTGCGCTGGCGTTTCACGAGCACCGTTTTTCGACGAGATCTCACTTCGCTCCGGCGTGCCGTTCGGACGAGGAACCGGGTTTGCAGGGCGTCTCTGCGCGGGCGGGTAAGGTTGGCCCATGAGCGCACCCCTGATCGCGCGTTTTCTCGGGTTGCTGTTTGCCGTTATCGGCGTACTCGGCTTACTGCCGTGGACGTCGCCCGCGGCGCCGTTCGATGCGCCGGTCGTTTCGATCGAGATTCAATACCGTTTGATCGCCGGCATTTTTCCGGCCAATCTTGCGAGCGACGTCTTTTACCTGGTTTTTGCGTTGTGGGGATTGCTCGCCGGCGGCCGATGGAACGCCGCGATCTGGTATTTGCGCGTTATGACGTGGGTGTTCTTGGTGATCGCGCTCTTTGGCGTCATTCCGTACTTCCCGCTCTACACGCTCTTCGGCGTCGCCCCGATCTACGGTTGGGACGCTCTGCTGAACTTCATCGTCGCGATTCTTGCGGCGTACGGCGGGTACGGCCGGGGTTCGATCCAGCCGGCAGAAGGCGAAGCGCTCTAAAACTACGCGCTGATCGGGGCGCGCTGCGCCCAGCTTTCGCGACGGAGTTTCAGCGCTGTGAGGGCCGCGCGTGCGCTCCATGCGAGAATCCACGCGAAGGGCACGCTGTAGAGACCGATATGCAGGCGTTCGATGCCGTACCACGTCAGCGGCAGCACGAGCGCGGCGCAGAGCAGGCCGACCGTCATAGAAAACTTCGTATCGCCGGCGGCGCGGATGGGCGAGATGGCAACCATCGCCCAGCCCTTGATCGGCATCGTGATCATGTGCACCGCAAGCGGAAATGCCGCGGCCGACGCAACGACCGGGTTGAGCGTAAAGAGCCATGCGAGCGGCCACGCTAGAATCGCTACCGCGATTCCGGTGATGGTCGTGACGAAGAGCGTCGAGCGCAACGCTTTGCCGAGAAATTGCCGCGCCCCGTCGGGGTCGCCTGCACCGAGGCGCTGGCCGATCACCGTCTGCGTCGCGCTCTGCAGCGGACCCGGCACCACGAACGTCAGATCCGAGACCACGTTGAGCGCACGAAAGCCCGCGATCGCAATCGCCCCGAGCGGAGCGAGCATCGCGACGATCGCCATGTCGGGTGCAACGATCGCAAAGCCGAAGACGCTTTCGGGTAGGCCCAACCACGCGCACCGCCACGCCAAGCGCCAATCGACGGCAAGCGAATGAAAGATGCGATAGATGGGTTTGCGTGCAACGTAGATCACCGCGGCGATGGCCGCAATCGTCTCGGAAATCATCGTGCTCACACCGGCGCCCACGATGCCGAACGGATGGCCGGTCCACCATCCGAGCGCGAGCGCGAGCAGCAACGGGATGTGCACGAGATTGATGATCCCAAGCAGATAGATGCCGAGCTTGCGATTTCCCGCGGCGCCCAGTCCGACGATGAGCGTCGCCGAGACGTTCATCGGAATCAGCGACGCAACGCGCAGGATTAAGTACGTCGCGCTCTCGTTTGCCGAGGCGATGCCGGGCAGCATCGCATGCAGCAGCGGATGTGCGCCCGCGAAGCTCACCAACGTCAACGCGACGGCCAATAAGCCCGGAACGATCGCCCCCGCGCGAACCGTCCGCGCGAAGCCGTCGAGATCGTGCGCGCCCACGCGCTGCGCCGCAATAATGCCGAGGCCGCTCCAGAGCCCCTGAATCGTCATAATGAGCGTGAAAAAAACGGTCGTCGCCGCCGTCACGCCGGCCAGCGACACCGCGCCGAGCGAACCGATCGCGATCGTGTCCGCGACGCCGAGCACCTGATCGCCGAGCTGCTGCACCGCAAGCGGAATCGACAGCCGCCGAAACGCAGCAGCGACGCGCGTATGATCGACGACCATACCGCGTACGTCAGCCATGATTGAGAGGCCTTATGGAGGCGCTTGAGATGTCGTAACGCATGGTTCGTGAGCGGGCTCTAAACGAGGCACGGAGCCAGGATGGCGAGAGTGCCGAGGAAGCGCAGCAGGAGCGGAGGCAGGATGCCGGAGCGAGGAGCGGCCGCGAACGGGCCATGCGTTACGGCATCAAACGAGCCGGTCGAGGGCTTTGAAGAACGTGGCGATCTCGTCGTCGGTCGTGTAGAAGTGCGGGCTGACGCGGATGCCGCAGCCCGGACGGTAATCGACGAAGATGCGTTCGGCGATGAGCGCTTTGCACGCGCGGTCCGATCCGTCGAAATCGATGCCGATCCAGCCCGTGCGTTTCGCCGGGTCGAGCGGCGTGTTCACCGTGAGCTTGCGTTCGAGTGCCATTTCGGCGAGCTGCGTCGTGAGCCGGATGTTGTGCTCGCGAATGCGCGCGATGCCGACGTTGCGGATCAGATCGTGTCCCGGTTTTGCGACCACATAGCCGGGAATGGTCGGCGTTCCGGTTCCGAAGCGATACATCGAGGGTGCGTAGCGCATCGGCGCATCTTCGAATGCAAACGGCGACGCGTGCGCCATCCATCCGGTGACCGCCGGCCGGAAGCGTTCGAGCAGTGACGGCTTGACGTAGATCCAACCGCAACCGGGGCCGCCCATCAGCCACTTGTGCGAACCGCCCGTCACGATGTCTAAATCCCACGCGGTGACGTCGTAGGGATAGACGCCGGTCGTTTGATACGCGTCGACGCAGAGCAGCGCGCCGACCTTGCGGCAGTGCGCTTGGATCGCGCGCACGTCGGCGACGGCACCCGAAACGTAGTAGGCGTGCGAGAGCACCGCGATCGCGGTGCGCTCGGTGATTGCCGCGCAGATCGCTTCGGTCGGAATCGTGCGGGCATCGGGCGAGGGCACGACGCGCACCTTCGCGCCGAAGCGCTCCCACTCGCGCCACACGTAGGTGAGCGACGGAAACTGCAGTTCTTCGTAGACGACTTCGTTGCGCTCGCCGTGGAAATCGATCGAGGTTGCAATCGCCGACTGCAACACGGACACGTTGGGTCCAAGGAAAATCGATCCGGGTGCGGCGCCGATAATTGCGCCGATGCCGTCGGAGATTGCGCCGATCTGGGGCAGCCACCGCTCCCACGCCTCGGGTCCGTCCTGCGCCCAATCCTGCCAATAGGCATCGAGCGCGGTGCGCGCGCCGAGCGGCGCGGCACCCATCGAGTGGCTAACGAGATACGTCGCGTTTTCGAGAATGGGAAATTGCTCGCGATGGAGCGCGTTCGTGGTGGTGGTCGTCATGATGAAGCGTAGGTCCCCGATCCCAGATGCGTGCGCACTTCCCACAGTTCCGGGAAGAATTTGTGCACCAGCGTGCCTTGCAGATATTCGGCCCCCGAAGAACCGCCCGTCCCCATGCGATGGCCGATCATGCGCTCGACCATGCGCACGTGGCGTCCGCGCCACAGCAAAAAGCGCTCGTCGAATTCGATCAGATCTTCCAGCAAGAGATAGAGGTCGTAATGGTCGTTGGCGCGCGTGTAGATCGTGCGAAACGTTTCGATGACCGCTTCATGCGAATCGACCGCGAACCCCCGGCGCTTCAGCAGCGCCTTTACGTGATCGTACAGCGACGGTTCTGCAGCCGCGCGTTCCAGGCGCGCCCGCTGGCCGGGCTCCATCTCGATGTACTGCAGCGTATCCAGCCGGCGGACGCCGCAGATAAATTCCATCTCGCGGAATTGCAGCGACTGAAATCCGCTCGCCGGATTGAGATTGTCGCGAAACTCGTTGAACTCTTGCGGCGTCATCGTTTCGAGCACGTCGACCTGTGCTTCGAGTAACCGCTGGATTTCGTGGATGCGCCGGAAATATTTTGCGACCCTCAGCAGTTCGTCGCGATCGAGCGCTTCGATCACCGCACGCAATTCGTGGTGCAGTTGCTTGAACCACAGCTCGTACACTTGATGGATGATAATGAACAGCATCTCATCGTGGTGTTCCGGCTGCGAAAGCGGCCGCTGAAGGCCGAGGAGCTCCCCGACCTTCAGATACGAACCGTACGAGAGGGAACGATCCACTACTGGACCTGGATGGTAAAGGTCACCGTGCGTTCCGGCGCCTTATCGGGTTCGAAGGGGCGCGAGTACGAGAACGTGATCGTGGTCGATCCGGCACGGTTGGCGTGATAGATGAAGATCTGCTGGCCCGGCGCGCCCGGCATCGCCTGCGCGGGGTTCTCTTTCACGTTGCCTTCGTAGGCTAGAATCACGCCGTCGGCGATTTTCTGCGTCCACGAATAGCCGGTGGACGGATTGGACTGCATGGCGATGAAAAAATCTTCGCCGGACTGAACGACGACGGGCGCGGCCGCGTCGGATTCTTGAATCACGGGTGAATGCGGGGTGAGGGCCAGAAGCGCTAGCGCGAGCGCAGGGAGTAATCGTTTCATGCAATCTTTCCTTGAGCGCGTTCGATCTCGTCGCCGATGCTTCCGCGCAACACGTGCCATGCCATCAAATAATCGCCGCGCAACGACGCGAACGGCGCCCGAAACGTTTCGGGTTTGTTGTGTTCGATGAACGCGTGCGAGAACCACGCCGGGCCGTAGCCCGCAACGAGTCCGGCTGCGACGAGCCAGGGCTTTCGCAAGGCGATCGCTCCGAGAACGATAGCCGTGCCCGCGATCGTTCCGGCCACATGAAACGCCCTCGTACGGGGATCGCTGTGCGCGCGCAGATAGCGCGGCCAGAACTCCTCAAACGTCATACAGCGGAATACGGGGCCCGGAGGCCTTCTCCTCGAAAGCGCGCGGTCATGAAGAAGCTGTTCCTCGCGACCGTCGCGGTGCTGGCCGTCGCCGCGTGTTCGCAATCGAATACCTCGACGAAAACTGGCGCCACGGCCGCCGGTTCGCCCGCGCCTGCGCCGACCAACGTAACCGGATTCCCGCTCTACGCCGAAAGCACCGTGCTCGCGTCCAAGGTGTGGAAGGAAAACACCGGCTCCGAGCATTTTGGCGGCGTGGAAGTCGTCGCAAGTTCGCCGGCGACGCTGGATGCACTTGGCGCCTGGCTCCACGGCCTCTCCGCGAGTCCGCCGCCGGGATACACGGTTGCGGCGAGCGGAAACGGGATCGAAGTCGCGCGCGCGCGTGCCGCCAAGATGGGCGTCGATTTTCAAGTCTTCGATCACAACGTCAACGGCAAGCATCACGCGTTGATTGTGCTCGCGATCGATCCGTCGACGTTCGACCGCAAGGCCGGTCCGGTGCTCGGCATGATCTCGAAGTATAAGATGCTGCCGCAGAGCCTGCGCGATCCGATCGATCAGCAGGTCAAGGCGCGCACCGGCTTCACCGTGAGCGAAGCGCTTTCGCCCAACACCCCGATCGGTGCCGCCGTCGCGGCCGTCGATCAGTTGCGTTCGACGGGGTCCCGCGGCGTCGTCCTGGTCGATGGCACCAAAGAGTAACTTTCGCTGGATCGCCGCCGCGCTCGCCCTGCTGGCGACCGCGCAAACACCGGCCCCGCCGCAGCGCTCGTACGTCGGCGTGCAGGCGCTCGTCATGACGGGCGTGCATCGCGACGTGGCCGGAAGCCAGTACGGCATCGGCGGCGGCCCGCTCGTGCAGGCGCGCATCGTTTCGCATCGATTCGCGCTCTCGCTCGAAGGCATTCCGGTCGTCAGCATCCCCGATACGCGTCCCTCGGTCGCCTACGGGCAAGCGACGCCGAAGCTCGGCATCTTCAACGGGCAGTTCGAATACGCGCTCGACACGCGGAGAACGTTGTGGTTAGGCCTCGGTGAAACGATCTATAACCAACGCACGCCGCTTCCGGCGAAGGCGCAAAGCGTGTCATCACGGCTCGCAGGCGTCCGGTACACCGCGCGATACTTGCACGCGTTCAACGCCTCGCATTGGCTGGAAGCGTTCGTCGGAACCGCGCCGATGCTGACCGGTTCGGACGTCTACGTCTATTTGGACGGCTCGCCGAACACGGTCAAGCCGGAACGCGCATCGGAGATCGATGCCTCGCTCGCCTTCGGCTATCGCCGGCGCCGGACCGAATGGCTGATCGGCCTTCGCACGCTCAACTTTGCGGCGCAATTCGTGAACACGGGTGAAGGCGCCGACCGTAACGTCGGCATCGGTCCGATGCTCGAGTGGCGCCACACGTTCTAGGACACGCGTAGGCCTTCGAATGCGAGCAAGCGGCGGCGCATCGAATGCGGGTGCGCGCCCTTCACGCGCCCGTCTGCGCCGATGACGCGGTGCGCCGGGATCAGCAGATCGTACGGCGAGCGACCCATGGCGGCGGCCACGCCGCGATGGGCGCCCGGCGAGCCGATCGCGCGCGCAACGTCGGCGTACGAAATGAACTCGCCCGTTTCGAGGTCTGCGACGAGCCGCCACACCGCGACTTGAAACGGCGTGCCCGAGAGCGCGAGCGGAAGATCGAAGCGGCGCAGCCGTTTTGCCAGGTACGCTCGCATTTGCGCCTGCGCCTCGAGCAGGAGCGCGTGGCCTGGAGGCGGCGCGACGGCGCGACGGCGCGGCGTAAAATCGCAGGCGACGATCTCGTGCTCGGTCGCTTCGACGCGTAACGGGGCGCCGAACGGCGTGGCGAGGACGAACGTGGCGGTGGGCACGCGGGGCACTACCACGCCCGAGAGGGTTTGTCTTGCGAGCACGGCAAGCAAGCGCCATGGCACGAACCTTGTTCATTACCGGCGCGAGTCGCGGCATCGGTCTCGCGATCGCGCTGCGCGCGGCGCGAGAGGGCGCAAATATCGCCGTCGTTGCAAAAACGACCGAGCCCCATCCACGCCTGCCCGGCACGATCTTTACCGCAGCAGAAGAGATCGAAGCGGCGGGCGGCAAGGCGCTGCCGATCGCATGCGACATCCGCTACGAAGAGCAGGTTGCCGACGCGGTTGCAAAAACGGTCGAGCATTTCGGCGGCATCGATGCCTGCATCAACAATGCGAGCGCGATTTCGCTCACGCCGGTGCTCGACACGGATATGAAGCGGTACGACTTGATGAATTCGATCAACGCGCGCGGCACGTTTCTCTGTTCGAAGATGACGGCGCCGCATCTCGCCAAGTCGTCGAACGGCCACATCCTGAACATGGCGCCGCCGCTCGATGTGAATCCGCGGTGGTTCGCTCGCCATACCGCCTATACGATTGCAAAGTTCGGCATGTCGATGTGTACGCTGGGAATGGCCGAAGAGTTCCGCGAGATGGGCGTCGGCGTCAATTCGCTCTGGCCGATGACCGCCATCGACACGGCCGCCGTGCGCAACGTCCTCGGAGGCGATGCGATGGCGCGTGCGTCGCGCAAGCCGGAGATCGTGGCCGACGCGGCATGGGCGATCCTCAATCGCGATCCCGCTACGTGCACGGGAAACTTTTTTATCGACGAAGAGGTCTTGCGCGAAGCGGGCGTGAGCGACTTCTCGATCTATGCGAACGATCCGAAATCGCCGCTCTTCCCCGATTTCTTCGTCCCGGACGCGGTACTCGCGCGTACCTCGACGCCGCTGCTTCCGCTTCCGTGGTGAGAGCATGAGCGAACAGATTATTTATAGCAAGGACGGCGCCGTGGCGTCGATCCGGTTAAATCGCCCCGAGAAGAAGAATGCCATCACCGTCGCGATGTACGACGCGATGGTGAACGCGCTCGCGGACGCGGCCGCCAGTAAAGAGGTGCGCGCGGTCGGTATCTTCGGCGGCGAAGCTTTTACGGCCGGAAACGATCTTGGCGACTTTCTTGCGGCGGGCGGTTTCGATGCGAACCATCCCGTGATTCGCTTCCTGCACGCGATCAACGCGTTCGAAAAGCCGCTCATCGCGGGCGTGCGCGGTCCCGCCGTCGGTATCGGTACGACGCTCTTGATGCATTGCGACGCGGTCGTTGCGGGAACGACGGCCCGCTTTTCGCTGCCGTTTACCAAGTTGGGTCTCGTGCCGGAAGCGGCCTCGAGCGTGCTCTTTCCGCTCATTGCGGGGCGCATGCGGGCGTCGTGGTACCTGCTCTCCGGCGCTCAGTTCGGCGCGCAGCAAGCGCTCGAGATGGGCCTGGTAACGCGCGTGACGGAAGACGCAGACGTGGACGGCGCGGTCGCGATGATGTGCGGCGAACTCGCGGAGCTTCCGCCGAACTCGATCGTCACGACGAAAAAGCTGTTGAAAACGCGTTTTTCGAATCTGATCGATGCTGCGATGAACGAAGAACTCCACGCCTTTGCGGCGGCGCTTCAGTCGGATGAAGCGCGCGCCGCATTCATGAAGTTTCTTAGCCGAAGCTAGTTACTTCGCTTCGAAGACGCCCATCGCGCCCGCGTCTGCATCGCCGAAGGCGTGGGTCACGAACGCGTAGCGTCCCGGTTGATGGACGGTGAATTCCAGCACGGAACCGCCGCCCGGGGGGATCGGCATCGTTTGCACGCCGACCAGCTTGTTGGCGGGGTTTCCGTCCACGAGCGCGCGCGTGAAGAGCGTGCCGACGACGTGAAACGCCGAGAAGTGCGATGGTCCGGCGTTTACGACGAAGAGCCGCACCGGCTTTTCGACCGGAATCGGCAGCGGGTTCATCATGTATTGGAACGCCTTGCCGTTAAAGTCCACCACTTGCGCGATTCCGGTGATCATCTTTTGCAGGCTGCCTTCGAATTGGTCGGTGCCTTTGACTTGCTGTGGATAGAATTCGCTCTGGACGAAGACGTACTGCTGCGCATCGTCGCCCCAGCCGTCGCGCGGATCGATGACGATTGCGCCGTACATACCGTTGCTGATGTGTTCGAGCACCGGCGGCGTACCGCAATGATAGAGGAACGCTCCCGGCGACGTCGCTACGAAGGAAAAGTGTAACGTCGATCCCGGCGGCACCGTTTGATAGGCCACGTTCGGCGGCGCGAGGGCGGCGTGGAAGTCGATCGAGTGTCCCATCGATGCTTCGTTGGTGAGCGTCACGTCGATCGTATCGCCCACCCGTGCATGAATCACCGGGCCCGGAACGACGCCGTTAAACGTCCACGCGCGGTATTTGATGCCGTTTGCGATCTCGACGACTTTATCGATGAGCGCGAGCTTGACGTACACGGTATGGCCGCTCGGAAGCGGCGGAAGTCGATCGAGCGTGTTGGGATCGGTGGGTGAAACCGGAACGATGCCCTTGGTGACTTGCGCGGTCACCGGCGGCGGTGCGGTTGGAGCGCAGGCCGCAACGCCCGCGAGCAGGAGGCTCGCGGTGAGTGCGGCAGCCTGAGCGCGCAAAAGTTTCACGGTGTTGTTGCCTTTCGTATGCTTTGCCGTTGATGTCAGCGGACAACTTTAGTATATTGACTGCATGAAGCTGAAGATGGGAAGAACTGGGGAACGAGACGAGGTTTCGAAGAAACGGTGGTCGCGATGAAATCGTGGATTCCGCGCGTGCCCCTCGTGCTGGGTGCATGCTTCGGCCTGGCATCGTGGGCGATCGTGATCGCCTACGGACGAAATCCGTCCTTCGGCCTGGAGCTCGCGTGGATTCACGCGCTCGCGCTGGGCTCGTTTACCACCATCTCGCTCTCGGTGCTCGTGCATGCGCTGCCGAATTTTACCGATCTTCCGTGGCGCGGCGAACGCATCGCGCGAATCGCGGCGTTGCTGCTTCCGCTCGGCGCGGTGCCGTTCGTTTCGGGATTCGCGTTCGATTGGACGGCAGGCGTCGCCATATTCGGCGTCTTCTGTGCGCTCGTGATCCTGCTCTATCTCGGCCCCGTCGCGTTCACGCTCGTGCGCAGGCCCGACGATCCGACCGACGCCGCCATCGCGCGTGCGTTCGGATTCGTATTCGTCTTTCTCTTCGCCGCGGTCGCGATCGCACTCTCGCTCGCACCGGCGTACGCCGGCATCGACGTGCCGGCGCTCCGCTTCGCACCGTCGCATGCGGTGCTTGCGATCGGCGGGTGGCTAACGCTGCTCACGATGGGCGTTTCGGCGCGTACGATGCGGCCGATGCTGGGTACGGCGTCGCGCCTGCGAGCTGCGCACATCGCGTCGAATACGCTGGTGCTGATCGCCGTGATCTCCGCCGCGGTGGCAACGGCGGCCGGAGCTTGGCGCGTCGTCCCCATCTGCTTCGCGCTCGGCGCGCTCGGCAGCGTGCTCTACGCGGTCGATGGATTCGATCGCCTTGCGCGCGCAACGACGCCGCACCGCCCCGTGCATGCCTTCGTCGCGCTGTCGTTCGTCTGGCTCTGCATTGCGGCATCTGCGGCAGCGTTCGGACGCTACGACCTAGCGATCGTGCTTGCGCTCGCGGGTTGGATCGGCCAGATGGTCAACGCGCATCTGCATCATATCGGCGTGCGCGTGCTTTTGACGTCGATTGCGGGCGAGGATAACGAAACGCGCCCGTGGCAGGTACTGGACGTGCGCGTGGAATGGCTCACGTTCGTCGCGACTCAACTCGCCGTCGTCGCGTTGACGTTCTCCGCCTACGTGACCGCCGGCATCTTGGGCTTGCTCGGCGTCGCGTTTTTTGCCGCGAACCTTGCGGTTGCGGCGCAACGCGTACGGCGGTTGCATCATGTTTGACGAGCTCCTGGCACGCGCGCGGGCTCGCGGGCCGATGCCGGTTGCGGTCGTTCATGCCGACGACGATATCGCGCGCGATGGCGCGCGTGCAGCAGAAGAAGCCGGCTTGATGTATGCCCGCTTCGTTGCAACGCCGGAAGAGGCCGCGGCGCTCGCGGCGGCGGGCGAGGTCCGCGCGATCATGAAAGGCTCGCTGCACAGCGACACGCTCCTGCACGCGATCTTAGCGCGTTCCGAGTTGCGCACCGACCGCAAACTCAGCCACGTCGTGGTCGCCGAGCTGCCGCTGCGCACGACGCCGCTCTTGTTGAGCGATGCGGCCGTCAATATCGCGCCCGATCTCGAAACGAAGCGCGACATCGTGCAGAATGCTATCGACGTCGCACGCGCGATCGGCGTTAAGGAACCGCGCGTCGCAATTCTTTCCGCCGTAGAAACGGTCGCGAGCAAGATCCCTTCCACGATAGACGCCGCCGCGCTCGTGGAAATGGCCGCGCGCAAGCAAATTGCGGGCGGCATCGTGGATGGTCCGCTGGCGCTCGACGACGCCGTTAGTGCCGCGGCCGCGCGTGCAAAGGGCATCGATTCGCCGGCCGCCGGCCGCGCCGACGTCCTGATCGCGCCCAATCTCGATGCGGGCAACATCCTGTACAAGGCGCTCGAGCGCATCGCAAACGCACGCTGCGCGGGGGTCGTCGTCGGCGCCACCGTTCCGGTCATCCTGACCAGCCGCGCCGATACCAACGATGCGCGCGTCCTTTCGACGGCCGTTGCGAGACTTGTCGCCAGGGATTGACCGGCGAGCCCCCCAAGCCAGCCGTGTGACATTGCTACAAACGCTGCGTGGCGAACCCGCGTCGCGCGTGCCGATCTGGATCATGCGCCAGGCCGGACGATATCTTCCCGAATATCGCGCGATCAAAGAGAAGTCGAGCTTCGAAGCGATGACGCGCGATCCGGCGGTTGCCGCCGAGATCACGCTTCAACCGTTGCGCCGCTTTGCGCTCGATGCGGCGATCATCTTTTCCGACATTATGACGCCGCTCGAGGCGCTCGGCATCGACGTCGTCTTTAAACCCGGTCCGACGATTGCCGAGCCGATTCGCTCGCGAAAGCAGATCGACGCACTGCAGTTGCGCGGGCCGATCGCGCCTTTCGTCGGCGACGCGTTGCGTTTGGTGCGTCTGGAACTCGACCGCAGCGTTGCGCTCATCGGATTCGGCGGCGCGCCGCTCACGCTGGCCGCCTATCTGATTGAAGGCGGCGGATCGAAAGAGTACGAGCACTTCCGCCAGTTCTTACGGGCCGAGCCCCAAGCGATGCACGCGTTGCTCGAAAAGCTCACCGATCTCTCGATTGCCTACTTGCGCATGCAAGTCGAAAGCGGTGCGCAGGTGATTCAGCTCTTCGATAGTTGGGCCGGCTTGCACGACGCCGCGACCTATCGCGAATTCGCGGTGCCGTATCACGCGCGCATCATGTCGGCACTCGGTGAACTGGGCGTTGCGCGCATCTATTTTGCGCTCGGCGCCTCACATCTGCTCGACGAGATCGCGCAGATTCCGTCGGAAGCCGTCGGCATCGACTGGCGCACCACGTTTGCCGCTGCGCGCAAAGCGCTGCCGGATCGCGCGATTCAAGGCAACCTGGATCCCGCGCTACTCTTCGCCGATCCCGACACCATTCGGCGCGAAGCGCGCAACGTGCTCGAACGTGCCCGCGGCGGACCGCACGTCTTTAATTTGGGGCATGGGATCTGGCAACAGACGCCGATTGAAGCCGTATCCCGGTTGGTGGAAACGGTGCGAGAATATCGCCTATGACGACCTCCGTTTCACGCAGTTGGGACCAAGCGGCCGCGCTCGTCATGCATCTCCAGGAAACGATCTGCACGGCCGTCGAGCAGTTCGAACCGGTCGCCCGCTTCGTGGTTGACGATTGGACGAGCGAAGGCGCCGGCGGCGCGATTGCGGGACGCGGTTCGACGCGTGTGATCGCCGACGGAAGCGTGTTCGAAAAAGGCGGCGTGAATACGTCGATCGCGAGCGGCTCGCGCTTGCCGCCGAGCCTGCTGGCACAGCGCCCCGAACTGGAAGGGTGTTCGTTCGTCGTTGCGGGCGTCAGCGTCGTGCTGCACCCCCAGAATCCGCACGTGCCGACGACGCACTGCAACTATCGCTATTTTGAAGCGCGCCGCCCCGACGGAACCGTCGCGTCCTGGTGGATGGGCGGGGGCGCCGACCTGACGCCGTACTATCCCCGGTTGGACGACGTGCGTCACTTTCATGCCACGTTGCGCGAGGCGTGCGACCGGCACGACGCGTCGTTCTATCCGGCCTTCAAGGCATGGTGCGACCGGTATTTTTACTTAAAGCACCGGCGCGAAACGCGCGGCGTCGGCGGGATATTTTACGATTATCTGGATGAAAACGGCTACGGCGAGTCCGAGAACCGGGTCGCGTTCGCGCAACCGCACGGCTTAGATGCGATGTTGAGCTTCATGCATGATGCTGGACGAGCGTTCATCGATGCCTACATGCCGATCGTGGAGCGGCGCAAAGACGATGCCTACGGGGAACGCGAGCGCTCGTTTCAATTGCTGCGCCGCGGGCGCTACGTGGAGTTCAACTTGATCTACGATCGCGGGACGCATTTTGGGCTGCAGAGCGGCGGCCGTACCGAATCGATTCTGATGTCGCTCCCTCCGCTCGTGCGCTGGGAGTACGCCGCGCGGCCGGTGCCGGGTTCGCCCGAAGCCGAGTTGCAGCACTATTTGCAGCCCCGCAACTGGTTTGCGACCGATCCCTTCGCGGTGGTCGCAGAATGAGCGCTCAAGCAGTACTGCTGGTCAATCTCGGATCGCCGGCGTCGACCGACCCGGCCGACGTGCGCGTCTATCTCGACGAGTTCTTGATGGATCCGTACGTGATCGACGTCGCGACGCCGCTGCGTGCGTTGATCGTCAAAGGCTTCATCTTGCCGACGCGCCCGAAGAATTCGGCCGAAGCTTATTCGAAGATTTGGACCGAAGACGGCTCGCCGCTCATCGTCATCTCGCATCGCACGCGCGAGTCGCTCGAAGCGCGGCTCAACGTGCCCGTCGGTCTTGCCATGCGCTACGGTCAACCGTCGATCCAGCGCGGCATCGACGAGTTGCTCGCTCGATGCACGCCGACCGACGAGATCGTGGTCGTGCCGATGTATCCGCAGTATGCAATGGCGTCGACGCGCACGGTAGAGACGGCGGTTGAAGCCGCCATGCGCGAGCGAAACGCCGCGTTTCGCTTCGTCCCGCCGCTTTTCGACGATGAGGCCTATCTGGATGCGCTCGCGCATCTGGTTCAGCGCGATTTCCCCGCCGACGCCGATTATCTGCTTTTCAGCTACCACGGCATTCCAAAGCGGCATCTGCGCAAAGTCGATCCGACGCGCTCGCATTGTTTGGGCTCGCCCGATTGCTGCAGCACGCCGTCGATCGCGCACGCGACCTGTTACCGCCATCAGATCATTTCGACGACGGAATCGGTCGCACAGCGCCTGCAGTTGCCGCGCGAGCGTTACGGCTTTTCGTTTCAGTCTCGCTTGGGAAGCGGCTGGCTCGAACCCTACACCGACAAGGTGCTCACCGAACTTCCGGCGCGCGGGATCAAACGCTTAGCGGTGGTCTGCCCGGCGTTCGTTGCCGATTGTTTGGAGACCCTGGAAGAGATTGCGATTCGCGGGCGCGAGACGTTTATGAATGCGGGTGGTGAAGCCTTCACCTACATCCCGTGCTTGAACGACGACCCGCGTTGGATCGACGCGCTCGCCGCAGCGTGCGAACGCGCTCCCGTAAAAGCCTAGTGCGCGTCGGCATTATCGGCGCGGGCGTTGCCGGTCTGTGCGCGGCGCTCGAACTCCATCGCGAACACGAGGTCGTGGTGTACGAGCGCGAGAGCGTCGCGGGCGGGAAGATGCGCTCGCAGCACCTGGACGGATTTCTCTTCGAATGGGGACCCAACGGCTTTCTTTCCGGCGCGGCCGAGTTGCGCGCGAAGATCGAAACGGTCGGCATCACCGGCGAACTTCTCGAAGCGGATCCGGCCGCTGCCAAGCGCTACATCTACTGGAACGGCGCGCTGCATGCGCTGCCGCAGAAACCGCCGCAGGTGCTCGCCACCAAACTGCTGTCGCTCGGCGGGAAGCTGCGCGGACTGCGCGAGCTGTTTCTTCGGCCGCAGACCGCTGCGTGCGACGGCGAGAGCGTGTCGGAGTTTTTCGAACGCCATTTCGGTCGAGAGGTTGCGGCGCGGATCGTCGCACCGGCCCTGCTCGGCATGAGCGCGGGCGACGCGCGCGCGACGAGCGTCGATGCCGCGTTTCCGAAGCTGCGGGAATTCGAACGCGAAACGGGCTCGGTGCTCAAGGCGGCGATGCGCAACCGCCCCGCGGAACGCGCGAAGATGCTGAGCTTCGGAGCTCGCGGGATGCAGCGCTTCGCCGAAGCCGCGACGGTTTATCTCGGCGACCGAATGCGTTTCGATACGGCCGTCGAGCGCGTGGATCGCGACGACGCATCATGGCGCGTCGCGTATGCCGGCGGCGAAGGGCGATTCGATGCCGTAGTGATTGCTGCGCCGTCGTATGCGGCAGCGCCGATGCTGGCAAGCTTCGATTCGGAGCTTGCGCGACTGACGTCGCAGATTCGCTACGCGCCGATGCGCGTTGCCGGCGTCGCCTTTCACGCAAGCGACGTACCGGCGGCGCTCGACGGATTCGGCTTTCTCGCGGCGCGCGATCAGGGCGTACGGATTCTCGGCGCGCTCTATTCATCCACGATGTATCCCGATCAGGCGCCGAAGGGCGTGGCCTATTTGCGCATCTTCATGGGAGGCGCAGCCGATCCGGCGATCGTCGAAATGCCCGAAGACGAAGCGAAGGCAATCGTGCTGCGCGATTTGCAGACGACGCTCGGCATTTCTGCGCCGCCCGTCGCCTATCATGAAGTCGTCTGGCCGCAAGCGATTCCGCAATATGGGCTGGATCATCCCGCGCTGATCGCCGCCGTCGACGCGCGCCTCGCACGGTACTCGCGCCTGGCGCTTATCGGAAACGCCTATCGCGGTTTGGGCGTCGGGGACACGGCCCGCATCGCCGTCGAAACGGCGAGACGCCTCGCCGGCGTGCCCGCATAAAGGGCCGCGGCACGAATTCCTCGTAGGCAGGGCAGTCGCGGAGAGGTGGCAGAGCGGTTTAATGCAGCGGTCTTGAAAACCGCAGAACCTTTGCGGGTTCCGTGGGTTCGAATCCCACCCTCTCCTTAGACCGGCAAGTCGTCACTCGTCTGTAAGCCGCTCATAGCGGGCGGGAACCCGCCACGTTAGCAGTATCTTGACTGTGTCGGTACGTTGGGTAAAATACAGCTGTAACGGTCATCATCTGGTTTGAAAGGAGGTAGATCCCCCGATGACCACTACGATAGCTCGCCGCCAAAACGGCGACGTCGCTAAAACTCCAACGTTGAGCAACCTCTTTGCTCCGTTCAGCGACGTCTTTGGTTTCGACCCTCTCTCACCACTGCGTAGCTCGTGGACCTTTGACTACGACGTAACCCGTACGGAACACGGTTATGAAGTTCGTGTTCCCGTTCCGGGATTCGGGCCGGACGCCGTCGAGGTGTCCTATCAAGACAACGTTGTCACGGTAGTCGGCAAGAGCAGCCATCGCAACTTCGCCCGTTCGTTCACGGTACCGGACGACGTGGACTCTGATAAGATTGAAGCACGCGTAAAGGACGGCATGTTGACGCTTATGCTTGACCGTCGTCCTGAAATGCAGCCGAAAAAAATCGAAATCAAGCACGGCTAGTATCAGGGAACATCGCAGGCCGCGCGACTCGCGGATTGCCGCGAGCGCGCGGCCTATAGGGGTGGGCTATGACGAAGCAGCCAAAGTTGCTCGCGCGACCCCCGCGCGTATCTTCTTCGCTACGTGAATCACGCGAAAAATATCCGCCTCGTGTGTCCTTCTGGGCCGCCGACTTTCTAGCATCGGCCAAGTGGTCGTTGAACTAGCTTGCGTGCGGCGGAACCGTCGTGAGGTGCGGCGTCGCTTGTAACTCGGCGACGTTGCGATGTCCGAGCGTAAACATCGCGATGCGTAGCGTTTCCGTCAGTTCGCGTGCGAATCGCATGGCAAAAACTTCGCCCCGATCGGCTGCGCGAAGAAACGGTCCGGCGATGCCCACAAGATCGGCGCCGAGCGCGAGCGCCTTCGCTGCATCGATGCCGTTGCCGATGCCGCCGCTTGCAATGAGGGGAGCAAACGGCGCGGCGGTGCGTGCTCTCTGCGCGCCACGGCAACCTTGATCGCTCAAGCGCTGGTCGCGACTCGGCTTGGAAACGGCCGCGCCCTGCTTGCGAGCTGGACGATCGGAGCCTGGATTCTGTGCGCCTCGACCGCGGCTACCCTGCGCACTCGACCGACGGTGTGGAAAGGCCGCGCTCACGCGCTAGAAACTCGGCTCTAACCCTGGTGTTCTCTCGCACGCTCGCGGGAACAATGGCCTGCAATGGACGAGCAAGCGGCGAACCGTCACGAGTCCGAACAGCGGTACACGGAGCTGTTGTTGCGTGCCGGAGAGGTTCTCGCCCGCGCGCTCAGTTGGCAAGAGACCGTGGAAGCCGTCTGCGATGCGGTTGTCGATACGGTTGCCGATCTTTGCTTGTTCTACACGAAGGAAGAGGACGGCGGTCTGCGTCTCGCCGCGGCCGCTGCGTCGACCGCGGAAAAGCGTGAGACGCTCTGGGAAGCAGGCCAGTACGTACACGTCCCCACGCAGAAGAAGCCGCTCGTTTATCAGGTCTTCGAGACTGGCCGGTCGATGTGTTTTCCGCAGGTGGACGAGGAGACGATCGCCGTACTTGCGCTCAACCGCGCGCACGAGAGTTTCATGCGCCGTATGAAGTTTCGTTCGGTCGTCGTTGCGCCGGTCGTGACAAAGACGCGCGGACCCGTCGCCGCGTTGGTCGTCGTGCGTACCGGTGCTTCATCGCGTCCCTTCGACGACCGCTCCCTGCGCTTCATCGAGGATGTGGCCTTACGCTGCGCGACGGCGATCGGCAAGGCGCTCTTGTTCGAGCAAACCCAGCGCATCGCGTCGATGTTTCAACGTGCCGCGCTTCCGATGCGTTTGCCGGTGGTCGACGGCATTGCCTTTGACGCCTGTTACGAACCGTCGTCGGAAGAACTGCTGGTGGGCGGCGATTGGTACGACGCCTTCGCCTTGCTCGACGGGCGCATTGCCATTACCGTCGGCGATGTCTTGGGGCACGGTCTGGAAGCCGCGGTATGGATGAGCCGGCTGCGTAACGGTTTTCGCGCGGCGCTCTTCGGAGATCCTGACCCCGCGCGGGCGCTCGAGATCGTCGACACGATGCTGCGCGCCGATTCGGAGGCCGACTTTTTTACGACGGCGCTGGTCGCGCTCGTCGATCCCGTTCGGCAGACGCTCGTGTGCGCTTCTGCGGGGCATCCCGGGCCGCTATTGTGGATGGGCCGCGACCGTATCATCGACCCTTTTATGGAGCGCGGCTTGCCGCTCGGTTTGCGAGATCTCGCGTCGCCGTCGCCGACGGCGCAGACGCTCGATTTACGGCTCGGCGCCTTTGCCGTCTTTTTTACCGACGGGCTGCTGGAGTGGAACCGGGATATCGAATCGGCGTGGACCGCCTTGCAAAACGCCTTGCTGCGACAGTCGGTGCGCGAAGCGGTTCATCCGGCGCAGGCAATTCGCGAAGCGGTCATCGGCGATCAGAGCCATCGCGACGACGTCGCTATTCTTACGGTACGGTTGGACAAGGAATGGATCGAGAGTACGACGTCGTCGTAATTGGGAGCGGCGTTGCGGGCACCGATGCCGCGACGTCGCTGCAAAAGCATGGATTTCGCGTGGCGGTTGTGGAGGAAAGCGCCTTCGGCGGGACGTGCGCGCTGCGTGGATGCGATCCGAAGAAGATCTTGGTAGCCGCAGCCCGAGCGTACGTTCAGGCTCAGCGCTACCGGAAGATCGGCGTGTTCGACAGCGTTCCCGCGCTCGATTGGGGCGCGCTGATGCGCTTCAAGCGAAGCTTCACCGATCCGGTTCCGGCACAGCGCGTTCGGTCGTTTTCGGATCTGGGCATCGAGCCGATCCACGGCCGCGCGAAATTCGTCGATCGCACCACCGTCGCCGTCGGCGGCGATCGCATCCGTGCGAGCCGATTCGTCATTGCGGCCGGTGCAACGGCGCGCCACGTTGCGCGCGGCGACGAGCACCTGTTGACCAGCGAGTCATTCCTGGATCTCGAGAAGGTGCCGCGTTCTCTGCTCTTCGTCGGCGGCGGCTATATTGCGTTCGAACTCGCGCACGTCGCCGCGCGCGCGGGATCGGCGGTTACCATCCTCAACGACACGGAGCGCCCTTTGCGCGGATTCGACGGCGACGCTGTGGCCTATCTGGTACGCGCGACGCGCGATGCCAGCATTTCTTTCGAAACGAACGTCCGCGTGACGTCGGTGGAACGCGATGCGGACGGCGTTCGATTGCATGCACAGACGCCCCAGGGAGATCGGACGTTCACCGCCGACGATGGCGTGATCGCGGCAGGGCGCGTCGCGAATCTCGATCATCTCGATCTGGCCGCCGGCGGCATCGAGCGTACGAACAAAGGCGTGAAGGTCAACGCGCGCATGCAAAGCGTGAGCAATCCCAGCGTGTTTGCGGCCGGGGATTGCGCGGACGGCGGCGGTTTGCCGTTGACGCCGGTAGCGTGTTATGAAGGCGAGATCGTTGCGCGAACGATCATCAACGCTGCCGTGCAGCGCGCGCAGTTCCGCGGGCTCGCGAGCGTCGTGTACACGATTCCGCCGCTCGCGCAGGTGGGACTGACGCAGGAGGGCGCACGCGAGCAGGGTCTCGATTTCGACGTTCGTGAGGGCGACATGTCCGACTGGTACTCCATCAGCCACATTGCCGCCGAGACGGGCTACTACAAACTGCTCGTTTCAAAAGCCGACGGCCTCATTCTCGGCGCAACGGTCTTCGGTCCCCACGCGGAAGAGCTCATCAACGTTCTCGCCCTCGCCGTCCACCAGCAGATCGACGCCAAGGCGGTGGGTAGCGTCCTGTACGCCTATCCGACGGCTGCGTCCGACCTGCAGTATTTCTTCTAGCGGCGCCGAGTGGGGGCTTCGGACCGCACGCATCGAACACGCGCCGAATGATCGGTTCGCCGCGACCTCTACCCGATTTTGCGCTCGAGGTATACCTGGAGCGGCGCGAGTTCGAAGCACGCTATGATCTCTGCGGATCCGATTGCGAGAGTTGGAGCATCGAGGAGATTTTGGCGTTCGGAAACGACGACGATCGCAAGCGTTGGAGCACGATGCGCCTCGGATACATTCCGGTGCAAGGTTCGCCCGAGCTACGCGATGCGATCGCGGGCAGCTACGAAGCGATCGCGCCCGACGACGTGCTGTGCTTCGCCGGCGCGCAAGAGGGCATCTTCTGTGCGATGCACGCCTTGCTCGAACCAGGTGACGACGCCGTCGTTCTCGTGCCGGGATATCAGTCGGCAGAGAGCCTCCCGGCGGCACTCGCAAACGTACGTGCGGTTTCGCTCGAGTATCGCGACGGCTGGCATCTCGATCTCGCGCGCGTCGAAGCGGCGCTCGGGCCGAAGACCAAACTGCTCGCCGTCAACTTCCCGAACAACCCGACGGGATGTATCCCCGACCGGGCGACCTTCGATGCGTTGGTCGGCCTCTGCCGCGCGCGCGGCACCTATCTGTTGAGCGATGAAGTCTATCGCGGCATCGAACTCGATCGCGCGAAGCAACTCCCGCAAGCGGCCGATCTTTACGAGCGAGCGCTCTCGCTCAACGTCGTGTCAAAAGCGTACGGACTGGCCGGTCTGCGGGTGGGGTGGATCGCAACCCGCGAGCGCGCGCTCATCGAGCGCATGACGAAGCTCAAGCATTATCTCTCGATCTGCAATGCGGCACCGAGCGAACTGCTCGCGACGATCGCCATTCGCGCGCGTGCGGCGATCTTCGAACGAAACCGCGCCATCGTCGCATGCAATCTGCCGTTGCTCGACGACTTCTTCGCTCGGCACGCCGGGCGTTTTGAGTGGTATCATCCCGACGGCGGGTGCGTGGCGTTTCCGCGCTACACGGGCGCCGCGAGCGTCGACGCCTTTTGCGAAGATCTGCTCGAGCGTGCCGGCGTGCTGCTGCTTCCGGGTTCCACGTTCGAAAGTCCGCACGCCGCGGTGCCGCACGGGCGCTTTCGCATCGGGTTCGGCCGCGCCTCGATCGAACCGCACCTGAGGGCGTTCGATCGCTATTTGGAGAGCGCATGAAGCGCAACGTACTCGACCGCGATCGGCTCGAGGCGTTCAGCGACGGCGTACTCGCCGTCATTATCACCATCATGGTGTTGGAACTCAAAGTCCCCGTTGGGGGTCATCTGGCCGATTTGCATCCGATGATTCCGACGTTCCTCGCCTACGTGCTGAGTTTCACATACGTCGCGATCTATTGGAACAATCATCACCATTTGCTTCGCGCCTCGGCGGGAATCAACGGAGCGGTGATGTGGGCGAACCTGCATCTGCTCTTCTGGCTTTCGCTCGTGCCGTTTGTGACGGCGTGGCTCGGCGAACATCGGACCGAAGCGGTACCGACGGCAGTGTACGGCGCCGTGCTGCTGCTGGCGGCGGCAGCCTACACCATCCTCACCTATACGCTCGTTGCAGCCAACGGCCCCGGATCGTTGATCGCGCGCCTGCTGCGCGTCGACGTCAAACAGCTCCTATCGCTGTTTTTGTATGCGTGCGGGATTGCCGCCGCGTTTATCGCGCCATGGCTATCGGACGTCTGCTACGTCGTCGTCGCGCTCATCTGGCTCGTTCCGGACCGTCGCATCGAACGCGCGCTGCTCGAAGAAGACGGCAGCGAAACCTCCGCCTAGACATCACCCGACCGTGAAGTAAGATCTTGGTTGACGGCGATGGCGGCGCGGGCGCCGCTTGCTGCCGCAACGACGATCTGATGCAGATGCGCGACGGAGTCGCCGGCGGCGTATATGCCGGCAACGCTCGTTCGCGAATCCGCGTCTACGTCGATGTGACCGCGCTCGGTCACGCGGCACCCGGCGCGTTCGGCCAGGTCGGATGCTTGCGCCATCCTGACGCTCAGAAAGAGCGCTTCCCGTTCGACCGATTCGCCGTCGTCGAATTCGATCGCTTGCAAAATGCCGGACCGCTCGCGCAAGCGCCGGATCGGTGATTCGATGATGCGGACGTTACGTTCGTTCATCCACGTTCGCTCCTGCGTTGCGATCGGCGTATGCAGGTCGCTGCAGACGACGATATTCGTACTCCACTGATAGAGCTCTCGTGCCAGCTCTATTCCGCTTCGCGTATTGCCCCACACGGCAATCGGGCGGTCTCGCACTTCCCAGCCGTCGCAATAGGGACACACGAAGACGCTGGAACCCCAGCACGCCTCGAGGCCTTCTATCTCCGGGAGGTGATCCCGCATGCCGGTCGCAAGCACGATGCGCCGTGCGCGCAGCGGTTCGCCGTCCGTCGTCGTTAGAATGAAGCCGTCGCTTGCATTTCCCGAAACGTCTTGCACCGCGGCCTCGCGAAGCGTCGCGCTTTCGTACGCCGACAATTGTTTGCGGCCATACGTCAGCAGATCGGCGGGCGCTTCACCGTCTCGCGTGAAGAGGCCGTGCGCCTCCCGGGCGCATGCGTTTCTCGGCGAGCCTGCGTCGAGCACGATCGTGCTCCGCCGCGCGCGCGCGAGTACGAGGGCGCACTGTAAACCAGCCGGGCCGCCGCCCACTATTGCAACGTCGTACGCGGTCACCTCGGGAGTGTACCCACGATAAAAACGGGTACGGGGTAATGGTGACTCACTCATTTCCATTGATTTCCGGGAGCGTTTAAAGAAGCATGAACCACACCATTTTCGCGCGCAGCGCCGCTGCGGCAGCAATGATCGGAATGCTTTCCGTTTCCGCTCCGGCGTTTGCGCAATCAACGCAGGGCACGCAAACTGGCAGCAATCCACCGAACGCAACGCAGTCGACGACGACGAAGAATCCGAAGGCGTGCAAGAACGGCAAGCCGATCGAGCCGCCGCCGAGCGACTCGATGCAGACGACGAGCACCGGCAAGAGCATGGTCGTGTGCAAAGCGGATATGAAAAAATATCACGGTATGGTGAAGACGAACTTGTCGCATCAGGCGAATGCGAATAAGGGCGTGCCGACGACCGGTGCGAAAGCGCAAGGGGCGGCAGTACCCAACGGCATGGCGACCGGCTCGCAAAACGGCACGGCACCCAATCCCAGTGCCACGATGATGCCGGGGAATACGACGGGCACCACGACAACGACGGCGCCTATGGGCACCACGACGGCGCCGGCCGGTACGACCTCGACCGTACCCGCCGTACCGGGAGCGCCCGGCACGTTGACGCCGCCGGTGACAAACGACACCACGGCACCGGCCGCGCCGGCAAACTCAAGCTCGACGACGACGGTTGCGCCCTCGACCGGCTATAACCGCGGAACGATGACCAACACGCTTCGCGATAACCCCAACGGCCCGAATTGGTTGGCGAAATTCAATCGTCCGGTCAAGGCGAGCCGCCATCACACGAACTCGATAGGTACGACGCAGCCTCCGCAATAGCGGCCCGCTGGACCGATCGCGCGGCTCTCGGCTAGTGTGCCGAGAGCCGTTCGCGTTGATGCGGCAGTTCGAGATATTGCAGCGGACCGATCGGAACGATGCCGGTCGGATTGATGTCGTCGTGCGTCATGTAGTAGTGGCGTTTGATGTGATCGAAGTCCACCGTCTGTGCTATGCCCGGAATCTGATAGAGGTCGCGCAGATATCCGTACAGATTCGGATAGTCGGCGATGCGCCGCAGGTTGCACTTGAAATGTCCCACGTACACCGGATCGAACCGGATCAGCGTGACGAAGAGCCGCCAATCGGTCTCGACGGGCACGTCGCCGAAAAGATAGCGCCGCGTTGCAAGCCGTGAGTCGAGTTCGTCGAGCGTGGCAAACACGCGGTACGCGGCTTCTTCGTATGCGGCCTGCGACGTCGCAAAACCGGCGCGATAGACGCCATCGTTGACGGTTTCGTAGATGACGGCGTTGAGCGCATCGATCTCGGTTCGCAAGTCATATGGATAGAGATCGGGTAACGGATCGCCGACGGCGTTGAATTCGGTTTCAAACATGCGCATGATGTCGTCGTCCGAGTTGCTGACGACGCGCTTGGTCTCGCGATCCCACAGCACGGGAACCGTCACGCGCCCGCGGTAGCGCGGATCGCTCGCGAGATAGAGTTCGCTCAGGAAATGAGAGCCGTAACGCCATCCGCGCTCGTCACGAATCGGATCGACCACCGTCATTGGGATCGTTTCCTCTAGTCGCTTGAGCTTGCGCACGATGATGGTGCGGTGCGCCCACGGGCAGGCAAGTGAGACGTAAAGATGGTAACGCCCGGCAACGGCCGGGAAACCGGAACGTCCGTCGGCGGTCACCCAGGTGCGGAAGCGATCTTCCTGACGCACGAACCGCCCGTCGTCGGATTGTTCGTCGGGGAATTGGGCCGTGCTACGCATATCCATACCGCTCCTAAGGAGGGCTGCGTGCTCAAAGGTTTCGTGCTCGGCATCATCGTGCTTCTCGCCGTCGCGGCGATCGGCGGGTACGTCGGCGTCACGCAGGGTCTGCTGATCCCGGCCAACGCCGATGCTCGCCCCGGCAAGCTCGAAATCTGGGCGGCGCGCTCGTCGCTGCGGGCCACGCTACGGCGTGAGGCTCCGCGTCAAGAGAATCCCTTGCCTGCGACGGACCGCAACCTCACCGACGGGATCAAGCTCTACGGTGCGAACTGCGCGGTCTGCCACGGCGTCGCCAACGGCGTGCCGAGCACGATTGCGCACGGACTCTACCAGCATGCTCCGCAGCTCGCCAAAGACGGCGTCGAGGACGATCCGGCGGGCGTGACCTATTGGAAGATCGACCACGGTATCCGCCTTACCGGAATGCCGTCGTTCGGCGCGTCGCTCAGTACCGATCAGATGTGGGCCGTGACGCTCTTCCTCCAAAAGATGGACAAACTTCCGGCCGCGCCGGAGAAGGTCTGGAAAGCGCTGAAGAATCCGGCGCCTCCCACGGTTACGGGCAAAGATTCCACGAAATGATCCGGAGGGCGTCTCGTGATCGCGACGTTTTTGAAGCACGGCAGTAATACGGTTCTGGTTGTGGCGGTCGCGGTCTATATCGCGAGTGTCGTCGCCGGCGTGTTCCCGTTTTGGTGGCTGGGCGCGCTGATCGGCGCCGCCATATTCTTCACGTCGGAGTACTCGACGCACCGCTTTCTCTTCCATGCCAAGCCGTCGAAGATCGCCTGGGTGCTCAAGTTGCAGCATCGCCTGCATTACGACCATCACATCGATCCGCCGAAGCTCGAGCTGCTCTTCCTGCCGCTCTGGTTCGTCATTCCGACGGCGGCGCTCTATTTTCTGGTCTATTTCGCGATCACGCGCAACGTTGCACTGACGCTATCGCTGGTCTTCGGCAGCATTTGCGCGCTGACGTTTTACGAGTGGGTGCACTACGTCGCACACGTTCCGTTCGCGCCGGTGACGCCGTTGGGCAAGTACATGAAGAAGTACCATCTGTGGCACCACTTCAAGAACGAGCATTTCTGGTTCGGCGTCACCAACCCGGCGATGGACTACGTCGGTAACACGTATCGCTCGGTCGATGGCGTCGAACGCAGCACGACGGTGCGCGAGATCTGGCGCAGCGCGGGCGCGGAAGCGGCGGGTCTGGACTCGTAGAGTCCGTTCCAAAATCCGGCGACGGCGTCGAGTATCGCCATGCCGGCGCGCGTAAATCGTTCCTCTGAGAACCCCGGCTTTTTCGAGAGCACTTGCAGTTCGTCGCTCGTGTGCGCCGCATGCTGCTCTTCCAGCGCGTCGTGCCACGTCCAAAATCCCAGCGGCAATTGCGGATGTCGATGGGCTTTAATGGCGCGCAGCCCCGCGATCAACTGCTTCCAGAACCCCGCCGCGGCCCAGTGCTCGATGGCAAACGATGCGCCGGCCGCCGTCGATTCGTCGCACGCGCCGTACCATTCCACCAGCGCGTCGCAGAAGGCGAGCGTCGAAGGCAGGCCGTGCTCCCGCTTGCCAATTTCGTTCCAGCCGAGCCCAAGCGACGCGGCGAACTCGGCGAGCCATTCGAAATGGCCGGCGTTGAAACGAAACCGGCCGCCTTCGACGCTTCCCTCGGGCGTAAAGACGACGCCCAGTTCGTTCATCAGGATCTCCTTGCCGGCGCGGTAGCTTTCGCGGTCCGGTGCGTTGATGCATTTGCGTAACTGCGCTTCGATGAAGAGATGGCTGAAGACGGAAAACTGCACCGTGAACGCGCGAAGTTGTTCGTCGGTCGCCGTGCCTTGCGCGAACCATTCGGTAAAGCGGTTCTTGCGAACGATCGCGTGATCGAAGATTTCGGTAGGGAAAAACATGACGTCTCCATGTGGGCGAGCAAATAAAAAAAGCCGCCTCGCGTCGGCGAGGCGGCTGTTCTAGCGAATTCGTGGGGCGACGCTACAACAACGGCAACCTGCAGCCGACTCGAGACGAGTAGCCGTAATAGTAATAGCTTGCCGCTGCACGCATCATAAGCATGTTGGCGCTGAGTCTACCACGAAGGCTCGGGACGATGCAATACGTCGTGCTCCTCGCGATGGCGATCTTTTTCGGATTCGCGTTCGAGGAGTTCTACAATCGGGAACTCCAGCGGCGCCCCGGCGGAGTTCGGGCGTTTCCCCTGCTCAGCTTCGCCGGCGCGGGCCTCTATCTGCTGGAACCGCGCTACGCCATCGCCTTTACCGCGGGCCTGCTGGTGCTCGGGGCGTGGCTCCTTCCGCTGGTGAAGGACGCGATCGCCGACCAGGGCGACCGCAGTTTCTTGACCGTCCCGCTCTGCGCCGTGGTTGCCTACGTGCTCGGTCCGATCGCGCTCACGCAGCCGATGTGGCTCACGATCGCGTTCACGGTGGTCGCGGTCTTGCTGGTCGGAAGCCGCGCGCGCCTGCATGCCCTCGCAACCGCGGTGCCGTTCGGCGAGGTGCTGACGATCGGGCAGTTTCTGCTGCTGGTCGGCGTGGTGTTGCCGCTCTTGCAGAATGCACCGGCGATTCCGTACACGTCGATCACGCCGTTCAAGGTGTGGTTGGCGGTCGTGGCGGTTTCGACGATCTCGTACGTGAGCTATTTGCTTCAGCGCTACGTCCTTCAGAAAGGCGGTGCGTTTGTCACCGCACTGCTCGGCGGCATGTACTCGTCGACCGCAACGACCATCGTCTTTGCGCGCGGTTCTCAAAGCGCGGGATATACGGGCGAACGCGCCGCGGGGACCGTTGCGGCGACCGGCATGATGTACGTGCGTCTGCTGATCGTCGCCACGATCTTCAATGCGCGACTCGGCAAGATGTTGCTGGTGCCCACGCTCGTGCTAGCCGCGGTCGCGCTCGCGATCGCGCTGATCTTCTGGCGCGGCGCAAAGGATCGTCAAGCGCCGGCCGGCGTGCCGCAGAATCCGCTGCAACTGGGGACGGCGCTGATCTTCGCAGTGCTCTTGATCGTTTTTTCGGTGATCACGTCGTGGGCTACGACGCATCTGGGGAGCGCGGGATTGCTGGCGCTCGCGGGCGTCGTCGGTTTTACCGACATCGATCCGTTCGTGCTCGGACTCGCGCAATCGTCGACGATCGCCGTACCGCTGGTCGCCGCTGCGATCCTGATCGCATCGTCGTCGAACAACGTTTTGAAGGGCGTATACGCGGCACTATTCTCGCGCCGGAGGGAGAGCTTGCGTCCGATTGCGGCCCTTGCGGTGCTCGCGCTCGGCGGCGTGGCCGCTGCCTGGATGGTGATGAAGTGAGTTTTTTGCGGAGATGGCTGAAGCCGGAAACCTCGTCGCGCATCGGCCTTCGGCCGCACCGAACCGTAGAGCTCGCCTGCGGCTACGACGACGCGTACGCGCGCGTGCTGGAAGCGATCGAAGTGACGCTCGGCGCGAACGTGTACGTCGACGACAAGAAGGGGCGCACGATCGAAGCCGGATTCGGTCTGGTCAACAACGAGCGGGTTCGCGTTTCGTTCGACCAGGCCGACGCTGCCGCCACGAACGTGCGCATCGAAGCGTTTTTTCCGGCCGGAGCAAAAGTGCCCGAACGCTCGGCTGCAGTCGACGCGCTTTATGACGCGCTGATGCGGTCGAATCCGGTATAACGGCGCAGCGCTTCGGGAATCTCGATCGATCCGTCGGCTTGCTGATAATTTTCGATGACGGCGAGCAGCGTACGCCCGACCGCCAGTCCCGAACCGTTGAGCGTGTGCACCAGTTCGGGCTTCGCTTTTGCATCGCGACGGAAACGAATGCCGGCGCGACGCGCCTGGAAATCCGTGCAATTCGAACACGAGCTGATCTCGCGATAGCCGCCCGCGCTCGGTAGCCACACTTCCAGATCGTAGGTCTTTGCGGAATTAAAGCTGGTGTCGCCGGCGCACAACGACATCACGCGGTAGGGCAGCCCGAGCTCTTCGAGCGCTCCTGCGGCGTCGCGCGTGAGCTCTTCGAGCGCTTCGAACGACGCTTCCGGAAGGGCCAGCCACACGAGCTCTACCTTCTCGAATTGGTGCTGGCGAATCAGGCCCCGCGTGTCTTTGCCTGCGGCGCCGGCCTCTTTGCGAAAGCAGGGCGTGTACGCGGTCAATTTTCGGGGCAGCGTGTCGGCGGTCAAGATCTCGTTGCCGTGCAGCGCGGTGAGCGGCACTTCGGCCGTTGGAATCATGAACAGATCGGCATCGGCGTCGCGGAACATCGCGTCCGAGAACTTCGTGAGCTGCCCGGTGCTCCACATCGTCGCGCGCGATACGAGCAGAGGCGGCACCACCTCGAGATAGCCGCGCGCATCCGCGCGATCCAAGAAAAACTGGACCAGCGCGCGTGAGAGCCGCGCGCCGCGACCTTTGAGCACCGCAAAGCGGCTGCCCGAAAGCTTTGCCGCGCGTTCGAAATCGAGGATGTCGAGCGCTTCCCCCAGCTCCCAATGCGGCTTCGGCTCGAACGCAAATTGCCGCGGTTCTCCCCACGTTCGAACGCAGACGTTATCGTCGGAATCGCTGCCTTCGGGCACCGAGTCGTCCAGAATGTTGGGCGTGTTTTCCAGCAGCGCGCGTAGCGGCGAGTCGGGGGCATCGGGCGCAAGCGTCCGCGAGCGCTCCTCGTCGCGCGCAATCTCCTCGCTCAGCGCGTCGAGCTGCGGCTTGAGGTCGCGGGCTGCGGCCGCTTTGTCGGCGGCTTTTCCGATCTCGGCCGAGAGACGGTTCTTCGCCGCTTTCGCCGTTTCGACGGCCGCAAGCGCCGAGCGGTACTCGGCGTCCAAGCGAAGAATGTCGTCTACGAACGACGCATCCGCTCCGCGGCGCTGCGCAGAGCGGCGCACGCGATCGGGTTCGCGTCGAACAACGGCAATATCGAGCATGGAAGAGCGCCGCTTCGTCTTTCACCCGGAAAATCTTTTGTCGCCGCGCGATGCGATTGCGACATTTCTCGCGCGCGTTCCGCTCGCACCGCTCGGCATCGAACGCGTGCCGCTCGAAGATGCGGCCGGACGCGTTCTCGCGCAAGCGCTGCACGCCGATCGTGATTATCCCGACGCACCGCGTTCCGCGATGGACGGATTTGCGGTACGCGCGGCACAAACGCCGGGGCGCATGCGCGTCGACGGTGAGATCGCCATGGGGCGCGCGTGGCCTGCGCCGCTCGCTTCCGGTGCCGCTTTACGGATTCCGACGGGCGGCGTCGTGCCCGAGGGCGCCGACGCCGTGGTGCCGGTCGAAGACGCAAGCCTCGAGGGGGCCGAGGTCGTCGTCGGGGGCGTGCACGTCGGCGAAAACGTCAATCCGCGGGCGTGCGATATGCGCGCGGGGCAGCCGGTACTAGCCGCCGGTACGCGCATCGGCGGCGCGCAGTTAGGCGTCCTGGCGACGCTCGGCGTCACGGAAGTACCGGTTTTTCGCCGCCCGTCGATTGCGGTGATCTCGAGCGGCGACGAGTTGGTGCCGCCGGGCGCTACGCCCGAGCCAGGGCAGATCCGCGACTCCAACCGGTATGCGATCGCCGGCACGCTGCTCGCGATGGGCGCCCGGCCCGTCAATTTCCCGACCGTCACCGACGAGCCGGGTAAGCTGGAAGCGGTGTTGCGCCAGGCGCTCGAGCACTGCGATGCGGCCGTCTTGACCGGCGGTTCGTCCGTGGGGGAGCGCGATCGGACGCCAGACGCTATCGCGAGCCTGGGCGCTCCGGGTGTCGTCGTTCACGGCCTGCGGGTGAAGCCCGGCAAGCCGACGGTCCTGGCGGCGGTGGGGCACAAGCTCGTCTTGGGGCTTCCTGGAAACCCGACGTCGGCCCTGATGATCTTGAGTGCGGTGGCTGCTCCGTTGATGGAAGCGCTCTGCGGTGGAGCGCTGCCGAACCGCAAGGTGAGCGCCGTGCTGGCCTCGCCGCTCCACAGCCGCAAGGGCTGGACCTGGTTCGTCCCCGTCCAGCTCAAGGATGAGCCCGAAGGCCCTGCGGCGCATCCCCTCCCTCTGCGCTCGTCCACCGTGAGTGCGCTCGCTCGGGCCGACGGCTATGTCGCCGTCCCGGAAGAGCAGGAAACCCTCGAGGCCGGTGCCCGCGTTATCGTGCACCGGTTGATGTGATGGAGGAAACGAAGCTGATCCGACCCGCGCCGGCAATTGAGGCGATTCCCCCGACGGTGCCCTTCATCGGGCCCGAGCAGCTGATGCGCCAAACCGGCCACGCCGAACTCGTGCGGCTGGGCGCGAACGAAAGTGCGTTCGGCCCGTCGCCCAAGGCGGTCGAGGCGATGGCAGCCGAGCTGCCGCGATTGTCGTGGTACGGCGATCCGGAATCGTACGATCTGCGTTCGATGCTTGCGGTGAAGCACCGGTGTGCGATCGAGGAATTGGTAGTAGGCTCGGGCATCGACGAACTGATGGGGCTCGTGGTGCGCGCGTTCGTCGCTCCCGGCGCGGCGGCGCTAACGACGCGCGGATCCTATCCGACGCTCAATTATCACGTGATCGGTTACGGCGGCCGCTTGGTCTTGGCCGGGTATCGCAGCGACGGTCGTCTGGATTTGGAAGCGCTGGTCGAAACGGCGCACCGGGAATCCGTCTCGCTCGTCTACCTTGCCAATCCCGATAACCCGAGCGGCACCTTCGTTTCGCACGACGAGATGCAGCGCTTCTACGACGCTCTGCCGAAAAATGCCGTCGTGCTGCTGGACGAAGCGTATGCCGATTTCGTCGACGACGGCGAACTGATGCCGGCCACGATCGAAGATCGCTTGATTCGCACGCGAACGTTTTCGAAAGCGTACGGCATGGCAGGCGCGCGCATCGGCTACGCGATCACGGCCCGTTCGAACGTGGACACGCTGCAGAAGATTCGCTTGCATTACGGCGTGAATCGCAACGCGCAGATCGGTGCGATAGCCTCGCTATCCGACGACGCGTTTCGCCGCTTCGTCGTGGATGCCGTCGCCCAAGGACGCGAGGATTACGCGCGCTTGGCCGCCTCGCTGAATCTTGCGACGATCCCTTCGAAAACCAATTTCGTCTGCATCGATCTCGGCACCGCCGACCGCGCAACGCGCGTCATGAACGAACTCTTGCAGCGAGGGGTCTGGATTCGCAAGCCCGCGCAAGCGCCGCTCGATCGCTTCGTGCGCGTCAGCGTCGGTACGCCGGCGATGCGCGCGGCGTTCGAACAGGCGTTTCGGGCCGTTCTCGCCGAGGTTCCGGCGTGAAATACGCCGTCGTCTCGGACATTCACGGCAACATCGAATCGCTCGAGCGCGCGTTGAAGCTGGTTGGCGACGAGGACCAGGTGATTTGCCTGGGCGACATAGTCGGCTACGGTCCCAATCCAAACGAATGCGTGGAGCGCGTTCGTACGCGCGCGCGCGATGCTGTTTTGGGCAATCACGATTTGGCCGCGCTCGAAAATTTCGGCGTCGAGTACTTCAACGACGCCGCTCGTGCGGCAATCGCCTGGACCCAGAGCGTTCTCTCCGACGATAATCGCGCCTGGTTGAACGGATTATCGTACGAACTTCGCTATCCGGGGTTCTTGCTCGTGCACGGCGCGCCCGTGAATTACTTCGAATATATTCTCGACAAACGCACTGCCGCAAAAGCTTTCGCCTTGACCGACGCGCCCCTGATCTTCATCGGTCACACGCATATTGCGGAATATTGGGTTCAGGAGCCCGAGGGAACGATCGGTCATAAACACATGCAGCAAGGCGGCGAATTGACGCTCGAAAACGGCAAACGCTACATCGTGGACGTGGGAAGCATCGGCCAGCCGCGCGATCTGAACCCCGAAGCGTCCTTCGTCATTTACGACGACGACACGCGTCACGTCGAATGGATTCGCTACCCGTATCCGATTGTCGAAGTGCAGCAGAAAATTCACGACGTCCACTTGCCGGATTATCTGGCGACGCGGCTGGAGACCGGGCGTTGAGCCTGCCCGTCGACGACGGGCGCTGCTTTGCGTGCGGACCGGAGAATCCCATCGGCTTACACATCCGCTTCGAGCCCGACGGCGAAGGCGTTCGCGCGGACGTGAGGCTTGCGCCCGAATTTCAAGGCTGGAGCGGAATCGCGCACGGCGGCATAGCGATGTCGTTGCTGGATGAAGCCATGGCTCATGCGGCAGGCTACGCGGGACACCGCGGCGTCACCGCGAGCGTTCAGGTACGATTTCGTAAGCCGGTGCCGGTGGGTGAGCCGCTCGACGTACGCGGACGCGTCGTCTGGCAGCGTCGAAACGTTTTAGGAGTCGAGGCGTCGGTGTACGATGCTTCGGGTACGTTGTTGCTCGACGGCGAGGGTAAATTCGTTTCCATGGGCCCGCTCGACGCCGTGAACGACCGCCGTAATCCCAACGCCGATACGTCGGCAAAGTCCCGTTAGCGAATATGAAATCTAAACAGCAACGAGTTCAGGCAAAAGCGGAAACCAAGAACCACAACGCGCCGACGGTCGACAACCGGCGAGCGCGGCACGAGTACCACATCTTGGATTCGCTCGAGGCCGGCTTGGCGCTGACGGGCACCGAAGTCAAATCGATCCGCCAGGGCGGCGTAAGCCTGGGCGAAGCCTACGCGCGTTTCCGTGACGGCGAGGCGTGGTTGCTCGGAATGCACGTGCCGCCGTACAAGCAGGGCTCGTTTTCGAACGTCGATCCGAACCGCCCGCGCAAACTGCTGTTGCACAAGGAGCAGATCGCCGACTTGGAGGGCCGCGTCAAAGAGAAGGGCTTGACGATCGTTCCGTTGCGCATGTACTTCACGCGCGGGAAAGTCAAAGTGCAACTCGGTCTCGCCCGCGGCAAGAAGACGTGGGACAAGCGCGAGGACATCGCCAAGCGCGACGTCGAGCGCGAGATGCAACGGCATGTTCGCCGCTAGTGTCATCCGCAGCGGAGCGCCGCGGAGAGTAGGTGTCATCCTGAGCGGAGCGCCGCGTAGCGGCGCGCAGTCGAAGGACCGCATCGAGAGATCGGCGCGTATCGATCCTTCGTCTCCGCTGCGCTTCGCTCAGGATGACACTTACTCTCCGCTCAGGAATGACACCTAATGCGCGGCGCCAAACCCGACGCGGCGATCGAGCAGGCCATCGAGCGCGACGGCATCGTTCGTGCGGGCGAACGCATCATCGTGGCGTGCAGCGGCGGTGCGGATTCCGTTGCGCTTGCGGGGGCGCTTGCGGCGGTTCGCAAACCGATGGAACTCGACCTAACGCTTGCCTACGTCAACCACGCAACGCGTCGATCCGCGTTTCAAGATGAATGCGTGGTATTGCGAATCGGCGCTACCTTCGGTATTCCCGTAAGCATCGCGCAGCTTAACCTCGATGCTCATGACGAAGCATCGCTGCGGGCTGCGCGCTATGAAGCGCTTGCCGGCATCGCGCGGGAACGGGACGCGCGCGCCGTTGCGACGGCCCACCACCAAGAGGATCAAAGCGAGACGGTGCTTCTGGCGTTGCTGCGCGGCACGGGTCTGGACGGACTCGCGGGCATGCGTCCGCGGCGGCCGCTGGCGGACGGGGTCGAGCTGATCCGTCCGCTGCTGCAACAGCCGGCCGCGGAGCTGAGGCACTACTGCCACGTGCACGCGCTCCCGTATGCCGTCGACCCGACCAATGCGGACCTCGGCGGCCGCCGGAACGCGGTACGGCAGGCGCTCGAGGCGCTTCGGCCGCTCTTCCCGGGGCTGGACGCCGCCGTTGCCCGTAGCGCGGAACTCGTCGGCGAAGATCGCGATGGGACCGAGCGGGCGTCGCTGCGGCGAGAGGTGAGACGCGCGCTTGCCGGCGACGAAGCCCTGCACGACGTCGACTTCCTTCACGTGGAAGCCGCCGTCCGCGCGCTCGAACGCGGCGGCTCGGGACGCTTTCACATGAAACCCGGCGTGGAACTCGAAATCGCCGCGGGCACGGTTGTGGTTCGAAAGGAACGATGAAGATCACGGACTCGTATGAGGGGACGATCGAGCGGACGCTCTTCACGGAAGACGAGATTTCTGCGGCGATTTCGCGTCTTGCGACACAAATTGCCGAAGACTACTCTGGGCAACCCCTCACCCTGCTCGGGGTGTTGAAGGGAGCGTTGTACGTCATCGCGGACCTCGCTCGGGCCCTTTCGGCGGTCCCGGGCGGCCCAAGTGAAATCATCGTGGACTATTTATGCGTTTCCAGTTACGGAAACTCGACCCGAAGCTCGGGCGAGGTCCGGCTGCTCAAGGACGCGTCGGTCCAAATCACCGGCCGGAACGTGGTGATCGTCGAAGATATCGTGGATAACGGGCTCACGCTCTCCTACCTTCGCTCGTTACTGGAGGAGCGCCGGCCCGCCAGCCTGCGCTCGTGCGTGCTCTTCGATAAGCCGTATCACCGGCGAATCGACGTGCCCGTGGAATACGTCGGGCTCCAGACGCCCGACGCGTTCGTCGTAGGTTACGGTTTGGACTACCAGGAACTGTTCCGGAATCTGCCCTACCTGGCTCAGCTCCGTCCAAGCGCTTTTACGGAAGGGTAGAGTCCCTGTCGCATGGTTGCGACCGCAAATTCAAAGGTACCATACATACGTGAGTAAACATCTCCGCTCGATTCTCCTGATCGCACTCGCCGTCGTCGCGGTATTTGTGATCGTCGAACGCATGGTTCAGCCGGGTGAAGGCGCGACGAACCTGCTTTACGGTAAGTTCTATCAGAAGCTGGAATCGAATCAGGTCGCGTCGTTTAATGCGGTCGGCCAACAAGCGTCGGGTGCACTGACCGACGGCACCAAATATACCGTTTCGCTGCCCAACACGGACAGCGCGTTCGTCAAGGACGTGCAAGCCCACGTAAAGAGCGGCAACGTCAACTTTCAACAGCAGAACAACAGCGGATTGCTTTCGAGCCTCGTGACGCTCGCGCCGCTGCTGCTGATGGCGCTCTTCCTATTCTTTATCTTGCGTCAAGCGCAGAGCGGAGGAAGCCAGGCGCTCTCGTTCGGGCGATCTCGCGCGAAGATGATGAGTGAAAACCGGCCGAAGGTCACCTTCGCCGACGTCGCGGGCGTCGACGAAGCGAAAGAGGAGCTCGGGGAGATCGTCGACTTCCTGAAATACCCCAAGAAATATCAGGCGCTCGGAGCGCGCATTCCGAAAGGCGTGCTGCTGCTCGGGCCGCCGGGATCCGGTAAGACGCTGCTGGCGCGCGCTATCGCGGGCGAAGCGGGCGTGCCGTTCTTCTCGATCTCGGGTTCGGACTTCGTCGAAATGTTCGTCGGCGTCGGCGCCTCGCGCGTCCGCGATCTGTTCGATCAGGCGAAGAAGTCGGCGCCGTGCATCGTTTTCATCGACGAAATCGACGCGGTCGGCCGTCAACGCGGCGCGGGCCTCGGCGGCGGACACGACGAGCGCGAACAAACGCTCAACCAGCTGCTCGTCGAGATGGACGGCTTCGATCAGAACACGGGCGTGATTTTGATCGCGGCGACGAACCGTCCCGACGTGCTCGATCCGGCGCTGCTGCGCCCGGGACGCTTCGACCGTCAGATCGTCGTCGACCGTGCGGATTTCCGCGGCCGCCAGAAGATCCTCGAAGTGCACGCACGCAACAAGCCGCTCTCGAAGGAAGTCTCCCTCGAAACCCTTGCCAAGCGCACGCCCGGATTCTCGGGCGCCGATCTGGAGAATCTGCTGAACGAAGCGGCGCTGCTTGCCGCGCGCAAAAACAAAAACATCATCGAGATGAACGACTGCGACGAGGCGATCGATCGCGTGATGGTCGGTCCGGAACGCAAATCGACGGTGATGTCCGCGAAAGAAAAAGAGCTGACCGCCTACCACGAATCGGGGCACGCCATCATCGGCGGATTGCTCGACAAAGCGGATCCGGTGCACAAGGTCACGATCATTCCGCGCGGTATGGCGCTCGGCTTGACGTGGTCGCTGCCGGAAGACGATCGCCATCAAATGACGCGCGACGAATTGCTCGCGCAGATCACGATGGCGCTCGGCGGCCGTCTTGCCGAAGAGATTCAATTCGGTGACGTGACGACCGGTGCCAGCAACGACTTCCAAAAAGCGACCGAACTGGCGCGCCGCATGGTGACGCAGTACGGCATGAGCGAACTCGGGCCGATTCAGTTCGGACGCGGAAACCATCAGGTCTTCCTCGGCCGCGATCTCGGCGAAGAGCGCAACTATTCGGAGGAAGTCGCGAGCAAGATCGACGCGGAAGTGCGCCGCATCATCGAAGGCTGCTACGAACACGGGCGTCAGATTCTCAAAGACAACTGGGCGAAGGTCGAGCGCATGGTGAAGTCGCTGCTCGAATACGAGACGGTCGACACCGAAGAGGTGCGTTGCATCCTCGAAGATCGCCCGTACAACCGGCCGGGCGGCGGAAGCGCCGTCGTTACGCCGGCGGTCGCGGAAGTCGAGAAACCGGTGGAAGAGCCGCAACGCGAAAAGCCGACGCGACTGCCTCCGACGATTCGTCCGGAACCTGCATGAGAACGGTTCTAACACTCGCTGCGGCGCTGGCAATGCTGGCGCCGCTCGGCGTTTCGGCCGCCGATATTCCCTCGAGCGGCGCGCTGCCGCACGGCGGCTCCTACGTCATGTACGCCGATACCACCGTGCCGACGTCGGCGATCGATCTGTGGTTCCGTGCGCCCGGCGCCGGCTACGACGACGCGACACCCGGCATCTCGCGGCTTGCCGCAACGGCGGCCGCTGCCGGCACGCTGGTGAGCGGCAAGACGCTCGCGCAGTTCGTGCACGATGCGGGCGGCACGCTGACGATCAACGTCTATCCCGATATCGTTGGCGTGAGCATCGTCGTGCCCTCGACGTGGGCGCGTCGCACGATCGCGGCGGCAAGCGCCGCCTATTTCGATCCGCGCATCGATGAAAACGCGCTCAAAGCCGCGCAAAAAGATGAAGCCGTCCTTTCCGTGACGCGGAAATATTCGTCCGACGATCTGCTGCACGACGCGCTCTTCGCGGAAATCTTTCCGTCGGGCCCCGCGCATTTTCCGCCGCTTCCCGGCACGGTCGCGCAGATCGTCAACCTTTCGCTCGCGCAAGTGCAGCAATTTGCAGCCCGCGCGTTCCGCTCGGCCAACGCGACGATGACGCTCGCCGGGAACGTGAACGCAGCCGACCTCGCCGCGGTGACCGCAGGAACGCCCGGTAAAGCCGATGCGCCCATCGGTTCGCCCGTAGCGCCGTCGCCCGAGCCGGCGAAGATCACCGGAAACGTTTCGGGGATTGGCCTTGCGTGGACGGGTCCCGGAATTAGCGACGAGCGCGCCGCAACGGCGATGGATTTTATCGCCGACTATCTCTTTCGCGATCGCACGGGAGTCGTTGCAAAAGCCCTCGGAAACACGGGCGACACCTACGTTGCGGGGCAGTTCATCACGCTACACGATCCGGGCGTCATGCTGGTGACGATCGGCGGCAGCGCCGCGGCACACGCGCAGCAACTCGTTCTAGATAGTGTTGCGAAGCTCGCGACGCCGCTCGACCCCGCGACCTTTGCGGCGGCGCAGCAGGCGTTCTTGTATCACCTGGGCGCCGATACGCAGCTGCCCGTGGAACAAGCGGACAACCTGGGCTGGTATGCCGTTGAAGGCAATCCGTCCTACGCCCCGAGCGATCCGTCGAGCAGCTATTGGCGGCGTGCCGAGCAACTCGATCCGGCATACGTCGCCGCGATCGCGAAACGCTATCTCGCCCATCCCGTCGTGGTGACGTTGACCTCGACATCCAAGGAGACCGCATCGTGAAGTTTCTCGCCGTCGTGCTTGCCGCCGTCGTCGGTGCGCTTCCGCTCGCCGCAGTCGCGGCGCCGGACGTGACCCGCGTAGGCGGAACGACGTTCATCGAACAACCCGATGCGGCTGCGACGCTTGCGCACGCCACGTTCGTCGTTCGAGCTGGACTCGATCGGCAGA
Source organism: Vulcanimicrobiota bacterium (assembly GCA_027459645.1). Lineage (GTDB taxonomy): Bacteria > Vulcanimicrobiota > Vulcanimicrobiia > Vulcanimicrobiales > Vulcanimicrobiaceae > JAMXLG01. The sequence continues at coordinate 280,257 of DAIDHQ010000022.1, forward strand.
CGTTGCGGCAGAACGGCTTGGCCGCGCTAACGGCCGAGACGGTACTTCGAACGCCGCTCGGCGGTTCGCCGCTGGAAGACGCCGTCTCCGCAAAGGGCGGCGCAATTCATTTCTCCATCGATCCCCAGGACGTCCGTTTCGCCATTGAGTCGACGCCCGCGAATGCGTCGGCGGTCTTCGATTTGGTGCGGCAAGCGTTTGCGGCGCCCGCCTTTGACGCGAAGACGGTCACGAGCGCGCGTGCGGCGCTGCAGCAGCAGATTGCGATGAATCAGCGCGTTGCGTTGCGCGTCGGTTTAGATATGCTCTCGCCGACCATCCAGCAATCTGCGAACTCCGGGCTGCCGTCGCTGGGCATCCCCGCTTCGCTCGCGCAACTCGGCCCCAATGACGTGCGCGGGTTTTTTGAGAAATACTATCGCCGCGGCGGCTCGTACGTCAGCGCGGTCGGACGCCTCGATACCCTCCCCGCAGCCACGCTGCAGGCCCTCGCTGCGACGTTGCCGGCCGGCGATACGTCGGCGGTACGCGTGAATCTGCCCCCGCTACATGGAACGACGCACGAACTCGTCGCGCATCGCGACGTGCCGGCGCCGTGGCTGATAGCGCAGTATCCCGCGCCGGCGATTACGAGCAAAGATTACGGCCCGATGCTGGTGCTCGCGGCGTTCATGCAGCGTACGCTCGCGCAACTCGCTGAAGTGCCGGGCACCGTGTCGACCAATCCGGCCTCGCAGGCCGTCGGCGCGATCTACCGCTTCGATCGCGGCGATGCGAACCTGACGCTGTACGTGAACGGCGGGATCGGCAATCCGAACCGCGCGTTCGCGACCGCGCTTTCGATCGCGAGTATCCTCGCGCAGACGAAGCTTCACGGGTCGATCGATACGTTCAAAGCGATGGCCGCCGGCGATTTCGTCAACGGTGCCAGTTCGCTCGAGTCGCGCGCGTGGCTGGCCGTGCTCTTCAACGAAAACGGCAATTCGGCCGATTACGTGGGGCGCACGCTCGCCGCGATCGACGCAACAAAGGTGGGCGATCTGCAGCGGGTTGCCAAGAAATATCTGGAAAGCCCCACGATCGCGCTCGTGCTTCCTCGTCAGGCGGCTCCATCCCAACAGTAGCCTTAGTTCACGATTACCTGAATCAGCGCGGAGGCGCCGAACGCGTCTTCGCGCACATGGTTCGCGCGTGGCCCGATGCACCCGTCTATACCGCGCTCTACGACGAATCGGTGGTGGGCGACTTGGTGCCGCGCGAGCGCGTGCGCGCGTCGTTTCTGGCGCGCATTCCCGGCGCGAACCGGCGGTTTCGTTATCTGGCGCCGCTCTATCCGAAGGCGTTCGAATCGTTCGACCTCTCTGGTTTCGATCTGATCGTCAGCTCGACGACTGCGTGGGCGAAGGGCGTGCGTTTTAGCCCTAACGCGGTGCACGTATCGTTCATCCATACGGTCAGCCGCTTTTTGTTCGACCGCGAGCGTTACGTCGGGACGATGGCTCGCGGACGCCTGGTGGGTGCGATGGTCGATCGTCTGTGCGCGTGGGACCTCGAAGCCGCCAAACGGCCGACGCGCTTTGTCGCCAATTCGCAGACCGTCGCGCAGCGCGTGCGCGACTATTACCATCGCGATACCGACGTCGTGCATTCGCCGGCAGACGTCGACCGCTTCACCATCGGAAACGGCAGCGGCGACTATTTCTTTATCGCGTCGCGGCTGCTGCCGTACAAGCGCGTCGATCTCGCGATCGATGCGGCGCGAGCCACGGGGCAGCGTTTGGTCATTGCGGGGGACGGACCGGCGGCGGCCGCGTTGCGCGAACGCGCCCGCGGCGCGCCGGTAGAATTTCTCGGCTTCGTGGACGACGCGACGATCGATCGGATGCTCGGCAACGCGCGTGCCGCGATCTTGCCGGGTGAAGAAGATCTCGGTCTCGTGCCGATTGAAGCGGCTGCTGCGGGGCGTCCGACGATTGCGTTTCGCGGCGGCGGCGCGCGTGAGACGGTGGTCGAAGGCGTAACCGGCGAATTCTTCGATTCGCCGACGCCCGAATCGCTGGCCGCGGCGATCCGTCGATTCGAACCGGCGCGTTACGATCCGCTGCGGCTGCGCGCGCACGCGGAGCGCTTTTCGCCGGACCGCTTCATCGAACGCTTACGGGCGATCGTCGACGAGACGTTCGCCGCACGCGCGTGATCGAGATGCGCACGCTGCCGCTCTACGACGAGCGGCGGGGCGCGTTTGCCGCATTACGGGGCCGCCGCGTTCTGGTCTATTGGCCGCACGGCTTGGGAGATTTCGTCCACTTCGGTACGGTTGCTCGTGCGCTTACGCCGGAGAATGCGTATTTTATCACGCGCTTCGGCGACGATTTCGTACATCTTTTCGACGGAGCCCAGGGCATCACGCCGCTGCTTTCCGGCACGCAATCGATCGGTGACGGCAGCGCGCAGGGCGCGCGTCACCTCGGCATCGAGTGGAAGAAGATTCGAAACCGTCTGCACGAGATCGTGTTTCCGCAACCGCTCGCCGCGCGCGTGCGCGACGCGGCGATCGATTCCGTCCTCTATACCGATTATCCCGAACCGGAGGGGCGCAACGCCTTTCCGTTTCACACTAAAGCGCGCGCGCTCATCGGCAAGCTCGTCGCGGCGGATCGCCTGGCATCGCTCGATATGCGCGCCCCGCTGCCTTCGGCGCTGACCTTCACCGTGCCGGCCGAATCGCGAAGCCGCATCGAGATGCGCCTGCGCGACGTCGTCGGCCCCGGTGAATCGTTGTATCTCCTTGCGCCGGGCGGCCATACGACACCGTCGAAAACGTGGCCTCGCGCGCACGTCGATGCGTTTGTTTCCGGCGTGCGGCATTTCGATCCGCGCGGGCGAGCGCTGCTTTTGGACGAGCCGACGATTGCCGCCGGCTTCGGCGATTTAGAGGTACCGTTTGCGCACGTGCTCGTGACGCTGTTGTCGAACGCGCGGGCGATGACGGGCGTTTCCGCCGGGCCGTTGCACGCCGCGACGGCGATGCGCGCGTCGCCCGTCGTGGGCATCTGGCTCGCACATCACCCCGATTGGTACGACGAACACAATCCGCAGTCGTTGCACCTCACCGGTCCGCTCGTCTCTCGCAAACGTTTGGAGCGGCGGCCCGCAACGGTTACGACGCCGCCGGAGTTGCGCGCGAAGACCGTGGCATTTCCGCAACGCGTGCCGAACGCGGATGACGCGTTCGCGGCGCTGGAAGAATTATTGCGCTAGTTTCGGGAAGTAGATGATAGCGATCACGGTTACCGCATTAAACAAGCCGTGTGTGATCATCGAACAAAACGCGTTGCCGGTGCGCTGATAGACGTAGCACAGAATGATTCCGGCGAGGGCTAGCGGTCCCAGGACGATCGCGTCCATGTGGGCGGCGCCGAAGCAGAGGCCGCTGATGATGGAGCCGACCCAAAAGCCGCCGTAGCGCCGTCCGGCGTTAAAGATAAAGAGCCGGAAAATCGTCTCTTCCATAAACGGCGCTAGCACGATCGCGAAGACCGCAAAGAACCAGACGATGTGCGGCTGGTGCGCGGCCTGTTTAAATATTTGTACGACGGCCTGCTCGTGCTTTTGATGAAGCAGGGTTTGAATCAACGACGCGCCGCCGTTGGCGACGACCACCATTGCGATGGCGCCCAGAATGGCAACGCCGATCTGCCACGGACGGGGCATATAAAATCCGAGTTCGCGAAACGAGAGCTTCGATAGGCGCGGCAGCATCGCGATCAGGAGCACGACGGGTGCGCCTTCTAACCCCAGTTGCAGCACGAGCGCGCTGATGACGAACATCTGCGGCGAGAGGAGTTGTGCCCGGTGCGTTGCGATGATTCCGCCGCCCACCAGCCCGACGACGAGTGCGAGCCCGACGGCCGCGAGAATCACGAGCGCGGTCGGGCCGGCCGCGAAGCTTCTATCCGGCCAGCGAATCGGCGAGCCGGCAGAAATCGTTGAGATCGAGTTGTTCACCGCGAGACTCCGGAGCGAGATGACTCGCGGCAATGGCCGCCGCGATACGCGACCGATCGGTATCGAGCGCGAGTGCGAGGCTGTTCGCGAGCGTTTTCCGGCGGTACGCGAACGCAGCGCGAACGACCTTCCGGAAGAGCGCGAGGTCGCGAGGCGCGACGGCGGGCCGTTCCCGCCGCGTGAGCTTTACGACGGTCGAATCGATTTTTGGCGGCGGATAAAACGCGCGAGGGCCCAGCGTGAACGCCCGCTCGACCTGCATCGCATACTGTACTGCGACGGAAAGGCTGCCGTAGGCGGCGGTTCCCGGGCGCGCCGCGAGACGATCGGCAACGTCTTTTTGAATCATGACGGTGAGGCTTTGGGGCCCGGCGTCCATTTCGATCAGCAACAGCATCAACGGCGTCGCAATATTGTACGGGAGATTTCCGGCCGCGACCCACGGACCGTGTGCGGCGAACTCCGCGTAATCGAACGTTAGCGCATCGCCTTGTACGACGGTAGCGCGCGAAAGTTCGTCGCGGTCGTGGAGCACGCCGATCAAGTTTGGATCGATCTCGAGCGCGGTGACGCTCGCGCCTTCATCGAGCAGCGCGGCTGTCAGCGCGCCGGTACCCGCGCCGATTTCGAGCACGCGCGCGCCCGGCGGCGCATCAAGAAGAGAGAGCCGCGCAATGCGATGCGCGGCCCCACTGTCCATCAGGAAGTTCTGTCCGTATTTTTTCTTCGGATGAAGCCCCCGCGCGTGCAAGAGCGCGCGCGGATGCCGTTTGTCGTCGTTCACTCGGTAAACGATTTACTTGAGACGGTAAACGATTACCTCGCGACGCCCGAAACGCATCGCATCGCTATAGGAGTTAAAGCCGAGATCGATGCGATTGCCTACGATCGCTCCGCCGGTATCGCCGGCGATGGCGAAGCCGTAGCCGGGGATGTACAACCGGGTTCCGAGCGGGATGACGCTCGGATCGACTGCGACGATGCCGTGTCCGGCAGGACGCCCGATCGCCGTGATGCCGCTGCAGCCCGCGCAATTTGCGGTGTATGCCGTTGCAATCATCGTCATCGCCGTTGCGATCATGTGCGAGGCACGATCGACGCCTTCTTGTTCGAAGCGCTTGAACGCATCGTATTCGCCGACGCCTACCGCGACGACGCGGGGGCGCGGCCGCTTGATGATATGCGTGGTGACGATGTGCGCGGTGACGTCGCCGCCGTCGCGCTGAACGTAGGCAACCATCACGAGTTTTTCACCCGGCGCACCTTTGGAAAGCACGCGTTGCGTTCCGGGCGTTACGGCAAAATCGAGACGATGAACGACCGGTGCGTCGATGCGCCGGCGTTCGATACGTTGCCATTTCAGCACGCGCACGATACGCACGATGCCGTTAGCAGGCACGCGGCTGTCGAGAGACGGCTGTACTTCGTCGTTCTCTCCCAGCGCGATGCCCTGTTGTTCGAGCATCGAGCCGACGTCGTCGGCGGTGGTAACGACGGAAACTTTACGCTTCGCCGTGACGATGGTCACCGGGACCGCCGCGCGATACGTGATCGTCATGCGATCCGAAAGCGGCGTATCGGCTGCCGGCGACAAGTAGTCGCTCGAACCGACGGTGATGCCGCGTTCCTTCAGAAAATCCGCGACCGTCGTAGCGTCGGTCGCGAGCTGAGCGACGCTTCCGAGGGAATCGAACGTGACCACATGCGTGGTCGGAGTAGCGATCGCCCCGCTACCCGCAAGCGCGGGTGAGGGGTGGATCAGGGAGCCGGCAAAGACGAGGCCGGCGGTCAAGACGCTGACAGCGAGCACGTGGCTCAGCCGCAGGGGGCCGCGTCCTATCAACCCGGAGTCCTTTCCTGTCCCGACATCCGCCCGGGCCCGTCATACACCTGAACCGACGAACGAGAGCTGCGAAGCCGAACCAACAGTGAGGTTTGGGTGACGGATCCATTGGAAACGCCAGTAAGTGCGGGCGGAGCCGAAAGACACGAAAGCTTGGCAATCGAGCGCCCGCTGGCCGCTCGACGGACGAGCTAGCCGGGTAACTCGGGCACTATAGCACGGGCGTCGCTTGCATAGACTATGCCGAAAGTCGTTGACGGCCCAGGACGGTCCTCCTCTCATTGGAGGGTGCACGGCTCACTCCAGGTAGGCTTTTTCACCGAGGTTTATCGCCCGGTCGTTAACGGCGTCGTCGAATCGGTCGACGCGTTGGCGGGCGGGTTGCGAGCGAGGGGCCATCAAGTCTATTGCTTCGCGCCACGCATGCCCGGAGCGGAGAACGGACCGGACGCCGTGCTCTCGATGCCATCGCTTCCGTTACCGACGAACACGCCGTACCGCTTGACGTTGCCGCTCGTCAGCCGGCGCCACATCAACAACGTCATCAAACGCCTGCACTTGATCCACGTTCATTCGCTCTTTGTCACCGGATGGACCGGACTGCGATATGCAAGGCGTTATGGAATGCCGATCGTCTACACGTACCACACGCAGCTCGAAGCCTACGCGCACTACGTGCCGATCGATCCGAATGCGACGCGATTCGCGACCTCGCAGCTCACGCGAACCTTTTGCAACCTCGTCGACGCGGTGATCGTTCCGACGCCCGCGATGGCCGATCACCTGCGCGACATGGGGATCGAAAGCGCGATCGAAGTCATTCCGAGCGGTATCGACGTCGAACGCTTCGCCGCCGGACGCCGCCGCGATGACGTGCGCGCCGCGATGGGAGCCCGCCCCGGCGACCGTCTCGTGCTGCTCGTCTCGCGTCTGGCGAAGGAGAAGAACGGCGACGTCCTGATAAGGGCGCTTGCCGCCATCCCCGACGCACAGGTCAAACTCGCAATCGTCGGCGACGGTCCGGCTCGCGAAGAGCTCGAAACGCTCGCCCTGCAACTCGGCGTCGTGGGACGCGTACGCTTCGTCGGCCCCGTGCCCCGTGCGGCGCTGCCCGACTATTACGCGAGCGCCGACGTCTTTGCGTTCCCGAGCACGACCGAGACCCAAGGCTTGGTTCAAGCCGAAGCCCTCGCAGCGGGATCCCTCGTCATCGCGGCCGACGTGCCGTCGAACGGCGACGTGGTCGGTGATGCGGGGATCCTGATCGATCCCCTCCCGAGCGCCTTTGCCGCCGCCTTGCGCGCCGTCGACGGGCCTCCCGCCGCCTCGCTGGCCGAACGGGCTCGGGCACGGGCGGAGCGTTTCTCGATCGGCCGTCAGGTCGACCGCGTGCTCGATGTCTACGGCGCGCTGCTTGACCATCGAACACCTGTTCGTATATAATTGACCCATGGTTGCGGTCCAGATCGGTTATGCGGCGGACCCCCAGGGTAATGGGGTCGCCTACGCGCGCCTCACGTCGTCGAGCGGAGAGCGGCTTGTGCGAGCCACTTTCCGCGCTCGGCGCTTTCCCGGCCTCGGCGAACGCGAGATTGCGTACGCAGCGCTCACCGCTGTCTCAGCGATGCTGGCAGACCGCGGCGTCAAGCACGCCGAATTCCGCCTCCCCGATGCCGAACTCGTTGCCGACCGAAACGAACGCCGTCAGCTTCCCCCACCGCTGGTGCTTCCGTACGTGCGTTTGGGTTGCGTCCTCAATCGCTTTAAGCGTTACACCCTCGAACATGGCGTCGACCAGGATCTAACCGGTCGTGCCGCAGCCGAGGTCGCCCTCCACTACGTCGCCTGAGTTCGTTCGCATCCCTCGGGGCGAGCTTCCGAGCAAAACGGCGGCGCTCGCACGTGCGCTGATTGGCGTCGTGCTCGTTCGAGAGACGGACGACGGCATTGTCGCCGGCCGAATCGTGGAGACCGAGGCCTACACGGTCGGCGATCCCGCATCGCATGCATATGCCGGCGAACGGCCGCGAAATCGGTCGATGTTCCTTGCGCCGTTTCACGCCTACGTCTACTTCATCTATGGAACGAACTTCTGTTTCAACGTGACGAGCGAAGATAAAGGCACCGGCGCCGCGGTTCTGGTGCGCGCGCTGGAGCCGTTGACGGGGATCGCCGTGATGGAGCGACGCCGCGGAACGACCGCCGTTCGCGATCTGTGCCGCGGCCCCGGGCGGCTCGCCCAAGCGCTTGCTATCGACCGTTCACTCGACGGGCTCGACCTTCTTAGCGCGCAGGCTCTGTGGCTGGCGCGCCTTGCCGGCACGGCCGCGCGCGTGGGGACGTCGACGCGCATCGGCATAACCCGAGCGGCTCATCGCCGCCTGCGCTTCTACGAGCGAGGGAACCCCTTTATAAGTGGCCCCCGGCGCTTATCGCCACCTTGATAGGCCAGGGCTGCCGTGATATAGTTGCTTCGTTAATCCCCCAGTACACAACGATCGATGCTCGCCGGCAGCCTCGCCAGTGATAGCGTCGCTACAATCGCATGTGCACGACTCTACGAGAGAGAAATTCCTCTGCAAACGGAACATCGCCCCAACGAAAATGGTCGGCCGCAGGGAGGCGGTGGTCGTCGCCGCCGTTCACGCCGTCGCCACGGATACAATCCGCAATTTCCCCATCATAACGAGCAGTTTCCGGCGGTCGAAACCGGCCCGCCGATGTTGACTGCCGCCGATCTCGAAGGCAAGAAGAAAGCCGAACTCGTCGAGATCGCGCAGCAACAAGAGCTCGAACTCGGCAACACGACCACGATGAAGAAGGACGAGATCGTGGCCGCGATTCTCGCAGCGCAGCAATCGCGCTCGGGACTCGAAATGGCGAGCGGCATCCTGGACATCTTGCCGGAAGGCTACGGCTTCTTGCGACGCGGCGGGTACATCATCGGTACCGACGACATCTACGTCAGCCAGTCGCAGATCCGCCGCTTCGAATTGCGGCGCGGCGATCTGGTCGAAGGCCAAGTGCGCCGGCCCAAAGAGAGCGAAAAATATTACGGGCTGATTCGCGTCGACAAAGTCAACGGCTTCGATCCCGAACAAATCAAAGGCCGTGCAATCTTCGAAAAAGGCACGCCGATTTTCCCCGAAGAGCGGTTCAAGTTAGAGAATCGCTCGACGCAACTCTCCACGCGCGTCATCGACTTGTTCTGTCCGATCGGCAAAGGTCAGCGCGCGCTCATCGTCTCGCCGCCCAAAGCCGGTAAGACGACGCTGTTGAAAAACATCGCCCAAGGCATTTCGATCAATCATCCCGAGGCGCACATCATCGCGCTCCTCGTCGACGAGCGCCCGGAAGAAGTGACCGACATGCAGCGCACGATCGACGGCGAAGTCGTCGCATCGACGTTCGACGAACACCCCGAGAATCACACCGCGGTTGCCGAGCTTGCGATGGAGCGCGCGAAGCGTCTGGTCGAACTCGGCAAAGACGTCGTGATTCTGCTCGATTCGATCACGCGTCTCGCCCGTGCGTACAACCAAGTCGTTCCGACCTCGGGCCGTACGCTCTCAGGCGGTCTCGATACGGCGTCGCTGCATAAGCCGAAGCGATTCTTCGGCGCCGCGCGCAAGATCGAAAACGGCGGGTCGCTCACCATCATCGGCACCGCGCTCGTCGAGACGGGATCGAAGATGGACGACGTGATCTTCGAAGAGTTCAAAGGCACCGGCAACATGGAGCTCAACCTCACGCGCAAGCTCGCCGAGTCGCGCGTCTTCCCGGCCGTCGACATTAAGCGTTCGGGTACGCGGCGTGAAGAGCTCCTGCTCTCGACCGAAGAGATGCGCAAGGTGTGGATGCTGCGCCGCGTAAGCGCCGCCCTCAACACCGGCGACATCACCGAGATGATCCTCGAGAAGATGGCGCAAACCCGCAACAACGACGAGTTCTTGCAATCGGTTACCAAAGAAGCGCTCTCGATGTCGCGCGGATACGACGAAAACAGCGGTAACGGCCGCTACTAGTCTCCTCCGCTAACTCCAAACGAATGAAAGGCGCGGTCGATAGACCGCGCCTTTCATTTGGCCGCAGCTGTGTCATCCTGAGCGGAGTAATGTCATCCTGAGCTTGTCGAAGGATGACTTCCGCGCAGTAGTAACGTGTGAAGAATTACAGCGTGTACATGGTACTTTGCGCCGACGGGTCATACTATACGGGAATTACGAATAGCGTCGAGCGCCGGGTCTCCGAGCACAATCTCGGGTTTGACCGCAAGAGCTACACGTTTTCCCGTCGCCCGGTGAAGCTCGTGTACGCGGAGGTCTTTTTTGACGTTAATGCCGCGATAGCCGCGGAGAAGCGTATCAAAGGCTGGTGCCGAGCCAAGAAGGCGGCGCTTGTGAAGAGCGACTGGCGCCGCATCGTGGAGTTGTCGAACGGTCATCCTTCGACAAGCTCAGATACTGTGTTAGAAGTCAAGCCGCGTGCCCTGGATTAAAGCGCGATCCGGTCTTGCCAACAATGAACGCCAGGACCAGGAGCTTCCGCATGATGGCGGTGACGATCACCTTTGGCCGCTTGCCGGCGGCCTTGAGGCGTTCCACGAATGGCCTGAAGTA
>DAIDHQ010000023.1 GCA_027459645.1 Vulcanimicrobiota bacterium
CGTTAATTTGTACGGCGCGTTCTGTATGACGAAGGCGGTGCTCGAGCACATGATCGAACGCGGCTTCGGACGCATCGTGAATATCAGCTCGGTGATCGGCGAGACCGGCAACGTCGGGCAGGCGAATTACGCCGCATCGAAGGCCGGGCTCTTCGGCTTTAGCAAGAGCCTCGCGCTCGAGATGTCGCAGCGCGGCATCACCGTCAATTGCGTCGCCCCCGGATTCATCGAGACCGAGATGGTCGCCGCGATCCCCGAAGCCGCGCTCTCGAAAGTGATCGAGAAAATTCCGCAACGCCGTCTCGGCCAACCCGATGAGGTCGCGCGCGTCGTCGAGTTTTTGCTCGACGACGAATCGAGCTATATCACCGGCGCCGTCTACAGCGTCAACGGCGGTTTAGATATGTGACGCGAGGTCGTCGTCGCAGGAGGGGTAGGCAGCTTCCCCTCTAGTGAAGCTCTTCGGTCGCGCGGCGATTGCCGTTCGTCGACGATGGAGGTGAGGAATTCGGTGCAGGCACGGCCGCCACCGGAAATGAGAAATGGTGGAACGTCATTTTCATCGATCCCCCGCCGTGAATGAAGAGAAAGTGACCGCTGCCTTCGACATCGATTTGCCGCACGAGCCAATACTTGCCGACGCGTCCGAAGGTAAAGCGCCCGAAGCCGCCACCGCCCTCAAAAAAGCCGCGCTGGCCGCCGCCGAGAACGACCGCCCGAACGAGGTGTGTCGCGGTGTCGACGTACATATCTGTGACGGGGTGCTTCGACTCGTTTCCGTCCCTTGCGGTAAACCGTAGGTGATAGGATGGGTGCCTGCCGAGGGAGACGATGCCGACGTCTTTTATGAGATAGGAGCGGCTGTAAAAGGCGCGCACCGTAACGATCGACTTCATCATATCGAGCGGGGATGCTGCTGCTAAGGGCGAGGGGGCAGAGCTTGGGGTCGGCTGCGGCGCCAGGTGAACGAAGGCAAGCATCACGGGAGCAAGCGGAAACGGCGCGCATATAATTCGCACTTTTTTATTTGAAGCGAGCGATGCGTCGCCAAGTCCGTTTGCGGCGTAGAAGCGTACGATCCAAGTGCGTGAAGTTTGCTTTCCCCCCGCGTTCATACCGAGGCTGCTCGATTCAAATGTGTACGGCGGCTTCGGTGCGCAGGTCAACGTGAGATGCAGTCCCCTATCTACTACGCCGACCCTATAGTCAACGATCGGCGGCAGCGCCTGCGCGCGCATCGCGTTGAGTGCCTCCGAGTACACCGTTGAGCCCGATGGAAGCGATGCGGCTCTTAGTAGGGCGGCAGGCCCAACGGCGATCGCAAATGCGACAACGAATAAAATGCGATGAAATCGCCGCACGATAACTCTATTACTCCTTAGCGTGACGGGTAAGCACTGTTGTCGAGATCGTCGCCGACCTCTTCGAATCCGAGGACGAAGCGGAGCCGTAACCCGCCGAGCAGCACGCTGAGATTGATGCCGAAGATTTGCACGATCTAGGCCTCCATGCGGCGCCACTGCAGCACCGCGGCGATGAAATAGAGCAACGCCAGCATCGAGAGTCCGGCGAGCACCGGCTGAACGGTGTTTCCAAGGGTCACGCCGAGTGCGACCGTCTTCGGCGTCAGCGAGAAATGCTGCATGTACC
>DAIDHQ010000024.1 GCA_027459645.1 Vulcanimicrobiota bacterium
CGCGCGCGCGAGTGCGCCCTGCGCATCGACGAGGTCGCTCTGCGCGCGAACGAGCGCGGGGCCGAGGGATCCGGAGATATCGAACATGGGGGCATGGTAGGTGCGCGATATGTCCGGCGCGCATCACGAGGATGACCGTGATGTTACCCGGAGCGCATGCATGAGCAAAGAACGTTTCTGCGCCTTCTCCGACTGCGCGCCTACCTGATCGGCCTCACGAGCTACGTGACGGGAACCTAGGGCGCCGGCGGTTCGGGAAGCCCGTCGCGATCGAGCGGGATCCCGAGATAGAGCCGCGTGACTTCGTCGTAGTTTTCGATGCCGCTTGCGATGCGATTGCTCTTGAGGTACGCGTTATACGCGTGCCACGACAACGTGGCGAGACGCGCGTTGATGCGTGCAGCGTTGCGCGTGCGCAGCGCCTCGAAATCCGACCACACGAGCGGTACGAAGGTCGAGCGAGGGTAGCTCGCTCGCGCGGGAAGGTAGAGAAAGAGCTCGAGCCAGCCCGAATACTGCAGCGCCGGATCGCGCGCGCGCGTGCAGGCGAGAATCGCAAGGTAGTTTGCTTCGTCTTCGCGCGCGTACGCCGCGTCGTGACTCCACTCGTGCGCGAGCGAGAACGGCCGCTCGAACCAGAGCAAATCGCTCGCGAGGTGCACGTTGAGCGTGAGCGGATTGATGTAGCCGCTCGTACCCGTCGCCGCCATGAACGGATCGGCGAGCGTCGGTTTGGGCGGGTTGGCGCTCGGCGTCCAGCGATCGCCGCCCGCGCGCACGACCGGAGTCCACGCGGCGGCGAGCGCGCGCGCATCCAAGCGCGTGCGGGCGTGCGCGAGCGGGGCGAGGCGATTCATCTCGGCGATCGCGCGCGCGCGCAGCGCCTCGATCGCCGCGGTCGTCACGCGCGCGCGATCGTAGCGAACGCGCGCCTCGATCGGCGCGCGGTCGTAGTTCCAGCCCCAGCCGACCTGAAACCAGGTCGCGTAGCAACCGAGGATCGCGAGCGCCCCGAGCCAGTCGCGCCGTCGCAGGCGCCACGCAACGAGGCCGAGGCCGGCGAGGACCGCGACGTCGCCGAGCGACCACGGGACGAACGAGTCGATCGCGACCGCGAGATGCTCCCATGCGGGGTAGGCGCCGTTGACGTACGCCCCTTCGACCCATGCGGCGCTCGGGTGCCAGAGCGACAAAAAGAAACCGGCCGCGATCGCCGTTATGCGGATCACGACCGGTTGAAATCGCATCGAGCGATTGCGAACTAGCGCTTCGAGAACTGGAAGCGTTTGCGGGCGCGCTTGCGACCGTATTTCTTCGATTCTTTCTCACGCGGGTCGCGGGTGAGGAAGCCGTGCTTGCGCAGCGTCTCTTTGAACGAGCCGTCCATCTCGACGAGCGCGCGGGCGATGCCGTGACGCACGGCGCCTGCCTGGCCCGTGACGCCGCCGCCTTCGGCCTTGACGATGATGTCGAAGCGGCCGCCGCTCTGCGTCGCTTCGAGCGGCTGACGCACGATCTGCTGCAGCTGCGGACGCGGGAAGTATTCTTCGATCGGCTTCTTGTTGACCGTGATGACGCCTTGGCCGAGCACGAGCTTGACCCGCGCGATCGCGCGCTTACGACGTCCGGTGGCTTGAATCTGGTTTTCCACAGCTTCTCCTAGAACAGCGATTGCGGCTTCTGCGCGTCGTGCGGGTGTTCGGCTCCGGCGTACACTTTGAGACGTCCGAGATGAACGTCGCGCATGCGATTGGTCGGGAGCATACCGCGCACGGCCTTCTCGATCAGACGCTCCGGATGCTTATCGTGAATTTCACGCGCCGTCTGCGTCTTGAGGCCGCCCGGGAATCCGCTGTGGCGATGATAGACTTTGTCGTCCCACTTCTTACCGCCGAGTTCGATCTTCTCCGCGTTGATCACGACGACGAAATCGCCGTCGTCGATGTGCGGCGTCCAGCTCGGTTTGTGCTTGCCGGAGAGCGCGCGCGCAATGCGCACCGCGAGCGTGCCGAGGCGTTGCCCGGCCGCGTCCACGATGAACCAATTGTGCGCCGTATCTGCGGTCTTCTGCAGGGTCGTTCGCATCTATCGATTTTCCTGAAACGAAATCTAGTAAAGTTCCGCCCCGACACGAGGCGAACTTCGGCATCTTACCCGAGTCCTGGGACCCCGTCAAGCGATTTCCGCACGTTTAAACTACTTGACTATTACTTGATCGCTCACATATCATACACCCCATGCCAACCGATGCCGTCGAAGCCCTCCTCGCCCTCGCGCAGGCGCATGCCCTGGTCGCCCGGTCCCTCGAGGTCCAGGGGCTGAGCTTTGCTGAGCTTCGCCTGCTGCTCGCGCTGCGCGCCGGCCAGCCGGCCGGGCGGCGCCCGACCGAACTCGCCCGCGAATTGCAGCTCACGCCCTCGGGCGTGACCCGCGCCCTGCTTCCGCTCGAGAAACGCGGGATCGTCGAGCGCGAGCGGGATCCGGGCGACGCCCGCGCCTCCCAGGTGCGGCTGACGCCCGCGGGCGCGGCGCTGCTCGATGATGCCGTCGCACCGGCCGGCGAGCGCGCCGCGAAACTGGTGCGCCGCTTGAGCATCGGTCAGACCAAACAACTGCAGCGACTGCTCGAAGAGATCGGCCGCTAATCGGATAGCGAACACCGATTGCGTTTGTGCGATCGTTACGCGATCGTTAGAAGATTGCGCGCCTTGACGACGATAGTTCGCACTACGCGCGCTCGCGCACCGACACGTCGCCGAGGAGCATCACCGTGGGAAGACGCACGATCATCGAACCGTTTCGCATCAAATCGGTCGAGCCGATTCACATGACGACGCGCGACGAACGCGTGCACCTGCTCGAAGAAGCAGGATACAACGCCTTTCTGCTGCGAGCGCAAGACGTCTTGATCGATCTCCTTACCGACAGCGGAACGGGCGCGATGAGCGCGGAGCAGTGGGCATCGATGATGCGCGGCGACGAATCGTACGCGGGAGCGCGATCCTATTATCGCCTCGCCGAGGTCATCGAAGAGATCTTCGGCTTCCGCTTCTTTCTTCCGACGCATCAAGGTCGCGCGGCCGAGCGCATCCTCTTCGAGAGCACCTGTCGTCCCGGCGACGTCGTCCCGAACAACACGCATTTCGACACCACGCGAGCGAACGTCGAAGCGACCGGCGCACGAGCGGTCGACATTCCGATTGCAATCGCGCGCCGGCCTTCGGCGATCCATCCGTTCAAAGGCAATATGGACGTCGAGGCGCTCGAAGCGCTCATCGCCGAGGTCGGCGCCGAGCGCGTTCCGCTCGTGATGTTGACCGTCACCAACAATTCCGGCGGCGGCCAGCCGATCTCGATGGAGAACGTGCGCGCGGTTCGCGCCGTCTGCGACCGCCACGGTATCCCGCTCTATATCGACGCGTGCCGTTTTGCCGAGAACTGCTGGTTCATTCGCGAGCGCGAAGAGGGCTACGCCGACAAGACGCCGCTCGAGATCGCGCGCGAACTCTTTTCGTATGCCGACGGAATGACGATGTCCGCGAAAAAGGACGGACTGGTCAACATCGGCGGCTTGCTCGCGTGCAACGACGAGTCGCTGTTCAAAAGCGAGTCGCGCTTGCTCATCCTCACCGAAGGCTTCCCCACCTACGGCGGCTTGGCCGGACGGGATCTCGACGCGATGGCCACTGGGCTGCGCGAAGTGCTCGACATCGATTACCTGCGTTATCGCATCGCGTCGACGGCCTACTTGGGGCGCAGCCTCACCGAGGCGGGCGTTCCGATCGTGCAGCCCACGGGCGGACACGCCGTCTACATCGATGCGGCGGCGATGCTGCCGCATATTCCCGCGCACCACTACCCCGGACAAGCGCTCGTTGCCGAGCTCTATCTCGAAGGCGGCATCCGGGCGGTCGAGATCGGCACGGTCATGTTCGGCGCGACCGATCCCGAGAGCGGCGAAGAGCGGACGGCGCCGATGGAGCTCGTGCGCCTCGCGATCCCGCGGCGCGTCTTCACGCAGAGTCACATCGACTACGTCGGCGAGGTGATGGCCGACGTGCACGCCAACCGCGACACGCTGCGCGGCCTTGCGATGACGTGGCAATCGCCTCCGCTTCGGCACTTCACGGCACGCTTCGCGCGCCTGTAGCGTGAAGATATCGCGACGCGAACTGCGACAAAGCGCTTGACCGTCGCATCGCTCGTTGTTTAGTGTTGAATGACGGCCACTTGTCGCGCGCCAGCGCGACTAAGGGATGAAATGCCGCGGCGGCGTCGTGGCTGCGCACGTTTCATCCGGTCGATCCACGGCGTGCCGAACATTGCATTCGTTACCGTGGAGAAACCATGATCGAACAACCCCAATCGCGCCGCCGTTCCTGGGCGGAGCCGTTCAAGATCAAGATGGTCGAATTGCTCAAAACGACCACCATCGACGACCGGCGGCGCGCGATCCGCGACGCCGGCTACAACACATTTCTGCTGCGCTCGGAAGACGTCTACATCGATCTTCTGACGGACTCCGGCGTCTCCGCGATGAGCGATCGCCAGTGGGCCGGCATGATGGTCGGCGACGAAGCCTACGCGGGGAGCGCGAACTTCTACCACCTCGAAGAAGCGGTCCGCACGAATTACGGCTACCGCTACACCGTCCCGACGCACCAAGGCCGCGGCGCCGAGCATATCGTGTCGCGCCTGCTGATCAAACCCGGCGATTACGTGCCGGGGAATATGTATTTCACGACCACCCGTCTCCATCAGGAACTCGCCGGCGGCACGTTCGTCGACGTCGTGATCGACGAAGCGCACGATCCGCAGCACGAGCACCCGTTTAAAGGGAACGTCGATTTCGCGAAACTCGACGCGCTCGTCGAACGCGTCGGCGCGGAGCGCATCCCGTACGTCAGCGTCGCGACCTGCGTCAACATGGCGGGCGGCCAGCCGATCTCGCTTGCGAACCTGCGCGAACTGCGTTCCTGGTGCGACCGGCACGACGTCTTGATCGTACACGACATGACCCGCGTCGCGGAGAACGCGTGGTTCATCAAACAGCGCGAAGCCGGATACGCGGAGCGCTCGGTGGCATCGATCGTCAACGAGATCTGCTCGCTCACCGATGCGGCGACGATGAGCGCGAAGAAAGATGCACTCGTCAACATCGGCGGCTTCCTCGCGATGAACGACGAAGCGCTCTATCAGCGCGCCTGCGGCCTGATCGTCGTGTACGAAGGCCTGCACACCTACGGCGGACTCGCCGGACGCGACATGGAGGCGATGGCGATCGGCATTCGCGAGAGCGTCGACGACGACCATATCCGCGCGCGCATCGGGCAAGTCGAATACCTCGGCGAGCAGCTGACGCGCGCAGGCGTCCCCATCGTTCGGCCGATCGGCGGCCACGCGGTCTTTCTCGACGCGCGCCGCATCCTTCCGCACGTTCCGCAAGAACAGTTCCCCGCCCAGGCGCTCGCGGCCGCGCTCTACGTCGATTCCGGCGTACGCAGCATGGAACGCGGCGCGGTCTCGGCCGGCCGCAATGCGGCGACGGGCGAAAACTACATGCCGAAATTGGAACTGGTTCGCCTGACGATCCCGCGGCGCGTCTACACGCAGGCGCACATGGACGTCGTTGCCGAGAGCGTGATCGACGTCTGCGCGTCGGCGAGTTCGATCAAGGGGCTGCGTTTCACGTACGAACCGGAGAACCTACGCTTCTTCCTCGGGCGCTTCGAAGAGGCCGCGCCTCAGGGAGCCCACGCGAAGGTCGCGGGTTCCGTGTAGGAGTCGTACCCGTCGACGTATTTCACGCCGGCGAGATACAAGCCGTGCGGCGGTGCGGTCAACCCCGCCGCCGCACGCTCCCGCGCCTCCAGCATCGCCCGCACCGCGCCGGGCTCGCGCCTGCCGTTTGCGCACTCCACGAGCGTACCGACGATCGTACGCACCATGCGATGTAAGAATCCGTCCGCCGATATACGTATGCGCACGAACGCGCCGCGCTGCTCGATCTCGAGTTCGCGCACCGTACGCACGGTGATGCCGTTGTCGGGAATGGTCGCGCAGAACGAGCGAAAGTCGTGTTCGCCGACGAGCGCGGAGGCGGCTTCGCGCATGCGCGCGAGATCGAGCGCGCGGTACACGTGATACGCGCGCTCGGCAAGCAGCGCCGAGCGGTCGGGGCGATTGTAGATCGCGTAGACGTAGGTGCGCTCGCGCGCCGAGAAGCGCGCGGAGAACGCCGGTGCGACGATCGCGACGTCGCGCACGCTGACGTCGGAGGGCAGCGCGCTGTTGAGAGCGATCGCGAGGCGTTCGAACGGGAACGAGCGGGCCGTGGTAAACGAAACCACCTGCCCGCTCGCATGAACGCCCATATCGGTACGCCCGGCGCCGGTGAGCTTTACCGGTTCGTCGAGCGTCCGGCTGAGTTCGGCTTCGATCGTGGCCGCGACGGTGCGCACCGACGGCTGCCACTGAAAACCGAAGAAACGCGAACCGTCATACTCGACGGCCGCGCGTACGGTCGTGCTTAGGCGTTCGCCGTCGCGCGCATCGGGACGATCCGCTTCTCGTCCAGATCCAGCAGATCGGCCCACGTCTTCACGTCCGTGCGTTCCGGGGCCACCTGATTGCGCAGATTGAGGAAATATTCGAGCGATTCTCCCTGGGGCTGATGCGAGACCCATTCCGCGTTCCAGCGCTCGATCTCCTCGGGCGTCTTCTTCTCGATGAACGTGTTGACGTATGCGTAGATCTCGTCGTCGTTCTTCGCGTTCTTGATGACCTCGAAGAGCGCGTCGCGATCGATGCCGAGGAACGTGAAGACGGCAACGTCCATCGGGCAGTTGAAGTTGTACTCGCCGATGTTGCCGTGGGCAAGGGCCTTACCCTTGTCGATCGCGCGGCCGATCTGCACGAGGCCGTGCACCTTCGCGTGCACGCTGCGCGGGAATTCTTTGGTCAGATCCATGGGTTGGGGCTCCTTACCGGATTGGAGGGTAGACGGCCCCAAGACCGCGCCAACCAATGGTTGGTTGCATCCCTTAAGTAGCCTCAGGTTCCGCTGGCGCACTCCGCGTGGCGGCAGCCGCAGCGTTCGTGGGGCGCCGCGTCGCCGTCGGCGATATCGAGCTGGCGGCAGCGGTCGCTGCAATACATCTGCCCGAGGTCCACGTAGCACGTGCACTGCGGGTGCTCGCACTTCTGCCCGTCCATCGCTTAGCCGTGCTGTCGCTGGAGCGGGAAGAGCAGGACGTCGCGGATCGAGGTATTGTTCGTGAGCAGCATCACCAAGCGGTCGACGCCGATGCCGATGCCCGCGGTCGGCGGCATGCCGTACTCGAGCGCGCGCACGAAATCCCAATCGGGTTCGGGGATCTCGTCGTCGCCCTTCGCGCGCTCTTCGATCTGCGCTTCGAAGCGCGAACGCTGATCGTCGGGATCGTTGAGCTCGGTAAAGGCGTTCGAGAGTTCCATGTTGTTCGCGAAGAGCTCGTAGCGATCGACGAGCTGCGGATCGCCCGCCTTACGCTTTGCGAGCGGCGAGATCAACACCGGATAATCGGTCACGAACGTCGGCTGCACGAGGTGCGGCTCGAGCACCTTTTCGAAGATCTTGTCGAGAGCGTGGCCGTGCGTCGGCGACTTCGGCAGATCGAGCTCGCGCAAGATCTCGGCCGCGCCCGCCGGATCGAGCAGCCGTTCGCGCGTGAATTTTCCGTCGGAGTATTTCGCGATGCCCTCGAGGTAGCCGATGCGCGCGAACGGGCGTTCGAACGAGATCGTACGCTCGCCGATCTGAAGATCGGTGCCGCCGCCGCTCACCACACCCGCGAGATGCGCGATCAGCGCTTCGTTGAAATCGAGCATGTCGTGGACGTCCCAATACGCCGCGTAGAGTTCGAGCATCGTGAACTCGGGATTGTGGGTCGTATCGATGCCTTCGTTGCGGAAGATGCGTCCGATTTCGTAGACGCGCTCCATGCCGCCGACGATCAAGCGCTTGAGATTCAACTCGGTTGCGATGCGCAATTGCATCTGCTCGCCGGAGAGCGCGTTCACGTGCGTGAGGAACGGCCGCGCCGAGGCTCCGCCGGCCACGTGCAAGAGCGTCGGCGTCTCGACTTCGTAAAATCCTCGAGCGTCGATGAAGCGGCGCGTCTCCGCGATGAGGCGCGAGCGCATGATCATCGCGTCGCGCACGTCGGGGTTGACGATCAGATCGACGTAGCGCTGGCGGTAGCGTTTCTCGACGTCCTGCAGCCCGTGCCACTTGTCGGGAAGCGGCATCAGCGCTTTGCCGAGCACCGCGAACTTCAGCACGTGCAGCGTCAGGTCGCCCTTCTTCGAGCGGAACATGAAGCCGTGCACGCCGACGAGATCGCCGCGGTCGAGATCTTCCCAATCGGCGAACGCGTCGTCACCGATCTCGTCCTTACGGATGTAGCACTGCAGGCGTCCGGTGCGGTCGTGGATATCGGCGAAGATCGTCTTGCCCATCGTGCGCTTGGACATGACGCGCCCCGCCACGTACCAATTCTCCGACTCCGCGTGCGCTCCGACGTCCAAGAACCCGTAACGCGCGAGCAGCTCCTGCGCGTTTGCGTCGACGGGATAGCGCGTCTGCGCGAACGGATCGTTCCCGCGCGAACGCAAAGCGGCCAGATTGTCGCGTCTGGCCGCTACGAGGGCAGCTTCGGATTTCCCGAGCTCGTCCATGGATCTCCAGCCTCTATGCGAGGATTACGATGCTTTTTTCGCCGTCTTTTTTGCCGGGGCTGCGCCGCTCGTGCTGCGGATCGATTCGATCTTGTATTTTACCACGCCGCGCGGGGTGGTGACGTCGACCGTCTCGCCCTTCTTATGTCCGATGAGCGCGCGTCCGAGCGGCGATTCGTTCGAGATGCGCTGCAGCTTCGGATCCGCTTCCGCCGAGCCGACGATGTGGAACTCGTAACTATCGTTGTTCTTGAGGTCCTTGACCTTGACCGTCGCGCCGAGATGCGCTTCGTCGGCCGCGTACTCCGACTCGTCGATGATGCGCGAATTGCGAATCATCGCTTCGAGTTTCAGGATGCGGCCCTCGATGAAGGCTTGCTCTTGCTTGGCATCCTCATACTCGGCGTTTTCGCTCAGGTCGCCGTACTCTTTGGCCTGACGAATGCGCTCGTTGACTTCTTTCCGATGGACGGTCTTCAGCTCGTCGAGCTCGTTTTGAAGCTTGTCGAGCCCTTCGGCCGTGAGGATGATCTCTTTCTCGTTCAAATCGAGCGACCCCGGATAACAGAGAACGCGCCCATGGAGGACGCTGGCGCGGTTTGTTTGGGGAGCTCCAAGCGTTCCCCTTCAACTCAGGCGGAGCTTCCGGCCTCGCCAGAACGCAAAGGGTATACCCAGCAGGACCCCGCCCCACGCGTAGAGCTGCAGGGTACGATCCTCGAAGGCGACGGTCCCGGCGAGGACGCCGAGCAGGGCGAGCGCGCCGACCAGGGGGACGATCACCCCGCCCAGGCGCGCCCCGCGATCGTTCCAGAACCGGCGGGCCGCCGCCGCGGCCGAGAGCACGAAGAGCAGGCCCAAGAACACGGAGCTCGCGTTCAGGACGATTTCGAGCTGGTCGGCGGCCGTCTTCGAAAACCCGGTGACGAGCTCGCACGCGGTAACGAGCACGGCCACGGCCGCGAGCGACCAGAAGGGCTCGTCGCGCCGGTCGAGCTCGCCGAGCGCGCGCGGCAGCACGCCGTCGCGCCCCATCGCGTAGACCGAGCGCGAGAGGTAGAGAATCGTCGTCCACAGCGTCGAGAGCGTCGAGAGCAGCACGGTCACGACGATGATCGTTCGCCACCAGCCGCCGCCGAGGACGTCGCCGATGTAGGCGAGCGTGTCGGCCTGGTGGTCGACGAAGCCCTGCAGCGTGCCGACGTGCAGATAGGCGAACATGCAGAGCACGAGCACGACGGTCGAGACGAGCAATCCGGCGATGCCGCCGCGCCCCGCCGCGAGCGCCGTATCGTCGACCTCTTCGCTCGTCGAGGCGCTGACCTCCCATCCGTCGCTCATCCACACCGCGAGGGTCATCGCGGTCACGAAGCCGGCGATCCCGACGCTCGGCAGCGGCGTCTGCGGGTGCGGCGCGGGCGCCGGCAGCGCGGCGGCATGCGGCATCACGACGGCCGCAATCGCGGTCGCGACGAGCACGACGATCTCGAAGCCCAGCGCGAGCAGCGTGACGAGCGCGGTCGGACGCATGCCGACGTAGAGCAGCAGCGAGCTCGCAAGGATCCACACGGCACCGACGACCGCCGCCCACACCGGATCCTCCGCATGCGCCGGCGCGACCAGCGCGAGCGTGTAGATGCCGGCGGGAACCGCGATCGCCATCGTGGCGAAAAAATTCGAGAGCAGGAGCAGCCACGCGCCGTAGGCGCCCGCGCGATTGCCGAAGGCCATGCGGATCCACGAGTACGACGAGCCCGCGTTCGGTGCGATGCGCGAGAGATACGAAAAGGCGATCGCGATGCAGAGCATGATCGCGGAGAGCACGACGAGCGCCCCCGGCGCGGCGAAGCCCGCCGCCGCGACCATCGGACCCATCGTCGACGCGAGCGAATATGCCGGTCCCATCGATGCCGACGCTAGCACCGACACGTCGAAGTAATGGAGGACGCGCGGAAGGTGTCGCGCCGCCACTAGCCGGTCAGGGGAACGACGCGCGGTTTCAGATGCAGTTCGTGGAGCACGCGCTCGTAGTCGGCGGCCGTCACGTCTTCCCACTTCTTGCCGAGCAGCGCGAGCAGCGCCGCCTCGATGACGTTGGTTCCGAACGAGCGCCCGGCGAAGTCGGGCGTCGTCGTGATCAGCATTTTCACGCCGCGCGCGCGCAACTCGTCGACGTTTGTTTCGGTGACGGTGTTCGTGAGCACGATCTTGCCGTCGAGACGATCGGGCATGAACTGCCGCATGAAGTGGAAATCGCCCGCGATGATGTCCGCTTCGGCGTAATACTCGGGATACTTCGGCTGCGGCGGCTTCTCTTGTTTCTTGCCGGTCGGATAGAAGAATTGGAACGGCAGCTTGCACGCGTCGGGCAGATACTTCTCGGCCATCTCTTCGAACGCGTGCAGATCGCGCACCGCGATGTCTTTGTCGAGCGCGAAGATGAAGTCGCCGAAGAGCACGTCCGCGCCCGCGTCGACGAGCGCTTGGGCCATGCCGAAGCGGTCGAGCGCGCTCACCATCAGCACCTTCTTGCCGCGCAGGTCGATCTTCAATTCGTCCTGCATGAACCGCACCGCCGCGCGTTCGAGCGTATTCTTCAGCCCGCTGCCGTCGACGACGGGCGTGAGCTTCGCCGCCTGCAGCAGCCGCAATCCGTCGCGCAGCGCGTAGCGCTTCGAGCCCGCATACAAGTACACGTCGATGCCGCCCAGACCGATCGCATCGACCTTGCCGTCGAGTTCCGCAATTTTCGCGAGTGCCGCGTCGAGTTTGCCGTCGACGCCTTCGCGCGAGATGTCGAAATCCTCGCCAAGCAAGTTGACGACGGCGCGATGATCGCGCGTCGACGAACCGAGCGACACGGAGACGATGCGTTTCATACAGCGAGACTCCGTCGGGCTAAGGCGGCTTGTCGCGTTGCGGCGATTTTTTCCGGGGTGATGGCGGTGTCGAATGCGCGCATGTCGGCGAGGGTGAAGCCGCAGCGAGTGGCCATTTCTTCGATCTCGATGACGCGATCGAGTTCGATGCCGCGGCCGAGCGTGTAGTTCTCGATGCGATTCTCGAGCGCGAGTACCATCGTCTCGCTCATGCACGCAAGCGCAGTGCGCGGCGGCAGATTCAGATCGAAATCCGTCCCGGGCTGACGCACGCGTTCGAAGCGCGGCGTTCCCGGCACGACCATGTTGCCGCCTTCGGTCACGAGCACGTCGGGCCGCTCGATCGCGACGCGGCGGCTCACGTCGTGCGGCAGCGAGAGCTCGCACACGACCGCGCCGGTCTGCAGATCTTCGGGGTGAATGACGTCCTGCGTCGAGGACGTGGCGGTGAGAACCAGTTGCGCGCGGCGCACGGCCTCGCCGATCTCGGTCGTGTACGACGACTCGCACGGCAGTGCGTCTTTGATCTCGTCGTGGAATTTCGCGAGGCGCGTGTTGTTACGGGCGACGAGGATCACGTGTTTGACCCGCTTCGCGATCAGGCGCGCGCACGCGCTGCCGATCGAGCCCGTGGCGCCCACGACGACCGCGGTCGACTCCGCCGGATCGATGCCCATTTCGTGCGCGCCGCGGAACAAGCTCTGAATCCCCGCGGCGATCGTGAGCGAGTTGCCCGTCGTCACCGCGATCGGCGAACGCTCCGCGATCGTCACGCCGCCGTCGCCGACGACGCCCGTGAACGCACCGAGTCCCGCGATCTCCGCGCCGAGTTCCACGCCGATCTCGATCGCGCGCAGAATGCGTTTGTAGACCTCTTCGCGCGGAAACTCCATCATCTGCTCGGGAAGCAGCGGCGCCGATACGAACCAGCCCTCGGTCTCGCGGCCGTCCGGCGTGCGCACGCCGGTGACGTGCACCGCCGCCCATGGCGGCATCCATTCCATGATCTTGCGGATGATCGGCGCGCCCTTGCCGGCCGCACCGGGCTCGTATCGCGCGACGTCGTCGAGCGAGAGCGGGTGAACGACGAAACAGAATTTCGGCGCGGTCGTCACGCGCGTTCGGCCTCGGCCTTGAGGGCGGCGAGCATCATCTCGCTGTTCTCCTGCACTTTCTTGTGCAACGTCGGTCCGATGAGTTCGGCGAGCGTCGGCACGCCGAAGTCGTATTCGACGCCGAGCGTCACGTGCGTCTGTCCATCGCGCTCTTCGAAGGTCCACGCGCCTTCGAACGTGTCGAGGTCGCCTTCGAGAAGTTTATAGTCGATGCGCAGGGCGTCGTCGTCGAAGCGGTCTTCTTCGATCCACTCGATCGGCGCCTCTTCCACGAGGGTCTTCCAGCGCGTGAGGACGCGGTCGGGGTGACGTTCGAGCACCACGACCGTCTCAACGTCCGGCATGAACTCGGGGAAGCGTTCTTGCTCTTTGGCAAGCTCGTAGACGCGCGCGGCGGGAGCCGCAATCGCGATGCGGGTTTCGACGTGGGGCATGATAATTTTACAAGCGACCTAGCTTCTCAGCCGCAGTTGCTACCCCTGCCCGCAGGGCCGCGAGCGCTCGCTCGACCTCGGCCGCGGTCACCACGAGCGGGGGCTCCAGGCGGATCACCCGCTGCATGTTGAGCGTCCAGGCGGCCGTAACGCCCGCCTTGAGCATCTCGGGGATGATCCAGCCGCCATAGCCTTCGTGCGCCAGCTCCGCGCCGACCAAGAGGCCGAGACCGCGGGCCTGCGCGATGACCGACGGGTACTCCGCGGCGATCGCCCGCACGCCCTCGAGCAGCTGCGCGCCGCGCTCGCGCGCGTTCTCGACGAGGCCCTCGTCGACCAGCACCTCCATCGCCGCGAGCGCCGCCGCGCAGGCGATCTCGCTCCCGCCGAAGGTCGAGGTGTGGACAAGCGGCTGCTTGGCGTAGGCGCGATTCCACACGTCGGGACGCGCGATGAACGCGCCGACCGGAATGATGCCGCCCGAGAGCCCCTTCGCGAGCGTCATCAGGTCGGGCACGACCTCGTCGCGATTGCAGCCGAAGAGATAGCCGCAGCGCCCGAGACCCGTCTGCACTTCATCCGCGATGAAGAGCGCGCCCGCGCGATCGCACGCCTCGCGCACGGCGCGCAAATACCCGGCCGGCGGAACGTTCACGCCGCCCTCGCCCTGCACCGGTTCGACGATGAATGCCGCCGCATCGCGCAGCGCCTCCTCGAGGACCGCGGCATCGCCGAACGGCACGTGTTCGACGTCGGCGAGCAGCGGGCGAAACGGCGTTTGAAAGGCTTCCCGTCCGCTCACCGAGAGCGCGCCGTACGTCTTGCCGTGGTACGCGTCGTGCGTCGCGACGATCATCGCGCGGCCCGTCGCGGCGCGCGCGAGTTTGATCGCGCCTTCGACCGCCTCGGTGCCGCTGTTGCACCAGAACGAGAGTTGCAGATCGCCCGGCGCGAGTTCCGCGAGACGCTTCGCCGCGCGCCCGAGCACGACGTTGAACATCGTCTTGCCGGAAAGCGACATGGACTCCATCTGTTCGCGCACCGCAGCAATGACGCGCGGATGCGAATGTCCGAGCGTAAAGACGCCGTACCCGCCGGCGAAATCGAGATACGCTTTGCCGTTCTGATCCCAAATCGTCGTTCCCGACGCGCGCACTTCCACGGGAGAACCCGAGAGCTTCATAACGCGCGCGAGCGGCGGGTTGACGAAGTTCTTGTAATTCTCAAACGCTTCGGTTGCGAGATCTTCTTGAGTGCCTCTAGTCAACGTAGCTCCAGTGCTTCACGCTGCCACCGTCGACTGCGACTCGATGCGCGCGATCGTTTCTTCGATGACGCCGATCGCTTCGGCGGCGGTCGGAATGCGCATGATGCGTTCGCGCAAGACGGCCGAGCCGGGAATGCCCTTGAGATAGAGCGCGACATGCTTGCGCATTTGCGGAACCGCGCGCGCTTCGCCGAGTTCTTCCACCATGCGTTCGTAGTGAACGATGCAGAAGCGCAACCGGTCCGCGGGCGCGGGCGTCGGGCGCGCTTCGCGCCCCTCCATCAGGTCGGCGATCTGCGAGATGAGCCACGGGTTGCCCAGCGTCGCCCGCCCGAGCATGATTGCATCGACGCCCGTTTCGCGCATCCGCTGCATCGCCAGATGCGCATCGTCGAGATCGCCGTTGCCGATCACGGGGATACCGATCGATTCCTTCAAGCGTTTGATATGCGACCAATCCGCTTCGCCGCGATAGAACTGGCGCGCGGTGCGCGCATGCAGCGTGACCGCTTTTATGCCGACCTTTTCGGCGCGACGGGCGACGTCGACATAGACGAGATCGCTCTCCGTCCAGCCCAGGCGCATCTTCATCGTCACGGGACAATCGACGGCCTCGACGACCGCAGCCATGATGCGCTCGCAGCGGCCGACGTCGCGCAAGCAGGCGGAGCCGCCGTTGGTTTTGGTGACTTTTGGCGCGGGACAACCAAAATTGATGTCGACGAGGTCGGCGCCGCATTCGCGCACGACTTTTGCGGCAGCCGCCATGGTCTCCGGGTCGTCGCCCCAGAGTTGCGTGGAAACGGGCTTCTCGAGCCCGTGCTGATCGATCATCTCCATCGTGCGCTTGCTGCCGTATTTGAGCGCGTTGGAAGAGACGAACTCCGTCACCGTCAGACCAAGGCCAAAGGGTTTATACAACGCCCGCATCGTCCGGTTGGTAACGCCGGACATGGGCGCCAGAATCAAGGGCGGCCAGATCTGATGTTCGCCGATCTGCAGCGGCGAGACGGTGGGCTCCATGGCGACGGTAGTATAACAGATGAAGGCCGCTCGAGCGAGCGGCCTTCGTGCCTGGAGACTGCCGTTACCAGTATTTCTGGCAGTTATTCCCGCTGGTGTCGCAGACATAGACCCATCCGACGTACGGCCAAGAGCCGGTGTCGTCTTCGGTCCAGTCGATGCCTTGCGAACTCGAGTTGTCGTAGTAGTAGCGCCCTTGCACGTAGACGTACTGACCGACGGCAACCCACGGCCACGTTGACGGCGGATCGTTGCTCGGAGCTTGCGCCATCGCATCGAGGTTCGAAACGATCTCGATGGTCGACCCGTCGGGCATCTGCAGGTAGAAGTAGCCGTGATTGCCGCTGCTCGTCACCTTCGACGGCAATACTTGCGTCACGCTGCCGCAGACATCTTCGAGCTGATCCCCGCTCAGCGATCCGTTGGCAAACGACGCTTGATCGTTTAGGAACTGCTGATCGTTGCACGGCGCGGCGCTGCTGGGCGTCGGCGTCGAACCTGGCGTCGGCGTTGAAGCGGGCGTTGGCGTCGCGGTGGCGCCGGTAAGAGAGACGTCATCGACGTAGACGAAATTGTAATCGCTCGACGAGCCCGAGCCGTAAATACCGAAGAACAGCTGCACCGATTGCCCGGCGTACGACGACAGGTCAAACGTCTTCTGAACGTAGCCGTTCGTATTCCCGTTCTCCGAGTACAACGTCGTGATGACGTTGCCATTTGCATCGAGAAGATCGGCTTCTTGATCGGCCACGCTCGTCGAGGTTTCGGACGTTCCCTCGTCTACCCAAACGCTGAGCTGCCCGCTAGACGGCACCGTCACCGTCTGACAAACGCCGTCGAGGCCGCTTTCTTCGCCCGGATTCGAGCTAAGGTTACCGACCAGCGCGTCATACGAACCCGTGTGCGGATTCGTCGAATCGATGACCGCTGCTGCGTTACCGCACGCCGTCCACGAACCGAACGCGCCCGATTCAAAACCCGGATCGGCAAGGACGTTCGCGTCCATTGCGCGTCGCACGGCGTGATGCGCCGATGCCCGAACCGTAACGTGCATACCTCTGTGGTCGTGCAAGACGCGGGCCGAAGGCGTAGCCGCATGCGGCGTAACGCCTTGAGAACTGCCGCCGCAACCGGCGAGCAGCGAAAGAAAGAGTGCAGATGCGAGCATCTGCCGACTTGTCGTGTTCATAATCTCCAAAATATAAGGATGCTTAATGTAGCGCTGGGAATGGTGAAGGCGCCGAGAAGCGGCGCCTTCGTTTGCTTTACCAGTATTTCTGGCAGTTGTTTCCGCTGGTGTCGCAGACATAGACCCATCCGACGTACGGCCAAGAGCCGGTGTCGTCTTCGGTCCAGTCGATGCCTTGCGAACTCGAGTTGTCGTAGTAGTAGCGGCCTTGCACGTAGACGTATTGTCCGACGCTAACCCAGGGCCACGTCGACGGCGGATCGTTGGTCGGAGCTTGCGCCATCGCATCGAGGTTCGAGACGATCTCGATGTTGTATCCATTGGGCATTTGCACGTAGAAGTAGCCGTGATTGCCGCTGCTCGTCACCTTCGACGGCAATACCTGCGTCACGGTGCCGCACACGTCTTCAAGCTGATCGCCGCTGAGCGATCCGTTGGCGAACGACGTTTGGTCGCTGACGAACTTCGAGTCGTTGCAGGGTGCAGCGCTCGGCGTTGAGGTCGGCACCGGCGTGGGCGTCGGTGCAATCGTCGGTGTCGGCGTCGGCGCAACCGTCGGCGTTGCGGTCGGACGCGGCGTCGGCGTCGGTGCGACAGTCGGCGTTGCCGTCGGCGTTGCCGTCGGCGTTACCGTCGGCGTCGGCGCCGGCGTCGGCGTTGCACCGCCCGCACCGATAAAGACGTCGTCAACATATTGGTAGATGTATCCGCCGCTCCAGCCGTTACCATAGACGCCGAAGAACAGGCTGACGCTTTGTCCGGCGTACTGGCTCAGATCGAACGTCTTTTGCACCCAGCCGTTCGTGTTGGACGCTTCATAGTAGAGCGTCGTAATCACGTTGCCGGAGGAGTCGAGCAGATCGGCTTCCTGATCCGCGTAATTGACGTTGTCGTTGGTTCCTTCGTACACCCAGAAGGACAGCGTGCCGTTCGACGGCACCGTGAGGTCTTGGCAGACGCCGGCGTAGCCGTTGACTTCCGGCGCAGACGTCGAGCCGTTGAAATCGCTGTAGCTGCCGCTGTGCGCTTTCGCCGTCGTGATTACGGCATTGACGTTGCCGCACTGATACCAGCCGCTGGAAAATCCGCCGCTTTCGAAACCGGGATCGGCGACGATATTCGTGCCGCTTACCATCGCGTGTTTCAAAAAGACCTTGTGCGCCGGCATCGGGATGTGGCGCGTCGCAGGCCGCTTCGGGCCCGTATTTCCGGCTACCGCCGGCGTTTGAGACGAACCGCCGCCGTTGCAGGCGGCAAGTCCTAGCGCAAGCAGCGTCGCCGCCGCGCCAAATCGTTTAAGCAATGAGTCACCCTCCGTTAGCTCGTAAGCAACGCTTCCGAGTCTATCGCGAGGATATTAAGTTACGGTAAACGTTTCCAAGTGCAATTCGCACTTAAGTAGTGCTGTGAAAATAGAGGCGCAAGCCATGTAAGCTCAAATGCGGATCGACGCATTCGATCGACGTGCTGCTGCGCGCGACGACTTCCGCCAGGCCGCCCGTCGCAACGACTCGCACGTTTTCGCCCATTTCATCGCGCATGCGTGCGATGATCGCCTCGCTCTGCCCGACGAAACCGTAGATGAATCCAGCTTGCAACGCATCGACGGTGTTGCGGCCGATCGCATGCTTGGGAGCGTCCAGCGCGACTTGCGGCAGTTTTGCGGTTCGACCCACCAGCGCATCGATCGAAATGTTGATGCCGGGCGCAATCGCAGCGCCGAGATATGCCCCCTTACGAGATATCGCCGTAAAGACGGTTGCCGTGCCATAGCTGACGACGATCAGCGGTGCTCCGTAGTGTTCGCGGCCGCCAATTGCCGCCGCGACCAGATCTGCCCCGACTTCCGACGGACGGTCGGTTTGAATCTCCATCAGCGTTTGACGATCCGGTTCGAGGAAGTGCGGATCGACCTCGAAGAAGCGGCGGCTGGTTGCAGCCAGCGTTGCATCGAGTCGCGGAACCACGCTCGCAATGACGATCGCGTCTATAGCCTCCAGCGGCATGTGCGCGGCGGCAAAGAGCTGCGTGAAGAACACGCCATATTCGTCGGCGGTGCGCCGCGCGTCCGTCGTCACGCGCCAGGAACGCGCGAGATCGTCGCCGTCGCGCTCGAAGACGCCGAGCTTCGTTTCGGTGTTCCCGACGTCGATCGCTAAGAGCACATCAACTCCTCAAGAGCATCCAGCAAACGTGCGGCCAAGGCGCGCTTTTCCGCTGTTCCCAGATCGCGGCGACCGCGTTCTCCGTACAGGAGCGTCAAATGGTTTGGGCCGGCGCCGAATCCGCGCTCGCCTCGCACGTCGTTGACCACGATTGCATCCAAATGTTTGCGGCGAAGTTTTTCCCGCGCGTTGGCCTCATGATCGTCCGTTTCGGCCGCAAAACCCACGAGAAACGTCTTGCCCTTGCGCTCGCCGAGCGCCGCGAGCACGTCGGGGTTGCGAACCATCCTTACGTCCAAGTCTTCGTCCGTTTTCTTGAGTTTTGATTCCGAGCGCGTCGAGGGACGCCAATCGGCAACGGCCGCCGTCGCAATGGTCAGATCCGCGTCGAGAACTTCACGCATTGCCGCATCATAGAGCTCTTGCGCCGTCGTAAAGCCGATCACGCGGACGCCCGGCGGCGGCTGCAATGCCGTCGGTCCGAGAAGCAGCGTAACGTCCCCTCCGCGCGCGGCGGCTTCACGAGCCAGTTCGATTCCGGTCGCTCCGGTCGAGGCGTTGCTGACGAAACGAATGGGATCGAAAGCTTCGCGCGTAGGGCCGGCGGTAATTGCGATACGCTTCCCGCGCAGCGACTGCGTGCGCGCGAGCATCCGCGCTAGCGCCTCGAGCAGCCATTCTTCCGGCGCCAGGCGCCCGACGCCGCGCTCGCGTTCGGCGAGAAAGCCTTCATCCGGGTCGACGATTTCATAGCCGCGGCCGGTCAGCGTTGCAAGATTCGCAAGCGTCGCCGGATGCTCGAACATCGCGCTGTTCATTGCGGGCGCGATCGCGATCGGAATGCGCGCGGCAAGGAGCGCGGTCGTCAGCAAATCGTCCGCGATGCCGTGCGCGAGCTTCGCGATGACGTTAGCGGTCGCCGGGGCGACGAGCACGGCCTGCGCTTCGCGCACCAGGCGAATATGCGGAATGCGTTCGGGAGCATCCCATAGCGAACTATAGACGGGCCGCGCTGTAAGCGATGAAAAGGTCAGTGGGCCCACGAATTTCGTCGCTTCATCGGTCATTATGACGTCGACCGTTGCGCCGCGTTGCACGAGCGTGCTGGTGAGCGCCGCCATCTTATAAGCCGCGATGCCGCCGCACACGCCGAGCAAAACGTGCGCTCCGCGAACGGCGTCTATTGCAGCCATAAATTATCGAGAAGGCGCGTCGCACCAAAGCGCGCGGCACCGATGATAAATGCCGGCGGCGCGAGTTCTTCGATGGGCTCGAACGTATTCGCATCGACGACGTCCAGGTAATCGAGGTGTGCGAGCGGGCTCAAACACGTGCGCGCCTCGGCAATGGCCTCGTCTTTCGATTTCCCGCCTTCCATCGCCGTTCGCAGAGCTTGCAGCGTTCCGTGAAGGGTCGGCGCGGCGGCGCGTTCGTTATGCGAGAGGTAGAGGTTTCGACTGGACATCGCAAGACCGTCGGCCTCGCGGATGGTCGGAACGACTTCGATGCGCGTCGGAACGTCGAGATCCGCAACCATCTTTCGCAACACGGCCGTTTGCTGCGCATCTTTTTGTCCGAGAAACATGACTTCGGGACGGACGACGTTGAGCAGTTTCGTGACGACCGTCGTCACGCCGCGGAAATGCGTCGGGCGCATCGCGCCTTCATAGCGCGTTCCGATCGTGCCGGCATCGACGTAGGTGGAAAAGTGAGATGGATACATCGCTTCGTACGCCGGCAGAAACAACACGTCGACGCCGGCTGCATCCAACTTCGCCCGGTCGGCTTCCGGATCGCGCGGATATTTTTCGAGGTCCTCTCCCGGCCCAAACTGCAGCGGGTTGACGAAAACGGACGCCGCGACGGAAGCACATGCTTCGCGCGCTCGATGCACCAGCGCCAAATGGCCTTCGTGCAGCGCTCCCATGGTGGGAACGAAACCAAGCGGGCGAGGCAGCACGT
The DNA here is from genome assembly GCA_027459645.1 of Vulcanimicrobiota bacterium. Lineage (GTDB taxonomy): Bacteria > Vulcanimicrobiota > Vulcanimicrobiia > Vulcanimicrobiales > Vulcanimicrobiaceae > JAMXLG01. The sequence goes on from DAIDHQ010000024.1 coordinate 20,753, forward strand.
CAAAGAACGCGCGCGCGTGGCGGACCGTTGTGGCGATCTGCATGTTGTTGCTGCTTGCTTACGCGCGGGTTACGCGCAGGACGGTTCTACCGACGATAAACGGGGCGCCGATCTCAACCATAGCGTCTCCCGCGACCAGTTCGCCGTTGACCTTCGTCCCGTTGCGGCTGTCGAGATCGGTAAGGTGCATTCTCTCGCCATCCATGCGTAGATGCGCGTGTTTGCGGGAAACATAGCGGTCGAGGGCGATGCATGCCTCCGCGACTGAATCGTCGCGGCCGATCGTGATTTCGCTCTCGAACGTCCAGGTTTTTCCATCTAAGGGTCCGCTTAGGACCTCGAGCAGGTACATTGCGACGGGGCCTTCTCTGAGAAAGCCGCCCGGCTCCTGGTAGGAGCCGTGGCGGCTAACAAAACCGCCCGAGCGGACGATTACTCATAGGGTGACGATGAACGACCGGATCGACGAGCTCCTCGAGCTCATAGAAGTAGAGCCGGATGCCCTGCGCGAGGCAGAATTCATGCAAGCGCAGGCAATTCTCGAGACGCTGGTGGGTAAGACCGTCAGCGCGGCTGAAGTCCAGGACACCCGTATCGTCGTCACGACGACCGACGGAAATCGCTACTTTTTCTATGGGTTCCTCGGCCAAGGCGGAGAGCGCTAGAGCCGCTCGTTTCGCCCCAAAAATCGGCGTTTTAGCTTGCCGAGCGTGATTCGGCGTTTGTAACGAACGACGCGATTTGATCGTGGTCGTGCGTGGTGTATTGCGTAAACGCGATGCCGTGCGCGTATTGTTTCGACGACGCGTCGTAGAACGAAAGCACGATCTTTGCGCGCACGAGTAATTCGCGTTCGCCGTTGGGCAAAGCGAAACGCAGCATGATCGGCTGACCGGCGGGCAAGTCGGTCGTCGTCGCGACGCGCATGCCGCCGCGGCTGAGATCGTATGCGGTTCCGGTGAGGATCAGTTCGTGTCCCGGAACGATAATCGTTACCGGGAAATCGACGTTTGCTCGAAAGAACCGGCGCTCGTGAGAGCGATCTTCTTGCGTACTCACCTAAGCATCAGTCTTCTCTGTGCCGCTTGCGCCGCCTTCACAGACCGCCGAAGCCGCGAAAAGTGCACCGACGAGCGCATGCTCGTAAACGATTCCGCCTTGGAGGTAGACTTCGAACGGCGGCCGCAGCGGCGCATCGCACGAGAGCTCGATCGTCGCACCCGAAACGAAGGAGCCGCTCGACATGACGACCGGATCGACGTAGCCCGGCACCGGTCCCGGTTCTGGCGCGAACCGCGCATTTACGGGCATCGCACGCTGCAAGCCGCGGGCAAAGCGCAAGAGCGCGTCGCGGTTGCCCAGCCGAATCGCCTGCACGATGTCGGTCCGGCATGCCCCCGGCTTCGGGTCGACCGGGTAGCCGAGCTCGTCGAAAAGCGCGGCGGCAAAATCCAGGCCACGCAGCGTCTGTTCGACGATGAGGGGCGCGAGAAAGAGCCCTTGCACGAAGGACCTGCCGAATCCGAGCGTCGGCCCGAGCGCGCCGCCCAGGCCCGGCGCGTAGAGCCGTGCGGCAACGGCCTCCACGACCGCTGCGCGTCCGGCGACATAACCGCCGGCCGGGGCGAGCGAGCCGCCGAGATTTTTGATGAGCGACCCCATGACCAGGTCGGCTCCCACGTGGGTGGGCTCGCGCGCTTCGACCAGCTCGCCGTAGCAGTTGTCGACCAAGACCAGGGCGTTGGGCGCACGCTCGCGCACGATGCCCACGATCTGCGCGATGTCGTCAACGCTCAACGACGGCCGCGGCGCATACCCGCGCGAGCGTTGGACGAACACGGCCGCAACGTCCTCGCCCACAAGAGCCGCGCCGAGCGCCGGTACGTCGAAGGTTCCATCCGCGCGCAGCGGGATCTCGTCGTAGAGCACGCCTTGCGACAGCAGCGAATACGGTGCATCGCAAATCGCATTGCGTAACGTATCGTACGGGCGCCCGGAAACGGCGATCAGCCGGCGACCGGGTGGAATGCAGGCGGCGAGCGACGTGACGATCGCGTGCGTGCCGCTGACGATCGACAACCGCGCGAGGGCTCGTTCGGTACCAAAAATCCGCGCGAGCAAGGCTTCGAAACGCTCGCGGGCCGCATCGTCGTAGCCGTAACCGCTCGAACCGGCGAGATCGCTTTCGTTCACGCCTTCTTCGAGAAACGCGTGCAGCACGTTCGACTTGACCGTAGCTTGGGCATCGTAACGCAGGTCGCGAACGCGCTCGTAGGCCCTTGCCGCGGCACTTCGTACCGGATCGGCAACCTGAAAAATCTGGCAGAGACGATCGATCATCATGCTTCGAGATGCCCTTCGTAAGCGCGCACGAACGGCAGATAGACGAGCGCGGCGAGGATGATATTGACGACGACCAAGACGACGGCGCGCAGATCCAGCGTTGCCAAAAACGTCGATATGAAGGCCGGCAGCGAGGACGGCACGTAAAACGCGGGCCGGCCGACCAGTCCGTGAGCTACCGCGAAATACGTCGTCGTCGCCAGTACGAGCGGTGCCAGCACGAACGGCGGAATCAGATACGGATTCAGCACGACGGGCGCCCCAAAGAGCAGCGGTTCGTTCACGTTGAAGAGCGCCGGCAGCAGCGAGACGCGCCCGAGCGTTCGCAGTTTTCTCACCCGCGAGAGCGAGAACATGATCGCGAGCGGGAACGTCGCGCCCGAGCCGCCCGGAAAGACGAAGAGAAAGAGCGAGACGACGACGATGTGCGGCAACGGTTCGTGCATTTGAAATGCGGTCGTGTTTTGCATCTGCAACGTGAGATAGACCGGCGTGACGACGGCTGCAAGCAAGGCGGGACCGTGTAAGCCGACGGTCCAGAGCAGCATTTCGATGACGACGATGACGATGAGCGCGGGATAGGTATCGCCTAAACGTCCGAGCGGCGCGAGCGCCGATAGCACGATTGCCGCGACCGAAACATGCTCGAGGCGGAGTACGACGGCGATCAGAATGACGGTAAGCGCACCGAACCACACGTTACGCAACACGCGCGTTGCAAGTGCCAAGACGGCGACGATCGCGAGTGCGATAAAGAGGCCGCTCGGGCCGACAAATTGGAGATACGGCAGCAAGGGCCGATCCAGAGGCGGCAGCACGAGCACGTACGCGGCGATGGATCCGGCGATTGCGGGGATTCGCGGCAACTGCGCGTGCTTTGCGTAGAACAACGCAAGTGCGACCGCGAGCGCCGCCCCCATGAATCCGAACGCCGGCAACAGCGCCCGCGAAACGCGAAGGCCGAGCGCCGGTCCGAAGATGGGCCCCGAGACGGGGATGAGCGGCAGGATCGCCACGAAGGCAACGAGCAGCACCGCAAAACTCCACGGCAGCGCGTCGCGGGCTGCCGTGATAAACGGGCGCGAAGCGAGCTTAGAGGCGGCGGACGACAGCCTCGACGCGCCCGACGATATCGACATCGTGCGCGTAGATTGGCGCCATCGACGAATTCTCCGGCTGCAGCCGGAAGCGGCCGTCTTCTTTATAGAAGCGTTTGACCGTCGCTTCGCCTTCGAGGAGTGCCACGACGATCTCGCCGTTGTTCGCCGTCTTCTGGGGTCGCACGAGGATCAGGTCGCCGTCGAGAATGGCCGCCTCGACCATCGAATCGCCCTGGACCCGCAGCATGAACGCATCGGAGGTCTTCGGCACAAAGCTGGTCGGCAGGACGAATTCTCCTTCGACGTTCTCTTCCGCAGTAATGGGAGCGCCAGCCGCAACCTTGCCGATGATGGGGAGCACCATCGCATCGGGCTGTGGCGAAGCGGGTGCGGCTGAAGGCATCCCCAGATCGGAACGCAGCGCGCGCGGCTTGGTTGGATCGCGCAAGATGAGCCCGCGCCGTTCTAGGGCCTTCAGATGGGCGTGGATCGTCGAGGACGAGGAAAGCCCCACCCGTTCGCCGATCTCGCGCACCGACGGCGGGTAGCCCCGTTCCACGGTGAAGGCGCGAATAACGTCGAGTATCCGCTGTTGTCGTTCGGTTGCCGGTTTATCCACGCAGCAGCAATCTCCATGAGTCCGAGCAGGCTTCAACCCCGGAATGCCAACCGTATGGCACGCCGATGCCCTACAACCGTAGCACAGGGGGCCGGAAAAGGCAAACATACGTTCGAGAAACGCTTGACAGCTCTCGCACCGGCCATGCTAAAATCTAGGGGACGAACAACTGTTTGGCCCAACCTGTAGACACAATGGTACTCGAACAGCCGTTTGGCACAAGATATGGAAAGGGATGACGACCGTGGCTAAGCGCAAAAAACTGACCCTGATGCCGGCGATCACGCTCGCTGCGCTCAGCTTGATGGTCACGCTGCCCGCGCTTTCGAACATGCACCTGCACGCCGCGACGGCGCAGAAATTTGCGACCGTGACCGTGCAGCCCGGCGATACGCTCTGGTCGCTCGCCGCCGCGCACACCAAGAACGATGCCGACGTTCAAGAGACGATCGATCGCATCACGGAAGTGAACCATCTCGACGGCACGCTCCAACCGGGCGAGCATCTCCGCATCCCCGAATAGCTCTGTCATCCTGAGCTTGTCGTTTCTGTCATCCTGAGCTTGTCGAACGATGCGTAGACGAAGGATCGCTACGAACAAAGAGCGCCGTTACCGGCGCTCTTTTATATTTCCGCTACTCGAAGTATTCGACGCCGGCGAACGCGTCCGCAACGGGAAAGCGTAGCCACGGCACGCCGGCGCGTTCGAACGCTTCATCCCGCGCGAAACGTTGCGTGCCGTCTGCGTCGATCGCGACGATCGTGCGCGTGCGCGGATCGACATCGAGCACCAGCGTCGTCCCGCAAGCGAGATATTTCCGAATCTTCGATTCAACGAATGCGCGATCGTTCGATGGTGACCATACTTCCGCGGCAATATCCGGCGCAATCGTTGGGCGCTCGCGATCCCCACGGGGCAGCGTTGCCAGACGGTCGAAGCGCAAGAACGCGACATCCGGAACGAGCAGCGTTACGCTGCCGTCCACCGCACCAAGCCGGAAATCCCACTCGGTCCCGGCGATGCCTATGCCCGATCCGCAGCGCTGGATGAGGGCGCTCAAGAGACTCTGCACGACCGAATGCGAGGAGCGCCGGCTCACCTTGCGTCGCCGTTCGCCGTTGAGGATTTCGAGCGACGTACCGTCGCTAATGAGTTCGACCTGCATCGCCATCCCACGCACAGTCTATCACGCGTTTACCGGCGGCTGACAAGCACGATCGAATGGCCTTGATGGTCGTTCAAGAACTCGAGGCCGTCCATCATCCAGGAGTCGAGTCCGCCTCCCGAATGTTTGGCGACCTCGCGAACGACATGTACGCGGTCGCGCAGCCAGGTTAGTTCGCTGCGCGTCGTCGTCGGAAAGATCGCGACCTCGCAATCCTCGCACTTGTATCCGTATTGCACGCCCGACGGTTCTTCGAACAAAGAGAAGAGCCCCACCACGTTCGTGGTGAGGCTCTTTCCCCTAAGCGTCGTCCTTCGACGCTGTCAGCTCGTCTCGATTAGAGGCGGAACTGCAGCTGGAAGTACGCCTGGAAGGGCAGCGCGCCGTTGATCGGCCCGTACGGCTGGTTCATCCAGTTCGGATAACCGGCCGTGCCGTTCTGCGGTGCACTCGGCGAGGCTCCATAGAAGAAGCCTTCACCCGGAACCGCTCCGACGTAACCGCCGGAATTTCCGATCCAGCCGCAATCGAAGTTATTGGGCTGATAGGCGCTCTTCCACGGCGTGTTCGAACCGCCGAAGCAGCGGTTGACCACGTTCGCGAGCGTCAGCACGCCATGAATTTTCGGCGTGAAGTCGTACGCGAATTGCAGACCCAGGTTGAACTGCCACGGTTCGCGATACTGCGACATCGTGTCGAACTTCCCGGTCAGCGGGTTGGGAACGGCCAGCTCGGATCCCGACGTGAAGAGCGAGGCTCCGCAAGTCTGGTAATCCGGAAGGTTCGCATACGCCGTGCCCGCCAGTGACGGGAACGCCGTACCCTGGTTGTTGCCGCAATCACGCGGATCGACTCCGATGATTGCAAGCGGGTTACCGTAGTACGAGCCTTCGTTGAGCTGGAACGACGCCGTCGCCGTGAACTTGTTCTTCTTGTAGTTCAAGAAGCCCGTGAACGTGTTCGGCGGGATGGTCGTCGAGTAGTCCTGACCCACCGATTGCGGCGGGTTGTTGGCGTAGGCCGGGTAGTACGCATTACGATCCAAGAGTGAACCCGGGTTCATGCTGTAGTATGGGTTCTGGATGGCCGTAACGCCGGCGCCGCACGCTGCCGCACTGGCTGCAGGACCGTTCGAGCCGTTGGGGCCCGCGCCGTTCACGCAGTAGTACGGAGCCGCGACGATGGCCGCCGACGGACAGGAGCTCGTGCCGGCAAGGCTGCCGCCCGGCGCGCACGCCGAGGTCAGGCCGTTGAAGGCGACGATGTAGTTGTTGATCGCGTCGATCGCGTTCGTGCCGTTCGACAAGTTGTTGTACTTGACGTCGGCGCTCGAAAGCGTCCACGCGAGCTGACCGGAGAGGCCGTTGCGCGACGGGTCGCCCTTAGCAAGGGCGATTTCGATGCCCTTCGACTTCTGCGTACCGGCGTTAATACCGGATGCGAAGTTACCGCCGAGCGAGACCGTCACGAGTTCGTTGGTCGTATAACGATAGAACGGCGAGATCTTCATGGTCCAGTCGGTGCCCTTGAAGTGCCGCTCGTACGAGAAGTCGTAGTTATTCGACGTTTGAACCGGGTTGTCGTGGACCGGG
>DAIDHQ010000025.1 GCA_027459645.1 Vulcanimicrobiota bacterium
TCGACGGACGATTGCAGGGAAAAGGATACGGTAAGCGCATGATCGCAGCGTTGCCGCCGGCGACGCGCATCGCTCATCTCGATGAATTACGGGAGTTCTTTCAAACGTGACACGATCGACGACGCTCTACCGCACCTTCGGGTTGCTCTTGCTCCTCGTTTTCGGCCTCGCACCGCTACCGGTTCATGCCTGGGGAGAGAAGGGGCACGAGATGATCAACGATCTCGCCGCAGCGAACCTTCCAAGCGAATTGCCGGCGTTCACGCGCACGCAGGCCGCGCGCCGCGAATTGCGCTATCTCGGTCCCGAGATGGACCGTTTGAAAGGTTCGGGACGATCGTGGGACGCCGATCGCGACCCCGGCCACTATCTCGATATCGGCGATAGCGGGAAGATCGCCGGCGTCGTCGCGCTCTCGCACCTGCCGCCGAGCATGGCGGCATACGAGAGCGCCCTGCTGGCCGCGCGGACGACGCCTTATCGCGTCGGCTATCTGCCCTACAGCATCGCTGACGGATGGGAGCAACTCCGCACCGATTTCGCGCTCTGGCGCGTCGAGCGATATGAAGCGCAACACGCAACGACGGCGGCAGCGCGCTCGCGTGCCGTCGCACACGAGCGTTTGCGAGCGACGCTCACCTTGCGCGATATAGGAGTCTGGGGGCATTTTGTCGCCGACGGTTCGCAGCCGCTCCACGTTACCACCCATTTTAACGGCTGGGGAAGCGGGCCCAACCCAGAGCATTTTCCGCAGCTTCGCGGGATTCACTCGCAGTTCGAGAGCGCATTCGTCGATCGGTACGAGAACGAACGTATGGTCCAACGCGATATTCCCCCGTACCGCGCACTCGATCCACAGCACCGCATCTCGCAAACACGGCTCTTGGCAATCGTCGGCAGCTATCTACGCGGAACCAATGCCGCCGTCGTGCCGCTCTATCGCATCGCTGCCGCCGGTGGCTTCTCGAACGGCAGCGCCCAGGCGCGTGCATTTACCGCGACGCAACTCGCTCGCGGTGCGACGATGCTAAGGAATCTTATCGCGTATGCCTGGGAGGATAGTCTCAACGAAAAAGTCGGCTATCCTGCGGTCTCCGTCCGTGCCGTCCTCTCCGGCCGCGCCAGCATGCCGCGATAACGCTTCTTAAGGGAGTCATTATCTCCGTTAAGTAGCGAATCACCGCCCCTTAAGATCGACGCGATAGCGTGAAGCGGGAATGGAGCATACATTCCGCTCCACGCTAGTTTGTCATTATAGGGGTAATCGTTTGTGAAGAGACTACTCGTCCTCGCGTTGGCTTTTTGGGTATTCGTTGCCAACGGCGCAACGCTGAGCGCGGCGCCGCTTGGTTCTATTCACGGTCGCATCGTCGCATCGCGCGTCGACCGTAACCTGGCCGGAGCGATTGTGAAGGCCCGTTTGCGGGGATCGGCCGTCGCGACCGTGACGACGACCGGGGAAGACGGCTCGTTTCATCTGCGCAAACTTCAGCCGGGAACCTACGTGTTAACGGTCGATGGGCGCTTCGAGGAACTCGCGCCGTACACGGTTGCCGTTCTCGGCGGCGTGACGAAGCGCGTGCGCCTGAAAGTGCTGGCGGTCGTCTCGCACATTATCATCAAGGGGCATTCGGTTCGTCCGTTGCCGACCTACTCGAAGGTCTTCCGTACCGCGCAAACGCAGGTGCTCTTAAGCAAGACGCAGATCGCTTCGCAAGGTGCCCTCGCCGGATCGGCGCAACTGCTGCAGACCGCGCCGGGCGTCTTGGTTTCGAGCTACGGCTCGACCGGAGCCGCAAAGTCGATGATTACGGTTCGCGGCTTCAAGCAAGGCTGGGCGAATCAGGCGGGTATCGTCGATAACGGCATGATCGGTGTGACGCTCAACGGCGTCTTTCTCAATAATCCACAGACCGGTCAATGGCAGGCCGACGAGATTCCCGATCTTTCGATTCTCGACGGTATGGCGGTGGAGTACGGGCCCGGTAGCCCGGTGACGCGCACTTTCGACAGCATCGGCGGGACGCTGAATTTCTATACGCAACTTCCCGAGAACGCTCCCCACCTACACCTCTCGGGATCGAGTGGGAACTACGGCGGCAGCGCATTCCACGTCGATTACAGCGCGCCGCTCTCGAAGCACCTCGGGTTCATCATTTCCCACGGGCGTACGTTCACGCAGGGATATCGTAATATTATCGGCAGCGGCACCACCGCACCGGGTTCTACGTATGCGACCTTCGGCGAGCTCGTCGATAAATTCGCGCACGGTTCGCTCGACGTTTTCGGCTACAGTGCCTCAGGAACCGAGATGCGTCCGAATCTTATTCCGCTCTCGCCGTTGCAGAACTACGACGGGAACGGAAACCCCATCGCCGGGTCCTACGTCACGGCGAAC
>DAIDHQ010000026.1 GCA_027459645.1 Vulcanimicrobiota bacterium
GAGCGTCGCCTACGTCCGCAATCTCGTCAAGACCGGCGAGAAGGTCGGCATCGCGGTCGAGATCGACCGCCTCCCCGAGAGCGTCGGCGTCGACGCATTGCGCGCCCGCTTGGAACGCCTGCGCGACGACCCGAGCGTGCACGGCGTGATGCTCCAACAACCGCTTCCCGCGCATCTCCCGATCCGCGCCATCGCCGACGCGATCCCGCAGCACAAAGACGTCGACGGCACCCATCCGACGAACCAGGGTCATCTCGCCTTCGGCAGCGGCACCGACTTCGTCCCCGCCACCCCCGCCGCGGTCATGCTGCTCCTCGAACGCAGCCCCCACTGGCCGCTCCGCGGCCGCCGCGCCGTCATGATCGGCCGCTCCATCGTCGTCGGCGCCCCCGTCGCGATGCTCATGCTCGCGCAAGATGCGACCGTCACCGTGCTGCATAAAGAAAGCGCGAGCTTGCAGCCCTACGTGAAGATGGCGGAAATCGTCGTCGTTGCGACCGGCGTTCCGGGTCTGATCGGCGGCGACGACATCGCGCCCGGTTGCACCGTCATCGACGTCGGTACGACCGTCGTGGACGGCACGCTGAGGGGAGACGTCGATTTTGAATCGGCGGCGCGCGTCGCGGGCGCAATCACGCCGGTTCCCGGCGGCGTCGGGCCGGTAACGAATATCGCGCTGATGCGCAATGTCGTAAAATCAGCGGAACATCTGCTTTAGTTGAGCGAGAAAAATTTGCCGAAGTAGCGTTCTTGCGCGGCGCGGTAAGAGTTGTCTTCACCTGCAGCGCGACGCCGCTCTAATTCGCCGCGACGGCGCTCGAGCAGGCGGCGCAACTGCGGCAACAAACGCTCGAGAAAATCGTGCTCGGCACGCAATCGCGATTTTGCGTCGTCCAGTTCGAGCAAACGCTGCTTGACGGGCTCGGCCACCTGCAGCGAATCGCCGATCAAGTACGACGTCCCTTGCGCGTCGTCGGGCAGTTCTACGAAATTTTCCTGACCCGAAAACTCGACCAGCATCGAAAGATACTCGCCGAAGAGCGAGCGCACCGCCGGCAAGAGCGTTTCGACCTCATCGTCCGGCGCCGCCGCTTCTTCTTCGATCGTCTCGACGTCCGCAAGCAAATACGGTTCCCGGCTGACCACTTCGCAGATGCGAAAACGCTCGCGCCCGATGGTCGAAATGAAGTAGCGGCCGAACGGCAACGGCTGCACTTCGACGATCTCCGCGATCGATCCGACATCGTACGGCTTTACGTTGGGGTCGCCCGCCTCGGCGCCCTCGGCGATCAAGGTCACGCCAAAGCCTTCGCCGCTTTCGAGACACTCTTGAATCATCTGTAGGTAGCGCGGTTCGAACACATGCAGGTTCAACACCGCACCCGGAAAGAGCACCGCATTAAGAGGAAAGAGGCGAAGTCGCCTGCGCATGGGACGCCCTTCCTTCGAGCAGGTTGGGCCCTGTTCCCCGCTAACAAGAGGCGTATGGACGACGTGCTGCGGTATCTCGAATCGGTTCATCCGGCGCCGCATCCGCTGTTGCTCGAGCTGGAGCAGCACGGACGCAAGGACGGCATTCCGATCGTGACGCGCGAAACGGGACGGTTTCTCTCGGTGCTCGTGCGCATGATGCAGGCTAACCGGATCTTGGAAATCGGTACGGCGTACGGTTACTCGACGTTATGGATGGCCCTCGCTCAGCCGCCCGTCGGGAAGATTTGGACGATCGATCCGGACCCCAGCCGCATGGACGTTGCGCTCGAATACTTCCGTCGCTCGGGCGAAGCGGAATCGATCGTCACGTTCAATCAAGATGCATTGGAGCTTCTCGAGAACTTCCAGCAGCGCAATCTGGACATCGTCTTCATCGATGCGGACAAGATACAGTACGCGGCATATTTGGATCTCGTCATCCCGATGCTCAAACGCTCCGGTATCGTCGTCGTCGACGACTGCTTGCTCGGCGGACGCGTTACCGACGACTCCGACGACGCTCCCGTCGTCGCCTCGATGCGCGAATTCAACGAATACTTTCTCGCGCATCCTCAACTCGACGCGACCATCCTGCCGCTGGGAGACGGCACGGGAATCGGCGTTCGCATCGAATGAGCGGAGCCGCCGCCGACGCGACGGCGTTTCGCGCCGTGATGCGCCATTACCCGACCGGCGTGACCGTCGTCACCAGCTTGCGTGAAGGCCGGCCGCGCGGCATGACGCTCAACGCGTTCTCGAGCGTCTCCGCCGACCCGCCGATGCTCCTGATCTGCGTCAATCGCGAAGCGCGAAGCTATCTCTATATCGCAAGTTCGAAGATCTTTTGCGTCAACTTACTTTCGGCGGCACAGCAAGAGCTGGCGGAGCGCTTTGCCGGAAAGATTCGCGAGAACCAGTTCGAAGGCGTTCCGTACGACACCGACGTCACGGGCGCGCCGGTCATTCTCGGCACGATCGGACACTTCGACTGCGAAGTGGCCGAAGAACATCACGCGGGATCGCATTCGATTTTCGTGGGCCGCGTCGTCGGATGCGCCTCGCGAACGGGCACGCCGCTGGGATATTTCAACGGCGGGTATCACGATTTCGGGATGAAGGTCGAGTGATTTTCGAAACGTTTCCGGTCGGTTTGCTCGCGTGCAACTGCACGATCGTCGGCGACGAGACGACGCGCGAAGCAGTCGTCATCGACGGCGGTGACGGCGTTGCCGACGTCACGGCACGCCTGAAGCGGCTGGGTCTGCGCGCGAAGTATCTCATCCATACGCACGCCCACTTCGACCATATCGCCGACGTCGGAGGTCTGCGAGAGCGAACGCACGCGCGCGCGCTGCTGCATCCCGCCGATCTTCCGATCTATCACGCGCAGCCGCAGCTGGCCCGCACGTTCGGCCTTCCGGAGATGCCTCCCGTCATCGAGCTCGACGGCGATCTGGCAGACGGCGATCGCCTTCGCATCGGAACGGTCGATCTCGAGGTGCTGCACACGCCGGGCCATACGCCGGGAAGCGTGTGTTTTTCGGTGGCCGCCCAAGGCGAGACGCGCCTGCTCACGGGCGACACGCTTTTCGCAGGCGCAATAGGGCGCTGGGATCTCGGTGGAACGTCGATGGAAGATATCGTCGCATCGATTCATCGCAAGCTCATGGATTTTCCCGACCCGACGCCGGTCGTGCCGGGGCACGGCGCGTTTACGACGATCGGCCGGGAACGCTCCTCAAACCCGTACCTGCAGTAATGCGGCTCTTCGCGGGCATCGAGCTCGACGACGTCGCTCGTGCCGCGTGCGCGAACGCTCAGGATAGCCTGCGGCGAGCGGCGTTCGAGGCGCGCTATGAGGCGCCCGAAAAACTCCACGCCACGCTCGCCTTTCTGGGTAACGTTCCCGACGAGAGCCTCCCGGCGCTCGCGCAGGTGGTGCATCGCGTCGCATCCCATCACGCGCCATTCGATCTCGTCCTCGATCGGCTCGGCGCGTTTCCGAACGAGCGACGGCCGCGAATCGTCTTCGTCGGCACGCGCATGCGAGGCGCCGAATTTCGCACGCTCGCGCACGACCTTCGGCACGCCTATGCGGAACTCGGTTTTACCTTCGAGGACGATGCCGTAGCGCACGTCACGATCGCGCGGGTCAAGGGCGGTTCACAGCGTCCCCTTCCGGCGATCGACGTCCGGGCTCACCGCTTGCACGTGCAAACGATCGTGCTCTTTCGTTCGGCGAGAGAACAAGACACCACGCGATACGAGATCGCCGCAACGGCGCCGCTGCGACCGCCGTCCCTTTCGGCAAAAGAGCCGCGCCTCTAAAGGCACGGCTCTTTGCGTTACTCGTCTTCCGTTCGCGTTAGTCGTTGCAGATGCTGTCGACCAGTTGCCCTTCGGGGAATTTGCCATGCAGATTCCGTTCGGCCTGCGATTTGGTGTTGCCGAACGCATAGTCGAAATTCTTGTCGTTGGCGCCGTACGCGGCACAACGCTTCGCGTGGAACCATACCCGGACTTTGCAGTCGTTCTTGCCGTTCGTGTACTTGTTGCACGCAGCGACGGCCGCCCGTTCTGCGCCCTTGCGAGTGTGGTAGTTCGTGGCATGACCGATGGCATTGTCGTTGCCTGCTTCGGTCGCAATTGCGCCGTAGCCATGCGAGGCGGCTTGTGCCGGCGCCGAGCCGACGAGTCCGGAGGCCGCGAGAAGTGCGGCAAAGGACAGTGCTGAGAATAGAGTTGGTTTCGTCATGACCGAGTGTTCGGTCGCGGAGAATGGCAACCTTAGTTTATTTTTTTAGCGAAGGCTGATGACGACCTTGCCGTCGTCCGCCGCAGGAGGCGCCGCATGAACGGGCGCTTCGCGCTTGGGTGCAGGCATCGCGCCATAATCCGGAATGCTGCCGTTCGCGACTTTCGCCTTATAATCGTCGATGGCGATCTTGAGCGCCTCGAGCGCGCGCTCGGGATAGTCTTTTTTCTTTTCCGGATATCCGCCAAGTTGCGCTTCGACGTCGGCCGGAGCGATCGTCAACGCTTCGTCGACCGTCTTCCCCTTCGAGAGTTCGACGACGAGCGAGCAGGTAGCGGTTCCGAAGCCGCAGCCCGTGGTGAAATACGAGATATCCTCGATTACCGCGCCGGGTCCGACCTTCAAAAAGAAATTGTACATGTCGCCGCACGAGTCGCTGAAGTACTCACCGCTCGCGGTGGCGTCGTCCATCGTAAAGAATCCCGGACGCGCCTCGACCAATTTTTGAAACTTCGGAAAATCCACGAAACCTTATGCTCCCTTGAGTTCGAACTTGCAGCTCTTGGCGCCCTGACGCATCGACTCGACTTGCTCGTGTTCGCCGATGGTTTCGTCCAGCACCTGATGGATCACCGAACATACTTCGGGATGTTCCTTGGCGACCTCGTTGTATGGGCACGAATGCTCCGCGAGCATGAACCCGCCGTCGATCAAACTGTATTCAGCGACGACGCCGCCCTCACGCAACATCTCGGTCAGCTGCGCAACCTTGCCCTCGGCGTCGCCCGCAGTGACTTTGGACTTCGCTTTATCGACGGCGCGGCGTGCGATCGATCCGAAGATCTCCTCGACCGCCGGCGGCCCGTATTTATCTTTGACCTCGCGCAATACAGCAGAGAGCATCTTGTCGTAGGCCTGCGGAAAGAGCTTGTCGGCCTCGGGCGTCAGCGAAAATTCGAGCGTGGGTTTGGTCGGGCCGCGGCGAACGGACTGCTCGGCCACCAGACCGTCGCGCTCCAGCACGACGAGCTGCTGACGAATGGCGTTGGGCGAGACGCGAAACTCCGCGGCAAGCTCTGCCGCCGTGGCCGAGCCCCGGCGCCGGAGTTCCGCGACGATCTTGCCGCGGCTGGTTTGAAAAAAGCGGTCCACCTGCATGGCGTTCGAGGGTATCCTACCACGCGGCGCCCTAGATAGTAAAGTAAATCCTTGACTTTCTGGCCATGGGCGCCGTAAGCTACTCAGGCAATGGAAGGGCTTCAGATTTCCGGCCTGCGCTGCAGCGTCGAAGGCAAAGAGATTCTCAAGGGCATCGACCTTAGCGTCGAGCCGGGCAAAGTGCACGCCTTGATGGGACCGAACGGCAGCGGCAAATCGACGCTCGCCTTCTCGCTCACCGGGCATCCGAAGTACGAGGTTACGGCCGGAAGCGCCACGCTCGACGGCGTAGATCTGCTCGATCTGCCCGCGGACAAACGCGCCCGCGCCGGGCTCTTCCTCTCCTTCCAATATCCCGCCGCCATTCCGGGCGTGAAGGTTCCGAACTTTTTGTTCGCCGCGCGCCAAGCGGTGCGCCCCGGCGAATTGACGCCGTCGAAATTTCGCGCGCTGCTGCTCGAAAAAATGGACGTGATCGGCATGGATCCATCGTTTCTCGGCCGCTACCTGAACGACGGTTTCTCCGGCGGTGAAAAGAAGCGCCTCGAAATGCTGCAGATGGCCGTGCTCGCGCCGAAATACGCGATCCTGGACGAAACGGATTCGGGCCTCGACGTCGATGCGCTCAAAGACGTCGGCGAATCGGTCAAAGCGTTGCGCGCGAGCGACGAAGGCAAAGCGACGGGCTTCCTGATCATCACGCATTATCCGCGCATCCTCGCTCACATCGTGCCCGACGTCGTGCACATCATGATCGACGGGCGCATCGTGAAGACCGGCGATGCGGAGCTCGCCAATCGCATCGAACGCGAAGGCTACGACGTGATCCGCGAGGAGACGCGCGCACTTGCTTAACACGCCCGAGCTCGCTTCGCCGCTCGAGCGCTATCGCGAAACGCGCACGGGCCGCGAGAAGCCAAGCCGCTACTGGAAGCTCGATCTCGAGACGCTCGAACCCCCGGCCGGCGCCGGCGCCGGCGGTGGCACCGTCGAGATTTCATCCTCGAACGATCGCATCGTTGCATGCGATCTGGAGACGGCTCGCCGCGAGCACGCCGCGCTGGTCGAACGCGTGCTGTGGCGCGCCGTGCATCCCTCCATGAAGTTCGCCTATCTGACGCAGGCGTTCGAAGGCCTGGGCGCGTTCGTCTACGTTCCGGCCGACTGCAACAGCGACGACCCCGTGGTCGTCCGCTATCGCGCGAAGGCGGGCGAGGCGATCTTTCCGCATACCGTCGTGCTCGCCGAACGCGGCGCGCGCGTTACGATCGTCGAAGAGCTCGACGTGCAGGCCGGCAGCTTTATCTGCGGCGTCGCCGAAGTCGTCACAGCCGAATCGGCCGACGTGTCCTACGCCGCCACGCAATTCGCTCCCAACGATGCACGGGTGCTTTTTACGCGCGCCGCATTGCCCGGCCGCGCGTCGCGCGTCGCTTGGGCGACCGCCGAAATGGGCGCGGCACTTACCGTCGCCGACGTTGCCGTCACGATCGACGCTCCTGGGGTCGAGGCGGCTATCAGCACGATCTTCTTCCCGGGCGGCACGCAGCACGTCGACATCATGAGTACCGTCGACCACCGCGTGGGCGATTCGTCGTCGCGCACGCTCGTAAAGAGCGCGGCAACCGGCAGCGGCCAAGGCCGCTATTTGGGGAACATTCGGATCGCGGCGAACGCGCAAAATAGCGAAGCGAACCTGCGCGACGATGCGCTCTTGCTTTCGAAACGCTCGCACATCGATTCGATCCCGGCGCTCGAGATCGCGGCGAACGAAGTCAAAGCCTATCACGGCGCGACCGTCGGTGCCATCGACGACGAACAGATCTTCTACATGATCAGCCGCGGCATCGATCGCGAGAGCGCGGAACGCATGATCGCCCTTGGCTTCTTCGAGCCCGCGATCGAGCGTTTTCCGGGCGAGACGCTCCGCGAACGGCTGCGCGAAGAGCTGGCACGCAAGGTGATGCAGGCATGATCGCCGTTGGCGACGCGAAGCTCGCGTCGATCGTCGCCGATTTTCCGATCCTCTCGCATCCGACGTCGCGAGGCAAACGCCTGGTGTATCTCGACTCGGCCGCGACGTCGCAAAAACCGCAGAGCGTCATCGACGCGCTCGTCGAATATTACAGCGATTACAACGCGAACATTCACCGCGGTGTCTATGAAATCGCGGCGCGCGCGACGGACGCCTTCGAGGCCGCGCGCGCGAAGGTCGCGCGTTTCATCAACGCCGCCGACACTCGCGAGATCATCTGGACGCGCAACGCCACCGAAGCGATCAATCTGGTCGGTTATAGCTGGGGGCTTCAGAACGTCAAGTCCGGCGACGTCATACTGACTTCGGAACTCGAACACCATTCGAATCTCGTGCCCTGGCAATTGCTCGCCGAAAAGACCGGCGCGACGTTGCGCTTCATCCCTGTCGACCACCGCGGCATGCTCGTTCTGGAGGACGTGGATACGCTCTTGCGCGGCGTCAAGCTGCTCGCGATTTCGCACGTCTCCAACACGCTCGGAACGATCACTCCGCTCGAGAAGATCGTCCCGAGGGCACGCGCTATCGGAGCAACCGTGCTCGTCGACGGAGCGCAAGCGGTGCCACACCTCGCGGTCGACGTGCGCGCGCTCGACGTTGATTTCTACGCGTTCAGCGGTCACAAAATGCTCGGCCCTACCGGCATCGGCGTGCTCTACGGAAAGCGCGCGCTGCTGGAGTCGATGCCGCCGTTCCTCGCCGGCGGCGACATGATCCGCAAGGTGGAGTTCGAGCGAACCTCGTTCAACGATCTGCCGTGGAAGTTCGAAGCCGGCACCAGCAACATTGCCGACGCGATCGGCCTAGGCGCCGCGATCGACTACCTGGATCGTGTCGGAATGGACTGGGTGCGCGGGCACGAACGCGAGCTGGTCGCCTATGCGCTCGAACGGCTCGCCCCGCTCGAAGCTCGCGGTCTTGCGATCTACGGTCCGAAGGACCCGGCGCTGATATCGGGCGTGCTCTCGTTCAACTTTGCCGACATCCACGCCCACGACCTGGCATCGATCCTGGACACCGACGGCATCTGCGTCCGCGCCGGGCACCACTGCACGATGCCGTTAATGGAAAAGATGGGCTGGCCCGCGACCGCACGTGCGTCGTTCTATCTCTACAACACGGCCGCCGACGTCGACGTCCTGGTCGCGGGGCTGGAAAAAGCCGCTGCGGTGTTCAAACTCTAACTCGACGCATGGACGACTTCTACCGCGACTTCATCCTCGACCACTATCGCAATCCCCGGAATTTCGGACGGCTGGACCAGCCGACCGTTAGCGCCGAAGATCTCAACCCGCTCTGCGGCGACGAGATCCGCATGGATCTGCACGTGAACGGTGCCGGGATCGTCGACGACGTGCGCTTTTCCGGCAAGGGCTGCGCGATCAGCCAAGCTTCGGCATCGATGCTCACCGAAGAGCTCAAAGGCATGCGGCTGGAAGACGTTGCCAAGCTGACGAAAGAGGTCGTGTTGGAAAACGTCGGCATCGGCATCAGCCCCACGCGCATGAAGTGCGCGACGCTCGGGCTGCGCGTCGCCAAGAGCGCGGCGATCGGCGAAATCGCCGGTTGGCCGGACGAAGAATAGCGCTCTTCCACTTTTTCGTCGACGGCGTCGCGCGATTAATCGCGGCGACGCTTTGCGCTTCCTTCGCCTTCGTTCTCTGGGATCTGGTCTCGCGAAATCCCTCCGAGATCGCGGCCGCCGCGGGGCGCGCGATGCGCTCGCCGGCAATCGCGCTTCGCACGACGCTTCGGATCGCGATCGGGTTGATTTTCGCGCTTCTGGCATTGACGCTCGTGGCGACGGTCGCGCCGCGCCCGGAGTTTTCCGCCGTCGCAATCGCCGTCTTTCTCGCGGCGCTCGGCGTAGACGCATTGATCGGCGACGGCTTTCGAGCCGGGATAGGTATCCGCAAGTAGCGAACGGTCTCGCCCATGCAGCAGCATCACCATTTGACCGCGAGGGAATGGGACGAGCTGGCCGGCGATCCCGATTTCCGAGGGCTACAACGCGCTCGCCGGCGCTTTACGCTACCCGCCACCATCTTTGCGCTCGCGTTTTATTTGGCGCTTCCCGTAGCGATCGCGCTGTGGCCGGCGTTCATGAGCGAACGCATCGCCGGTCCCCTAACGCGTGCCTCGTTCTTCGCGCTGCTGCAGTTCGCCATGGCGTGGCTGATGCTCGCGGTATATATGCGCATCGCCAAAGCCTTTGACGCACGAGCCGAAGCCGTCGCGCAAAAAGCACGGGAGCGCTTCTCCCGATGAACGCACCCTTCGTGATGTTCGCCCTCTTCGTGGCGATAGCGCTGGTCGTCACCTGGTGGGCCGCCGGTAGAAGCACGTCGAGCCGCGGGTTTTATGCCGCGCACCGGCGCATCGGCGGCGTTGCGGGCGGCTGGGCGATCGCGGGCGACTATATGTCGGCCGCGTCGTTCCTCGGAATCGCCGGGCTCATCGCCTTCTACGGATTCGACGGGTTCATGTACGCGGCCGGATGGCTCGTCGCGTATCTCGTCGTGCTCTTTCTGATCGCCGAACCGCTGCGCAACGCCGGGCGTTTCACCGTTGCCGACGTCATCGGTTTCCGTCTCGGAGGGCGAGGCGTTCGCGCGATCGCGGCCGTTTCGACCCTTGCGGTAACGCTCTTTTACATGATCGCGCAGATGGTCGGCGCCGGTTCGGTCATCAACCTCTTCATTCAGCACATCGACGAGCCGCTCGCCATTGTCGCGACGGGCCTGGTCATGATGGTGTACGTGCTCTTCGGCGGAATGCTGGCGACGACGTGGGTGCAGATCATTAAAGCGTCGCTTCTGATGATCGCCGCACTCGCGCTCAGCCTTCTCGTGCTGATGCATTTTGATTTTTCGTTCGCCCATCTCTTTGCCGCGGCCGGTGCCGCGCACAACGCAAAAGGCACCATCGATTTACTGCAGCCCGGGCACTTCTTCAAAGGACCGCACGCGTCGCTCGATCTCATCTCGCTCTCGCTCGCGCTCGTCTTTGGGACGGCAGGCCTGCCGCACATCCTGATGCGGTTCTTCACGATGCCGTCTGCCCGCGAAGCGCGCACGTCCGTCGGATGGGCGATGGTGCTGATCGGCGTGTTCTTCCTGTTGACCTCGGTGATCGGGCTCGGCGCCGCCACCTTGGTCGGTACCGACCACATCGGCAAACATATCGTCGACGTACACGCGATCCGCTACATCTCGTTTCGCGAGCCGGCGCGCGCCGCGTACTTTAATGGCGAATTGTCGAAATACGGCTACATCGTGCCGCGTCAAGACAGCAACGTTGCAGCGCCCGTGCTTGCAAATGCGCTGGGCGGCCCGCTGCTCTTCGCTTTTGTCGCGGCAGCCGCGTTTGCAACGATCCTCGCCGTGGTCGCCGGCCTGATGATCGCCGCCTCGTCGGCATTCGCGCACGACATTTGGTATACGCTCGTCCGCAACAAGAACGCGTCGGACCGCGAGCAAGTCTTTGTCGCGCGCAGCGTCGCGGTGCTCCTCGGGATCATCTCCATCGCCTTCGGCGTCCAACTGCGAGGCGCCAACGTCGCGTTCGTGCTCGGCCTCGCGTTTTCGGTCGCGGCCAGCGCGAACGTGCCCGCACTCTTGCTCTCGCTCGCGTGGCGTCGCTTCACGCGCACGGGAGCCATCGTCTCAATGGTTGTCGGCCTCGTGTCGTCGATCGGATTGATCGCCATCGGCCCCGCCGTCATGCGCCATCATCCGCTCTTCTCGCTGATGAACCCGGCGATCGTCTCGCTGCCGCTCGCGCTCATCGCCGCAATCGTCATGTCGCTCATCACGCGCGATCCGGAATCGGAAGCGATGTTCGAACAGCTTCAGGTGCGCGCGGAGACCGGCCTCGGCGCGGAAGTTTAGTGCGCGACCGGCGTGTGATCGGTGATCTGCAGGCCGTTTGGCGTGTTTACCAGCCGGAACGTTTCGGTGTAATTGCCGCCGGGCGTGACCATGACCGCGACGGCGCTAAAGCTGCCGTCGTCGTTGCGGCTCGCCGATACGTCGGTGACGCGGCCGCCGCTCATGAACGTCTCCGTGGGTAATCCCGATTCCAGATAGCCCGTAGCAAAGGCCGAGTTGCCCTGCGCCATCGCGGTGAGATACGAGCGCACGATCGCGGCCGCATGCGCCGTGGTCGCCGCGCCGGTGATGAGCGCAGGCGTCGGAGTCGGGGTCGGACGGGGCGTCGGGGTCGGCGTGGGTTTCGGCGTCGGCTTGATCGTCGGTTTCGGCGTGGGCTTGAGTGTCGGCGTCGCGGGCGGCGTCGCCGAAGCCCTCGGGCTGGCTGTCGGATGCGCTGACGGTGTGGCCGTCGGAGATGCCGCAGGCGTTGCCGAGGGCGTGGCGCTCGGACTTCCTTTCGCCGTCGGACGTGGAGAGGGCGACGCACGCTTCGAGGGTGCAGGCGTGTGCCGCGGAGAGGGCATCGGCGTCACGGCGGCCGCCGTGGGCAACGGCGTAAACGTGGGGGCCGGCGTGGCCTGCGCCGTCGTCGCGCCACGACCCAAGAATTTTGCGAGGAGTGCGCCGAGCAACAGCCCGGCAAAAACGACCAGCACGATCAACGGCAGAATCGGAATGCCGTTCCCGTTGCGCGGTTCTTCCGGTTCCAGTCGCCGGCGACGATAGTCTCCCAAAACAGCCTACGCTAGGAGCCAGTCCAGCTGATCGCTGTGCCGCTCGCCGAAGAGTTCCAATGCTTCCCGAAGGAGGCCGGTCTCGTTTCGCGCGTACGACACGAGCGCCAGCAGCGCTTCTTCGTTCCCCGACTCCAGCGACTCGACCGCGGTGTTCGCACCTTCGGCGGCGTCTTCCGACGACTCGCCGCGATCGCGGAACGCGTCGAAGATCGACGCGACGAGAGCCGTTCGTTGCGCGATCTGCATGCGCGGAACGGAATTCTGCAACAGCGATGCGAGATCGGCGTCGTCCATCTTCGCGATCTGCTCTAAGTCGGGCATCACGCGTACGGTACTCCCCGACGGCAGGCGGCTCCTCGAAGATGCGCCAAAAGATATCGCGTGATTCGCGTGCGCGTTCCACTCGATCTCCATGCCGTGGCCTCGGCCGGGTCGGCCGCGTTCGCGTTTGCCACGCCGCTACGCGTGCGGGAACTGCTTGCGCTTGCGGTGCGGGAAGCAATCGGGCAGCGGGCGCCGCACGACAAATACCAGCGCAGCATGATCCGGACGCTCGCCGGGCTTGCGGCGGGCGACTTCACCGTAGACATCAACGGCCGGCCGTTCGACGACGGCGATGCGGTCGTCGTGTGCGAAGGCGAGGCGCACGTAAGATTCTTCCTCAACGGCACGCGTAACAGCGGCGTCGAATTCCATCCTTAAACTGACCGCCCGAGCGTTTTCGCTCGTCGCACGCCACTTCTGGCTCTACGCACTGCTGGCAGCCGGCGCGACCGCGCTGCAATGGCTGGCATTTCGCGCGACCGGGGGCGCCGCTGCGGTGAATTTTGCCGTCTCGATCGTCGCCGGCGCCTTGCTCGACGCGATCGTGCTCGCGTATACGAAGGTCGACGTCGATGGCTCGGACGCAACCAATCCGTGGTCGATCGTGCTCGAACGGTTGTGGGTCGTCGTCATCGCGAACTTCATTTTCACGTTCGTCACCGAGATTGCGATCGAGCTCGTGGCCACCGGAAGCCTGGGAGCGCGGATTTTGGGCGCGTTCACGTTGCCGCTCGCTGCGGCGATGGTGTTCGCCGAATGCATCGCGGTCGTTTCGGACGACGAGCGGTGGTGGTGGTTACCGGTAGCGTCGGTCGGGGGCAGCCTTCGCACGAGTTGGCAGAGCGCCGCAAACATGTCGCGCGCTATCGTGCTTTTCGCGCTTCAACTGCTGCCGATCGGAATTTCCGGGGCCCTCGAACCGTTACTCAAATCGGCTCACGTGCCGCTTGCGTCGTTTTGGAGCGAGGTACCGCTGGGTATACTTCTCACGATACCGCTCGACGTCTTGATCGTTCTGGCGTTCTTCGATGCATCGGGCTACAGCCGCAAATCAACCGTCGACGAGTGATTCGGTAACCGACATATATGCAATTTCGTTCCCGCGTCGCCGTACTCACAGCCGCGCTGATCTTGGCGTCGGCCGCGGCAGCGCTCGCCGACCAGAACTATCGGGTTACCGGCGAGGACGTGTACTCGATCGGCCCGGCGGCCACGACCACGCACATCACCTATGACGGAACGCAGCGGCTCGCCGTCCAACGCGCTTCGCACGGCGCGCGCCGGTTCGAGGCCGACGTGACCTACACACGCATCGACGACAACGGGAAAGCCACCGTGCACGCGCGCTTCGTCCAGCGCATGAGCAAAGACGGTAACTTCGAAGACGTGACGGATTCGGACCCGGATTTTCTCACGATTTTGAACCAGCCGTTTGCGATCCAGCTCGATCCGACGACCATGAGCGATCTCGCCCACTTGCACAAGGTCGTGCCCTTTGAAGCGACCTCTCCGCTGGGCGGCGCGCATCTGCGCGGCTTCTTACGCCCCGTGCCGGCCGGAAAGATCGAGGGCATTGCCGCTACCGGGGTACGCTTTAGCGCCGAAGGTCCAATGATGGGAACCTTGCCGCAGCACCCCGACGACAGTCTAAACGGCACGATCCATATGTTCGGAACGGCCTATTACTCGCAAAAGGGCGCGCTTCTGGTAGCGCTCGATGCCACGTTGACGATTCAAGGCAAGCTTTCGGCGAGCGCCACCACGTCGGTTCCCGTCAAGATCATCTATCACCGCACGATTCGCGCCGAAGGCCGCGCAGCAAAAACGGCCGCGACGCGCTAGCGTCGACGGCCGTTCTTTTGCTTCTCGCCGGTCGTTATCGCGCGCCGACCAACTGCACTTCCAGCGGATGCCGGAACGGCATCTCGCTCAAATGCGTGAGCGGCGTAAACGCGAGATGGTTCTGATGGCAGTCGATCAACATTTCGATGCCGCGTTTCACCGAGCCGGACTCCTCGACGTATTTCGAAAGCTTTTTGGTGAAATAACTATGGGGATCGTGAAGCACCTTTGCGTAGTAAGGATCGTCCGTCAATCCTGACGCGCTAATGCCTTCTTTGGGAACGAGCCACACGAACCACGGATCGTTGCTTCGCCTGTAACCGATGAGTACGAGCGGTATCGCTCGAGCCGAATCGAGATTCGGCAGAAAACTGCACATCGTGTACGCGTCGAATGAAATTTCCGTGGGTTCGATCACTTGCTGCATCGGCGTCCCTCGTTCTTACATCGTCCTGTGCCCTAAACAAAAACCGCCGCGTCGCGTCTGCGACCGGCGGTTTTCCAAGATGGTGCGGCACTGTAGTACCATGAACGGGCATTCTCGAACGGTCTCAAGGGCCCCCTCCTGCCCTGGTTGAAACCGCTAAGCTCGCGGAGTTGTTGGGTCAGACGTATGAGCGCGCTTGCACCACTGCTCCACACGGGAGTACTTGTGCCACCATCGGTCCAGGAGCCGAAGCCGCCGGCCGGACGCACGTCCGGGTCGGTGGTGCCCAGCGTCGAAACGTTCGACCGCATCGTCGACGACTACCAGCGTCGGCTTTACGGGTTCGCGCTGCGCATGACCGGCAACCGTGAAGACGCCGAAGAGATCGTACAAGACGCCTTCGTACGCGCGTACCGCGCGCTCGGCAAGATGTCGCTGGAGCAGCGCAGCGAGCTGCGGCTGCAGCCATGGCTCTATACGATTACGCTCAACGTGACGCGCAACCGCTTGCGCAGCAAGCGGCCGACCAACGTCGCGCTCGACGCCCTCGCCGATCCCGACGCCCTCTTGCGGGAGTCGCACGAAGGCCCGGCTCGCCCGGAAGCCATCGTGGAACGCAACGCCGAGGTCGCGCTCGTCGAGAAGGCGCTGCTGCAGCTGCCGATGCACCTGCGCGCCGCCGCCACCCTTCGTTTCATCGAAGGCCGCAGCCACCCGGAGATCGCCGAGATTCTCCACCAGCCGATCGGAACCGTAAAATCGCACGTTCACCGTGCCGTGCGCATTCTGCGCCGTATTCTCGGTCCGCAGATCGGCCGAATTGCACCCGAAGGAGCCCCTCTTCATGCGTTGTCGTGAAGTCGACGAGCTGTGGGACGATGTCCGCGGAGATTGCGCGGCATCGCTCAAGGACGCCGTCACCCACCATTTGCGAGCTTGCCCACCGTGTCAGGAGATCTACGAGGAGTACGAGGGCATCGCATACAGCCTGGAAACGCTGCCCGCACCCGAACCCTCGTGTGATCTCGCCCGTCGCGTCGTCGAACATATCGCCGCGATCCGTCAAAAGGACCGCTCGATTCCGATCATCTTGACGTCGGTCGACGCCCCCATCGGTAAGCTCTACGTGGGCTTCAAAGAGAACCGCATCGCGTACATCGGGGTCGACTCGGGCGAACCGTTTGACGAAGTCTGCGAACGCATCAGCGTGCGCCTGCGGCGGCCGGTCGTTGCCGGAGAGGCGCCGGCGTGGCTCCGGGAGACGATGGAGCAGTTCTTCCACACGTGGCGCGTGGACGACGGCAAGGTGGACATCGAGGACCTCACCCCGTTCGAGCAAGCGGCGCTGCGTGCGGCCGCGGAGATCCCGCCCGGAGAAGTCCGGTCGTATGCGTGGGTCGCTTCCAAGATCGGACGGCCGCGGGCGGCCCGTGCCGTCGGCCAAGTCATGGCCCGTAACCCGCTGCCGCTACTTTTCCCGTGTCACCGCGTCGTCGATTCGGCGGGAGACTTGCATAATTACGGCTACGGTCTCGAATTAAAAGCCCGTCTCCTCAAAATGGAAGGCTACGCACCAAAAGCTTAGAAATTGGTGCGAACGTGGCTAAACGTGTTCTGATCGCCGGCTTCGAGCCGTTGGCGGGTGAAAAAGTCAGTCCCAGCGAGATGGTCGCACGCGCGTTCGAAGGCAAGACGCTTGCCGGACGAACGATCGCGGTGCGGATCATTCCCGTTGAAACCCGCAATATTCGCGAGCGTTTCGAACGAGCGCTCAACGAAGACGATCCCGACTTGGTGATCGCGCTCGCGCAGTTCGGCGGTCGCAACGCGCTCTCGCTGGAACGCGTCGCGGTCAACGTTCTCGATTTCGATCGCCCGGATAACGTCGGGGTCATGCGCAAAGGCGACGTAATCGCCCGCGGCGGCGCCGATGCGCGCATTTCGACGATTCCCTTCGAAAAAATCATCGAAGCGTGGCACGCGAACGGCGTCCCCGGCTACGTGTCCAACACGGCCGGAACGTCGATCGGCAATCAAACGCTCTACGAGATCTTGGGCCTGACGGAAAGTGCCGCCCCGCCGGTCATCGCGGGTCTGGTGCATCTACCGTATCTTCCGGCGCAAGCGATTGCCGCCGGAAGCGAGAGCACGCCGTCGATGTCGCTCGAATTGCAGCGCCGCGGCGTCGAGATCATGATCGAAACGCTCGTTCCCTGGTTCGAGCGCCGGACCCCGGACTCGAAGCCCTCGGCGATGCCGGGAGCTCCCACGAAGTCTACTTGGATCCCCCGCGGTGTAAAGGAAGCAGA
This sequence comes from Vulcanimicrobiota bacterium, assembly GCA_027459645.1. GTDB lineage: Bacteria > Vulcanimicrobiota > Vulcanimicrobiia > Vulcanimicrobiales > Vulcanimicrobiaceae > JAMXLG01. The sequence continues at coordinate 16,993 of DAIDHQ010000026.1, forward strand.
ACGCTGAGCGATCCACGCCTTTCGGCTATTCCCGACATCCATGGCCACGCCAAGGGTGAGCACCGGCCGTTCGCCGAGGAACGTCCGATCGCATACTCCCCCCGGATGCTCTTTCTTTGGTTCTATCATGCATGCCGGCGCGGTGCGCCGCGCTTCATGATGGTCAGCGATCACGTGAACTATCTCACGTTCGAAGACCCCGGAGCCGTGCACACGGTGCGTCGCGCGCTCAAGCTCGCGCAGGCCGGCGATCTCTATGGCGCCGCCGAAACGGCGGGCGTCGACGTCGCCCATGCGGCGGTGGTGAGCGAGGGGCTGCGCAAAGGCATGCGCTTCTCCATCGGCGCGGAGGTCGACAACGACCCTCGAGCAAGACCGGACGCCCAGAACATCGTCGACGCGATGCGCCCCGACGGCATTATCCGTTCGGTGCACTTTCTCACGATCGATCACCCGGAGAAGGGCGCCGATTTCCAGTGGCCCTACGACAATTCCGAGTTCCTGGACCTTTGGGAACACGTCGGCACCGAACGAGCGTGGCAGCTCTACGTCGATCGGCTCGTCGAAGATGTCGAAAAGCTTCCGGGACATGTGGTCGGCCACTTTTATAAGCCGGCCGTATTCGGACATTGGCCCGACGAGAAGACCCTCGAAGCGCACGAAGACCGCCTGCTCGACGCAGCCGCCGCGCGCGGCATGGCGATCGAAATAAACACGAGACCGCTCTACAAAGATTACGGCTCCGATCAGCGCCAGAAGTACATCGACGCCAACAAGCGCTTGATGCGCAAGGCAAAAGCCAAAGGCGTCGGCATCGCGATCGGTTCCGATGCGCACAGTCCCAAAGATCAGGGCGGCGCCTTTGACGCCGTTCTTCAGATGCTCGACGATTGCGACATCAACGAAATCGTCTTCCCCGTTGCGGGACGCCTCGCACGCGTGGTGCTCCGCGCAACGCCCGAGCATCTGCAACAGACAAAGGCGACGGAAACGGTACAGCCGGGAAGCAGCATCACGGGCCTGGGACGAGCGGAACTCGGCCTTCCCGAAGAGCCGGACCGCTCGGAAGAGCGCGCGTCGGCGAAAGCCGCCCGCGACGTCGGACCGAAGAAGCGCGCAAGCAGCCCCGCTCGCACGACGAAGAAGCCGGCCGCCGAAGACGCGCCCGCAAAGTCTTCGTCGAAACGCAGCGCCGAGTCGGCGGCGTCTTCCGCGCAAGCGAAAGACGAGAAGGCCGCCACGCCCGCCAAGGAGCCGAAACCGGCGAAGGAGCCGAAAGCCGTCAAGGAGCCGGTAAAAGAAGCAAAGGCCGCACCGGCAAAGGCCGCACCGGCTAAGAAGGCTGTCGCCGCTAAGGCCGCAGCCCCGGCCAAGAAAGCCGCGCCTGCGAAAAAGCCTGCGTCGGCCAAGAAAGCCGCGCCCGTCAAAAAAGCGCCCGCGGTCAAAAAAGCCGCACCCGCAAAAAAGGCGCCGACGAAGGCCGCTTCGGTGAAGGCTGCATCGAGCAAGAAGGTGCCGGTCAAGAAGACCGCTGCGAAACCCGTAGCGAAAGCCAAACGCCCCGCCGCAAAACCTGCGGCGAAAAAGAGCGTCGCAAAAAAGGCCACGACGAGCGCACGCGCCGTCAAAAAAGTCAGCAAGCCGTCTAGTAAAGGGACGACGAAGAAAAAAACACCCAAACGCCGGTAAGGGAGAGTGGAATGGCGGACATCGATCGCCAGCGCAACATCGCATTCGTGGGCCCGCATCACGCGGGCAAGACCACTCTCGTCGAAGCCGTACTCGCGCACTGCGGTGCGATCCCCAGGCGCGGGTCCGTGATCGACGGCACCACCGTGTGCGATCACGAACCCGAAGACATCGCTCACGCCCAATCCACGACGGTAGCCTTCGCTCACTGCAATTGCGGGCCGATCGACGCGACGATCGTCGATTGTCCGGGATTCATCGATTTTTACGAAGAGACCAAGATGGCGCTCGCCGGCGTCGATGCGGCGGTGATCGTCGTCGACGCGGATCCGGCGCGCGCTTCGCACACGCAAAATCTCGTCGATTATCTCGAAGCGCGGAAGATGCCGCACTGCTTCGTCGTCAATAAGATGGACCGTCCCGGTGCGGATTTCGAAGCGACGCTCGAGGCGCTGCAGTCGCTCTACGGCAGGCACGTCGTCGCCGAACAGTGGCCGATCGTCGACAAGAACAAGCAGAGCGATAAGTCGAGCGGCTTCTGCGGCTACGTCGATCTCGCCGACATGCACGACGTCCCTCCGGATCTTGAAGAGCGCACGAAGCGCGCGCACGTCGAGTTACTCGAAGCGATGGCCGACTTCGACGACCACCTCATGGAAGAGTTGCTCGAAGGCGTCGAGCCGCCGCCGGACGAGGTCGAACGCGATCTCTGCGCCGAGTGCTCGCACGATCAAATCGTTCCGGTGCTGGTCGCTTCGGCGGCAACCGGTGAAGGCGTCGATGCGCTCGTGCGTGCGATAGAGAAATGGTTCCCGTCGCCGGCCGAGGCTGCGCAGGTCGATGCGGAAGGCCGGCCGATCGCGGCGGACCCGAATGGACCCGTCATTGCACGCGTCATTAAAACGTCGATTCATCCGCAATCCGGCAAACTTTCCGTCGTGCGCGTACTCTCGGGTACGATCAAAGGCGATGCCACGCTCACCGACATCTCGCAAGGCGGCGAAAAGGTGCGTAGCGGCGGACTCTACCGGTTGCAGGGCAAGAAGCAAGAGCCGATTCCGGAAGCGGGACCCGGGGCGATCGTCGCCATCGCACGACTCGAAGCCGTTAAGACCGGCGATACGCTTACGAGCAACGGGCACAAAGTGTTGCTGCCGCGAGTGCCGCTCTCGGAGCCCTGTTTCGCCATCGCGATTAAACCGAAAGAACGGATCGACGAGGCAAAAATCTTCCAAATGCTCGCGCGCATCGTAGATGAAGATCCCTCGTTACGGCTCGCTCGCGCCGAGATCACGAACGAATTCTTGCTGCTCGGCAGCGGCGAACAGCACGTCGGCATCGCCGTCGAGCGGCTCGGACGCAAATATAAGGTCGAAGTCGACACGGCCCCGCCGGAGATTCCCTATCAAGAGACGATTACGAGCGGCACCGAGATCCACTCCCGCTACAAACACCAAACCGGCGGCCACGGGCAATTCGCCGACGTGTGGCTGCGCTTCGAGCCCCGCGAACGCGGCAGCGGCGTCACCTTCGAAGAGAAAATCGTCGGCGGCGTCGTTCCCAAGCAATTCTTCCCCGCGGTCGAAAAGGGCGTACGCGAAACCCTCGCTCATGGTCCCAGCGGCTATCCCGTCACCGATCTGCACGTGACGCTCTTCGATGGGCAATATCACGACGTCGACTCCAGCGAGCAGTCGTTCAAGACCGCCGCCGGCATGGGGGTGCGCGACGCGCTACCCAAGTGCCATCCGGTGGTGCTCGAACCCATCGCGCATGTGACGGTAACCGTTCCGACCACCTACACCTCGACGGTCATTCAGCAACTCACCGGGAAGCGCGGGCAGATTCTCGGGATGAATCCGGCCGAACGAAGCGGCTACGACGCGATCGAAGCCTACGTGCCGCAGGTGGAGCTCTCGCGGTATATCACCGAGCTTCGCACGGCCACGCAGGGACTCGGCTCGTTCAGCTCCCGCCACGAACGGTATGACCCCGTTCCGGGCAATCGGGTAGGACCAAAAGCAGCCGTCTGATAAACCCCCTTCGGGTGAGACGACTACTTGCAATCGCGGCGCTTGCCGCGCTCGCTTCCGGCTGCACCAAGACCGGGGGCGGCCCCTCCGGCTCGGAGCACTCGTGGACCAAACCCGGGATCCTCCGCATCGCGATTCAATCGGAATCGAAGAACCTGAACACCCTGTTGGCATCCAATACGACCGATGCGATGATCGATGACCTGATCTTCGATCCGCTCGTCACCGCGGACGCCAAAGGGAATTTCGTTCCCGTGCTGGCGGCCGAGGTTCCGACGCAAGAAAACGGCGGCATCAGTAAAGACGGGCTGACGGTGACATACCACCTGCGCAAAGGCGTCACGTGGTCCGACGGCGCTCCGTTCACCAGCAAAGACGTCAAGTTCAGTTGGCAAGCGATGCTCAACCCGAACAACAACGTCGTCTCGCGGCACGGCTTCGACGAGGTCAAATCGGTCGATACGCCCGACGCCTACACGGTGGTTGTACACCTCAAAGAAAAGTTCGCACCGATCGTCTCGGAATTTTTCGGACCTAGCGACAGTCCGACGGACGTGGCGCCCGCCCATCTTCTGGCGAAGTATCCGAACATCAACATGATCCCGTTCAACAACGAGCCGATCGGAACGGGGCCGTATAAGCTCGCCGAATGGGTCAAGGGCGATCACATCACGCTGGTTCCCAACGACAACTACTTCTTGGGCAAACCTAAGCTCAAACAGATCGAAATTCGGATCATTCCCGACGAAAACACGTCGCTGAACCTGCTTCGTACGCACGATATCGACTGGATGTTCGAACCGTCGTATTCCACGTATCCGACGCTCAAGACGATCCCGGACGTCGTCACGCGTTTCAACGACGTCAACGGCTACGAGGGCGTGCAGTTGAACACCGCGCACGCACCGCTCAACGACCTGCAGGTGCGCCGCGCGCTCGCGTACGCGATCGACAAGAAGCAGTTGCTCGACACGCTGACGTACGGCCAGCAGAAGCTCGCGACGGAAGACCTTCCGGATTGGATGTGGGCCTACAATCCAAACGTGATCGTCTATCCGTACGATCCCGCCAAGGCAAAGCAGTTGCTCGAAAGCGACGGCTGGACGCCGGGCGCCGACGGCATCATGGTCAAGAACGGCCAGCGCCTCTCGCTGTTGCTCGTGACCAATCAAAGCAACGTGACGCGCCGCAAAGCGAGCGTGCTGATCCAAGCGCAACTCAAACGCGTCGGCATCGACGTGCAGATCAAGTACTTCGACGGCGCCACGCTCTTCGCACCGGCCCCGCTCGGGATCTTGCAGAGCGGCAAGTTCGATCTCGGGATCTCGGGCTGGTTCTCAGGAGTCGACCCGGATAACTCGTCCAACTATCTGTGCAGCAACGTACCGCCCGGCGGATACAACTACACGCGCTATTGCTCCAAAGAAATGGACGCCGCGCAGCAGCTTGCCCTGACGCATTACGATCAAGCGACGCGAAAGAAAGCGTACGCGAAGATCGAATACCTGCTCTCGCAGGACGTCCCGCAGATATTCTTCTGGTGGGACAGGCAGGCACAAGCCATCAATCCCGATTTCAAGAACTTCGATCCGAGTCCGGTAACGGAGTCGTGGAACGCATATCAATGGAGCATCTAGGCAATCCGTCCAGCGGTCCGCTGCCGGAACTCATCTGGCTTCGGAAAATGATCGTCGAGCGCGCGCTCACCCGGGGGGACTACGTCCTCTCCGGCGGCGTGCGCAGCGACTATTACATCGATAAGTTCCGCCTCTTCTCCGACCCGCAGGTGCTGCGCCGCATCGCGCGCATGTTCGTGCCACTGCTCACCGAGGTCAACCCGGACCTCATTGCCGGCACCGAACTGGGCGGTGTGGTTATTGCAACCGCGGTCTCGCAGCTTTCGAACGTTCCGATGATCGCCGTGCGCAAGTCGCCGAAAGCCTACGGGGCGTTCGCCGATGAATACGTCGAGGGGCCCTACCATCAAGGACAGCACGTGCTGCTGCTCGAGGATGTGGTGACGTCGGGCCGCGAACTGCTCGCGGCAAAAGCGCGTCTGGAAGAGCTGGGCTTAGGGGTCACGCCGTGCGCCGTGGTCAGTCGCGGTTTAGCACCGGTGCGCGCACTGATTCAATTCTCGCTCCCGCGGGGCCACGCCAAAACTGACAACTAGACGGCATCGCTGCTGCGCGAAGGTTGCCGTCGCGTGAGCTAGATCGTCAGCTCGGTGCCGTCGTCGGCGATGGCGCAGGGACCGTGATAGACGCTGCGCGCGGCGTCTTCGAGTTCGCCGGGCGCGAACTCGGTGCCGTAATGCGTGAGGACGAGGCGGCGGGCGCCCGCGCGCTGCGCCATTTCGCCCGCTTCGACCGCCGAAAGATGTCCGCGAACGGGACCGTCTTCGTGCGCCAGACCCAGCGCCGCTTCGCACAAGAATAAATTGCAGCCGCGCGCGAGCGTCTCGACTTCTTCGCACGGCGCGGTATCGCTCGAATAGCACACGCTTGCGCCGTCGCGTTCGACGCGGATCGCATACGCGTCGATGTAGTGAATGGTCTTCGCAAACGTGATCGCCAGATTTCCGACGAACAGTTCGCCCTGCGGATCGTACTCCGCAATTTCGAAAACCTCGTCCAGAAAATCTTGCGTCCCCTCGGGCGCAAAGGTCGCCGCCAGCCCTCGCAGTTGCGCTTCGCCGCCGGGAGGCAGCCAGAGCGGCATGCGGCCATCGCGCAGCAGGGGGCCGTATTTCAGACCGTATCGCAGCGGGACCAGATCGATGAAGTGATCCGCGTGCATGTGCGAGATGATGATCGCGTCCAGATCCGGATAGTCCATGACCTCGCGCAAATTCGCGAGCGCGCCCGAACCAATGTCGAGCAGAACGTTTGCTTCACGCGTACGGATCAGATGGCAGCTGCACGCGCGACCAGGCCGCGGGACCGATGCACTCGATCCCACGACGCGGACGCGCATCGAAGCCGCCATTACGGTAGCGATGCGAGAACCTCCTCAGCGTGCCCCTCGACGTTGACTTTGGGCCAGACCTTGACGATCTTTCCGGTCGCGTCGATGAGGAACGTCGAACGGGCAACACCCTTGGTGATCTTCCCGTACATGTTCTTCTCTTGAATGACTCCCATGGCGTCACAAAGTGCGGACTCGGTGTCTGCCAACAAGGGAAATTCGAACCCGTATTTCGCTTTGAATTTCTGGTGCGATTCGACCGAATCGCGGCTAACGCCCACGATGCGCGCGTTCTTCTTTTCGAAATCGGCGCGACGATCGTTAAATTGCGTGCCCTCGTTGGTTCAACCCGGGGTGTCGTCTTTCGGATAGAACCAGAGCACGAGAAAACCGTCGCCGATATAATCGTAGGTAGAAACTGCGTTGCCGGCGTCGGTACGTAGCGTCAGCTTGGGAAGTTCGTCGCCTTCGCCAAGCACGTAAACCTCCTATTCGTGGTCGATATACTGCGTGAATTGATCGAGGGGCACCATAAACAGCAAGCGGTCCCCGGGTCTAACGTCCCCGTCAAACTTGTGTACCGGGACAGCAACCCCTTTACCCGTTCCTCCTTCACGCCATACGTAAAGTGGTATCCACCGTACCTTGTAGCCCGGCCGCTCGGGCGGCGCCGGCGGGGGCGAATTTTCGACCCCCTGATACCGCTCCGCCAGCTGGAACGTCCGCCGGAATTCCGAGTGCGGGAAGATCGAAAAGCGGCCCCGCGTGCTTTCGAAGCGGGCCAGGCCCGCGATCGTCGGCGCCGTGAGTTCGGTCGTCGAGAACGATGCGATGCCGAAGTGGCGTTTGATCGAGGCCCCGAAAGCCAGGTCGTCGATACGCAGGACGACGTGCATTTCTCCGCTCCCGTGGGTGCGCGTCCGCGTGCGCGCGCCGAGCGCGACCTCGAGGTTCGAGGTGTCGGAATTGGTCACCCCGATAAGTGCCTTTGCGTTTTCCGGGTTGCAGTACGCCAGCGTCTCGTCGTTGGTCGCATCGCCCGTGAGCAGATCGACCTTGCGGTCGCGCGCGAGTTCGGTTAGGATCGCGTCCGGATTTTTTTCCACCACGACGACGTCTTCGCCAAGCTCGCGCAGATAATCGATGACGAGCGAACCGACGTTGCCCGCACCGCACACGATGACGTGTCCCGAGCGGTGAATGCGGCGAATTCCGCGCGTCCTTCGAACCAGTGCGGCGTTCAACGAAGATGTGAGCGTTGCGGTAAACACGGCGGAGAGCGTGATGCCGACGATCATCGCGATCATGGCGACGAGCATGCCCGCCACTTCGGGGAACGCCAGCGGGCGGACGGCGCAATCGTGGCACGGCGTTACGTCGCCGTACCCGACGGTCGTCATCGTCGTCAGGACGTAATAGAACGACGCCAGCCAATTGAACTTCAGTATCGAAGCAAAAAAGATCGCGAAGAGCACGTAGAGCACCGCGCCCGCACCAAAGACCGTGCGCAAGATCGGTTCGGTTCGACGCAAGGCCACGCGAAGATCGCGCATCGACGCGCCCACGCGCAGATCCCATTCCACCCGGCGCGAGTGCTCGCCGCTCGGCCACGTACCCTTGACGTGCGCGCTCGGCCCAAAGACGACGACGCGCGCCTCGGCTGCAAGCGGCGCTTCGATTAACGCGCGGTCCGGGTGTTCTTCTTCGCCGTGACAGACGTACGGCGTTCCGCCGTCGACCGCAACAACGCGCGCGCGCACGTGCGCTTCGGCCTGCTCGATGGTCATGCCGTCGATGCCGAAATCGCGCGCGGCACGTTCGCAGAAACCGAAGAGGCCGCCGGCCGCGTGCCCCTCGGTAGCGTTCCGGTCGATGCGATGCACGACGCGCGCAACGAGCGTTTCGAGCGTCGGAAACGGCAACGCGTAAAAGCACGAGCGGTCCACGGCGGAGGCCGCATAGGTTGCGGCCGCATGCGCCGCCGGAGATATCGCGGTGCAGTTATACTTCAAGCCTTCTTGAATCTTGTGCCCCAAGACGGGATTGAACTGACGGATCGTCACGCGAGCGCGCTCATTGATGTCGCGAGCCAGCAACGCGACGCGTAGATTCAAGCGGTCGTCTTGCGAGACCGCGACGAGACAATAGTTGGGCTGTTGTTCGGACGCGCCCGGCGGTTCGAGGCCCGCTTCGCGCAAATTCGCCGTATCCGACGGGTCGAGATTGTAGTGCGCGAACGTGTGGGGATAATCGGTTCCTAGACGCGCGACGGTTTGCGATAGCAGTCGCGCGGCCCGCTCGTCTTCGTGCTTCCAAATGAGCGCGACTCGCTGCCCCGCCGTCTTTAAGATCTCACGGCAGATCTCATAGGCAAGGTAGTCACCACCGACGACGATAATGAGCGTCTCGGAACTCATCGATGACTTCTGATTCGTCACCCCCGCCGACGCGCCCGCCGCACGTGCTTGCACGAGACCTCCTTCGACGGCTGGAGGGGCTTTCCGGCGCAACCGTCCTCGAAATCGGCCGCGGCAGCGGCAGAAACACGTCCGCCCTCACGGCCGCGGGCCATCGCGTTACCGATCTCGACGAAAACATCGCGGCCGATGCTGCACTCAGCACGCACGCCTTGCTGCACGGCACGCGCGACGACGTCCGCAAGCTGCTCGAACGTATCGCATCGCGCCTGCGCGCCGAGGCACCGCTCTATGGGACTTTCGGCTCTCTGCGAGACGCGCGCTTCGGCGAAGGCACGAAGATTGCCGAAGGCTGCTATGCGCCGCTTGCCGGCGATGAACGCGGCGTGCCGCATGCCTATTTTGACGAAGCGTCGCTGCGGGAAATGCTGCTGCCCGCCTGGCACATCGAATCGCTTCAGGAGGTTCGAGTCGACGATATCGCGGGCGACTGGGCGCATCGCGAGCGACCGCTGCGCGATGCATTCCACTGGTTTGCGCTGCTACGAAAGCGCGGCGATCAGTAACGAGGAATCGACGGATCGACGCGGCGCGCGTAGGCGTCGATTCCACCGTCGACGTTGACGACGTTCGGGAATCCGCGTCCGGCGAGAAAGGCGGCGACGCGTTCGCTTCGGCTGCCGTGATGACAAAGCACCGCGATCGGCACGTCGACGGGCAGTTCCTTGAAGCGCTGCGGAATCTGACGCATTGGAATCGTCACGCTTCCGTCGATCGCCGCTGCCGCAACTTCATACGGCTCGCGGACGTCGAGCAGCACGAAGTTTTTTCCCTCACGACGCCAGCGGGCGAGTTCGTCGACCGTGATGTCGCTCATTACGCGCCGGTGCTCGAGATGAGATCGCGCATCGGGCTCGATGCGTTGGCATAGAGACGCTTCTCCATGCGCCCGGCCAGAAAGGCTTGACGGCCGGCGATGACGGCATTGCGCATCGCGCTTGCCATGAGCACGGAATCTTTCGCCGCTGCAATACCCGTGTTCATCAATAGTGCATCGACGCCGAGTTCCATCGCGATCGCGGCATCCGACGCGGTGCCGACGCCCGCATCGACGATCACCGGAATCTTTGCGCGCTCTTTGATAATGCGGATCGTGTACGGGTTGCAAACGCCGAGGCCGCTTCCAATCGGCGCCGCAAGCGGCATGACCGCAGCGCATCCGAGCTCTTCGAGCTGTTTGCAGACGACTGGATCGTCGCCGATATAAGGCAGCACCGTGAAACCGTCCGCGATGAGGGCTTCCGCGGCGGCAAGCGTTTCCCGCGAATCCGGGTGCAGGGTGTCGGGATCTCCGATCACTTCGAGCTTGATGAGATCGGTCTCGCAGAGTTCGCGTGCGAGGTGCGCCGTAAGAATCGCATCCTTCGCGCTATAGCAGCCGGCCGTATTCGGCAGCAGGCGCAGTTTCGTGCGATCGATATAATCCAACATCGTCTTACCGGTCGGATCGTCTAAATTGATGCGCCGAATCGCGACCGTCACCATTTCCGCGCCGCTCGCTTCGTGGGCGGCGCGCATGACGTCCATCGAGGGATACTTTCCGGTGCCGACGATCAAACGTGATTGAAACGCGTACGTTCCGATGTTTAGGGTATCCATGATTCCTTATCCGCCTGCGACGGCTTTAATGATCTCGACGAGATCGCCGTCGGCGAGCCGTTGGGTTTCGAATTCCGCGCGACGAACCACACGCGCGTTTCGCGCTACCGCGATTCCGGAACGAGGAGCGCCTAACTGTTCGAGCAGTTGCGCCACCGTCGTACCGTCGGGAAGTTCGTGAATTTCGCCGTTAATCGTCGCCTTCACGCCGTCGTCATTCGAAGCCACGGCGCGAGCGCCTCCGCATCACCGCGCTCGATACAATCGGCAACATAAGCGGCCGTAACGGGGGTAAGGAGGATGCCGTTGCGATAGTGGCCGGTCGCGAGGATCAAGCCCTCGATAGGCGTCGGTCCGATCAGGGGCCGCCCATCGGGCGTTCCCGGCCGCAAGCCCGCCCATACTTCGGTCACGGCGAAATCCAGGAGCGAGGGAGCGCCCATGTGTACGGCGTCGAGCAGCGTTCGTAGACCCGACCCCGTCACGCGCTCGTCGAAACCGGCGTCTTCCATCGTCGCACCGACCAGCAGCCTGCCGTCTTCGCGCGGGACCAAATATGCGCCGGGAATCCACGTCGTGCGCTTGAGGAATCCGACGGGCGCGGCAAGCGCCAGCATTTGGCCTTTGACCGGACGAACGGCTGGCGCGAATTGCGTTGGGATGCCGGGAACCGATGCACTCCATGCTCCCGCCGCAACCACGACGTATGACGCCGGGGTAAATCCGAGATGACTGCGCACGCCGAGAACCCGCCGCGCATCGGCTTCGACCGCAACGTCGGTCGCCGAGCGTACGATGGTGACACCTTTGGCCTCACATGCCGCAACGAGCGCGCGCCCCAGCCGACGGTTATCGACGTAGCCTTCGCTTCGCCGCAAGAGTGCCCCGAGGACGGTGCGTGCGAGGGCCGGTTCTGCCGCAAGCGTGGATTCGCGGTCGAGCAGTTCACAATCGACTCCGCGTCGTGCGAGCGCTTGCGCGTGTGCGCGGAGCTCGCGCAGCCGTTCCTCGTCGAACGCCGCGCTGACGATTCCGTCGAGATGCAGGTGCGGATCGATTCCGCTCGCTGCCCGGACGCGATCGACGAACTCCGGATAACGTGAAAGCGATTGTGCACCGAGCGCCAGCATCTGTTCGTCGCCGGTCGACTCGGAATAGGGGGCGAGCATGCCGGCCCCGGCCCACGACGCCGCCCGGGCGGGCTCTCCGCGCTCGTAGACGCGAACCGTTGCACCGCGCGACGCAAGCTCAAAGGCGATGCCGAGCCCGATGAGCCCGGCACCAATAACCGCGACGTCTCCTGCCCGTTCCATGGCGTAAGGATTAGGGTTTAACGAGCATCAGCCTGCGGCCGCCCTGTGGACCTTTCGTGCGAACGGTCGGGATCGCCGTCCCGCTCATCGCGCGGCGAATTGCCGCAATCTCCTCACGTTTGATTCCGTCACCCGTGAACGCGCTCATCACTTGATCGCCGTTGCGCCAGAAGAATGCTTCGTGGCGGATCAATTCGGGATGCCCCTTCACGGTGACGACGTTGCCGTGGGCGTCTTCTACCGTCTGCCACATATACGCGAAATAGCGGCCGTGGGGATCGTATTTCGCCGCCTGCAGCCGGAACGTGGTCCCGTTGCTGCGCGTAAACTTCCAGAGTACGAGCGGTGCGCCGACGGACCATTGATGCGTCTTTGCCGACCACGTGCCGGGGTGCATCAGGTACATCGTGCTTTGACGTGCGCCGGCGGGCAAACCGGCGGGAGGGACGAGCTTGAACGGCACCTCGCGTGATGCTTCGGCGACGGTCGTCGCATGCGTGCCGGTGCGTATTCGGCTCAATACGGCCGTACTAACCGGTGGACCGGCCGGAAGATGCAAGGCGCGCAACACGATGCGCACGTCGGATGAGACCGCCGCGAGCAACGCCTGTGGATGCACGAGCGGTAACACCACGACCGCGAGGACTGCTGCCGCGGCGAGTGCGCCGAGACGCCGCCGCATCGGCGATGTCTGCGCGGTGCGGGGCTCGCGCTGCATGATCGCCTGAAGATCGGCCGGCGGCGCCGGCTGTGAAGTCAACGCAGCGCGCACGTTGCTGCCTAGGATGTCGTCGTTAAGCACGTTCGCATGCCTCCTGGGTTCCGGTAAGGCCGGCGGAAAGCAACTCGCGCAATCGCCGTCGCGCGAGCATGAGATGAAATCGAACGGTGGGAGAAGGCACGTGCAGCGCCGCAGCGACTTCGCTGCTGCGCAACCCCGCAAAATACGTCAGGACCACGGCGGCTCGCGGCGCGAGCGGCAGTTTGAGGATCGCCGCGTGGAGATCGATCGATGCGGCCGTGTCGTCAACGATTGGAACGTCTCGCTCCGGCTGATGCACGTTTCTACAACGCGTTTTCTCGGCGTCGACCGCACAGCGGCCGGCGATGCGATACATCCATCCGTAAAACGCACCGGCTTCGTGCAGTGAGGGTATGCCGCGAGCGATAGACGCGCACGCTTCCTGCGCGGCATCTTCGGCGGCCATGCGATCCCGGACGATCCCGATGCAGACGCGATAGACCTCCGGCCAAATGCGTTCGATCAGATCGTTGAGCGCTTCGCGGTCCCCACGAGCGCGCTCGATCAAGGACCGCTCCACCGAAAAGTTCACGTGTTTCTTCCTCCGTTCACCGCACACAGAGGCTCGAGCGCGGCAAACTGTTGGCGGAGGCCCTACATTCCCGTGTAGACCGGCCCCTCACCGCCTTGAGGCGGCACCCACGTGATGATCTGATACGGATCGGCGATGTCGCACGTCTTGCAGTGCACGCAGTTCGTAAAGTTGATCTGCAGGCGCCCTTCGAAGCCGCCATCCTTCTTCTCGAATTGCGGCTCGTACACGGCGGCGGGACAGAAGAACTCGCACGGATTTCCGTATTCGACCGTGCAGCGATCGCGGCAGATGTTCGTATCCGCCACCTTCAAGTGGCACGGTTGGTCTTCTTCGTGAATCGTGCCGGAGTTATACACGTCGGTCAGCTTGTCGAACGTCAGCACGTTGTCGATCTTCGCGCGCGGGGTTTGCGGCGGTTTGAAGCCGAGCTTCTCCATATGCTCGTAACCGGGCTTCTGCGAAAGCTTGTCGATGAATCCGAAGGCGCGGCCGCCTAAGAACGTCGCAAGCCCGGCGTTGAGCATGCCCAGGGTGCGTCCGTGTTCGAACCCCTGGTGGAAATTGCGGGCGCTGCGCATCTCGGTATACGCCCACGAATTGCGGAAGCGTTCTTCGTATGCCGCCAGCGTCTTCGCTTCGTAATTATCGGCCTGCAGCGCGTCCCACGCGGTTTCTGCAGCCATCATTCCCGACTTCATCGCCAGGTGCACGCCTTTGAGACGCATGCCGTTCAAGAACCCGGCTGAGTCGCCGGCGATCATCAAGCCGTCACCGTAGGGACGAATCATCGCGAATAATCCGCCTTCGGGAATCGCCTTCGCGCCGTAGCGAATCATCTTTCCGCCTTCGAGAAGCTTGCGGATCTCCGGATGTTCTTTCATCCGCTGCAGTTCGTTGTGCGGATCGGTCGTCGGATTTTTATAATCGAGGCCGGTAACGTGACCGATGTCCACGATGCGATCGGCCATGCCGTAGATGAAGCCGCCGCCGAACGTTTCGGCCGGCAACGGATACCCGAGCGTGTGAATGACGGTGCCCGCCGGGAACCGGTCGTCGGGCAGTTGCCACAACTCCTTGACGCCTGTGGCATAGACCATCGGTTCCTTCCCGGCATCCAGTTCCAAACGCGGAATCGCCTGCTTGGCGAGCGTTCCGCGCGGCCCTTCGCCGAGAACGACGATCTTCGCGAGCAAATCGGCGCCCGGTTCGTAGTTCGATTTCGGGTTGCCGTTGTGATCGACGCCTTTGTCGCCCGTGCGCACGCCGATAACGCGATCGCCGTCCCACAGTAATTCTTGTCCGGGGAATTCACCGAAGACTTGCACGCCGAGTTCCTCGGCTTGCGCGGCCATCCACTTCGTCAGACGCTGCAGCGATGCAACGTATTTGCCGTGGTTTTGCAGCGGCGGCGGCGTGAACGGCGCTTTGATCTTGCCGCCCTTCGTCAGCATCCACAACTCGTCGCGTCCGACGGGCGCGTCGGTCGGCGCACCCTTCTGCAGCCAATCGGGCATCAGTTCGGCGATCCCCCGAGGATCGAGCACCAACCCCGAAAGGCCGTGATTGCCGATCTCGGCGGCCTTTTCGATGACGAGAATCTCGAGCTCGCGGCCCGCGGCCTTTGCAAGCTGCCCGAGGCGTATCGCGCCGGCAAGGCTTGCCGGTCCCGCGCCTACGAAGAGAACGTCGACTTCAAGCTGATCGCGCTGTGCCATGCGGCCCCTTTCGAGCTACGTCAAAAACGACCATTTCACAGAAGCCTGAGAACGGTGCGGCTTTTGTCGACCAGCCATGCCACGCGCTCCTCGAGCGGCCGGCTCGCGTCGCTCTCGAGCGTTACCGCCCGCGTGGCGGCGTTGCGAATCAGCAGCAGCGACAACGAGAGGCCGCCGAGTGCGGCCGCCTCCTCCTGCGCGTCGGGGCGCAGCACGCGCACGCCCGGCACCTCGACGTCCCCGTAGACGTACGCGTACGGCTCGCCCGTTTCGTCGTCTTCATGCAGGTCGAGCGCAACGTCAAATTTTCTGTCTCGATTGGACATGATGACGGCGCGCGCTTCCGGAGAACTGCCGCCGCGTCCGAAGGTTCGGTTGATGTCGGTACCTTCCGCGCTAACGCGCGTGCCCGCGTCGTATCCGCTCGGATTCGTACACGGCCAGATGCGATAGGAACAGCGAGCATCGAACGCGCCGCGCTCGGCGAGTTCCAGCAACGCGACGACGCCCGCCGGCTCGTCGCCGTGAACACCCGCGCTCAGGTGAACGGCACGCCCGTACAGATCGCCGTACTCCACGCAGAGCAGCGTCCGCGCGACGCCTTCGCACGCGACTTCCCGCACCGAAAACTCCCGCTCGCGGAGACGCTTCCATCGCTCGACGAGCTCGCGGTAGGTAGGTTTCACCTCGGCCATAAACGTGGCGCTCCATGAAGACGCAAATCGGCGTGATGGGCTCGGCCGGCGGGGCTATCACGGACGAGCAACTCGAACTTGCGCGCCGGTTGGGACGCCGCATCGCCGAGCGCGATGCGACGATCGTGACGGGAGCCTGTCCCGGCTTGCCCCACGCGGCCGTGATCGGCGCGACCGAGGCCGGAGGTGCAAGCCTCGGCGTCTCGCCGGCGCTTTCGCGCGAAGAACACGTCAACGTCTACGGATCGCCGCTGCAGCCGTACACGACCATGGTATTCACGGGCTCCGGCTTGATGGGCCGCGAGACGCACAACATCCATAGCTCGGATTTCGTCCTCTTCGTCGGCGGCCGAAGCGGAACGCTCGGCGAGTTCTGCATCGCGTACGACGAAGGCAAATTGATCGGCGTACTCACCGATTCCGGCGGTATCTCGAACGAATTCGTGCGCATTTCGCAGCTGGTTCACAAAGAGACGGGCTCGATCATCGTCGCGGACTCGAACCCAGAAGCACTCGTGGATCGCTGCTTCGATCTCTATAGGAAGACGCCGGTACCATCGTCGATCGCATTCAACCGCACCGCGGAGTTTCCGCTTCGCAAACCGCTCGTAACGCAGGAGACCCGTGTCTGAATTAACGTTCGTCGGCGCTGCCGGCACCGTAACGGGCAGCAAGCATCTGCTCACCGTCGGCGGCAAGCACATCTTCGTCGACTGCGGCCTCTTTCAAGGCGTCGTCGACGTGCGCACCCTCAACGATGCGCCGCTTCCGGTGGAGGCATCCGACGTTTCTGCAATCATTATCACGCACGGCCATCTGGATCACGTGGGTTACCTTCCGAAGCTCGTGCGCGATGGATTCCGCGGACCGATCTACTGCACGCCGCCGACCCACGACGTCATGCAGATCGTGCTCGACGATTCCGCGCATCTGCAGCAGGAACTGCAAGAGCGCGGATACCAGCATCAGCGCCCCTACGCGCCGCCGATGTATTACGCACAGAAGGACGTCGACGACACGATGCCGCTGGTTAAGACGGTCCCGCTGCATCAGCGGTTCAACGTCGCGGGCGTACTGGAAGCGACGTATTTCAATGCGGGTCACATCCTCGGCTCCGCCTTCGCGGCGCTGGAATTCGAAGGAAAGCGCGTGATTTTCTCGGGCGATCTGGGACGCTACGACCGGCCCCTGCTCTTCGATCCCGAACCGATCGGGGCCGCGGACGACATCGTCTGCGAATCGACGTACGGCAATCGGATCCACCCGCCGCAGCCGCTGGAAGAACTGCATCAGGCGCTGACCGCCGGCCTCGCTCGAGGCGGTGCGATCGTCATTCCCGCCTTCGCAATCGAACGCACGCAGGATCTTTTGCTCGCCATCGGATCGATCCAAGCGATCGATCCGGCGATCGCAAAACTTCCCGTGCATCTCGACAGCCCGATGGCCGAAAAGGTCGACGACCTCTTCTCGCGTTTCCCCGACGCGCACAAACCGATTCCGAACGACTCTCCCACCCACCCGTTCGGCGTGCGCAACCTGCAGATCCACGTGACGACCGAAGAGTCGAAGCAGCTCAACCACGTAAAGGGTCCGCACGTGATTCTCTCTGCGAGCGGCATGGCGTCGGGCGGTCGCATCTTGCATCATCTCTACAATCATTTGAGCGATCCGAAGGCCACGGTGATTTTTCCAGGCTATCAAAGCGCTGGAACGCTTGGCTTCATTCTGACGCACGGCGCACGGGCGATCCATCTCTACGGCGATCCACTGCCGATCTACGCGGCGATCGTGCATCTTTCAGGCTTCAGTGCGCATGCCGATCAAAATGAATTGAAACGCTGGCTCGAAACCTGCACGACGAAACCGCATCTCTACGCGGTCCACGGCGAAGCCGAATCGGCCGCGGCGCTGGCGCCCGTCGCGCACTCGGCGCTTGGCTGGCAAGCAGAGATCGCACGGCGAGGAACCTCGATCACGCTATGACGCGCAGTTTTGCAAGCGACAACAACGCGCCGGTCGCGCCGGAAATCATGGCGGCGATCGCCGCCGCCAACGAAGGTGACGCCGTCGGCTACGGCCATGACGCGTGGACCGAACGCGCGATCGCGAAGTTCCGCGAGCACTTCGGCGAGGATACGGCCGTCTATTTCACCTTCAACGGAACTGGCGCAAACGTCACGGCGCTCAGTTGCCTGGTCAAGCCGTGGGAGGCCGTACTCGCCCCCGCGACCGCGCATTTGCAGACCGACGAATGCGGTGCGTTCGAGCGCTTTACGGGTTCAAAGGTCATTCCGGTCGCGACCCGCGACGGAAAATTGCGTATCGCGGATGTAGAGCCGTATCTGCACGGCGGCCACGACGAACACTTCCCGCAGCCGCGCGTCGTCACCATTTCCCAAAGCACCGAATACGGGGACGTATACCACCCGGACGAACTGCGCGCGCTCTGCGACTTCGCTCACGAACGCGGCTTGTACGTCCACGTCGACGGCGCCCGCATTTCGAACGCCGCCGCCGCCCTGGGCACGACGCCGCGCGCGATCACCAAAGATCTCGGCGTCGACGTGCTCACCTTCGGCGGGACGAAGAACGGCCTCATGCTGGGCGAAGCCGTCTGCTTCTTCAACCCCGAACTCGCGCGCGTGCCGATGCCGTTCGCGCGCAAGCAAGGAATGCAACTCGCGTCGAAGATGCGTTTCATCGCGGCCCAGTTCGAAGCGCTGCTTACCGGCGCGCGGTGGTTGAAGTATGCCTCGCATGCAAACGCCATGGCGCAACGCCTGTTGGCAGGCGTGAAAGAGCTGCCTGGAATAACGATCACGCGTCCGGTGCGTGCCAATGCGATCTTTGCGAAGATGGAACGCGGCGCGATCGAGCGCGCGCAGCGCCGCTTCTTCTTCTACATCTTCGACGAGTCGCTGCCGGAAGTTCGCTGGATGACGCATTGGGCGACGACCGAACGCGAGATTGACGCCTTCGTGGAAGCGATTTGGGAAGCAAGCAGCGCAAGCTAATTTTCCGCGCGTTATCAGCAAACTCTCTGATACGCGAACGGCGGCAATGTTTGAAACACGCGACGCGTTATTCCAACATGTCTATATCACTTCGCCTCGCTCTCGCGGCGAGCGTACTACTGGCGGTAACGGCGTGTGGAGGAGGCGGAGGCCTCGGCTCGATCAATCCAAATCCGAATCCGAACCCCGGTTCCGGATATCTTCCGCAGTGTAACATCGGCGCGAGCGTAACGATCTCGAACCCGCAACCGGGTTCCTACGGCGTCCCCGCCAACATCGGCTCGATCGAAATCGTGACGAATGGCAACAGCAACGCCATCTCGGCAAACCCGAGCGCCTGGACGCTCGCTCTGGCGACCGGCTACGGCAACCCGTTGACGCTCGGCGGAAATCTGAACGTCACATCGGATCCGAACGGATATCATCCCTATCCGTCGGATTTTTACTACAACCAATCGGTTTCCGGACTTCAATCCGGGCAGCAGTACACGGTGTACGTCGAGCCGACCGGCTACGCGCAGAACGGCTACGGCAGCTGCGCGACGGCAATCGGCAATTTCAGCACCTAGTCGCGACGCATGACGCGCGAGACAACGGCAAGCAACGACCGTTGCTCGCGCGCCGGCGCAACCAGGGGCCGGAGGCGTTTGACGCGAGCGCTCAACGCGCGTAGAAACGCCGGCTCCTGCGCGCAGCGGCGCATCAATGCTGCGCACGCGCGCGTGTCCCCCACCGGATAATATGCCGGGTAGTCGGGACCGAGAATTCCGACGTTGCCAGAGATGCGCGACGCGATGACGGGCGTACCGGCCGCAATTGCTTCGCAGAGAACGTTCGCGCCGCCCTCCATCTTCGAACTCAAGACGAGCGCGCTGCTGGAAGCCAGGACGGCGAGCGCTCGCGCGTGTGAAACGTCGCCAAGATACCGGTACCGCGCATCGCGCCGCACGATCGCTTCCGCCGCACGCAGGTAACGTTCGTCGAGAGCGGCCCCCGCTTGCACGACGCCCGCGTCGAGCGCGCGCGGCACGTATCGCAGCGCGTACGCCGCACGCAACGGATCCTTTTCGGAGCGAAGGTGACCCAGCACGCAAAACCGTGCCGAATCGGCAGGTGGATGCCACAGTCGGGTCACGCGGGCGGACTGCACGATCGGCGTAATTTTCGCGCGAAGCCGCTGCGGAACGCGCGTCGCCGCGTCGGGCTGAAGCGTGATAATGCCGGAAGCCAGTTCCAACGCCCGCTCGGCGCGTTTTGAACGCGCGAGGTCGCGATACACATCGGTTCCCGTGAGCACCACCACCACCGGACGTTCCGGATACGTCTGCGCGAAACGAAAGACCGATTCGGCGCTCTTGCGCGCGTGCAGCGCGATCAGAACGTCGGCGGACTCGCCGTTCCACCCCGAATACACGCGCACGCGATGACCGGCCGCGCGAAGCAACGACGCATAGCGTTGCGCCGTGTGCAGGTTGCCGGTACGGCGGGTCGCCGCCGTGGGCGATACGATGGCGATGTGTAAGCTGCGATGCGTCGACACAAGGCCCGCGTTTCGTTGCGTAGAACAACGCTGCCTTGATGTGAGCGATTTGGATTTACGCCGATCCCTGCGCGACGCGCGAGAGCGGACCCTCGGGTACGTCGGCGACCTGCGCGACGAGCAGTTGCACGTGCCGCTCGTTGCGACGGTCAACCCGATGTTGTGGGAACTCGGCCACGTCGCATATTTCGCCGAGTTCTGGACGCTGCGCAAGCTGAGCGGTGCGGCGCCGATTCGTGCTGACGGCGACTCGCTCTACGACTCGGCCCGCATCGCGCACGACGACCGCTGGTCGCTGCCGCTTCCCGACCGGCGCGGGACGCTCGCCTATCTCGAGGAGCAACTTACGCGAACGCTGTCAGGGCTCTCGGACGATCCCCCGGCTGCGGCGCGCTACCTCTATCGCCTGGCGTTGCATCACGAAGACATGCACGGCGAAGCGATCGTCTATACGCGACAAGGCTTTTCCTATCCGCACCCGCTCCGTCTCGCGCTCGACGAACGCCCGCGCGGTACGCGCAGCGGCGAGCGCATCGCGATTCCGGCCGGAATCTATCGAATCGGCGCGCGCCCGAGCGACGCGTTCGTGTTCGACAACGAGAAGTGGGAACACGAGGTGCGCGTTGAAGCGTTTACAATTGCCCGCGAGCAGGTGACGAACGACGAATACGTTGCTTTCGTGGAATCGGGCGGATACGACGATGCATCGTTGTGGAGCGACGAGGGCCGAGCGTGGCTCGCCCAAGAACGCCCACAACACCCGCTGTATTGGCGCCGCGGCTCCGATGGATGGGAGCGGCGCTCCTTCGACCGTTGGATCGCCGTTGCCCCGAACGAACCCGTCGTCAACGTAAATTATTTCGAGGCGCAAGCCTATTGCCGATTTGCCGGCAAGCGCTTGCCGACGGAAGCGGAGTGGGAAGTCGCCGCGACCGGCGGCACGCATCGCGACTATCCGTGGGGTGACGAAACGCCGACGCCGCTGCATGCGAATCTCGACGGCTGGTACGGCGAAGTCACCGAAGTCGGCGCGTTTCCCGACGGCGAAAGCCCGTTCGGCCTGCGCGACATGCTCGGCAACGTGTGGGAATGGACCTCGACGCCGTTCGGGCCCTACCCCGGTTTCGCTCCCGATCCCTATCGGGAGTATTCGGAACCATGGTTCGGCGATCATCAGGTGCTGCGCGGAGGCGCCTGGTCGACCCGTGCCCGCATGGTCACCACGCGTTGGAGAAATTTCTACCGGCCGCAACGGCGCGACATCTTGACGGGGTTTCGGACCTGTGACTAGAGACGATCTTCACCGGCTAACGCACCTTTCGTCTTGCGCCGGTTGAGCGGCCAAGATGGACGCAGGCGTCCTCGCGCAAGTCTTGCGCGGGCTTCCCCCAATAGATGATCCCAACGTCCTAGTCGGCACGTCGACGGCCGACGACGCGGGCGTTTACAAGCTTCGCGACGATCTGGCGCTCGTGCTGACCGTCGACTTTTTTACGCCCATCGTCGACGACCCGTATACCTTCGGCGCGATTGCCGCGGCGAATTCGCTCTCCGACGTCTATGCGATGGGCGGCCGGCCGATCGCCGCGCTTGCGGTCGCGGCGTTCCCCGAAGAGATGGATCCGCAGACCATCGGCGCGGTGCTGCGCGGAGGCGCCGACAAGGCGCGCGAAGCGGGCATCAACATCATCGGCGGCCACACGATCAAAGACGACGAACCCAAATACGGCCTTTCCGTGACCGGCGTCGTCGATCCGAATGCCGTGCTGCGAAACTCGACGGCGCAGCCCGGTGACGTTCTGCTGCTCACCAAGCCGCTCGGAACCGGCATTCTTACGACGGCGCGCCGCAGCGACCGCATCGGCGACGACGCGATGATCGATGCGATTGCATCGATGACCACGCTCAATCGCGGTGCGGCCGAAGCGCTCGAAGGTTGCACGGTTCACGCTGCGACCGACGTCACGGGGTTTGGTTTGCTCGGGCACTTGCGCGAAATGGTTTCCGGCGCGGGAGCCGGCGCGGAAATCCACGCGGCGCAGGTGCCGATTTTCAATCGCGCGCTCGAACTCGCACGCGACGGCGTCGCTCCCGGCGGCACCAAAACCAATCTGCGCAACGCCCTCGCCGACGGCGCCCGCTTTGACGACGGCGTCGATGAGGCGATGCGCCTGCTGCTTGCCGACGCGCAGACCTCCGGCGGATTGCTCGTTGCAATCGCCGCCGCCGACGCGGATCGCTATATAACGCAAGCCGCCGCCCGCGGTGTGCGAGCGGCGGCCATTGGCACCATTACGAACGAACCGGGGATCAGAATCCGGGAATCATCGACACGATAAGTCCCGCTACGAGCCCGGCGAGGATCACCGCGCCGAAGGCCAGCGCGAGCACCCGCTTTTTGAAGGCGCTGCGCACGATGAAGAGCGTCGGAAGGCTGATCGCCGGTAAGGTGACTAGCAACGTTGCCGCCGGTCCGGCACCGAGGCCGAAGGACATCAACGTTTGCACGATCGGCACTTCGCCTGCCGTCGGAATGACGAAGAGCGTGCCGATTACGGCCAGCGCAACAAGCACGAGCACGCCGCCGCCCGCAAGGGTGAGCCCGGGGTGGAAGAGCCACGCGCGTGCCGCGCCGAGCAGCAGTACGATCACGAAATACCCCGGCACGATCGTGTAGAACTCCCACCACAGCAGCTTCAGCCAATCGACGAGCATGGCCATGCCGCCCTTGCTCGGATCTTCGATCGGCGCGTCTTCCACGTCGACGTCGACGCGATCGGTGACGAGACGATTTGCGAGCGTCGCTGCGCCCAAAACGAGCGCAAGACCGACGATGAGCCGCACGAGCATGAATCGCCATCCGAGCACGCCTGTAATAAAGATGAGAACCGCGGGATTAAGAACCGGATTACCGAGCAGAAACGCCAGGGCCGCGCCCGTCGATGCACTCTGCTTTCGAAGGCCCACTGCCAGTGGACCGGTGCAGCATGTTCACATCATGCCGCCGAGCGATAGCGTTCCCGCTATGGCTACGGATCGGAAATCCTTACTCGAAAAGATGCGGTGAATCCAGCGGCGCGGCACCAAAACCTGAATGCTGGCGCCGGCGATGAGCGCAAGTGCAAGCGCCTGCCAAATCAGCGCGTAGTAGGTGAGCGCATACTGCCATGCTGCTGCAAGCCCGGCAGCGGGCGGCGTCGCGCTCTTGCCGCTCACGATCGATGCACCGATCGAATGATGCGAGAGGGCGATGAAGCTTTTCTGGTAGTACGGCAGCCATTTGACGTAGAGCAATCCGGCGGCGAGCGTGATCAAGAAGATCGCAGTTCCCGCGATCAAGCGGGATCGATCGACGCGCTGACGGCCCATGGTTGAAGCTTGGGTCGACATCCTTCCCCTTTCAGGCTGAACGACGGCTCACGCCGTCCAATCGAGCAGGCCTTCCCATTGCGGTTTCGGGAAGCGTTCCTTGGATTTGATCGCGTCGACATATTTTCGTTTTCCGGCGCGGTTGCCTTTTCCGAGCATGATGCCGCCGACGAGACGGTCTTGCCAGAAGAATAACGAGCGATACCACTTCTTCTCGCGATCGATCTTTCGCACCATCTCGAGCTCGGGTTGCAGGTCGGGCGAGAGACCGAACTGCGTGATCGTCTGCCCCTTGAAGAGCAGCGACGAATACTCCGGAACGTCGTGGTACTTCTCGCTACCGCCCAGCATGTTTTGCGCGACGACCTTGCCGTGGGCGCCCGCATTATTCCACGTACCCATGCGATACCGCATCTCGAGAATCGGATCGTAGAAATCGGCGATGTCGCCTGCCGCGAAGATTCCGGGCACGGTGGTTTCGAGATGATCGTTACACACAATCCCGTTACGGCTGACTTCGATCGGCGTGCCCGCGGCGAGTTCCGTATTCATCGTCAAGCCAAAGCCCACGCCGTAGCACTCGGCGGCGATCTCCAATCCGCTTTTCGTGCGAACCTTGGTAACGACGCCGTTGTCGCGCACGAACTCCTGGACTTCCTCGCCGTAATGCATGTGCACGCCGTCGTTGCGCGCGGCCTCGTCGACGAATTCACCCGCGACCTCGTCGAGCAGACGATGCAGCACGTGCGGTCCGCGCAAGAGCCAATGCGTCTCGATCTTCCGCGCCGCAAACGCTTCCGCGAGTTCGTAGGCGATAAACGAGCCGCCGATCGCAACGGCCGCTTTCGAGCGGTCGATCTGTTCGGAAATCGCGCGCGTGTCATCGAGGTATTGAAAATTGTAGACGTTGCTCGCGCCGGTGCCCCCCGGAGCCGGCGCCGGATTCGGCCGTCCGCCGGTCGCGATCAACAGCGCATCGAACGGATACTCGCTGCCGTCGGCAAGTACGGTGCGGTCCTCCACGTTAATCGCGTCGACTTTCGTACAGAGCTTCAGATCGATGCGATGCTCTTCATGCCACGCAATCGTCCGCATCATGACCTTTTCTTCCGGAAGCTGGCGCCGCAGCATCGGCGGTAACGAGATGCGGTTATAGAGCGGGTAGGGTTCGTCGCCGAAGAGGGTGATTTCGCACGATGCATCGTGCTTGCGCAGTTGCTCGGCGGCGGTGGTCCCGGCAAAGCCGTTCCCCACGATTACATATCGCCTGACGTCGGAATACGGCATAATGGAGGTATATGGACGTTCGGCTCGTGCAACTCCTGGCATCGTTCATCCGCGCGCGCGGCGAATACGCCCTCGCGCGCCTGGAATGCGCCATGCACGACGAGCCCGCGCCGCCGCCCCCGGTCATCGACCGTCTTACCGACGCCGGCGAATCGACGCTGCGCTTAGAGTGGCCCGTGGTCGAGCGCCAACTCGAAGCCGCACTCGCGTACGGGAAGCTTCTTTCACGAACGAAGAGCCGCGCCTACCGCGAGGACGGCGCGTATCGCGCGCTCGATCGCAGTCTACGCGAAATGGATCAGTACGCTCGCGCGATCCGCTGGGTGCTCACCGTTACGGAAAACGAAGACGCGACGTAGGGTTGTCATCCTGAGCGGAGGCTCGCGCAGCGAGCCGCACGTTGTCATCCTGAGCGGAGGCTCGCACAGCGAGCCGTAGTCGAAGGATCGCCTCAAGACAAACGCCCGCCGCGGTCCTTCGTCTTCGCTGCGCTTCGCTCAGATACTGTGTTAGAAGTCAAGCCGCGTGCCCTGGATTAAAGCGCGATCCGGTCTTGCCAACAATGAACGCCAGGACCAGGAGCTTCCGCATGATGGCGGTGACGATCACCTTTGGCCGCTTGCCGGCGGCCTTGA
>DAIDHQ010000027.1 GCA_027459645.1 Vulcanimicrobiota bacterium
AGTATCACGCGATCCAAGTGGCGGTGGTGATGACGCCGGAGCACGGAAAACCGACGCGCGTGAATATCACGCAGGACGGAAAACCGATTCCGCGCGACGATGCCGGCAAGGATATTCGCTACGCGCGCAACGGGATGTCGTACGTGCTCGTCGATGCCTCGCGCGAATATGACGTCATTATGAACGCGAAATTCGGAACGCACGTGCTGCGCCTCTATCCGCAGGCCTACGGACTCGCCGTCTACGACGTCGCGTTCGAATCATGCGAAGTGCCGGGGAGCAACAAGCGTTAGCGTAGCGGGGGGTTGGCGGCGTCCTTCGCGCTGAGAATCGGCGGCATGGTCAGCGGCCAGGCGATGCCGATCGTGGGGTCGTTCCAGGCGACCCCGAACTCGCTTTGCGGATCGTAGAGCGCGCTCTGCAAGTAGTGCAGCACCGTGCCTTCGGCGAGCGAGAGAAAGCCGTGCAGGCACCCGGCGGGGATGTAGAGCTGCGTGCCCTCCTCGGCGCGGAGATCGCAACCGTACCACTGCCCGAAGGCTGCGCTCCCGGGGCGCGCGTCGACGATGACGTCGAAAGCGTCGCCCGCGAGCACCTGCACGATTTTACTCATGCGCGGATCGCCGTGCAGCCCGCGTAACACGCCGTAGCGCGAGAGCGAGACGTTCTCTTGCACGAAACGTTCGGCGATGCCGACGGCGGCGTAGCGCTCGACGCTGAAGCTTTCGCGGAAGCTTCCGCGTTCGTCGGTAAAGATGCGCGGGCGCAGCAAGAGGGCGCCGGGGATAGGCAGCGTTTCAACGTCCACGCACGCTCCATTCGCGCGTACGCACGGAGGCCCTGGGACGAATCCCAGGGCCCCTGGTCTTTCCGAGTCGGCCTCGAGCCGTCGCGGTTTAGAAGCTGCCGACGCCCGGGGTGAGCGCAGGGCATGGAGTCGGCACCGCCTGCGGATTCGGCGGAACGATCGCACTTGCGGTGCTCGGGACGGCGTTGATGCGGACGTCGATCGAATCGCCGAGGTTCCAATTCACGCCCGATTCGAGGGCGTAGAGATCGTCGTAGGCGAGGCCGTAGCTGAGCCCATTATCGAAATACTGGTGCAAGATGTAATCGTAGCGATCGTAGAGCGGGTCTTGGAAGAGCTCGCTCACGCTCGCAGGTGGCGGCGTAACTGCGCCGACGGGATGGATTTGCGTGGTCGACAGCGCGGTTCCGTAAACGATATCGGCAATCAAGCCTTTCCAAAGCCCGAATGCATCGTCGTTGGCGAAGAGGTGCCCGGTGGCCGTTCCGGCTTTGATGGCTTCCGTCGTGTTATCGACGTTCGCCAAACCCCACGGTTGCTGCAAGAGAATCGCGGGCTTGCACGTCTGCTGGTTGTTGTTATCGGGGCCCGGCGGAATGCCTTCGATGAAGTTGTAGACGTTCATGTGAAATGGATTCGGCGAGACGTTCGGGTTCGGCGTCGCCGTACACGACGTCGCTGAACCGATATCGGTGAAGATGAAGTTCTGCGTTCCATCGGAGGTGACGCAATAGTAATCGCCGGTCACGAAATCCGGCCCCGGTGTGGCGCCCGCCTTCACGGGGCCGGCTCCGGGAATGACGCTGGTGAAGACACGCCCGGTGCTCTGGTAGCTTGCCATGACGCAGCTCAAGTAGCCAAACGGCGTCGTGCCCGGACAGCTCGCCGGCGTCGGCGACGGGATGTATGAGGTGAGGTTGAAGAAATTCCACTGGAACGAGGTGATCTGCGCCGATTCACCGGGCGAGATGATCCGAAGATCGAGGTTGCTGCTCGATGTCGCGGGGAACGCGCCGGCGAGGACGTTCGCGTTGTAATTCGGTGTGTTTTCGATCGCATAGAAAACGTTGGCGAAATTACAGGTCGTTACGCCGACATATCCGGAGGGCGGATTCGTCGGGCATGGCACGGGCATCGTGCCCTGCGGCGGCGCGGTGGGGATCGCTCCGGGCGTCGTCACCGGCAAGGGCGTGGGACCGGTCGAGAGTTCGAGCGGGAGCCCGAGGGCAACGACTTGCGAGGTATCGACGGTCGTTCCGTCTTGGTTTGTGCCGTATTCGATGAAGTCCCAGGGGAAGGGGGCAACCATGCCGCCGCCGGTGCCGGCCGGCCCGCTAGTGTTTCCACCGGCCATTGGGTTGGGTGCGGTCGTCGTACCGGCTGTATATGGCGCATAGGCGAAGTAGACGCGCCCGCCTTTGACGCCGTTGGGGATGAGGAGCGGTTTTGTCCCCGCCGATCCCGTCGTGGTGCTGAAGCACGCTGCCGGCAATGGGACGGGAGCCGCTGAATCAAACGTTCCGTCGGCGCTGAGAAACATATTCGTCGTGGCGTCGGTGGGATAGACGAGCAATTGTGCACCTGCGATCCCGGCATCGTCGGTGATGTTGAGCGGGATACCGCTTGCAGCAGGCGTGTATGTCGCCGGGCAATCAGCCGGTGTCGGCACCGGAAGCGTCGATGCGCTCACGACGATCGCGAAAACGTAGGTCGTATTTGCAGCGAGCGCGACCGCCGGTGCGAGCGTCGTCGCGGAAAACGAGATCGACGTACCGCTAGCACTCACGGGGCCGGCGACTTGCTGCCAACCCGCGCTTGCGTTCGTGGGATCGTAGAAGGCGAGATAGCCGGTTCCCGAAAGCATCCCCGCAGGGAAGGTAAACGAAAACGACGGCGATTGCCCGATGCTCACGCCGGCATTTACGGTCAGCGTCACGTACGCAAGCGCGGTGACGGTACCGCCGAGCGTTTTGATCGAGCGCCGAACGTGAATCGAACTCGGGGCGGCATCACCAGCAGGCGGCGTCGCTTGCAGCACGAGGGTGGCAGTCGCGCTTCCCGACGTCGTCGCCGGGAGCCCTACCGTTCCCGCCGCTCCCGAGGCGATCGCCGGGAAAGTTACCGAGACGGCACTCGCGCCAAGCGCAGCGGTCGTCGATTGCGCCGCGGGCGATGGGTTGGTTGCCGGCAACGAGGAGCTGCCGTGCCCCCCGCACGCAACAAAAAGCGTGGCTGCCACAAATGTGAAAAACACCGACTTCCTCACGATGACCGTCCTCTCGGTTGTGACGCGGGGCGAAGATGCGGCGGGGGTTCAAGGAAGTAGGCGCCTTCCCTTCCTTCCTCCCTTCGTTATTGAAGTGCCTTGCTTGCGATGCCCAGGCGGAGACTCCGCGAAACGGGAATGCAGCCTGCCGTGAACCCCGCCACTACTTCCAACGGTGCCGCTCCGGCGGCGCGCCCCTCGCTCCTCTCTTCGGGGGCGATCGTTTTCGGCGCGACCATGGCGATGAATCTCGGCGGCTTTCTCTTTCACGCGATCGCCGGGCGCGCGCTCGGGGTCGTCGAGTACGGCGCCCTCTATACGCTTATCTCGATGTACGCGCTCGCCGCGCAGCCGGTTACGACGCTCTCGCCGGTGATCGCGCGCTATGCCGCCGAGTTCCACGCGCTCCACGATGCGAGCCACCTGCGCGGGCTCGCCGAGTACGTCGTGCGAATCTTCGGGGCGCTCGCGCTGCTCTCGGCGCTGCTCGCGACGATCTTCGCGGTGCCGATCGCTGCCTACGTGCGCGAGCCGGCGTGGGCGGTCGTCGCCGTCGGCATCGGTGTCGCCTTCGCGACGCTCTCGGGATCGCTGCGCGCGTTCTGCCAGGGGACGCATGCGTTCACGCTCTTCGGCATCTCGATGCTCGGCGAAGGCATCGCGAAAGTGATTCTCCTCCTCGGTGCGGTGCTGCTGGGGCTCGGGCTCTTCGGTGGCGTCGCGGCGTTCATGGTGGGGCTCGGCATCGGCGGCGCGCTCATCATCGCGGTGCTGCTGCGCAGCTATCGCGGCGTCGTCGCGAGCGCGCCGCAGATCGATTGGCCGCGCGTGCGCGCGACGCTGGGCGGATCAGCGGCCTCGGCGATCGCCGGAGTGGTGATGGGCTCCGCCGACGTCATTTTAGTGAAGCACTATTTTAACGCACGCGATGCCGGGCTCTACGCTGCAGCGTCGCTTGGAGGGAAGATCGTGCTCTATTTTATCGGCTTCGCTCCGACGGTTTTGTTGCCGCACTTCACGCATCGCGCCGCGCGCGGAGAGAGCACGCGCCGCGTGCTGTTGCTGGTGCTCGCGGCGACCGCCGCGATCGGTGTGGTGGCGGTGATCGCCTACCACTTCGAGGGGTTGCTGTTGCTGCACGTGCTCGTCGGCAACGCCTTCGATGCGGCGTTACCGTTGATGCAAGGCTATGCAGCTGCGATGGCGCTGCTCGCGATGACGACGGCCCTGGTAACCTACGGGCTTGCGACGCATCGGCTCGGTTTTGCGATTCCACAACTGCTCGCCGCGGCGCTCACGCTCGCGGCGATCGTGCTGCGCCACCCGAGCCCGGCGTACGTCGTACTCGAAATGATCGCTGGGAATGCGTTGATGCTGCTCGTCGTCGGTGCGGCGATCGCCGCGCAGGCGAAGCGGAGGGCCGCATGATGCGTGGATCCGGATCTTGAATCCTAACGGCGCTTGGGTTATAATGCGCCCGTGAGCAGTGTTCGGGTCGGCGGGATCGTATTCCAGCTCTTCCCTGTCGATCATGTACCGCGCCACGTTCACGGACTCTACGCCGGGGTTCGCGTCGTGGTCGATCTGCTTGACGACCGTACGGTAGCGCTCTCGAATCGTGAGGATTGTATCCGGCCGGCCAACGCAAAACGAAGTGATGTTACAAAAATTTTGGCGGCCGCGCGCGATAATTTTGATGTTCTTGTCGCGGCTTGGGAGAAGATGCACCCGTGAGCAAGAAAGCGCGAATCATTACGACCGACAAGGAAATCGACGCGGCGATCGCCCTGACGAAGTTACGCGAGCCC
>DAIDHQ010000028.1 GCA_027459645.1 Vulcanimicrobiota bacterium
GGTGCGGCAAACGCGCCAAAAGCCGCGACTTTTGCGAGACAATCGAGCGCGAACGCTCGAATCGGGCGCCATTGTTCGAAGCTTTCACCATCAGCATTCCGGCGCGCGGCGCTAACCTTCAAATTTCAGAGTCGCCCTAGCGAAATGGCGTCGTTGCGGTCGAGACATGCGCGCAGATAATCCTCGGACGGTTGCCGAGCGCCGCACGTCTCAACGCCTTCACACGCAACCCTAAACATGGGGATCATCTCGCGCATAAAAGGCACCTCCGGTGTGTGCAGTTGACGGATGGTCCACGCTCGCTCGTCCAAGACACTTCCCTTTTTGAACACGCGTCGGTTTGACCTGTAGCGACGCGGGGATCGGCCTTTTCGCGTGTAACCAGATGGACACGATGGCAGGCAATCAATTGATGCGCCTCCAGGCGGTGAGCCTGGTGGTCGCGATTTCAGTGCTGGCAGCCCCGCACATCGTTGATGCTCGTAGCGCGTCGCCGGTGCTTACCTCGGCAGTGTGTAATAACCCGCCGATCATTCGCTCTTTGTCCAACATGGTAGCGCCGGCAACAGCTTTCACGACTCCGGAAAGGCGAGGTTACGCGATCGCATCGGTCGCTGTCGACAGCCACGGACGAGCCATACAGGCACGTCTGCTGGTGCGCCGAGGCAATCCGCAGCTCGATGCCGCGACCACTGTAGCTCTCCGAAGTTCCACCTACGAGCCGGCGCAAAGGCGGTGCGTTGCCGTCTCCGGGACGCTGGCCGTGTACGTAACATTCATCCCGCGGGCGATCAGCATAGCCAATCCGTGCGATCACCCCCCTCTGAAAATCGTTACGTCTGTGCCTGCTTTCCCGGAAGAACGCCTTCCCAAGTCCCCCGTTGACGTGCCGATTCGTGTAACGCTCAATACGATCGGAAAAGTCGTAGGCGTTCATCTCATAAAGGCGAGCCGTTTGAAAGACCTCGATGATATCGGGTTGGGCATGGCGCGTGGATCATCGTACTTGCCCGCAGTTAGGAATTGCCGGCCGGTGACCGAGTCCGCCGCATTTAATTTTCACTTGTACCGTCGCTAAGGTAAAAACACAAGGAGCCATAGCATGAATCCGTTCAATCCGTACAGCAGCATGATGGGCATGGGCTTCTCCGGACTGGCGTTGCTCGTCGTCTTTTGGTTCATCGCAACGTTGGTAACGGGCTACGTTCTCGGCCTCGGGATCTGGCTTGCAATGCCCGGCAGGCTCAAACGCTTGATTCGGATCTACTCGACCCAGCCGCCACAGCCACCCTCCGCCTAGCCATCCGGTTGAGGCGTAACCGAATCGCGGCGTGCTAAAACAGCACGGTGCCGGACGCGCCACGCACTACACGTTGGTCCGCTAAAGGCTCGCCTTGTAGCCGTTAAACGTCGACGATGCTGCGATAGGCCTGTAACACATCGCGGCGCGTGACGATGCCGACCAGATGATCGCCCACGTCGACCACAGGCAGCAGCGGCGTCGAGGCTTCCGCCATGAGCGTCGCGGCGCGTTCGACGGTATCCTCGGGGCGCAAAAACTCCGTCGCCGTCCGCACGATCGTGTGCACCGGCTGCGCGCCGTTTCCCGACGACACGGCACTTGCGAGTTCCGCCGAGGTTACGATGCCGACGAAATGCTCGCCGTTGCAGACCGGCACCGCAAGTTCGCCCGCATCCGCATCGCGCCGCACGATCTCGTCGATCGATTCGTTGAGTTGTGCGACGACCGGTGGTTTGCGCCCGACCGTTGCAACGTTGATGCGGCTCAAGAATCGCGGCCGGCGCACGCTCTGCCAATCGATTCCGCGTCGCAGCAATTTCTGTTCGTAGATCGTCGCGCCGAGGAACCTGCGCCCGAACAGCGTCGCAATAACAACGCACACCATCAGCGGGAGAATAATCGTATAGTCGCTCGACATCTCGAAGACGATCATGATCGCCGTGATCGGCGCTTCCGCGGCCGCGGCGAAGACTGCGGCCATGCCGACCAGGCCGTACGCCGCGCCCGGTGCCGTCCAACTCGGGAACGCGTCGTGGATCAGCCGGCCGAAACCGTCGCCCAAGAACGCGCCGGTGAAGAGCGACGGTGCGAACACGCCGCCCGATCCACCGCCGCCCAACGTCAGCGACGTCGCAAGCGGCTTCATGAATGCAAGCGCGAAAGCGTGCGCGGCGGGAACGTGACGGCTCAACACCGCTTGAATCGAATCATAACCGACGCCAAAAACCTGCGGAAACGCCAGACCGATCACGCCTACCGAACCGAAGCCGATCGCGCCCTTCGTCCATGCGGGCATCTTCAGCTTCTCGAACGCGTCCTCGAACCAGTAGAGCATGCGCACGAAGCCCGTCGCCCACGCTGCCGCAAGCAATCCGAGCACCGCGTAAAACACCAGTTCGAACGGCGAGACCAATTGAAACGCCGATGCATCAAACGATGGATGGTTCCCCAAGAACGCGCGCCCGATGACGGCCGAAAGCACCGACGAAACGACGATCGCCGCAAACGATCGCGGCGCAAACTCGCCGAGAATCACCTCTGCGGCAAAGAACACGCCCCCGATCGGGGCGTTGAACGTCGCCGAAATGCCGGCGGCTGCTCCGCATGCGACGAGCGTGCGCGTAATTGGTGCCGGCGCGCGCGAAACTTGGCCGAGAACCGAACCGATCGTCGATCCAATCTGCACGATCGGACCTTCACGCCCGCAGCTTCCGCCGAATCCAATCGACGTTGCCGAAGCGATCGCTTTGATCGCGATGATGCGCGGACGCATCTTTCCGCCGCGCAAGGCGACCGCTTCCATCACTTCGGGAACGCCGTGGCCTTTGGCTTCGGGAGCAAACCGCGTCGTGATCCACGCCGCAATGATGCCGCCGACGGCCAACTGCAACACGATGGCGAGTGGGCCGAGAAATTTCAAGTGACCGCCGATCCCGCTAAACGCCAGCCACGTTTCCAGCAGGATTAGCTTGCGGAACAACACCGCGCCGAGGCCGCCGCCGATCCCGGCCAGCACGGCCGCTGCGATCAGAAACGAACTCTGCGAAATATAGAACGAGCCGATACGCAACGCGTACCGCCCGTCACGCAAAACGCACGAAACGTTTCCGAAGAGCTTGGTAAAGGTTTCCGAACGTGTCAACCCGCGACGGCTCGCGTCTCGTGAGCGGCGGGAACGTTCGGATATTCACCCGTTAGGCAGCCGAGGCACATCTCGTCGCCTTTGCGTCCGCTCGCAGCGACGAGACCGGCCAAGCTCAGGTAGCCGAGCGAATCCGCGCCCGTCTTCTGCCGAATTTGATCGACGGTGTAATTCGCGGCGATCAACTCGTCGTACGTCGCCATATCGACGCCGAGGTAACACGGATGCTTGATCGGCGGCGAGGTGATGCGCAGATGCACTTCTTTCGCACCGGCTTCGCGCAACAGACTGACGATGCGCGGCGTCGTCGTGCCGCGTACGATCGAATC
This sequence comes from Vulcanimicrobiota bacterium, assembly GCA_027459645.1. GTDB lineage: Bacteria > Vulcanimicrobiota > Vulcanimicrobiia > Vulcanimicrobiales > Vulcanimicrobiaceae > JAMXLG01. The sequence continues at coordinate 3,494 of DAIDHQ010000028.1, forward strand.
GTCGACGACCACGACGCGCTGTCCGCGCAGATTTTCGATCACGGGATTGAACTTCAACTGCACGCCGCGCGCGCGCATGCCTTGATCCGGACTGATGAACGTGCGCCCGATATAGCGATTCTTGATCAGCCCTTCCACGTACGGTAATCCGCTCTCCGAGGCGTAGCCGATGCCGCCCGGCACGGCGGAATCCGGAATCGCCATCACGACGTCGGCGTCTACCGGATGTTCCTTGGCAAGCTGCTTGCCCATTTCGTAGCGCGCCATGTAGATCGATCGCCCGTTCAGCGTGGAATCGGGCCGCGCGAAATAGATGTATTCGAACATGCACATCGCCGGATGCGCGGATTCATTCACGATCTTGTGCGATTCCATGCCGGCGCTCGTAACGCGAATCACTTCGCCCGGTTCCACTTCGCGCATGTACGTTGCGCCGATCGTCGGCAGCGCGCACGATTCCGATGCGACCGCATAGCCGCCGTCGGCAAACTTTCCGATGCAGAGCGGCCGCACGCCCCACGGATCGCGAAACGCGTAGAGTTCGTCTTTCGTGCACAGCACGATCGAATACGCACCGCGCGCAACCTTCAAGACGCGCGTGATGCGATCGAGCATCGATCCGTTCGCCTCAACGATCGTCTTGGCCATCACTTCGGAATCGGAGGTCGCTTGCAGCGTCGTCGTCGGTGCGAGCGCTTCGCGCAGCTCGTCGGTATTGGTCAGATTGCCGTTGTGCGCGAACGCGAAATCGCCGATCTCGGTCGATTCCAGGAGCGGCTGGGCGTTGACCACGACCGAGGAACCGGTCGTCGAATAGCGCGTGTGGCCGACCGCGACATAGCCGGAGAGCTGCCCAAGCAGCTCTTCATCGAAAATCGCGCCGATGAGGCCCATGTCTTTGTGCGAGCGGATGGTACCGCCGTCGGCAGCCGCAATTCCGGCCGATTCTTGGCCGCGATGTTGCAACGCGTAGAGCCCAAAATACGCGAGGCGTGCTGCATCACGCCCCGGCGCAAAAATTCCCGTAATCCCGCACATGGTCCGTTCCACCCATTCTAACATCCGAACGGGTGTTCCGGCTTCACGACTTTAGTCGTTCGAGCGCCGGGAGCCCCCCGTGATCTGCAGGATCGCCAAAAAGATGTTGACCGCGTCCAGGTAGATCTGCACGGCCATCTGCACCGGCGTATAGCCGTCGCCGCCCGCGCGGATTCGCGCGAAATCGATGAAGACCAAGCCGGTAAAAATCACCAGCACGCCCCACGAATAGATCGTGGGCGAGATGAAGTGGAAGAACATCGAGGCGATGCCGGCCACGATCAGCAGCAGCAACGCGCCCATTAGCCAGCCCTGGAAGCGCCGCAGGTCCAGGCCCGTGGCATACACGATCGCGCCGACCGCGAACATGCCCAGACCCGTCGTTAGCGCCGCGTTATAGACGATCGCCGGCCCGTCCAGGTGCGCGTACGTCGTGACGATGGGCGAAATCGCGAGCCCTTCGAGAAAGGTGAATGCGTAGAACAGCAGCAGCGAGAGCGCACTGTTCGCGCGGGTCGCGTTGATCGCGAAGAGCAGAATGAAGGCCCCGAAGAACGCTATCCAGCTCAAGCCGCCGATCGAATTCCCGAAGAGGTAGACGGCGAGCGCACTGATGCACATGCCCAGCGCCGTAATGCCGAGCACTTGGCCAAGCATCGACTGCGGCTTGACCGCGGTGCCCGGTCCGGCGCCGTAGGGTGAGGGTTGAAAACGATAAGCCATATCGTTAAATACTAACCTCCGGGCGGCTCATAGGTTACGCCCTTGCGTATCGAACATATGTTCGCTATAGTAGAACGACGATGCGCGGCGTCGAGGTAATCGAACAAACGGCCAAAAGCGTGCTCAATGCCGTCCGCGGCATGCCCTTTGGCTGGTCGATCAATCCCTATCGAGGCTGCTATCACCAGTGCCGCTTCTGCTACGCCCGGCGCACGCACACCTATCTGGAAGCCGACGGCAGCACCCAATGGGGCTCGCGCATCTACGTCAAGGTCAACGCTGCCGCCGTCGTCCGCACCGAAGTCGCCGCACGCTCCTGGAAGCACGAGAAGGTCACGATCGGGACCGCCACCGATCCCTATCAGCCGCTCGAAGGCCGCTACCGCATCACGCGCGGCATCCTTGAAGCGCTGCGCGACTATCCCACGCCCGCCGGCATCATTACCCGCTCGCCCTTGATCGTTCGCGATATCGACGTGCTGCAATCGCTCGCGCGCGTCGCGGGCGTCAGCGTCTCCGTCAGCATCGCCACGCTCGACGAAACGCTCGCTCGGGAACTGGAGCCCACGGTTGCGCCGCCGCGCCAACGTCTACGCGCCGTTCGCATGCTGGCCGAAGCCGGCATCGACGTCAGCGTCGCGCTCGCGCCGATTCTTCCGCAGATCAACGACAGCGCCGAATCGATCGAAGCCGTGGTTCGTGCCGCGCGCGATGCCGGCGCGCGCCGCGTTTGGCACAACACGCTCAATCTGCACGACGTCACGCGCGACGAATTCTTTCGCTACCTTCGCGAATCGCATCCGGCCATGCTCGCAACCTACGCGCAGATGTATCGCGGAAAATATGCGCCGCGCGCCGTCTCGGACGCCATCGACGAACGCGTGCGCGCAGTTCGATCCAGCACCCACGAAACGCACTTCCCGCGCATCGTCACCGTCCAACCGCTGCAGCTTGCCCTCGCCCTGTCGTCGTGAGCCTGTGTCATCCTGAGCGGAGCGGTTTCGCGAAGCGAAACTCGCGCAGACGAAGGACCGCTACGCTTACTTCAATGCCGCAATGTCGGTGCGATACGTCAACTGCGTCGTGCCGATTTTTGCGGCGAGCGTGCGAACCGCGTCGTAGGCGCTCGCGCGCGCGTCGGCGATGGTCTCACCGAGTGCGGTGACGGTAAGGACACGTCCGCCGCCGGTTGAAACGCCGCCGTCTTCGAGCGTACTGCCGCCCCAAAACGCTTGCGAGCCCTCGGGCAGCGACACGTCGGGATTGAGGTGTTTCAGCGCGGTGTTCGCGCGAGGATACTCGTTCGTCGCCAGCACCACGCCCACGCACGCGTTCGGTGAAAGCGTCGCCGTGCTCACGTCCATCGCGCCGTCGGCGCACGAATAGAGCAGCGCGGCGACGTCGCCGTTCAAACGCGGCATCAGCACTTGCGTTTCCGGATCACCGAAGCGCACGTTGAATTCGATCACGTACGGACCGTCATCGGTCCACATCAGCCCGCAGTACAGCACGCCGATGTAGGTCTCGCTCTCAGCCAGCAGCCCGCGCAGCACGGGCGCCAGAATGCGCTCGCGCACCTGATCGTACATGTCGCTCGGAAAGTCGAACGGCGGCGAATACGCGCCCATGCCGCCGGTGTTGGGTCCGGTATCGCCGTCGCCCGCGCGCTTGTAGTCGCACGCCGCTGCCAGCGGCACCATCGCCCGCCCGTCGGCGAGAGCGAAGACGCTCACCTCGCGGCCGCGTAACCGCTCCTCCAACAGCACGTCACTGCCGCCGCCGGGAATGCGGTTGTTCGCATACCAGTCGTTCAGCACGGCACGCGCTTCTTCGACCGTGTCGCACACCACGACGCCTTTGCCCGCGGCCAAACCGTCGGCTTTAACGACGACGCCTTCGCCGATCCATTCGTCGAGCGCCGCCATCGCGGTCGATTTCGAATGCACGATCACCGCGCGCGCGGTCGGAACGCCGTGGCGCTCCATGAACCGCTTCGAAAACACTTTGCTCGATTCCAGACGGCCGCCGGAACGATTCGGTCCGAAGACGCGAATGCCGGCATCGCGCAATTTGTCGCCGACGCCCGCGGCAATCGCCGACTCGGGGCCAAGCACGACCAAATCGATCTTCTCCGCCACGACGCGCTCCAGAATCGCTTTGCCGTCCGTCGCCGCCACGTCGGGCCAGTTCGTCGCGCGCGACGCCGTACCGGCGTTGCCCGGCGCGCAAAAGATCGCTTCGCATGACGCCGATTGCGCGAGCCGCCACACCAGCGCGTCTTCCCGCGCCCCATTCCCAACAACAAGTATTCGCATGAACGTGTTTATTCTTTTTCTCTAAAATAGTTAGGCGCGAGGAAGTGCAGCAGGAGCGACGGCACGACGCCGTCGCGAGGAGCGGCCGCAAAGCGAACGGCATACGAACGAGCAGAGCAAAAGCTATTCCCACTCCACCGTGGCCGGCGGTTTCGACGTAATGTCGTAGGCGACGCGATTCACGCCCTGCACTTCGTTCACGATGCGCGTCGAGATGCGCTCGAGCAGCTCGTGCGGCAAGCGAGCCCAGTCGGCGGTCATGCCGTCTTCGCTCGTGATCGCGCGCACGGCGACCAGGTTTGCGTACGTGCGCCCGTCACCCATCACGCCCACGCTTCGTACGGGCGTAAGGACGGCGAAGTACTGCCACGGATGCGGCTTCAGGCCTTTCGCGTTGTCGATCTCGTCGCGCACGATCGCGTCGGCGTTGCGCACGATCTCGAGCCGTTCATCGGTGATGTCGCCGATGATCCGCACGGCGAGCCCCGGCCCCGGGAACGGCTGGCGTTGCACGATATGTTCGGGCAAGCCGAGCACGCGGCCCAGATCGCGCACTTCGTCTTTGAAGAGCGCGCGCAGCGGTTCGAGCAGTTTGAAGTTCATGCGCTCGGGCAGACCGCCCACGTTGTGGTGCGATTTGATCTTGTGCCCGGCTTTGCTCTGAGGCGTCTTCGATTCGATGACGTCGGGATAGAGCGTGCCTTGCACCAAAAACTCCACGCCCGGAATCTTGGCCGCTTCTTCTTCGAACACGGCGATAAATTCGTGGCCGATGATGATGCGCTTGCGTTCGGGATCTTCCACGTTCGCGAGCTTGTCTAAAAAGCGCCGCCGCGCGTCGATCGCTACGACGTTGAGGTGCAGCACGTCGCGGAACGCCGCGAGCACCGATTCGGCTTCCCCCTTGCGCAGCAAACCGTGATCGACGAAGACGCAAGTGAGCTGCTCTCCGATCGCGCGCGCGACGAGCGTTGCTGCGACGGCCGAATCCACGCCGCCCGAGAGCGCGCAAATCACCTTCGCGTTGCCGACCTGTTGCTGAATCTGCGCGATCGCGGAATCGACGATGTTCTCCATCTTCCAGCTCGCGTCCAAGCCGGCCACGCGATACAGAAAATTCGCGAGCAACTGCTTGCCGATCTCCGTGTGCACGACTTCGGGATGGAATTGCACGCCGTAGATACGTCGCGCGCGGTCGCCCATCGCCGCAACGTTGCAGCGTGGCGTCGATCCGAGTTCGGCAAACCCCGGCGGCAGTTTCACGACCGAGTCGCCGTGCGACATCCACACGCGCGATTCGCGCGGCAGCGCTTCAATCAGCGGGTCCTGATGACCGTCGAGCGAGAGCGTCGCGGGGCCGTATTCGGCATGGTCGAGTTTCACGAGTTCGGCGCCCAGATGGCGCGCGAGCAGTTGCATGCCGTAGCAGATGCCGAGAATCGGCAAGCCGCTCTCCAGAATCTGCCGGTCCAGGTCGGGGGCGCCGGGCACGAGCGTGCTTTCCGGTCCGCCGGAGAGGATGATCGCTACGGGTTCGCGGTCGCGCAGCGCCTCCCAGCGGACGTCGAAGGGTACGATTTCGCAATAGACGCCGAGTTCGCGGGTGCGGCGCGCAATCAGCTGGCTGTATTGCGCGCCGAAATCGAGGATAAAGACGGTCGGGGGCATGGAGGCGCTCTGTTCGGCTCCCGCTCGCCCGCCTCTTGCGTCCTTAGCGCCCGGCTTCTTGGGCGACCTTGATGGCCTCGTCGTAGTCGGGCTCCTGGGTCAGCTCGGGGACGAGCTGGACGTACCGGACGGTCTTGTCCTTGCCGATCACCACGATCGCGCGCGCCAGCAGGCCGTTTTCCTTCGCGCGCAAGCCATAGTCGTAGCCGAAGCGTAAATCGCGGTAGTCCGAGAGCATGCCGAGCTTGACGTCGCCTTCGTTGCCGCACCAGCGCGCTTGCGCGAACGGAAGATCCATACTGACGACGTAGGCCTTCACGTTGCCCAGTTCCGAGATGCGCGTGTTGAACGTGTGCGATTCGGTCGAGCACACGCCGGTATCGAGCGAGGGCACGGTGATGAGCATCACGGCGTTCTTGCCCTGATCGGTGAGATCGTCGAGCGTCTTCACGCTAAAATCACCGGCGGTCAAATGCACCTCGGGCGCGGCTGCGCCCACGCGCAGTTCGGGGCCTTGCAGCGTCAGCGGATTTCCGCGAACCGTCAGTTTTCCGGTGCGTTCTTCGGGCATCGTTTGCGTGGTCATCGTTCCTCCAATTCGCTCCGCATAAAAAGAATGAGGCCCGCAAAGTTGCGGGCCTCATTTCCGATATTCCTATCGCTAGTTAGCGATACGACGGACGCGACTGGAAGCAGTCGCGGCAGTACACCGGTTTGTCACCGCGCGGTTGGAACGGAACTTCCGCGACGCCGCCGCACTGGCTGCACGTTGCACGGAACATTTCACGCTGCTGGCCGCCACCGCCGCCGCCGAAGCCGCCACGGCTGCCGCCGCCACGACCACCGCCGGCCGCCTTACGCGCCGCACGGCAATCCGGGCAACGGTTCGGCTTGTTGGCAAAGCCTTTCATCGCGTAGAACTCTTGTTCTCCGGCGGAAAACGTGAACTGACGCGCACAATCGACGCAGTTCAAATATTCATCTTGGTACATTTGGGAAACGAGGACTCCTCGATTACGTAGTGTTCATTGATCTCGGAATCGACTCGTTTAGCCCATCTCTTGGGAACCAGACCGCGAAACCTTGACGAGTGGAGCCTATCATGCCGGGGGGCGAAGCGCAAGTCTCGGGCGAATCCGCCCCCTTAATGGAAGCCAACGCGCCGCGCATGACGGACGCCCTCTTACCCGTTCTCAACTTGCCCAAAGACGGCCGTTTGCTCAGCTTTGGCGCCGGCGGCGCGATGGCCGCCATGGAGATCGCCGAGGCCCGCGATGACGTCCTGGTGGTCATCTGCGACACCTCCTATGAGACCACGCGCCGGATCTCCGACCTGGCCCTGGAGCGCGGCTTGCACAACGTCGTCATCGGCGACTCGCCTGCCGGTCCCCCGGTCGACCGGGCCCTCGTCTTCCAAAGCACCCAAGGCTTGCAAGGGATGGACCTGGTCACCATCCGCACGGCCATCCTGCCCGGCGGCTATGCCGTCTTCGTCGATTCCAGCGTCGACGGCGCGCAGCTCGCGGAGCAGCTCAAAGCGGTCGGTTACGCGGTAACCGACGTGCTCGATCCGCTCGGCGACTACACCGTTGTCCGCGCCCGCTAGGTCAGGATCTCCGCCAGGCGATTGGCATCGCGGGCCATGACCAGCTCCATCGCGATGCGCTCGCCGACCGAAACGTCGCGCCCCCAGCGGTAGGCCGAATACGGCGTGTAACGCGTTCCCGGCGAGCCCGGGATGCGCAGCGAGACGTCGTAGCAGACGAACTGTTTGGGCGGCCCGGCCACGATGATGCACTGCAACGCGAACGGTCCGATCACGCCCGGCGCATGGGCTTCGCGAGCCGCGCGCACAAAGCGCTCGCCCATCTCGAACGCTTTTTCCAGCGTCGATTCCGTAAGCGTCGCCGCGATGTGTCCCGCTTCTTCCAAGCGCATCGGTACGTTTTTGAGCGCTTCGAATACGGCCGGCGGCACGTTACGAAAGCCCTCGAGATTCGTCTGCCGGCGCGTGTCGGTACCGACCAACTCCAACTCGCCCAAGAGCGGCGAATAAAAAAAGTTCAAATTGATCGACGGCCCCAGCAAATACTCTTCGATCACCGCGTCGGCCAAGCCGGCCTCCGTGAGCATTCCCTCGCGTATCAGCCGCGCGCTCACCTCGCGGTACTCTTTCGGCGACGACACCAAGAAGAACGCGCGCTCGAAGCTGATCTTGGCGTGCGGCGCTTTCACCATGACCAATCGGTCGATGTCCTCGGGCGACGCAAACTGCTGCGGGTGCCGAATGCCGGCTTGCGCCATCAACGCGTATTGGTTGCCCGCTTCGTCGCGCTCTTCGGCGCGCAGCAGATAGCGGTTGCCGAAGAACGGCACGCGCATGCCGCGTTCGATTCGATCGTAGCTGAATTTTTGATGCAGATAGACTTCGAAGGAACGGTTCGCAACGAAGACCGCATTCGCGGCCAGCAGTTTTTCTTGCACGCCGTCGTCGAGAATGTCGGGAAATGCCTCGAGCTCCAGCACCTCATCGACGCACCCGCGCGGCACCGGCGACTCGCGCCGGATGAAGTGCTCGGTGTAGGTGCGTTCGCGCCCCTTGGCGGTCACGACCAAGTTTCGCAGGCCTTGCGTGCGCGCGCCATAGGCAACTTCGAGCGCGGAATGGCTTCCGATCGAACAGAGGGTTAGGCGCGAACGGTCGTAGCGCGCGAGCGCTTCCGAGACATAGTCAGGCACGATGCGCCCGATTACTCCGCCACATGCACCTTGCCTGCCAGCATCCGCCACACGATCGTCCCGTAGACGGCAACGGCCACCAGACCGGCGATCGAGACGCCCAACGCAGATACGAGCGCGGCCGGAGACGACGAGGCGTCATAGATCGAAAGCCCGGCGCCCGCCGACTGCGGAAATGCGGGCAGCAGATACGGGAAGAGCGTCGCGGCAACCGCCCCCATCTGCAGCGCCAAAAACGCGCTGCTGATCCCGAAGATCGCCGCTTCGGGGGCGCGCGCGAGGGCGCGCAGCGCCAAGAGCGCTGCAAACGCCAAAACGCCGAATGCCACGGCGACGGCTCCGACCGGGTGGGTGAAAAACGTCGCCACGGTCACCAGCACGAAGAGCACCAGCACGACCGGCCAGATGCGCCGCACCGCCATCTTGGCGCGCTGGTTCAACTCGCCGTCCACGCGAAGCGCCAGAAACGCCGCACCGTGCAGCGCCAGCGCGCCGAGCGCAAAGACCGCGACCAGCAACGCGTACCAGTTCAACAAGAACGCGAAGGTGCCGAGAAAATACCCCTGCGCGTCCAGCGGAAGTCCGCGAATCAAATTTCCGAGCGCAACGCCGAAAAATACCACCAGCAGCGCGCTCGACAAGAAAAAGATCGCATCCCAGAACTGTCGCCACATCCGGTTCGGATAATGGTCGCGCAGTTCCAGCGAGATGCCGCGTCCCATCAAGAGCCACAGCACCACGATGAAGGGCAGATAGAATCCCGAAAACGAGGCGGCATATGCGCGCGGAAAGAGCGCGAACAAAATGCCGCCGCCGGCGATGAGGCACACCTCGTTGCCGTTCCAAAACGGTCCAATCGCCTGCATCGCGGCCAAACGCTGGCGCTCGTTGCGCGCGACGAACGGCGCGATTGCGGCGACGCCCAAATCGTAGCCGTCGAGCAGCACGTACGCGGTCAGAATCACGGCGATTACGACAAACGCGGCGACGTTCATGAAACCGCCTCCACGCTGCCTTCGCGTACCTGCGCCTCGCCGCTCGGGCCGATCCCGATCTCGCGGAGCACGAGATAGATGAAGAGTACGCCCAGAATGAAGTACATGCCGACGAAACCGATCAGCGTGAAGATCGTCTCGCCCGTCACGACGGTCGGCGAGGCGGCCGAAGCGGTTTTCATCAAGCCGTACACGATCCACGGCTGGCGCCCGACTTCAGTCGTCGTCCAACCCGCTTCATTCGCAATGTAGGGAAACGGCATCGCGAGCATCATCAGCCACAGCATCCACCGCGTCTGAAACAACCGCTTACGCCATAACAGCAGCGCCGCAACCGCGGCAATCGTTACGAAGATCGTGCCGAGCCCCACCATTACGTGATAGGCGTAGTACGTCAGTTCAACGGGCGGCCACAACTCGGTTGCATACGCGCTGAGCCCCTTCACGTTCGCATCGAAGTTGCCGTAGGCGAGAAAGCTCAAGATGTTCGGAACGAAGACCGGGTCGATCAACGATTTGTTCTGCAGGTCGGGCATGCCGATGATCGCCAGGGGCGCGCCCTTCGTCGATTCGAACAAGCCTTCCATCGCCGCAAGCTTCACGGGTTGGTATTGCGTGACGTTTTTGCTGTTGCCGTCGCCGGTCGGGAAAATCACCAGCATCGAAAAGACGATCGCCACGATCGTGCCCAAGTGCACGAAGCGCCGTGCGATCGCTTCTTCGCGTCCGGCGAGCAGATAGTACGCGCCGACGCCCGCCACCACGAATCCGCCGGTCACGAGCGCGCCCGCGAGGACGTGCGTGTATTGCCACCAAGCAAAGGGCGAGAGCAAGACCGCCGCAAGATTTCCCATCTGCAGCGATCCATCCGATGCGACCACGTATCCCACGGGATGCTGCATCCATGCGTCGGTCGCCACGATGAAAAAGCCCGACAACCACGATCCCAGCCAAACCATCACGCCGGCGACGGCCTGCAGCTTGTTCGGAATGCGCCCGCGATTGTAAAAGAGCGCACCAAGAAAGATCGACTCCAGGAAGAACGCATACACGCCTTCCATCGCGAGCGGCTGCCCGACGACGGCGCCGGCTTTGGCCGAAAACGCCGCCCAATTCGTTCCGAACTGGAACTCCATCGGGATGCCGGTCACGACGCCGATCGCAAAGTTGATCGTGAAGATTTTCGTCCAAAACGCCGCGGCTCGCGCGCGTTCCTCGTCTTGCGTCCGGTACGCGCGCACGGTGAACCACGCGACGAACGGCGCCAATCCCATCGTCGTGATGGGAAACAGGTAATGGAACATGATCGTAAAGGCGAATTGCAGCCGATCGGCTAGAACGACGTCCATCGACACCTCCGCGTCATCGTGCGTCTTCGCCTATGCTACGTCGAACTGCTTCCCGCCGTTAAGACCTTTCGCGCTTGGGGCGAGTCCTGGTACTCCACCGTCAGAATCGAACGCAGCCGCTTCTCGGCTGCTTGAACCTTGGGCGTATCCATGCGCTGCAGCGTCTGGATCGACTCCAGCAGAATCTTCGGCAGATCCCGGTCGCGCGGATAGACCTTCTGCATCGATTCGACCGCATTCACGACCAGCAGCGCCGGCCCGGCCTCGCGGTTGCCGTACTTATAGTTCAACATGATGTTGATGTGCTTGAGCTCGTTCTCGATGCCGAGAATCGAATAGCCCATCCGGCCGAAGTATTCGTCCGCGGGCGCAAGCGTCGTCAGGTAGACGTCGCGCGGCACGGCGTGCACGCTTGCGATCACCATGGGCGAGGTGAGATTCTTCAGGCGTAATTCTATCGTATGCGCGTTTGCCTGATCGCCGGCCGACGCGCCCGCGAGCGTGCCCGCATCGGCCATCTCGACCGCGCGCATGAATTCCGGCCCATAGCTCGTCGGCAGATGCGCCAGCGGAAAGTTCGCTTTTGCCGCGCGCTGGAACGCGAGCGTCCGCCAAGAAGTATCTCCGGTCAATAAATAGCCGCGCCAGTCGGCTTCGACTTGCTGCAGCAACGCGTTCACGTCGCCCGGATAGGTCTTCACGTTTGCCGCGGCATCGCTGTCGGCAAGCTGCGCCAAACGCTCGGGATGCTCTTCGGAATTCACACGCTCGAGCAACCCCGCCGCATCCTTCTGCAGCTGCGGATCGGACGAATGTTGCTGCACCCAGATCGACGCTTCGCGCACGTACCACGCCGCGGCGTCATGGTTGGTCAGCGGGTTGTAGTGCAATCCCGCTCCCACTTGCACCGTCAGCGTCGCCAGTTCGCCATAGGCCGGATCGTTCGGCCGCTGCAGCGAGTACGCGCGCCCGGCGTTAAAGATGGTCGCGAGATACCGCTCCTGGTAGCTGAACGCCCAGTTGTGCGTGCCCGCCTTGTCGTACGCCGCCTTCATCTGCGCGTAGAGTACCTGCGGGTCGACCTCGATCGTCGCCCTCGCCGCAATCGGCAAACAACTACTCGCGAGGAGGGCGATAAGCGCAAGCGTTCTTGAGATCGGCAGCAACCATTTCTGCCCGGTCGCCGTTCCTCGCTTTTCCCTCCTGGAAAAGCTCCTACTGCCTTCCTCGCGGCTCTCGCCATCCTGGCTCCGCCGCTCGTTCAGAGCCGCCCAGGCAAAAACGGTCACTGCCGATCTAAAGAACGCTCGTATCATCTAATACTAAACGCAAGTTGTTGGTCAAAAGTGCGTTCTTGATTTCGCGCGCGATGCGGCGGCCCGTGGACATCGGCTCGGAGTAATTCAGGTACGAATACGGCGAACCGTCGATGAAGAGGTTCGTTCCGGCCACGATCCGGGCGGAGATTTCCATAACGTAGAATTGCATGTCGGGCGTGATAATCGTCTCGATGCAGAACGCGCCGAAGAGTCCCTTCGGCCCGGCGATTTCCTTGCTGACTCGTACCACGTTCTCGCCCATCCGTAACGCCTCGGCCAGCATCGATTCCCGCAGGCTCACGGGCTGATTGCCGACGACGACGTACGAAGGGCTGACGTCCATGCCTTCCTGAGCGTTGGCCGGGATGCGTCCGAGCGAATCGACGTTCGTTTCGTAACGGCGGTCCATCGACATGATTTCCAAGCGGTCGTTCAGCGGCGAATAGAAATAGTGGATGTAGAGCGGAACGCCGATGATGTATTCCTGAATCGTGTAGGCCTTCTTCAGCTCTTTCGAACGCAGCTCGAAATCTTGCGCGTCGCGAATGAACATGTAGCCCTTGCCGCCGCCCGCGCCGTAGAGTTTCACGATCACGGGGCGATCGATTTCGGCGCCGGTTTTGAATTGCCGCGGCATCAAGATGCCCGCGCTCGTCAGCCAGTCGCGCTGCAGTTCGCGGCTGGCTTCCCAATCCAGCACCGCTTTGTTGCCGAAATAGGGAATCGTCATCTTCTTGTGTTCGTCGAGCGATAAATACGCGACGAACGAGCCGTGCGGCACGATGATGACCTTGCGCTTCTCGAGTTCCGGCACAAGTCCGGGAAACTCCGAGTACGATTCGACGCCGATGACTTCGTCAACGAACGCGAACGATTTATAGAGCCGTTCGGTGTCGCGATTGGCGACGGCGAGCGTCTTAAAGCCTTCGTCGTGCGCGCCTTTGAGAATTTGGAGCGCCGAGTGCGAGCCCAGGGTAGCTATCGTATACTGGCGATTCATCAGAGCGTTCCTTCGCGGGTTTGGTAGCGGGCCGTTTCGATGGCCGGATTACACAGCAGCGATGTGGTGGCGCGTTCGAGCGTCTCGCGATCGACGGGCGCCCCGGCCCGATTCAAGAGCCGCCAGCCCACGTAGCGTCCCGGCGGTGCATGATGCTCCGCGATCCACACTTCACCCGGGCGCGGTTGCGCGACGCCGAGGTCCGTCAAACGGTGTTTGTTCGGATTAAAGACACGTTCGTCGCGTTCGATCCGTCGCAGCGCATCTTCCCCTGCATCGTCGATGATGAGAATGTCGTTGCGTTCCACGCGCGCGACGTCGATGCCCAACCGTTGCAGGGTCGTCAAGGTCGTATAGGCGGCGTTGTCGGGAATCTTCAACCCGATCGCGATCGCGCGGCTCACCGGTTCACCCCCATCACGAAGCTGCGGAAGAACAGCGCGCCACCCGAAGGTTCGAGAATGCCCGCGCGCCCGCGCCGATCGGGATGATTGAACGCCCAGCCGTCGCGTTCGGGATGGGGCATGATCGCCAGGACGTTACCTTGGGCGTTAACCAGCGCGGCGGCGCCGAGCGCCGATTGGTTCGGAATTGCACTTGCGTCCACGCTGCCGTCGCGGTGCGCGTAGACGAAGGCGACGTGGCCCCCGCGTTCGATCTGCGCCAAATGCGCTTCGTCGGCGGCCAAACGGCCTTCACCGTGCGCGGCCCACGCCGGAATCAACTCGCCATCTTTTAGGCCGGCGGTAATCGGCGAACGCTTGGGTTCGATCGCCAGCTTCACCCACACGTGCCGGCAGATAAAATGCGGTACGGGACCGTTACGCGTAAACGCGGCGGTCGGCCGGCGCACGGTACCCGTGCCCGGAACGAGTCCCGCTTCTAAAAGAATCTGCGCGCCGTTGCAAACGCCCAACACCAGTTTGCCGGCCTGCGCGCCGTCGATCACGGCATCCATCATCTCGTCGTGCGCGGCGATCGCGCCCGCGCGAATGCGATCTTCGTAGGCAAAGCCGCCCGGCAGCACGTACGCATCGAACTGCGGCAGCAGCTTCGCGCGGCTCCAATGCACCAAATGCGCGTCGCCGCCGCAGTCGCGCAGCAGCCGCAGCGTCTCTTCTTCGGAATTCGTGCCCGGAAATACGAGCACGGCGATGCGCTTGCTCACGGATAGACCTCCGCAAGCGGCGTGCTCCACAGATGGTGCAGACGGCGAAGATCGTACGCTTCCGAATCGAACGATAACACGGGCTGCTCGACCGTCACGCCGATCTCGTGTACGCCTTCGGTGTCGTCGGCCAGACCTTCGAATGCTTCGATGTCTTCGGGTGCGATTTCGACGACGAAACCGCCCGCCTCACCGAAGAGCGCCTCTAACCGTCCGACCGCGCCGTGCGTCCACTGCCACGAATCGTCGATCTGCACGCCGATCGGCTTCATGCCGTGCGCGAGCGACGGAAATGCCATCTCGCAGAGCGCTACGACCAGACCGCCGTTTCCGATGCTGCGCGCGGAGCGCAGCACGCTGGCTTGCGCGGCCTCCAGCACCAGCGCGTGCTGCGCGCGCGCGAGTTCGTAATCGACGCGCGGAAGGCGCGGATCGTGACGACCGAGCACGTCGATCAACACCGAACCGCCGAGTGCGGATTGCGGCGAGCCGACGAAATAGAGTACCGAACCGGCGTGCTTGAGGCGCGATGTGACCGCATGACTCACGTCGCCGATTGCGCCGACGCAGGCCACGATCGGCGACGCGGGAATCGCTTTCCCGCTCGCGGCTTCGTTGTATAAGCTCACGTTGCCCGAAACGAACGGCGCTTGGAACGCCGAAGCCGCTTTCGCAAGCCCGTCGATCGCGGCGACGAATTCTCCCAGATGCGCCGGATTGCGCGGATTGCCGAAGTTCAAACAATCGGTCAGACCGATCGGCGCCGCGCCCGTCGCCACCACCTTGCGCACCGCTTCATAGACCGCGTGCTCGCCGGCCGCGCGCGCGTTCAAGCGCCCGTACCGCGGATTACCCGCCACGCTCAGCGCCACGCCCATCGCCGATCCGAAGACCGGCGCGAGCATGCCCGCATCGGCCGCGCCGCGCGGAATCACGGTCGCGCCGCGCACCACCGTGTCGTAACGGCGGTAGAGCGGTTCGCGCGAGCAGACGTCGCGGTGCGCGAGCACGCGCTCGAGCAATTCGTCGTCTTGCAGCCCCGTCACCAGCGGCGCCTCGTCGACCACGCTCGTCGCGACCTGCGGTTCTTCGTAAGGCAGTTCGTCGCGAATGGTCCCGGTGAGAAACTCGATGTCGACGTCCATCACCGTCTCGGCGCGATGGCGCAGTTTGTAGCGCGGTTGCGCCGTCACCTTGCCGATCACGGTCGCGCGCGCATTGTACGCAATCTGTGGCAACGTGAATTCGTCGTTGTAGATGCGCAGGACGTGCGGCGTCACGTCGGGCGGCACGACCCAAATCAGCCGCTCCTGCGTTTCGCCGACGGCGATGACTTCGGGCGCGAGCCCTTCGAGCGCAACGTTGACCTGGTCGAGATCGATATCGGCGCCGTATCCGCCCGCCGACGTAATCTCCGCCGAGCATCCCATGATGCCGCCCGCACCGAGATCTTTAAAGCCCGCGGTTATGTTGTGTTCGCGCAAGTAGCCGAAGACGGCGTAGCTCGCGCGCATCAGCACGTTTTTCAAGAACGGATCGGGCACTTGCACGGCACCCTTGTTCGATTCTTCGTCTTGCGCATCGAGCGTCAGCGAGGAAAACGACGCGCCGCCGAAGCCGCTCGGATCGGTCGCTTTGCCGACGAGAATCATGTCCCAGCCGTCTGCGCCTTTGGGCGCGTAGGAGTGGATGATCTCGGATTCTTTGACGATGCCCATCGCAACGACGTTGACCAAGCAATTGTCGTCGAAGCGTTCGTCGAAATAGACGTCGCCGGCGATATTCGGCACGCCGATCGCGTTGCCGTACGCGCTAATCCCGTCGACCGCCGTCTGCGCAACGTAACGCTGGTGCGCGTGCCCGTCCTCGATCGACCCGAACCGCAGCGGATCGGCAACCGCGATAACTTCGGCACCCATGCACAGGACGTCGCGAACGATGCCGCCGATGCCGGTTGCAGCGCCTTCGAACGGCACCACCTGCGAAGGATGATTGTGCGACTCGTGCGCGATGACGATGCCGTACCGCTCGCCCCGATGCTCGCCCAAATGCAGAATGCCGGAATCCTCGGCCGGTCCAAGCACCACCCGCTCGCCGGTCGTCGGGAGTTTCTTTAAATGATGCCGGCTCGATTTATAGCTGCAATGCTCGCTCCACTGCGCATCGAACGCGTGCAACTCGACGACGCTCGGTTTGCGCCCGAGCGCTTCTTCGATCTTGCGCAGTTCGTCGGGACGCAGCGCGAGCCCGAGCGAATCGACCTCAGCCAAGCGCGCCCCCCGCGGGCATCGATCCCGGTGCGGGTTGTTGCAGCAGCGCATCGGCATGCAGCACCGCCGAACGCGCGTTGGCCTGCATCAGCAGCGTGCGCCCGTACAGCACCGTGTCTTCCAATCCGAGCAGCTTCGCGCAATCGAGCGCGAGTTCGCTCGGATCGCCGCGCCAATCCAGCACCGGCGACGAGGACGCCGAATCCAGCATCGCGCGCAGCGAGCCGTCTTCGTCGACCGCAACGAAGAACAAGCGCGCGAACGTCGCTTCGAGTTGCTGCACCAGTTGCAGCACGTATCCCGGCGTTTTAGAAGGGCTCGCCACGTGGCGCACCGTCGGAAGTCCGAGCTGCTGCAGCGCGGCGACGACCGCGTTGATCGATTCCGTGCGTTCGCCCGTATCGCCGATGACGGCCGCCATGCCGGGGCGCATCACCGGAAACATGCCGACCAGATCGGCGACTTGTTCGTACGCCTGCTTCACCTGCGCGAGCGCCGCGTCATCGACCGTTTCCAAATTGCGGTACATCTGTTTGTCGAGCATCAACTCTTCGCGCCCCTGCGGCCAGATGCGCCACGAATCGTTGTCGATCACGTCCGCGATCACGAGCGCTCCCTTATCGGGGCCGCCGCTCAGCCGCCCGAACTCGACCTTCAGATCGACGAGCAGCACGTCGCGCTTGCGCCATGCATGCGAGAGAACTTCGAAGGTCAACCGCGCGAGTTCGGTCATCACGCCGACTTCGTTCGGATTGGCGATCCCGCGCGCGACGATCGCATCGGGCGAAATCATCGGATCGTGCTCGGCGTCGTCTTTGTAGAAGAATTCGATGACGCGCGGCACCATCAGCGCACCGCGTCCGATGCCTGGGTTACGCTTCACGAACGAACCGGCCGCCACGCCGCGCACCACGACCTCGAGCGGAATCATGTTGCAGCGCCGCACGAGCATTTCGTTGTTGTCGTCGTCTTCGCCGCCGCTCAGATAGTGCGTCGGCAAACCGCAGAGATTGAGCAAACGGAAGACACGCGCGGTCGTCTGCGCGGCCAGCCGTCCTTTGCCCGGAATCTCGTTGCGCCGCGCACCGTCGCCGGCCGAAATCGAATCCGTCTGCGCGACGACGACCTGATCCGGCGAACCTTGCAGTTCGTACAAGACCTTGGTCTTGCCACGCGCGATCTCAATACCCTTATTCACAAATGTGTCATCCTGAGCGGAGCGTGCTGTGTCATCCTGAGCGGAGCCGTGTCACCCTGAGCCTGTCGAAGGGCGACACGGCTCCGTCGAAGGATCGCCTGCGAACGGTGCGTCGGCGATAATGCCCCGGGCTTGCGGCCGCTCGTCGCAATTCCATCGTGGAATTGCTCCTGCTGCGCTTCCTCGCGCTTCTCGCCATCCTGGCTCCAGCGCTCGTTCAGAGCCCGCGCGCCCGGAGCATTTTCGCTTCGCACCGATTCGCTCGCGATCATTGTTGTAGTTCCACTTTCTTCTGCAATGGGAACGCGTGCAGGGCGTCGATGCGTTCGGCCAGCGTCAGCGCGCGTTTCGGCGCGGTACCGACGTGTTTGCTCGGATCGAGCAATTGGCGAATCTCGGCCGGATCGACCAGGGCGGTGAGCGATGCGTCGGAGGAGAGGCGCTGCGCGAGCGGATTGTCTTGCCCTTGCGCAAGTGCGGCCCACGCTTCCATCGCCGCTTCGCGGATCGTCTCGTGCAGCTCCTGACGGTTGCCGCCGGCGCGAGCCGCCTCCATCATGACGGCTTCGGTTCCCGCGAACGGACCGTACGTGCGCAGGTTGTGCGCGATGCGGCGCTCCTCGACGCGCAGCCCGTCGATGACTTTGCGCGCGAGTGTGATGATTTCGTCCGTGCACAGCAGCGCTTCCGGAAGGATCGTGCGGCGATTCGCGCTGTCGTCGAGCGTGCGTTCCAAATAATTCGTCGCGGCGTTCTGCCACGCGACGTCGGAGTAGCCGATCAGCAGGCGCGCGAGCGAATCGATGCGCTCGCACATGATGGGATTGCGCTTGAACGGCATCGCGGAACTTCCGACTTGCGATTTTCCGAACGGCTCGGCAACTTCGCCGAACTCCGGACTCGAGAGAATGCGCACGTCGGCGGCAAATTTCGAAAGCGACGCGCCGACGCCGGCGAGCGCCGAGAGCAGCAAGTAATCGAGTTTGCGCGGATAGGTCTGCGTGCTGATATCGCGCGCGGCCAAACCGAAGCGCTCGAGCACGTGTGCTTCGATCTGCCCGGAGTCGCCGGAATGATCGAGCAAATGTTCGTAGGAGGCGGCGGTTCCGACCGCGCCGCGCATGCCTTTGGTCGTGAGTTGATCGAAGACGAAGCGCAGGTTGGTGTCGTCGATCAGCAGATCTTGCGCGTAGACCGCCAGGCGATAGCCCAGCGTCGTCGGCTCGGCCGGTTGCAGATGGGTGAACGCCATCGTCACCACATCGGCGTACTGCCGCACGCGCCCCGCGAACGACGCGAGCAGCGCCCGCAAGTTCTCGCCCACCAGCGAAAGCGCAAGGCGCAAGCGATAGGTCTCGACCGTGTCCTCGACGTCCATCGACGTCGCCCCGAGGTGCAGCTTTCCGCCGCCGGTCTTCGCTTGCGACGCAAAGACGCGAATCTCGGCCATGAGGTCGTGGTGGATCTCGCGCTCGATCTCGAGCGCCGCCTCGATGTCGATCTCCCCCGCGTGCGCGCGGATATCCGCGAGTTCTTCCGGCGTGACCAGGCCGCGTTCGGCCTGCGCTTCTGCAAGCGCAACCCACACCGCGCGCCACAAGCGGCGCCGTTCCTCTTCCGAAAATAGCGCGCGAAGCTCGGCGCGGCCGTATCTCCAAGAGAACGGCGAGGCATACGTGCGATAATCCATGGGACGTGGGGCAGCTTCGCCCCGGCTTACAGCGCCGCCTCGTCGCCTTTCGTCGCAGGTGCGTGGGCCGTCGCGGGTTCGAAGTCGCCGAGTGCGATGACGATGGTCGTCGGGTCGCCCTGATCGATCGCGCGGAGCGCCGCTTTACGCACCGCGTCGTCCACCAGATGGCGAAGCTGCTCCTCGGTCATCCCCTCCGTGAGGGACTCCAGGTGCTCCAGCGCCAGGTCCAGCGAGAAGTCGAGCGCCCGGCCTTCCAGCAGCTGCCGCAGCCGCGTCCGTCGCGCCGCCGCGTCGAGCTCGGTGAGATCGATGACTTCGGTAAAGCGCGCGCGCAGCTCGGGCTCGACCGCGTCCTCGCGAGGCCCCAGGGCCAGCACGAAAACCGTCGCCCGGTTCGCCTGCAGTTCGTCGATCAGGACCGCCAAGTGCGCGAGTGCCCCGGGGTCCGCATATTCGGGAACGTCGACGACGATCAGCGCGCGGCCCCGGTCGCGCGCCAGGAGCACCGCGCTATCGATATCATCCACCAGCGTATCGATGATGGGGAGCTCCGTCTGCTCCGCCAAGCTTCGCGCCAACGCCTGTTTCGTGCCCGTCGAGCCGCCGGCGACGAGCACGGCGCGCGGCACCGTAATGCCTTGCGATTCCATCGTGTCCACGTGCGCGAACATCGCCGCGAGCAGTCGCACGCGCGCCTGCACGGGCTCGGGCAGCGTCGACTCCTCGTACGACTCGCCGTCGCCCGAAAAGCCGTCGATGATCACCGTCGAGGGATCGCTCTCGCTTCCGGCGGGCGTGAAGTCGACGAGCGTTCCGAACCGCGCGACCACACCGTCGTCCAGCCCCTCGCGCGTCGTCGCAACCGCAACGACCCAAACGTCGGAGCGATCGGCGATCGCCTCCCATTCTTTGAGGATCGCCGTCACGACTTCGCGCCGCATCGATTCGTACGCCGCCGAACCGCCCACCGTGAAGAAGCGCTCCGCTTCGTCGATGAAGAGAATCGATCGCGTCCGTTTCGCCGTTTCGAACAAGCGCGCGACCGTCGACGCGCCTTGACCCACGTAGCCGATCTTGATCTGCGTGAACGACAAGCGCAGCAACGTTGCGGCGGCCGCGCGCGAAAGCGTTTGCATCACTTCCAGCGTGTCGACGCGATCGCCGGATACGATAAACATCCCGCGCCGCACCGACGGCTCGCCAAGACGGAACAGCACCACTTGCCGCAGCAGCTTGTTGCGCAACGCCGCCGAGAGCGGAAGCTGACGCATGATCGCCGCCGTGCCGTCGAATTCGCGCAGTTCTTCTTCTAAGCGCGCAAGCCGGTCGTCGAGATCCTTACGCTGCCCGTAATGCTGAACCATTTGATGAAACTCTTGCGCCTGCGGAACGACCTCGAGCAGATGCCGCTCCAACGCCCGCTGTAAAAACACGCCGTAACTGCGCACGAACGGATTTTCGAGATCGGCGTGAACCAGCGTCGGCTTCTTTTCCGGAAAGCGCGTCAGCAACACGTTACTCCGGCGATCGTCGAGCACTTCGAGGAACGTCTCGTCGAGCGCTTCCCGCTCGCGCACCCCCGGAATCTTCCACGCGCGATCTTCCAACATACCGTCGCGCGGGCCGTCGAAACCGATGAGCGGGTGCTGCAGCGACGGTTCGTAGCGCGTGAATGCGACGAAGCGCAGATCCTTGCCGTCGTCGCCAAGGTACGATGCGCGCGCCTTGCGCAGCGGCGCGAGCGTGCGATCGCGCGCGACGAAATATCCCACGAGCGAAAGCAGCAGATACACGACGATCCCGGCGACGACGCCGATTACCTGCATCACCGCGCCCAGACCGATGATTGCGGCCAGCATCGCGCCGATGCTAACCCATTGATAGCGGCCGGTCCACCCGAAGGTAAACGCCGCCGTCAGATTCTCTTTGTCGCGCATCGCCTGCAGCTGCGCGCAAACGTCGCGCCAAACGTGCTGCACCACGCCCTCGAGCGCGCTCGCAATGCCGCCCAGTTTCTCACGATCGCTCGCGATCTGGCGTTCGAGGTCCTCACGCGCCCCGCGCGCGCGCTCGACGTCATCCTGAAGCTCGGCCTTCGGGTCACCCTCGAAGACGGGTGGCGTTACGACATCCATCTGTCTCCTTGGTTATCGGCGGGCAAGGCCGGAAAGCTCGGCCGCGATGCGCTCGACCAGCGTTCGGTGATCCTCGGGATCGCTTCCGGCGCTCCCGGTAACGACGGCCTCCACGCCGCGCACCGCGCGTTCGTACGCCGCCCGGGCGCGCCGTTCGCCGATCCGCGCGGCCAGCGGCCGTAAGGCCCGCTCGCGCCAGCGAGCGCGCGCCGGAAGCTCGCCCCCGGGCCGCGCGAGCTCCCAAATCAGCCCGCACTCGGTCGCGAGCGCCGAAAGCAAGGGAATCGCCGCGCCCCGCGGATCGCTCGAAAAGAACTCGTGAGCGATCCCGAACGCCTCGGGGAGTTTCCCTTCAACGAGCGCGCTTGCAAACAGATAGGCCTTCGGGTCTTCGATCGCGAGCGACTCGGCCTGCAGATCCTTGTAGGTGATCTTCTTTCCGCCCAACGCCAGCTTCTCCAAATCGTTGCGCACCGCGGCGAGGTCGCTTTCGCTGCGTGCCAATTCCGCGATGACGCGCGGCTCGGCGCTCGCTCCCAACCGTTCGAGCGTCTCGCGCACGAAGCGCGTGCGCGCCTCTTCGTTCGCCGTCGTGTCGACGCGCATCGCCGAACGCCCCAGTTGCGACGCGAGCGGCTGCGGCCGCTGCGAACGAGGCGACAGCAGATCGAGAATCACGAGCGTGTTGCCGTCGGGAACGTTTTGCGCGACGTCGAGCAGATCGCGCCGCGGTTGCGCCTTGAGCGACTGCGCGTCGGTCACCACGACCACGCGCCGGTCGGCGAGAAACGGCATCGCCTGCACGGCCTCGCGCACGCGCCCGGCGTCGCTCCATTCCGCCGCCGGAAACCGTTCGAGATTCAAGTCCCGCATGTCGGGCGGCAACAGCCGGTCCAACGCGACGTCGAGCGCCAGCTCCGCGAGCGCCCGTTCCGTTCCTTCTATAACAACGACGCTTCCGATCTTCGGCGCCTTGTCGATAAAGTCGTAATACTTCACGCCAGCACGCGCCACGCGGGCCGATCGGCCAGCGCCGGAATCGACTCGGCGTACGGCGGCCGAATCACGCCGTATTCGGTAATAAATGCGGTAACGAGATGGCCCGGCGTCACGTCGAAGGCGGGATTGTACACGCGCGCGTCCTTCATGGCGACGGCGGTGGGGCCGAACGACGTCACTTCTTCGGCTTTGCGCTCTTCGATGTGAATCGCGGAACCGTCGGCAATCGAAAAGTCGAACGTCGTGCGCGGCGCGGCGACGAAGAACGGAATGCCGTGGTGCGCGGCCAGCACGGCTAGGCCGTACGTGCCGATTTTATTGGCCGTATCGCCGTTGCGCGCGATGCGATCGGCGCCCACGATGACCAGATCGATGCCTTTGCGCTGCATCGCAATCGCCGCCGCGCCGTCGACCTGCAGCGTCGCCTCGACGCCCGCTTGCGCCAACTCGAAATACGTCAAACGGCCGCCTTGCAACAGCGGACGCGTTTCGTCGACGAAGACGTGCGGCTTCTTCCCGGCGCGCGCCGCATGAATAATGACGCCGAGCGCCGTTCCGCCGCCGGCCGTCGCGATCGGGCCGGTATTGCAATGGGTGAGGATCTTGGCGTTCTTCGGAATCAGTTCCAGGCCGGCGTCGGCGATGGCCGCGTCCATCGCGATCTGCTCGCGATGAATCGCTTTCGCTTCGGCGAGCATATCGCTCGAGCCGAGCACGCGATCGACCGCCCAAGCCAGATTGACCGCGGTCGGCCGCGCGTTGCGCACGCGCGCGGCGGCTTGCGCAAACGCGTCGTCACTTGCAAGTGCGTCGCGCAACAAGGCTACGCCGTAGGCGCCGAAGACGCCGATCGCGGGGGCGCCGCGCACGGCGAGCGTTTGAATCGCCGCTTCGATTTCGTCGACGGTGCGCGCACGTTCGCGGCGCACTTCATGCGGCAACAACCGCTGATCGACGTAACCAACGGCGTCGCCGTCCCAACTGACGGCCGCGAGATCGGATTCGGAAAAAGACATCGCGCCGAGCCATTCGGGCCCGGCGCGATCAGTCCATGTAAACGCGGAGGGGTTTAAACGCCGGCCGGGACGCGCGCGGTGTAGCAGGTGCGGCAGTAGACGGGGCGGTCGCCGCGGGGCCGGAACGGCACGGTCGTCGTCACATTGCATTCAGCGCAAACGGCTTCGTAGCTGGGCCGCGCCGACGAGGGCGCACCGCCGTCACCGCTCTGGGTGCGGCGCGCCTGGCGACATTCGCGGCAGCGTTGGGGCTGGTTCTGGAACCCTTTGTCCGCGAAAAACTGCTGTTCGCGCGCCGAGAAAACGAACTGGGCGCCGCAGCCTTTACACGTCAGCATCTTGTCTTCCACGTGGGAGCCTCCGGAGCAACTGATAGAAGGCGCTCAATTGCGACTTTGGTAGAGAACCTCCTCTGGAAGGGGACCAAGCGGGCGAAGGGTCTTGCAACCTCAGGCAATCTATGGTAGCCTACAAATGCACAATAGCTTTAGGAGAGCAACGCCATGAGCACTTTTACTTTCGATCCCGCCCATTCGTCCGTCGAATTCGTCGTCAAACACATGATGTTCGCGAAGGTTCGCGGCTACTTCACATCCGTCAACGTCACCCTCGATGTCGACGATGCCACGAACGTTCCGACCTCGATCAGCGCCGACATCGATGCCGCGTCGATCAACACGAACGTCGCCGACCGCGACGCCCACCTTCGCTCGCAAGATTTTCTGCACGTCGAAGCGTTCCCGAAGATCACCTACCGTAGCACCGGCGTCACCGGTACCGCGGACAACTTCACCGTCAACGGCGAACTGACGATCCACGGAAAGTCGCTACCCGTTGCGCTGCGCGGCGCATGCGAAGGACGCGCGAAGGATCCGTGGGGCAACGATCGCATCGCGTTTAGCGCGCACGCGAAGATCAATCGCAAAGATTTCGGACTGACGTGGAATCAGGCACTCGAAGCGGGCGGCGTGCTCGTCGGTGAAGAGATCGACATTCAACTCGCAGTCGAAGCGACCAAGGCGCAGACGGCCGCAGCCGTTTAAGCGTCCTTCGCGTCTTCCGCGTCGATCGTAGGATGCGGCTCGACGTTGGTGTTGCGCGGCTCGGCATCGTTGCCGGTATCGCCGCGAATCACCGGCGCCGGGCCGTTATCCGTTTCGTCGACCGGTGGATGCCGTTGCTGACGTTCGTTCATGGCGAACGTCGTACCCGAACCGCTTACGAACGAAAGCCGGCGCGCGGCCGCTCGTGCTGGGTATCGATCGACGCGAGGACTGCTGCGGCAAGCGCGGCTTCGTAGCCCTTGTCGCCACGTTGCGGATCGGCACGCTCTTCGGCCTGCGCCATGTTTTCGGTCGTCAAGACGCCGAAGCCGATCGGCACACTGGTTGCCAGCTGCACCGTCATGATGCCTTGCGCACACTGCCCCGCCACGTAGTCGAAGTGCGGCGTGTCGCCGCGTACCACGACGCCCAGCGCGACGACCCCGTCGACCTCGTCCTTTGCGATGATTTTTCGGCAGGCGAGCGGCAACTCGAAACAGCCGGGCACGTCGTAGACTTCGACGTCGTCATCTTTCACGCCGCAGTCGTGCAGCGCGCGCCGCGCACCGTCGACCAGTTGATCGGTGAGTTCGCGATAGAAGCGCGCCGCGACGATCGCAAAGCGTTTGCCTTCGCAATCCGGCAGCGCGACGGCAGGCGCCGACGCACCGTTTTCGCGCTTCACGATGCGACCGTTTCGTCGAGCATGTGCCCGAGCTTCGAACGCTTCGTGGCCATATAGCGCTTGTTGTGCGCCGTCGGCGTCGTCTGTAACGGCACGCGCCCGACGATTTTCAAGCCGTAGCCTTCCAGCCCGAAGATCTTGCGCGGATTGTTAGTGATAATGCGCAATTCTTTGACGCCGAGATCGACGAGAATCTGCGAGCCGATGCCGTAGTCGCGCTTGTCGACCGGCAATCCGAGCGCGAGATTCGCCTCGACCGTGTCGGCCCCGCGATCTTGCAGTTCGTAGGCGCGAAGCTTATTGGAAAGACCGATGCCGCGGCCTTCCTGGCGCAGATAGAGAAAGACGCCGCGGCCTTCCTTGGCGATGATCGCCATCGCGCCGTCACGCTGCGCCGCGCAATCGCAGCGGATGGAATGGAGCGCGTCGCCGGTGAGGCATTCGGAGTGTACGCGCACGAGCACGTCTTTACCGTCGCTGATGTCGCCCATCACGAGCGCGACGTGCGTGTTCGCGTCGATCGTGGTTTCATAGGCGACGCCGCGCCAACCACCCGTGGTCGTGGGGAGTTCGAATTCGGCGACTTTCTTTACGAGTTTTTCGTTGCGCATGCGGTACGCGATTAAATCCTTGACGGTGATGAGCCGAAGCCCGTGACGGTCGGCATATTTCCGTAACCCGTCCAAGCGCTCCATCGTTCCGTCTTCCGCCATGATTTCGCAAATGACGCCGGCGGGATAGAGACCCGCAAGCCGCGCGAGATCGACCGATGCTTCGGTCTGGCCCGCGCGCACCAGCACGCCGCCTTCACGCGCGCGCAGCGGAAACGTGTGACCCGGCCGCAAGAAATCACTCGAATTGGCGTTCGGGTCGATCAGCATTTTGATCGTCGCCGCGCGGTCGTGCGCCGAGATACCGGTCGTCGTGACGCCGCGGGCTTCGACCGATACCGTGAACGCCGTTTCATGCACGGCGGTATTTTCCGACACCATCATCGGGATCTGCAGTTCGTCCAGACGCCGCCCGAGCATCGGCACGCAGATCAGGCCACCGGCCTCCTTGCGCATGAAGTTGATCGCTTCGGCGGTCACCATCTGCGCCGCCATCACCAAGTCGCCTTCGTTCTCGCGATCCTCGTCGTCGAGCACGACGACCATCTTGCCGGCGCGAATGTCGTCGATCGCTTCTTCTATAGCGTCGAATTGGCTCTCGGGCTCGGACTCGACCGACGCGAGCTCCGGGAGCACTTTCACCAGCCGCTGCAACGTGCGGTACGACGGCTGCCGCCGCCCCGACCGCAGCAGCGAGACCGCGGACTCCGTGACGCCGGCCCGCTGGGCAAGCTCGGAAGCGGAAAGCCGCGCGGCTTCCATGGCCGCATTGAGGGACTCGGCGAACTGGCTCATAGCCCCACCGTAGCCCCGCGACTTTACAGTTGTCAAGATGATACCTCGCTTCGGGCTTTGCCTATAAAATGGCAGTTGCCCATAAAACCTGGAACCTGCCCATAAAAGCGAGATGAGAAGCGCCTTTCGGCGATCTACGGTGCAGGATCAGGTTCCGGCTGCGGGCGTTTCGTGACGCTCGCGGCGAGCCGAACTGTAAGTTCGGGCTGGATGCTCACCACGTCGATGAGCCCGCGTTCGATGAGGGCGTGAAGGGCGCGATCTGGAGTCATCTCTGTCATCTGCCCAGCTTGGCGCTCGAAGGTTTCCGGCGTATGGCCGAATCGTGGACGGGTGTTTGGTATCCGGGTTCCCGATATACTGACGCCCCGCCCGAGAATCGAGCGGGGCGCTTTGCGCCGGGTGGTGCGCCAGGGCTTCCTATCCTTCCTAGGGCTTCGACGCCTTCGCGCGGCGGACCGCTTCCTCAAACTCGTCGGCTGTTACGTCAAACTCGAAGCGATCGACCGTAACGCCCTGCTCGGCCAGCGCCTTTTTGCCGCGAAGGAACTCCGCGACCTCGGCGATACGGCTCTCGCGCAACGACGGATCGTGAACATTGCAGCGCGTTAATGCCCACCCATTTACGACTTGCAACCCACCAGGGGCACCGCAAACTTCGCAAGTCGTGCGCGAGCGCAATTCAGCAGACTCAACCGCATCCACCACGCTTTTAGGAATCTCGCCGCCTTGAAGGTCCACGCGCAGCTCGCCGAATTTTTCTTTGATGCCGACCAGCGCGATTGTCGCTCGCTCGGCTGCATCGGCACAGTCGCGAACGAGTTCGTGCCAGCCATCGCCGCACTCAATCACAGCAACGTCGCGTAGTGCGATCGGGAACTCGCTCCGCAGCTCGTCTTCAATCTCCGGCATCATAGTTCGAAGCATACCACGGCTTGATATTGCTTAGGAACGGGGTCGGCGAAGACGCGGCCCGTCCATAAAAGGCAAGCCACGTTCAGAACAACGACAAGTTTTCGATGATGCGTGGCGGATAAAACAGACCGCAGATTATCCAGTTCTGCGGATGCTGGTGGACGGTACCCACGAAGAAATGGGTATCGCGCTCTTCGATCATCTCGGCTTCATACCGTTGCCGAAATTTCTCTTCCCAGTTGTCGCCGTATTGGCGGCGGAACTTACGATAAGATTCGCCGATTTCCCAGTCGGTGCAACTGAGTTGATGCCCGTTACACGTTTCGTGATCGCATTTGAAGTGATAATAGAATCCATATGGAATTTTTTCTAGCGGGCGTTTCGGCGTTTTGCCGAACAGATCGCCTTGGCTTATGAGAACCGCCTGCTCCGCAGTCCAATTTGGATTAACCGGGGTGATTCGAAGCTTCTTGATTTCTCTTGGACGAAAGATACCGAGCGTGGGATGACCGTCGCGTTTTTGCCTTTCCATCAGACAGCACAGGCAATGCGATAGCAGCGGCCGGAGAGCGCTCTTGCGATCGCGCCAGGCGTAGCGCGTCGGCAATGGGTCCGACAGTATCGTTATCCCGTCACCGCTTAATTTGTAGCTCTCCGGCCGTACGTCGCTCGTGCTCTTCGAGACCGCAACCTCGACCCACTGATACTTGCGAAACCGTTTATCGCTGTCTAGGAGACGCCACGGGACCGGGAACAACCTGATCCACTCCGCGTTTTCAGTAATTGCGGCCGTACAGGACACCTCGACTCCGCTGTGAGCTGGCGTGGGATAGGTTTTGACGACGATCAGGACTTTCTTAGTCTCGCGCAACGCCACACCAGCGCATCCCTAGAGGTCGTAGCCTCTGAGCCCAAGAGCTTCAAGGGCGATAAACAATCGGTGGCGGTGACACTCTCCCGGATCAATCTCAACGCACATCAGCGCCACGGGATGTTCTAGTGAGTTTAGAAAACGGTGAAGATTCCGGCCCGGATACAACGGTACTACGTACTTGTCGTACCACTCCCAGATATATTCGCGATTGCCGGCCGCTGCCGCCTTGGAGCGCACCGTCGATGGAACACCGAGTTCTCGTAGGTGCGTGTACGCAATCCCGCGGCCTTCAACGTGGCGCTGGAGGTTTGACTTGCTCAACTCCGGTCGATACATACTAACGGCGTTATATCGAATATCGACCAGAGTGCGAACTCCGTGCTCCTCAAGCAACCCCAACAGGTCGTCAATGTTCCGGCCGGTATAGCCAACCGTAAAGAAGTCGGCATCGTTTGGCGATCTCGCGTCGTTCCAAATCGCCTTCCGTTCCACTTGCTGTTTCGCGGGCGCGCTTGGTAGTGCAATATGGTTGAATAGTGCCATAGGGCTGCACTATTTGAGTTGCCAGCGAATAATACCGCCTTTGTCGCGCTTGCGCTCAAGCCCGATCTCTTCTTCAAGCTGACGAACCCACTTGTTGTTCGGGAACGCCTGCGGCAGCTTCGCTAAAGTGCGAATCTCGGTCCAGGTTAGAGCGCGCTCGGCACCGCGCAGCGTCTTTTCGACGATTATCTTGAAATCGTCAAAACGCATCATAGCTTTTGTCCTGGGCCGATCCCAGTTGGCGCTCTTACACTTCGGGCAGATGCTCGGTTCGCCAGTGCTTCGTGGCAACCACTCGTGGTGACACCTCTCACAACGATAACCCATCACCGTGATCGGCACTCGCGCCACTACCGTACCTCGGGGCCAAAAGCCCAACAGATTAGAATCACCCACCTATTAGAGTATACCTTGACAGGTTTACGTTTGCAAGTATACTTAGTTAGGTAAAACGGTCGATAGGCCAAAACTGAAGCCGCCCAGGTGCTGTAACACCCGAGCGGCGCGTGAACGCGAGGTACTAGCTCATGTCCACTATCGGTAAGGATACCTCCAACGCCCAGGCGAGGGAAGCCCGCGAGCAGCGCGGCCTTGAAATCGCCGCCACCAAGAAGCTGAAGCAAAAGGGAGACTTGTGGCTCGTCCCATCGACGACCGGCGTTGGCACGTACGTTGTCGATACGACGGTCTACGGTCCCGCTACGTGCACATGCCCCGATTTCGAGCTACGTGGTGGTCCATGCAAGCACGTCCATGCCGTCGAGTTTACGCTCCGGCGTGAAACCCAAACTAAAAACGGCACCGTGACGGAAACGATCACGTACCGCCAAGAGTGGGGCGCATACAATGCCGCGCAAGCGAACGAGAAAGTTCGCCTGGCTGAACTATTGCACAACCTCTGCTCCGTGATTGATAACCCGGTCCAGGGGCGTGGTCGTCCGCGCTTGCCGATGTCGGACGCGCTTTTCTGCGCCACGATGAAGGTCTACAGCGGAATGTCCGCACGTCGTGCGACGAGCGATCTTCGCGAATTCGCGGAACGTGGTCTGATCGACAAAGCGCCGCACTATAATTCCGTGATTAACGCGCTAGAGAATCCTGACCTAACGCCGTTTCTTCGGGCGCTCATCGAAGAAAGCGCGGCCCCGCTCGCGACGCTTGAAACGGACTTCGCGGCGGACAGCAGCGGCTTTTCCACGAATGTCTATGCGCGATGGTTCAATGCTAAGTATGGAAAGGAGATGGCCTACAATTTCTGGGTGAAGGCCCACGTCATGGTTGGAACTCGCACGAATGTCATAACCGCGGTGGAGGTTACCGATCATCGGACGAACGATTCGCCCATGCTTCCGACGCTTCTTCAGGCATCGGCGAAGCGTTTCACGATGAAGCGCGTCTCAGCCGACAAAGGCTACTTAGCCGATTCAAACGTGCAAGCGATCGCAGCTCACGGAGCGGAAGCGTTCATCGCGCCGAAAGTTTCTACCGTGCTTAACCGCCCCGTCGATGCAAGCCGCAAGAAATCCGAAACCTGGGATCGGATGCTGCACTACTACCACTACCGGAAGGATGATTTTCTTCGGCACTATCACCGGCGCTCGAACGTCGAAACGACGTTCCATATGATTAAGGCGAAGTTCGGTAGCCGCATCCGGTCAAAGAGTGCGACGGCGATGGTCAACGAGGTCCTGTGCAAGGTCCTCTGCCACAACCTGTGCGTGCTCGTGCAGTCGATCTATGAACTCGGGATCGAGGCAACGTTCTGGAAATCGGAGGTTGCCTGATTGCCATGCAGAAAAATGCCAATAATGACGCTTGACATTTTGAGAACGGCATCATAATGGCTAAGAAGCCGCAAGCCGCAAGCCGCAAGCCGCAAGCCGCAAGCCGCAAGCCGCAAGCCGCAAGCCGCAAGCCGCAAGCCGCAAGCCGCACTAAGTGTACTTCGGGACGATAAGGGGCGAATCTTCAGCCATGTTCGTAAAAAGTGGCTTTTAGAGACTCCAGAAGAGCGAGTGCGCCAAGAATATCTTTGCGTACTGGTTAACGAGTATGGCTTCGAACTCGATCAGATAGGTGAAGAGCTTTCCGTTACGAAGCGAGGGGCAGGCCAAGCACGTGCAGACCTTCTCGTCTGGCGCACCGTCGTGGAAAAGAGCGAGGAGAAGCTTCCCCTAATCGTTGTCGAGTGCAAGGCCGACAACGTGAGCATCGACCCCGCGACGTATAAGCAAGGCGCGAACTACGCCCAATACTGCAAGGCGCGCTTTTTTGTTACTCATAATAACCGGCAGACCCGCTATTGGAACGTCGATCACGCGCGGATGATGCCGAATTATGACGAGATTGAGAATATCCCACACGCGGACGATAGCGACAAAGAAATAGAGGCCTTGATCGCTCGCCTTAAGGTGTTCAAAGAAAACGAGTTCGCCGACCTGCTTCACGAATGCCACAATGTCATCCGCAATCGTGAGGCGCACGATCCTACGAAGGCATTCGACGAGACCGCGAAGATTCTGTTTATCAAGGTCTTCGTCGAACGCGAGATGAGGGAAAAGAAGCAGCGGAAAAACATCTTCAGTGTCGAGGTGCTGGATGAGCAATTCGGAGATGACCCGCTTAACGATCTCTTCGAGAAGACGAAGAAGCACTACGCGAAGGACGCGCTATTCGCGCCGGACGAAAAAATCAACCTAAAGCGCGAAACCGGTAGAGCGATCGTCAAGCTCCTGGAGAAATATAACCTCTCTGACACGTCCGAGGACATCAAAGGCATCGCTTTCGAGCGGTTCCTAGGACGGACATTTCGCGGCGAAATAGGCCAGTTCTTTACGCCGCGTTCCATCGTCGAGTTTATGATTAGGATGCTTGATCCGAAGGAAGGCGAGGTCATCTGCGACCCGGCGGCTGGCTCCGGCGGATTCTTGATCCGATTTTTCGAGATAGTTCGTGAGCAAATTCTAGCAGACGCCGACCGTGAATACATTGAGTTTTCCGAAGCTCTGACGAAAGACGCGAGACTTAGCGAAAGTCGGCGCGCGAAGCTCCTTACCACCAAGTATGCCGAAATACAAGCCGGAATCGACCAGCGAACCGAGGGCGCGCGATTATGGACTCTCGCAAATCGCTGCATTTATGGTACTGACAAGAACGATCGTATGGCGCGCACCAGCAAAATGAACATGATTATGCACGGTGACGGGCATGGCGGGGTGCATCACTGGAACGGCTTCCTTAACGTCAACGGTATCTTCGAGGGCCGCTTCGATTTGATCCTTACGAACCCACCGTTCGGCGCGAAGGTCGAAGGTGACGAGAAGATTCTCGAAAATGAAATTCATCTGGACGAAGACATTGAGCGCCACTACGAGCGTCAACATGGTGGTGCTTACAAGAAGGCTCGCGCTGCTCTAAAGGCAGCAGTCGGGAGATCCATAGCTTCGCTATTCAGTCTTCCCAAAGGCGAAGGCAGTAAGATCAATACCGAAGTTCTATTCATCGAACGCTGCCTCGATTTACTTAAGCCTGGTGGTCGCCTCGGCATCGTACTGCCAGAGGGCGTGTTTAGCAATCCTTCGCTTGCCTACGTGCGCGAATTTGTGGAAGATCGCGCTTTCGTGGACGCCGTCGTAAGTCTTCCATCGGAGACATTCAAGGCTAGTGGCGCATCGGTGAAATGCTCCCTGTTATTTTTGCGGAAGTTCACCGAAGGGGAAGCCACTAGCTTTGAGCGTGAGCGCAAACGTGCGTACGACGACACTTCGGACAAATACGCTAACGAAATGAGCGCCGAGCGCCTGCGCCTGCAGGCTTCCATCGACGCGGCCACTCGACGCAAGCCGCGGGATGCGAATGCCATCCGAGTAGCAAAAAAATCGTTGACGGATTATGAAAGGACGATGCTATCGAAAATTACGGATGAATCGCGCGCGTTGCTCAAGCAGCGGTTTGACTATCCGGTGTTCATGTACGAGGCGGCAAAGGTCGGCATCAACTCTACGGGTGAATCGGACGACAACGAACTCATCCCGAATGATCGCCTCCCGACGGGTGTCGTAAAAAGCGCGTTAGAGGTATTCCAAGACTATCGCAAAGACCCCGTACCATTTCTAGTCTGAGTCGATCCATGAAACATACGATGAGCTTTGCGGTGATGTTTTCGAAGACGTCACGTTGGGACGTTTCTGGATTCTCGCGCGTGGAATGGCGGTGGCCGGCAAGCGTCCTAAAGCCGCTGGGAGCGGCGCTTGTTCGAGTCGTTAAAGAGTTCCCGGATTCAATGCCAAGACGCGACATACCGATCATCGAGAAGATTTCTTTTGCAGGTGAGCTAACCCTCACTGCGCCGGAAGATCGCCTGACGTATAAAGGGCGACTGTTTAAGGCAACATCGGGACAATTGATCTATAGTAAGATTCGCGTCAAGCAAGGTTCGCTCTGCGTAGTCCCAAGCAACACTAAGGCTGTGGGTGTCAGCACCGAATATCCGGTATTTGAGATTCGGAGCGATGTTGCACTTGGAGCGTACCTCGAACTTGCATTGAGGACGCCGATGTTTCAAAAGCAGTTGCATGGACTAGCGCATGGCGGCGACACGAAAACCCGTATCGATCCAGATCAATTCCTCGGAATCGAACTTCCAATCCCGTCGATTTCGGCTCAGCGAGCGATTATTTCGCATTGGCAGCAAGCGCAAGCGGAGATTGCTGGTATGGAAAGTAGCGCAAGGCGCATCGAACATGAAGCCTCCGCCAAGTTCCTAGATGCATTAGGTATATCTAAGCACGCTGAAAAAATGCCAAGTAACAGCTTCGCCTT
Organism: Vulcanimicrobiota bacterium; assembly: GCA_027459645.1. Lineage (GTDB taxonomy): Bacteria > Vulcanimicrobiota > Vulcanimicrobiia > Vulcanimicrobiales > Vulcanimicrobiaceae > JAMXLG01. Next base: position 37,406 of record DAIDHQ010000028.1, read on the forward strand.
AAAATGGTCAGAAGTACAGCGTTGGAGTTTTGAATCTACTCGGAGAAGCGCAGCGGTACGAACCTACTCGTCTTCGCGCTATCCGATGATGCTCGGCACGGAGTGCCTTGCGAGCGTGTCGCACGGTTGCTCGGCTTCACCATCGGACCGTCCAACCCAATTAAAAATCCTTAAGATCAGCGCGGTTACCCGAGGTAGACTTGATTTAGCTCAATGGAAGCACGCGCCGAATCGCGAGGAACTCCGCCAACGTTTTGCCTTACGTGATGGCGATGTCTTGCTCTGCCGCACGAATGGTACGCTCGACTATGTAGGAATGTCGGCGTTAGTCGAACGCGATCAAGCTGATTTCATTTTCCCTGACAAACTCATCCGGGTGCGTTGTCGCCCAACGCTCTTGCCCGCCTTTCTTTGGCGTCTACTGCAACTGCCCGTGATGCGAACCCAGATCGAAGCCGCTGCGCGAACCGCCGTAGGCAACTACGCGATTGGTACTACAGATTTGTGGAGATTCAAGTATCCGCTCCCGCCCCCCGAAGTCCAAGCCGCCCTCGTAGCAGATTTCGCGAAGGCCGCCATAAGGGCAGACGCGCTACGCACCCAGGCCTACCAGCGTAGAAAATCTGTTGGAGATGAGGTGGAAGCGATGGTGCTCGGGTCGCTGCCGGTAACGGACTTTAGAAATCAGCAGGCGGCGATCGTTTGACCGCCGCCTGCTCGCTGCGCGGCGGGCTTCCCATCCGGCCGGATTGAGTATGATTCGGTGCCCTTCACGTTGCTAACTAGGGGCTGCCCATAAAATCAGGACTCTGCCCATAAATTCAACCTAAAAAGCGACTTTATGGGCAAAGCCCTCGCTTCGCGACTGCCGGACGCACAGGGAGCGGGCGCTTACTTAGCTCTCGCCGCGATGGCGGTGGACTTGGCGCGTCCTCGTTTACCAGACGCCCACGCCGGCATCGCCGAGGAAATGCACGCAGACCGCGATGGCGATGTTGCCGGTACGTAGCGTGAGATAGCCCATCGCCAATCCGAACACGCTCATCTCCGCGATCATCAGTCCAGCCGCATGCACGACGTTTCCATGCGAAAGGTTCATCGTGTACCCAATGTGCATGAACCCGAAGAGCAGCGCTTGCACGACGAGCGCCGCTTCCGTCGACATCATCGCGCGCAAACGCCCCATCAGCGCGCCGCGAAAAAAGGCTTCTTCGGGGAACCCGTTTTGGAGGAAATTCGCCACCCACACCAGTCCCATGTGACCGAGTGACATCTGGTGCGACGCCAATACTCCGCCGAAGTGGACGACTGCGGTAAAGAGCCACAGGATTGCGACTAACACGCTTCCCTTGCGGAATGCGCCGAAGCCAAGGTCGCGAGCCTTGACGCCCAAGAGCAGCAATACCGCAAAAATCGGCAGCACGTCGATCGCGACGTTCGCAACGCCGTTTGCGACGGCAGGCTCGTGAAACACGCGAAGTCCCCATGCATTAACCGCATCGTGGGCGATGTCGAACGGATTCCACGGCATCTTCACGCCGAGATTGAACGCTATGCCGGTGCCGGCGATACCGATGAAGCATACCGCTAGCGCCGCGACCTGCAGGGCCGGCATACGGCCGGGAGTGGGAGGAGGTTCGCCAACGTCGTTGCCGCGCGTCAGCCACCAGGTCAGCCCGCAAAAGACGATCGCTTCGAATCCCCAGTCGAGCGCACTGCCCGCAGCGCCGTTGAGCCCGCCCTGCGGCCAAAGCACGATGACAGCCAATATCCAGAGGACAACATAGCCCGCAATCCAGGGTGATATTCGCTTCATCGGTGGCTTTTACACAAGAGCGTTGAGCAATGTTTCGCGGATCGGTGCGCGGAGCGGCATGCGAGGCGTCATGATAGAAGACCAAGTGATGAGCGCCGGTGCAAAGCCAATACGACGCGCCAAAAGTACTCTTCTTACCGCCAAGCTCAATTGGAAGCTTGACCAGAGGTTTCGTCAAGCTCCAGCATCGCCTCAATACAAAAACGCATCGCCGTGATATCGACCGCCTCCAGCGCTCGTTGCCACTTCACCACGATCGTTTGATTGTCAAATGGGAACAGTATTCTTCTGCGCTCGATATTCACTACCGTCTCGTCGGTTTGGTAGTCGTCGATCGGCGCGACCTCCGCTTCAAAGTGTTCGGCAAACAGCGCCCGTAGGACGCTCAGCCGCTCTGCCCTGCTGGCCGCCTCGGCCATCAAGGGCAAGGCGAGCACGAGCTTCGTTAGTGGAGAATACCTTCGCGCGCGCGACGCCGGAAACGTCAGCACACGCTCTCGTGTGAGGACAGCTTCCGTACGGTCCGAGCTGCGGATCCCCTGGGCTACGAAGTGAACCACTCTGGCTCCGCCGCTTTCGTCGGTTTCCGCAAAAACATAGGACGCCTCTTCACCGGCTTCCAGCTTTTTCCGAATTTCGCGTCCGATATTGCCGCGGCTAGCTAACAAATGCAGCAAGCGCCTCTGCTTCGCGCGTGCTGCGTGCTCGTTTTCGAACGATGCGACGAGTTGGTCGTTCTCGGACGCCTCATAGAGCGTCACCCGATCCTGCGAATGTTCCAGTGCGGCGAGGAAGAGGCTGACCTGATTGGATGCACGGCGTCGCAGGCTGATGTCGCGTCCAACGGTGATACGCATGGGATTACCATGGCTGCTTTCGAACGCGTGATCGACGAATTCGAACCAAAACTCACTACCGTTTTTACGGCGTATCAACAACTCGCGAAAATTAGTACGCCCTGCAGCGATCGTCGAGCGGATCGCTTCCAGAACCGCCGCGTCATTGGCGGGCGAATAATTTATATCGTAGCGCTGCCCGATAAGCTCGCGCTCTTCGCGTCCAACCGATTCGCATAACGCCCGGTTCACATATACTATGCGGGGACCGCCGGCATCGATTGGAGTAGCGTCGGTCACTTGAATTAACTCGCCAGAGTTTTCAACCGCCTCAGAGAGCATCATCAGGCGCTCCTCTTGAGTGCGCCGCTCGGTGACATCGTACATGTCCAAAAAGCAGTGATACGGGGGAGCGGCGATCGTATGGACCTCGGCCCAGAACCATGAACGGTCCTTGCGATAGAGCTTTAGCTCAATGCGCACGTTCTCGCCGCGCCGCACCGAGTCGATACAGCGCAGCACCAGACGCCGGTCGGTACCTGGACCGAGGATCGCTGGATAGACGCCCGCATCGTGTTCGTCGCGCGTATAGCCCGTAAGACGATAGAAACTATCGTTTGCGTAGACGATAGGCGGACGCAATGGAACTCCGGCATCGAGGCGCACGATGAACATTGCGGTCGGAGCATCGTTGACAAAACGGGCGAGCATTCGGTCGAGGTCGGGGACTAGCAAATCGGTATCCACGGCTTTCAGTGCATTGTTTGAAGTGCGTCCTTATGAACCGGGTCTATTTCTGTCATATTTTCGGCAAGATGGTGAAGCGCACCGCCCCCTCTGCCCGATGAATAATAAATGGAGGGTGAGTGGGCCGAGTGATTCCCTTGCAACTACTGCGCTTTCAGCGTGTTCTCACGGATGCCGCCATGCGCCTTGCAGGGGGCGCGACTGCGGAGGACCTCTTCACCTCCCTGGCGCCCGCACTCTGTACGACGTTCGGCGTTAGACGCGTCGTTGTATCAGCTCGCTCGGGGTTTAGTCGCGACTTTGGCGCTAGCTCAGACGATTCCGGCTCAATTCGCGCCGCTTATCCAGTCCTCGTCGACGGCGGCGAGGGCGGAAGGATCGAGCTTACGATTGGCCCGGCAAACACGCAGGGTTACCTAACGTCCGCGATGCAAGACGTATGCTCGCTCTTTTCCATTGCTTTGGCCGACCACCCCCGCGCTCCTTCGCAAGTAGAACGGGAAGACTGGCGCTCGCTCTTTGACGAGCATCCCGCTCCACTACTGGTGTACGCCGTAGAAGACGCCCGTATCCTTGCCGTAAATGCGGCATTTTGTGAAAGCTATGGCTATGACGCGATCGAGCTGCTGGGGCGCCGTTTTACCGACGTCTGCATTCCCGACGCAGAATACGCAGAACTCATCGGCCTACATGAAGATTCAACTAATGCTCCAGTCCGCTGTAGGCACCAAAAGCGCAACGGCATGCGTTTAGATGTGGAAGTTACGACGCGGTACTGCTTGTGGCTCGGCGAGTCGGCCTGTATCGCGCTTATCAACGATGTTACCAGCCGAACCCGGATCGAGCGACGGCTTGTAGAGAGCGAGAGGCGCCTCGAACGCGTTCAAGCGATCGGCGGCGTCGGGATTTTCGAAGTGGATTTGCGCAGCGGTCAACGCTATTGGTCGAAAGAACTCTACCACCAACTAGGTGTCGCACTTGGCAATGCGCTTCCGTGTTCCAAGACCTTCAGTCTCGACGAGGTGCACCCGGAGGATCGCGAGGCAGTACGTACCGCGTTCGACGCAGCAATGAAAGAACATGCCACGGTGCGAGTCGATCACCGCGTCATTCACCCTTCAGGGGAAGTGGTGTGGTTGCAACTCCAAGCAGACGTAGACTTCGATGCTGACGGCACTCCCATCCGCGTCATCGGCACGACTGTCGATATCACAGATCGTAAGCACGCCGAAGAACAACTCGGCTTTCTCGCTCACTACGATCCCCTAACGCGTTTGGCAAATCGGCAAAATGCCATGAGCCGATTACGCAATCTGCTTCAATATCAGCGCAAGCGCACGCGCCCCACGTTACTTTTCGTCGATCTCGATCATTTCAAAGAAATCAACGATACGATGGGACACGAAGCCGGCGACCAAGTGCTAATCGAGATAGGCTCGCGCCTACAGAAAGCCCTCCGCGACAGCGACTGTGTTGCGCGCATCGGAGGCGACGAGTTCGTCGTCATCATGTCAAACGACACTGACGTCGACAAAACGCACATCGTCGCGGGCCGCATCATTGCAGCAGTCGAGAAGCCGCTTCGCGTAGCGGGTCGGGAAATCATTCTCACATGCAGCGTAGGAATCGCGCAGGCTCCGAGCGAGGGCATCGATGTCGAAGGTCTGGTGAGCCGTGCCGACATGGCGATGTATCACGCAAAACGCACCGGCCGTAACCGTTTCGCGATTTACGAAGATAATATGCTACGGGAGACACTTGAGCGCTTCCAGACGGAATCAGAACTTCGCCTCGCAATCGAGCGTAGAGAGTTCTTTTTACTTTATCAGCCGATTATGAGCATCAGCCAACGCGAGTTGACGGGAGTCGAGGCGCTCGTGCGGTGGCGTCATTCAAGTGGAGTTCGGACTCCAGATCAGTTCATCAGGATCGCTGAAGACAGCGATATAATCCTCGCAGTCGACGATTGGGTTTTACGAGAGGCATGCCGTCAGGGAACCATTTGGTTACGCGAATGCCCCGGGATATGTATGTCGGTTAACGTTTCGCGACGACAACTCAGTGACCCGAACTACGCAAGGCACGTGTTAGCGGTTCTAGACGAAGTGGGGTTTGACCCAAAATCGCTCCAGCTCGAGCTCACGGAAACCACGCTAACCAGCGACCTAGGACATGCCCGTAACGTCCTCTTCGAACTCCGCCAAGCCGGCGTTCGCATCGCAATCGATGATTTCGGAACCGGGTACAATTCGCTCGCTAATCTTCGCTACTTTTCGATCGATGCATTAAAAATCGATCGTTCCTTCACAAGTGGTGTAAACTCCAGCCCAAGCGATATGGCGATCGCGGGTGCCGTAGTGTCGGCCGGACGGAACCTTGGAATCCGTGTCATAGCAGAAGGCGTTGAAAACGAAGATCATATCGATACGCTTCGTCGCCTCGGGTGCGACGACGCGCAGGGATACTGGTTCAGCAAACCCATCGCAGCCGACTGCTTCGAGCAGCAATTCATTCGTGTGCACTCGACTCCGGCGCCATCTGCGTTGACTGAGACGACACCGGAAACTGCGCGGGCCTAGGAAGGTTCCGGCTGCATAGCGACGAGCAATGTTTCGCGAATCGGCGGGGGGAGCGGCATGCTCTTGCGGGTTTCGCGGCCCATGCACGCGACCGTTAACGAGAGCACCGCGCTCGCTTCTTCCGTCCGCTCGTTGAACATCACGGTCTTCCAGCGCACGCTCGATGCGCCGATTTTCACTAGATGCGTTCGCATCCGAAGCCAATCACCCATGAGCGCCGGCGCGTGATAGTCGGCCTCGGCGTGCACGCGCGGCAACCAAAACTCGTACTGTTCGAAGACGCGATCGTACGGGAAGCCAAGCTCGCGAAACATCTCCATCTCGGCATATTCCGCAAAGCGCCAGTACGTCGGGAAATACATGATGCCGGCGATATCGACGTCCGCCCATTGCACGGGCAGACGCGCATGGAAGACGCGCGCTCCCTCCGGCAAATCGTCGTGAAAGCGCGGCATTATGACGTCCTTCCTTTCCCTAAACTCGCCGTGACGGCGTAGGCGTAGCGTGCCATCGGATCGACTTCCAGATTTACGCGCGATTCGACCGGACGTTCCCCGAGCGTGGTGCGCGCGAGCGTTTCGGGAATGAGCGCGAGCTCGAACCAGCCTTCGCCGGTTGCCGCGACGGTGAGGCTCACGCCGTCGACCGCAACGAACGCCTTATCCACGATCATGGGCGCGAGTTCCGGCGGCCGTTCGATGCGCACGCGTTCGCCTTGCCCTTCGGCGGTTCGCGACATCACGCACGCGGCGGCGTCGACGTGCCCGTACACGAAGTGGCCGCCCATGCGCTCGCCGATGCGTAGCGAGTATTCAACGTTTGTGCGATCGCCCGTCCGCAACGTGCCGAGATTCGTCCTCGAGATCGTTTCCGGAATGACGTCGAAGGACACCGTAGCGCCGTCGATGCGAGTAGCGGTCAAGCACACGCCGTTGATTGCAATCGAATCTTTGACCTCGGGACGTTCGCGTTCCACGCCCTCACATTCGATGACCAGCGTCGCACCGCCGCCGGATAACATCTCGATGCTGCGAACGCGACCGCGATAGGCGATCAATCCGCTAAACATGCACGCGTCCCGTCAAAAGCGCATCCTCTCCGATCATCTCCACCCGGTCGAACCGCACGCTTTCGCGCAGCGTTGCAAGATTCGCGCCCGCCAGCACCGGCACCGCACGCGGTGCGGTGAAAAAGCGCGGCGCTACTCCCCAATACACCCGATCCACCAAGCCGCCTGCCAACAGGCGCGCGCCAAGCGTAGGACCGCCCTCGCACAGTACGCTCTGCACGCCGGCATCGCGCAGCGCGCGCATCGCGGCCCGCAAATCCAATTGCGCGTCCGAAGCCGCTCCGACAAAGGTCACGTTCGCGACCGCATCGAGCTCGCCGAAACGTTCGCGCGCGCCGGCCGGCGCCAGCACGATCGTCCGCGCGTAATCGGCAACGCCGCGAAAGACGTTGCTGCTCGCCGGTACGGCGTCGGTTTCGCACACCACGACGCGCGTGTACGGGCGCAAGCGGTGCGACGGGGGCCGCACGGTCAACTGCGAGTCGTCGACGCGAATCGTGCCCGCCCCGACCATCACCGCATCGTAGGCGATGCGCAAATCGCGAACGAACAGCCGCCACGCTTCGCCGGTGATCGCCGTCGTCGTCCCCTGCGTCGCGGAGGCTTTGCCGTCGAGCGACATTGCCATCTTCAGCGCAACGAATGGGCGGTCGTGCCGCACCGCAAAGGCAAACGGTTCGATGAGTTGAACGGCGCGAGCATCCGCCAGAACATCGACGCGAATGCCGGCATCGCGCAGCGCGCGAATTCCGCCACCATCGGTTTTCGGATTCGGATCGGCCGCTCCAATCACCACGCGCGCGACGCCGGCGCCGATGAGCGACTGCGCGCACGCGGGCGTTCGTCCGACGTGATTGCATGGTTCGAGGGTGACGTACGCCGTTGCGCCGCGCGCATCACCGGCCGCGGCGAGCGCGTTTGCTTCCGCGTGCGCCTCACCGGCCCGGTGGTGGTATCCCTCGCCGAGCACGCGGCCGTCGCGAACGATCACGCAGCCGACCGCCGGATTGGGCGCGGTCGAGCCGACGCCGCGCGCGGCCAATTCCAACGCGCGATCCATGAACAGCCGGTCCAGTTCGCTCACGCGAGTTCGCTTCGCGCCAGGACGCCACAATCATGCGCTCAGCCGACGAGCGCGATCGCGAGCGCTTCTTCCACCCTCGCACCGGCGGCGCGCAAGGCCGCCGCGCAATCCTGGAACGTCGTTCCGGTGGTACAAACGTCGTCGAGCAGCACGACCTCGCATCCAGCGACGACCTCGCTGCAGGTGAAGCGGCCCACCGACGCCAGACGCTGCGCGCGCGATTTGCCGCGCTGATGCCCGGCGCTCGTGCACTGCAGGGCCTCCAGCACGCTCGCGTCCGCGCGGGCGGCGGCGTGCGACGCGATGGCCACCACGCCGTCGAACCCGCGTAAGCGCCGGCGCGCTTGCGTGGTAGGCACCGGAACGACGATCGTTCCCGGCGCCAGATGGTCCGCCAGCCGTTCACCCAGCGCGACGGCAACGTCGCGGCGTCCGTCTTTGAGTGCGTGAATCGCGCGGCGGACGCAAACGGTGTACGGCGCGAGCGCGCGCACGCGCAGGCCCCGAAGCCGCCGCGCAATCGTCACGCCGGGAGGCAAGCACGATTCGCAGACGCCCGCGCCCTTGCGACCGCAACCGCCGCATTGCGGCGGGAAGACGAGATCGATGATCCGGTCACGCATATCACCGGATCGATCCCTCGATGTCGCCCGAGCATCTAGTGCGCTGCTATACCGATCGTGGTCTCTTTTTCGTCGAGTCGCAAAAAATATCGGCTTCGATCCATTACGGCAAGGACATTGTGAAGGGCGATCTTTTGCTAAGTTGGGACCTCTTCGTTAGCGACGACCGCACCGCTAAGCTCGGTGCCGTCTTCGACGCGGAAATTCATGCCGACGATCGTATCGCGCAGGATCGCGCCTTGACCGATCGATGCGCCCGCCCACAGAATCGCGCGCTCCAACACCGCTCCGTCGCCGACGACGACGCCGTCGCCGATCACCGACGGACCACCGATGCGCGCGTGCGCACCGACACGCGCGTTTGCGCCGATCCAGACGTTGGCGTCGACGTGTGCGCTCGGATCGATCCGGGCGCTCGGGTCCGCGCCGTTCGCGCGGGTTCCCGGCATGCGGAAGAGCCCATTGACCACGTCGTCGCTCGCGCGCCGGTATTCGTCGGGCGTGCCGATGTCGCACCAGTATGCGTCGCGCGCGTCGTACCCGTAGAACGGCTTGCCGCCTTCGAGCAGCTCCGGAAAGACCTGCTTGCCGAAATCGTAGAACTCGTTTGCCGGAATACGATCGAAGATCTCGGGTGAAAATGCGTAGATGCCCGTGTTTACGAGCTTGCTGCGCTCCGTGCCGGGCGCCGGCTTTTCTTGGAAGCCGGTGATGCGGCCGTCCGCGTCAAGCACGACGACGCCATATTGATCGACGCGAGGCCGTACGACCAAGCCGATCGTCGCAACGGCACGCTTGGTCTGATGCATCGCGACGAGTTTGTCGATCGGCACGTTCGTCAGATCGTCGCATCCGACGACCACGAAGGTCTCGTCGCCGAAGAACGACTGAAGCGGCTTGACTGCACCGGCGCTTCCCATCAACGTCTCTTCGTGCAAATATTTCAAGCGCACGCCGAACTGCGATCCATCGCCTAACGCCTGTACGATCGCATCGGCCAGATAGTGCACGTTGATCGCGATCTCGTCGTAGCCATAGGACTTCAAATAGTTGATCAAGTGCACCGCGTTGGGAACCCCCGCCACCGGCACGAGCGGCTTCGGCACTTGCTTCGTCAACGGGTAGAGGCGCGTCGAAAGACCGCCCGCCAAAATCATCGCCTTCACGTGTTCGTCGTTCCCTTCTCTTGCAATCCCAGCCGTTCGAGTGCGACCAGCCAGACGAAATACGGCAACGCCAGTTGCCGCCGAAACCGCCGCGGCTCTCGCAGCAGCCGATAGAGCCATTCGAGTCCGGCGCGTTGCCACGCGACCGGTGCGCGCTCGACACGTCCGCTCAACACATCGAACGAACCGCCAACGCCGATCCCGGCTCCGCACCCGGTTGCGCCTAAGTTCCGCGCTAGCCAAAATTCTTGCCGCGGCGATCCCAGGCCCACGAAGAGTAGCTTTGCGCCGCTCGAACGAATCGCTTCGACGATCACCGCTTCATCTTCCAGCGTAAAAAACCCATTGCGCGTTCCGGCCACGCGTAGTCCCGGAAAGCGCGCCTCCAGGATCGCCGCGGCATCGGCTGCCACGCCTTCCGCGCCGCCCAAAAAATAGACCGGCACCCCGTCGCGCGCCGCACGGTCGCAAAGATGCTGCACGAGTTCCACGCCGGTCACTCGCTCGCGCAGCTTCGCGCCTCGGCGGCGTGCGACCGTCAGCAATCCGACCGTGTCGCACAGCGAGAGCGCGCATGCGTTGACGACTTCGCGAAACGCGGTATCGCGCTGCGCTTGCACCACCATCTCGGTGCCGAGCGTGACGACTTGTGCCGCAGCCCCGTCGCGCACGAACTGCATGATGCGTTCGGTCGCCGCGTCCGCGTCGAGCAGATCGAGGCGACATCCGAGAATCTCGAGCGAGTCCACTACACCGCGGTCAGATACGGAGCCACCAGCGGGCGCAGGCGTTCTTGCAGTTCCGCCGGCAATTCATCGAGCGGCAGACGGCACGTTCCCGCGGCAAAGCCGAGTTGGTTCACCGCCCACTTGATGGCAATCGGGTTCGTCGTCGCGAAGAGCACGTCGATCAGCGCGAGCAGCGATCCGTGAATCTCGGCCGCTTCCTTGACGTTGCCGGCGCGATAGGCGTCGAGCATCCGGCGGTATTCGGGCGAGCACAGATGTGAAGCCACACCGACGACGCCGTCCGCGCCTACCGCGAGGGAAGGCAGAAACAAGTAGTCGTCGCCGCACCAGACTTTGAATCCGGACGGGCGATCGCGGACGATCGTGGCGATCTGCATCAGATCCCCGCTGGATTCTTTGACGCCGGCAACGCTTGGATGGCGGCGCCGAATCTCGAGCAGCGTTTCGGCGCGCATATTCGCCGCAGTGCGTCCGGGAATGTTGTAGATCATCATCGGTAGCGGCGCGGCGTCCGCAATCGCGCCGAAATGCGCGATCATTCCGCTCTGCGTCGGCTTGCTGTAGGGCGGCACGACGACGAGAATCCCGTCGGCACCGGCCGCGTGCGCCTCGCGCGCGTTGTGCACCGATGCGCGAGTGTCGCTCGTGCCCACGTTCGCGATGACGGCAGCGCGCGATCCCACCGCTTCTTTGACCGCGTGCACGAGTTCGTTGCGCTCGGCGCTATCGAGCGTCATCCCCTCACCCGTCGATCCGGCTACCACCAGTCCGTCGTTGCCGCGCTCGACCAGCCACGCCGCCAGACGTTTCGCTTCGGAGATATTGACGGCGCCGGATGCATCGAACGGCGTGACCATTGCGGTAACGATCGTTCCGAGATCGTTCATGACGTTTTATCCTCCAAATGAAACGAGTCGTGAACCGCGCGCTCGGCCTGGGCGACGTCGCCTTCGGGCACGAGCACGGAAATGGTGATGTTGCTATCCGTGCAATGGATGATTTCGACGTTCGCGCGGCTGAGCGCGTCGACTAACTGACGCACGACGCCGGGCGCATAGCGCATGCCGGCCCCGACGACCGAAATCTTCGCGCACCCCTCGCGCACGCGCACGGCCAAGTTCAGATCGCCCAGCAGTTCGCGCACGTCGTTCGCACGATCGCCCTCGACGACGAAGGCCACCCCCGCTTGATTGATCGTCACTTGATCGATCGAAATGCCGGCATCGGCGATGCGGCGGAACATCTCGAGCTCGGTCTGCATGCGGCGCGTCGGATTTTCGATGTCGCCGCGAATGACGCGAACCCACGTCACGCGTCCGCTGGACGTTACGCCCGTGACCGGATGCGACGACTCGTAGCTTTCGTCGACCATCGTGCCCTTGTCGCTCGCGAGGCCCTTCACCGCATAACGCAAACCGCGCCGCTGCGCGAAGCCGGCGGCTTTGTCGTGCATCACCTTCGCACCGTGCTCGGCGAGTTCGGTCATCTCTTCCAGCGACGCGCGTTCGATGATACGCGCACCCTCGACGCGGCGCGGATCTGCCGTCATGACGCCGCTGACGTCGGTATAGATGTCGACGCGTTCGGCGCCGAGCGCGGAGCCTAGGGCAATCGCCGTTAAATCCGTTCCGCCGCGCCCGAGCGTGGTAATCGCGCCGGCTTCCGTGACGCCTTGAAACCCGGCGATGACCGGAACGGCGCCCGCTTCGAGCAACTCGCGCACCCCGTCAGGTTCGACGCGCAAGATCTTCGCGTCGCCGTGGCGCGCATCGGTGATGATTCCGGCCTGCCAGCCCGCGAGCGCGATCGCCTTGACGTTCATCGCCGAAAGCTCTTGCGCAAAAACGGCTGCCGCGATCAATTCACCCGCGGAAAGCAGCACGTCGGCATTCGGCGTACCGGCGGCACCCCCGATCAGGGAAAGCAGCGAATCGGTTGCATACGGCTGCGGCGCGCGTCCCATCGCCGATACGACCGCGACCGGCGCAAAGCCCGCTTCACGCGCATCCAGAATGCGCGCAAAGGCGATCTCGCGCTGATCGCGCGAGGCGACGGAGGTACCGCCGAACTTCAGCACGGCGATGCGCGCGGTCGCGGTCTTCATTGCGGCAAGAACCCACGCGAGAGCAAGAGTTCCAAAATCTGCACACCGTTTGTCGCCGCGCCCTTGCGCAGTTGATCGCCCACGAACCACAGCACGAAGTGGCGGTTCGAAGCATCGTCCTCGCGGCGAACGCGCGCCACGTGAACCTCGTCGCGCCCTTCCACATCGCGGGGGGTTACGATGCCGTCGCGATGAAACACGACGCCCGGCGCGCGTTCGAATGCCGCCGCGAGCGCTTCCACGCTGGTATCGCGCTCGGTTTCGAACCACACCGCTTCCGAATGCGCCGTCCGCACCGGCACGCGTACCGTCGTCGCACTCACCATCAGGCGCGGAAGGTCCAGCATCTTGCGCGTCTCATCGCGCACCTTTTCTTCTTCGCCGCACGAACCGCTTGCATCGATACGGCCAACTTGCGGGATTACGTTTCCGGCGAGCGTCGCCGGGAACGCCGACGGCTGCGGAAGCGGCGTGCCTTCTACGCACGCGCGTTCCTGCGCGAGCAACTCGTCGAGGCCCGCGCGGCCCGCACCGCTTGCCGCCTGATAGGTTGCAACGCGCACCGCGCGCAGCCCCGCGACGTCACGGACGGGTGCAAGCGCCGTGCAGAGAATGATCGCGGTGCAATTCGCAACGGGGAACAAACGGTGCTCCGCGCGCACGGCAGCGGCGTTGACTTCCGGAACGACCAGCGGCACGCCCTCGCGCATGCGGAACGTCGAGCTGTTGTCGATAACAAACGCACCGCGCTCGAGCAAGGGCGGCGCGTAGCGTTCGCTCGCGTCCTCAGTGCTCGCGAAAAACACCACGTCGTACTCGCGCAGCGCTTCGTCGCTCGTCGCCTTTACGCCGTTACGCTCGCGCGAGGCAAAACGCCCCACGCGCCCGAGCGGAAGCTGGCGCTCTTCCAACACGCGTAAGATCGTCTCGCCGACGACACCTGTCGCCCCGACCACCGCAACGCTAACCACGCCGAACCCTTGTCATGGCTGCGCCTTTGTCATGCTGAGCTTGTCGAAGCACGAAGGATCGAGCCCCACCTGAAGCCCCGTGATGCCCATCACGTGGTGCACGGCGGCGAGCATGCCCGGCACGAACGACTCGCGCGAGGTGGAATCGTGGCGGATCGTCAGCACCTCGCCTTCGGTGCCGAAGAGCACTTCCTGATGCGCGAGCATCCCCATCATGCGCACGCTGTGGATCGGTACGCTTGCGGGGCCGCCGGCGGCGCTGACGCGTTCGGCCGTCAGCCGCGAGGTTCCCGACGGCGCGTCTTTTTTGCGCTCGTGATGCAATTCCACGATCTCGACGCTCTTGAAGAACGGCGCTGCCTGCGCGGCAAAGTCCATCATCAGAATCGCGCCGATCGAAAAGTTCGGAACGATCATCGCGCCAATGCCGCGTTCGCGCGCGGCGCGATCGAGGCCCTCGCGCTCGGATGCGCTCCAGCCCGTTGCGCCGACGACGGGACGCACGCCGTGCGCCACCGCTTGCAGCGAGATCTCGAGCGTCGACGGATACGTCGTGAGGTCGAGCAGCACGTCGGGTTCTCCGCGTTCGAACAACGCGTGCAAGTCGTCGACGATCTGTTCTTCGGGGACCGCCGTGCGTGCGAAACCACCGGCGAAAATAACGCCGGTGGTCGATTGTAAGGCGGCGGTTGCGACGCGACCCATGCGTCCCAACGCCCCGGCAACTGCTACGCGAATCATCTCACTCAGGATGAGACAATTTTAGATTCGTTCCAGCGGGGCGTATTTAAGCATGAGCATCTTCTGGCCCACGTTCGGGAAGTCGATCGTGATGAGGCCGTCACCGCCCGCGCCGACGACGCCGCGGATCGTGCCCTCACCCCATTTGGGATGACGCACGCGATCGCCATCTTTGAGATCCATGTTCAGTCCCGCGCCGGCCGATTCGTGAATCGAAACCTCGCGCCAGCGGCCGCCGGACGGACGCGGCAACTGCACGCTCGAGCTCTCGAGAATCTCGATGCCCGGCATCTCTTCGATGAAGCGCGACTTCGGATACGCATAGGTGTTGCCGAAGAGCGCGCGCCGCTGCGCGTAGGTCAGGAAGAGGCGGTCCATCGCGCGCGTGACGCCCACGTAGGCAAGGCGGCGCTCTTCTTCGAGTTCCGGCATGTCGGTGAGCGCGCGGCTGTGCGGGAAGACGCCTTCTTCCAAGCCGGTCAGAAACACGTGCGGGAATTCCAGGCCCTTCGCGCCGTGCATCGTCATGAGCGTGACGTAGGACGAATCCGGATCGAGCGCGTCGAGATCGCTGATCAGCGCGATATTGGCGAGGAACCCGGCGAGCGTCGCTTCCGGATCGCTCGATTCGTATTCACGCGCCACGCCGACGAGCTCTTGCAGATTTTCCATCCGCGCACGCGCGTCGTGCGTCTCTTCCGCCTGAAGTTCGCGAATGTAGCCCGAGTCTTCCATGACGGTCACGAGCAGATCGGCTACGCCGAGCGGCTCCATCTGGTCGCGGAAGTTGCGAATCAACTCGGCAAAGCGCTCGAGTTCTTTCAGCTTTTTCGGAACGGCTTCTTTGAGCAGATCGTTGTCGAAGACCGCTTCGCCGACCGACATGTTACGCGCGGTGGCCGCCGTGACCAGGGCGCTCAGCGTCTGCTG
This sequence comes from Vulcanimicrobiota bacterium, assembly GCA_027459645.1. GTDB lineage: Bacteria > Vulcanimicrobiota > Vulcanimicrobiia > Vulcanimicrobiales > Vulcanimicrobiaceae > JAMXLG01. The sequence goes on from DAIDHQ010000028.1 coordinate 52,821, forward strand.
ACCGATTCCGCGGCGCGGCACGTTGACGATGCGCTTGAAGGCAAGCGCGTCGGCCGGGTTCATCACGTACCGCAAGTAAGCGATGATGTCTTTGATTTCGGCGCGGGCATAAAATCCGACGCCGCCTACGACGCGGTACGGAATACCGTCGGCAATCAACGCCTCTTCAAAGACGCGCGATTGAGCGTTCGTGCGGTAGAGAATCAAGAAGTCGCGATAGGCCGACCCGTCGCGCACCATCTCTTTGATTTTCTCGGTGACGTAACGCGCTTCGTCGCGCTCGGTCGCCGCCGGATAGACCGTGATCGGTTCGCCCTCGGCGCGACGCGTGAAGAGCTTCTTCTTCGCGCGCGTTTTATTGTTCGCGACGAGCGCATTTGCCGCATCGAGAATGCGTTGCGTCGAGCGGTAGTTCTCTTCGAGCTTGAAGACTTTCGCGCCGGGGAAATCTTCCTCGAAGCGCAGGATCATGCGATAGTCGCTGCCGCGCCACGAATAGATCGACTGATCGTCGTCGCCGACGACCGTGACGTTCTTATATTTCTCCGCGAGCAGCGTCACCAGGCGGTACTGTGCGATGTTGACGTCTTGGTATTCGTCGACCAGCACGTATTCGAACTTGCGCTGATACTTCTCGCGTACCGTCTCGTCTTTTTCGAGCAGATCGATCGTGCGAACGATCAGATCGTCGAAGTCCAAGCTGTTGCTCTCGCGCAAGCGCCGTTCGTATTCGGTATAGACGTTCGCCATGCGCTCGCCCAGGAACGACGTTTGCTTCTCGTGATAGCGGTCCGGCCAGATCAGCGCGTTCTTCGCCTTGCTGATTTCGTTCAAGCACGCGCCGGGCGCGATTTGCCGCTCGTCGTAATCCAGGTCGTCGAGAATGTCTTTGACCAGCTGCCGCTGATCCGAGTCGTCGATGATGGCGAAGTTCGGCGAGATGCCCGCGCGGCTGCCGTCGCGGCGCAGCATGCGAACGCACATCGAGTGGAAGGTTCCGACCCAGAGATCCCGCGCCACGCCGCCGACCATGCGTTCCAGCCGCGTTTTCATTTCGCCGGCGGCCTTGTTCGTGAAGGTTACGGCAAGAATGCGGTCCGGCGATACTTTTCGCTCGTCCAGCAGATGGGCAATGCGATGCGTCAGCACCCGCGTCTTGCCGCTGCCAGCACCGGCAAAGATCAAAACAGGGCCGTCGCAATGTTCGACGGCCTTGGCTTGTACGTCGTTGAGCGCCTCGGTTTCCAGGATCATCATCCCGTAATACTTCGCCGCGCGTGGCTATTGCGCCTCGGCGCCGGAACAGCGCGTCTACCGGCTTTTGTCGCTAGTGCTAGCGGGCGATTCTCAGGGTCGCGACGCGCTGTTCGGCAAGGGCGTACGCGGACGCGAGATATGCAAGGGTCGATTCGGCCCCCATATTCCGATTGGGGCCGCGCTCCTCGAGCCCGTCAAAGCAACCGCCGCCGCTCGCCATGCGAACGCCAAGGCTGTTCTTGCCCTCATACCAGGCATGGGCGCGTTCCGCATTGATCAAGCGATGCGCCGATGGCGCGACGGCATGCGCTGCCAGCTCCGCTTCCACCATTGCGACCGCTTCGAGCGGCTGCTGGGCGTAACGGGCGCGCGCTCCGCCCCGCCGGTACCAGCCTTCGTTGCCGATCGGCACGAAGATGCCGTCTTCGAAGACGACGTCTTCCAAGAACGCGAGCGTGCGCAATCCCGTTTTGAGAACGCGCTCGTCTTCGGTCACCGCGGCGGCGCGCAACAACGCCTCCGGTAGGCGCGCGTTGTCGTACGTCATCTCGTCTTCGAACCACGTCCACCCCTCGCCGGCGCAGGCCTCGAATCGATCCACCGCGTCCTGCGCGAGCCGCTGCAGCGCCGATCGATATCCGGGCGCGGGCGCTTGGGCGAGCGCGGCATGAGCGAGGCCGAGCATCGCATAGGCCTGCGCGCGCGGATATTCAAGCCAGTCGCACGCCTGCAGCGCCGCATCCAGCAGACGCCGGCAGACGCGCCGCGTTGCGCCGTCGGCGGCAAATCGCACGCCGAAGCCGAGCGACCACATCGCGCGCCCGCAACTATCGTGCGTTCCTACTTCGTCGAGCCACGCACGATCGTAGCTCATGAAGTTGTGGAAGCGCCCATCCTCGAGTTGCGCGTCGTGCAGAAACGACAGCGACGTCGTGGCAATCCGCGAGGCATCGGCGTCGTTTGGAAACAGACGCTTGCGCGCGACCGCGACGATGAACGCGCGCGCGACGTCGTCGGTACAGTACCCCGTGGAACGGTTCGGTACCGACTCGATCGCGTGCTGAATGATGCCGGTGTCGTCGCTGAGCGCAATCACGTGCTCGAGCGACGGCAGTTGCGCAGCCATCGTCAGGCGGAGGTCACCAGCTCGACGCACTGTTCGGGCGCGAGCTCGATGAACAGTTCGCCGTAGCGGCGCGCCACGTGCGGCCACGTCATTTGGCGTCCGAAACGGTAGGCGCGGCGCTCGGTCGCACGGCGCAGCGAGTTATCGTCCAGCAGCATGTTGAGCTGCCGCGTGATGGACGTGGCGTCGCGGAAGTCACAGAGAAAACCGCGTCCGTGCGCCAAGAGTTCTTCGGCATACAGATACGGCGTCGAAACGACGGCCTTTCCGCAACCCACGGCGTAGGCGAGCGTACCCGAAACAATCTGCACGGGATTCAGATACGGCGTCAAATACACGTCGGTCGCTTGCAGATACGACACGAGCTCGTCGAAATCGAGATACTTGTCGATCAACTGCACGTTGTTCTGCAGTCCCAAGCCGTGGACCATTTCCTGCAGCGATTCGCGATACGATTCGCCTTCACGCCGCCGGACGACCGGATGCGTCTCTCCCAAGATCAGATAGAGCGCTTCGGGGTGGCGTTTCACGACGTCGCGCATCGCTTCGATCGCGAATTCGAGCCCCTTACCGCGATTGATCAGCCCGAACGTCGAAATCACGGTGCGCTGGCCGATGCCGAAGCTCGCCTTTGCCGCGTCGGCCGACTGAAACGGCACGTCCGGAACGCCATGATGAATCAGCGCGACCTTCTCGGGGTCGATGCCATAGGCGTTGCGCAGCAAATCGCAGCCCGTTCCGGAAAGCGACACGACCTTCGCGGCGCGTTCGCACAGCGCGCGGGTCACACGCAACATCGTTTCGTCGGGCTCGGGCAGCACGGTGTGCATCGTAATCACGACGGGTTTCTCGACCGCGTCGAGCAAATCGCAAAGCCATTCGCCGCGCTCGCCGCCGAAGAGTCCGTACTCGTGCTGAATGTTCAGCAACTGCGCCGGATGATTGTTGACGAATGTGGCGATCTCGCGGTAGCTGTAGCGGTCGTCTTCGCGCAAGCGCGCGACGACTTCGGGGGGATAGCGTCGCATCTCGCCGCCCGGTTCGTCGATCGCGATGACTTCGCTGCGCGATCCGAACGCGCGGTCGAACGACGTCACGACGTCGTGCGTAAAGGTGGCGATGCCGCATTCGCGCGGCGGATACGATCCCAACAAGAGCACGCGAGGCACGGCCTTGAGGGCAAGCGTGTCCACGGTTCTCGGCGTCATCGAATCTCCTTAGGTGATCGGGGAACGGAACTCGAGAGAGTCATCCAACGTAGGAAGCTCCTCCCTGGTCCACTAGACTCAAGTGTACCCCGGGCCAGTTATGTCATAAACCTTACGCGTGAATCTGTAGAGAAGGACTCAACGCTTGATCGGTTCGGTTGCACCCAACCGGGCGCCCGGTTGTAAAACTTGACCGTCGTCAACCACCGCATCGTGGCCGATCACGCTTCCCTTGCCGACGACCGCCTCGCTGCCGATACGCACGCGACTGGCGACGATCGCTTCGTCGATTACCGCCCCTTCGCCGACCGTCACGTGGTCCCAGAGCACGCTGGAACGGATGACGGCGCGGGCGCCGACGCGCGTTCCCGAGCCCAAAACAACGTTGGGACCGATCTTCGCCGTCGGATCGATTGCCACATTTGCTTCCGCGAAATACGGAACGCCGGGCTCGATATCGAGCATCGGCATACGCCCTTCCAAGATATCGACGTGCGCGCCCAGGTACTGTTCGGGCTTGCCCAGATCCATCCAATAGTCGTCGGTCGTGTACGCAAAGAGATCTTTTCCGGCCGCGATCACCTGCGGGAACGTCTCGCGTTCGATCGAGACGTTGCGGCCGGCGGGAATAAAGTCGAGAATCTCGCGTTCGAAGAGATATGTGCCCGCGTTAATTTCGTTGGTTGGGGCCGTTTCGCGCGGCGGCTTCTCGACGAAAGACGAGATGCGGCCTTCGGCGTCGTGCACGACGCAGCCGAACGCGGACGGATCCTCGACGCGAATCAGATGCAGCATGCCGATGCCGCCCTTCTTCTCGTGCGCGGCGATCATCCCGCGCAGATTCATGCTCGTCAACACGTCGCCGTTGAGTACGAAGAAGCGTCCGTGAATGTGCTGCTCGACATTTTTTAACGCGCCCGCGGTACCGAGCGGCACGTCCTCGATCACGTAGGTGATCTTCATGTTCAACTGCGATCCGTCGCCGAAATAGTCCATGATCGCCTGCGGCATATAGCCCGCCGGCAGGATCACGTCGCGAATGCCCGCGGCATAGAGCCGCTCCATGGTCCGCGCGAGAAACGGCACGCCCATGATCGGAACCATCGGTTTGGGGGTTCCGTAGGTCAACGGACGTAACCGGGTGCCCTCGCCACCAACCAGGACGATCGCTTGCAAACGAGACTCCTTTCGCTCGATGAGAAGCGCAAGTATTCGACGTTTGCGCTCTCAATCCAGCCGAGCGGTATATCCCACGCGGCGAATCGTTCGAATCAGCGGCTTCGCGGCGTCCCGGTCCAGCTTGGAACGCAGGTACGAGATATAGGTCTCGACGACGTTCGGTTCGACGGCCGCGTCGTAACCCCAAACCTTGTCGATCAGCTGCTCGCGCGTGAAGACGCGCCCCGGTTCGCGCAGCAACGTCGCCAGCAGGTCGAATTCCCGGGCCGTAAGCGCGATGCGTTCGCCCGACCGCTCGACTTCTCGCGTCGCCACGTCCATGACGACGTCGGCATAGGCGATCGAGTCGCGCCGCGCGAGTTGCGGACGGCGCAGGCGCGAATGCAGGCGCGCGGCGAGTTCGCCCAGGTCGAACGGTTTGCCGACGTAGTCGTCGGCGCCGGCGGTGAGGGCGGCGATCTTGTCGGGCGCGTCTTTGCGCGCCGAAAGCATCACCACCGGCGCTTCGGTGACGCGGCGAAGCATCGGCAACAGCGACGTTCCGTCGATCTTCGGCATCATCACGTCGAGCACGATCACGTCGGGACGCGCGCTTTCGATCAGCGCAAGCGCCGCGGGGCCGTCCGGTGCGCAGGTGACGTCGAACCCGTACTGGCGCAAACCCAGGTCGAGCATGTCGCGCATATGTTCTTCGTCGTCGACGACGAGCACGCGCGGTTTACCGAGTTGCGACGACATGATGCTCCTCATCGGCGAGCGGAAAAGAGAGCGTGAACGACGTTTCGCCCGGACGCGACTGCAGTTCGACGCGGCCGTTCCAGCGTTCGGCAACGCGAGAGACGATCGCGAGTCCCAAGCCGGAACCTTCGCTGTCGCTGCGGCCGCTGCCGCGGTAAAAGCGTTTGAAGATCGCTTCGCGCTCGTGCGCGGGAATGCCCGGACCGCGATCGGTGACGGTCGCATAGGCGCGGGCACCCCCGCTGCCCGTGCGCACGCTAACCGGCGAATCCGGCGCGTATCTGAGCGCGTTTTCGATCAAGTTGTGCAGCGCTTCGTATAAGTCGTCTTGATCGATCACGATCGATGCGTGCGAACCGTCCTCGACGTCGATGGCGCGGCCGGGATACTTTGCGCGCATCGCGTCGGCGGCGTCATTGGCGATGGTGCCGATGTTGATGAGGCGCGGCACCGAAACCGGCGTCTCCAGGCGCGCGAGCAGCAGCATCTTCTCCACGAGCGCGCGCATGCGCGCGGTTTCTGCGCGCATGCCTTCAAAGAGACGACGCATGCGATCGTCGGATTCGTCGGCGTTGGCGCTCAAGATATCGACGTAGCCGCTCACGATGGTCAGCGGCGTGCGCAGTTCGTGCCCGGCGTCGGCGAGAAAACGTTGAAACTCGGCCGCGGCGATGCGCCGCTCTTCGGCGATCGCGTGCAATTTCGAACGTTCCGCATCCGCGCTCGACGCGCCGATCCACAGAGCGATTCCAACCACGAGCGCAAGCGCCAGCACGACCGCGATGATTTCGAATTGTAAGAACCGCGCGAGATGGCGGATGTCGGGGCCGATCGAGAGGACGACTTGATCTGCACTGATGCGCGCCGGCGGAGTGCCGTAAAGGCTGCCCGCGATCCGGCCCAAGGCTCCCGGGCGCACCGGGCCGCCTTCGCCCGGCACGGGCGGCTGTGCGCTCGGAGGGCCTCCCTGAGCGCCCAGCGGCGGACGTTGACGAACTTGAACGTCGTCGCCGATCGCATCGAAGATTTGCCCGCTAAGCGTGTCCTGAACGACCACGTGCAAACCCGGGCGTTCGAGCGCGCGCACCAATAAGCCAGGATCGCGAACGCCGTTTTGCAACAGCGTGCGCGCGGCGGCGGCGCGATCCGCCTGTAACGAACGCACGCCGCCGGCGTACCAACGCCAGACGCCGGCCGCGGCGAGTAAGACGCAGAGAACCAAGAGCGTGCTGACCGCGGCAATGCGCTTCATTACTTATCCTGGTATCGTCGGTTTCTTGTGGCGGCCTGTGAGAGGCTTCAGGTGAACGCCCTTCTCGCGCGGTGATAATCGCGTCGGAGGTACAGACAAACGATGAACATTCTTCTTGCGGCAGCAACCGCCGCCGTCTTTCCGCTCCCCGGCACGCACGTCACGTACGCCATCCACGATACGATGCCGCGCGGTGGCACCGTGGATGAAACCGTAACGCTGACCGGCGACCGTTCGCAGACCGTACGTGTCAGCGTCCCGGGACACGCACCCGTCCACGTAGCACTCAACGGCTCGCAGCCCGCACATCTGGATCGCGGCGTCGGCAGGGGCGTCCACTGGCTCGAGGTTTCGAACGCGATCGTGCAAGCCGCGCTCGCCGGAGCCCGCAGTGCCAGCGTCTATATCGGGCCGCCGGGCTCGAAGCCCGTGACGCTCGCCATCTCGTCGGTCGCCGGAACGATTACCGCGACCGGCGTCGCCGAGCTGCCCCCGCCGCCGCAAGGCCGTCGCCGCCAAGGACCGCCGCCGCAGGGTGACCGCACTCTGCACATTCGCATCGTGGCGAAAGTCGTCGGAGGCCGCCTTTCGAGCGCGCAAGGCGAGATGACGCCGGCCGGCGGCCGCGGTCCCCACATGTCGTGGAGCGTGAGCCGAAAAAACTAAGGCGCCTCCAGGCCGATGTCATCCTGAGCCTGTCGATGTCATCCTGAGCCTGTCGAAGGATGACTCGATATCCGAACGTATGTTCGCTATGATAAGTGCATGCCGAAACGGCTCTACGATTGGTGAAAGCGATCAAGCGGGGCCAGCTCGATGCGGGTCCCGCGGAATTCGCCGACCGTCGCCGCAAATACGATTTCTTGGCAAAAGGCGAAAGTTCGGGGCGAAATTCTTCCCCGGGCTCGTCGCTGGCCGATCGACCGAATACTCGCAAATTCGAAGTCGAGACTCTCGATTAGGATGAATGCGGCATTTCCGGGTGGCGCGGAAAGCCGCTCTCCGTACACGTCGATCACATCAACGGCATAAAAGACGACCATCGGCTCGAGAACCTGCGAATGCTCTGCCCGAATTGTCACAGCCAGACGGACACCTACGGCGCAAAGAACCGAGTCAGGCTGCGAGCATTGCATGAGGGCCGCCAGACCGTGTAGTATTATCCGTCGCTACCCTTCCCGGATGATGAAACGGTATCATGACTGACTCTGACTCAGTTCTTCCTCGTTCGAATCGAGGTCCGGGAGCCAGCGGCCCTATCGTCTAGAGGCCTAGGACGCCGCCCTCTCACGGCGGTAACGCGGGTTCGAATCCCGCTGGGGCTACCATTTAAAGAACGCTCGCATACACGAGCGTTCTTTATTTCTCTATGGGACATATAGGCAAGCGTCTTCGCTACCGTTCACTTGACCATTTATAAAACCGGTCACGAACGCGTTTCCATCCAGGATCATATCGCCTTCAAACTGCGCGGGACGATTCCCGAAATCACCATGTTTCGGTCCACCGTTAAATTCCCGGGGTAGATCGTCGTAATTTCCGAACCGTCGTCTTTTCGAGGATAGCGCTCTTCAAACTCTTCTTTTGTGACGCATCTGAAGTGCTGCACCTCCCGATAAGGTACAGCGAACGGATTCGGGTTGTTTCGTCCAGGGTGGGCCAGAGCGAGTTCCGTTAAGGGGTTGCCTTGATGATGACCACCAAGCGTGCTTTCGGCGTAGCCGGAGTTCGCGTCCGTTGAACAACATGCGACCCTATCGCCGCGATTACAACTAAAGCGGCGAGAAGCAACAGCGCATTACGCACGCGATCGTTCATAAAGAGCACCTCGTCGGGCTGCCTTTTGGGCCACAACGGTGCCGCCCTGCTGGTAGCGTCGAGCGCTATAATCGACCGTAAGATTGCGCGAGAGTGGCGGCGAAAACACCATGCCATTAAGGGACCTCAATCCGCCGTCCTAACCAACGTCCTCGCGTAGCGTAACAAAGGCTGGTAAAACCAAAGCATCATGGAAGAGCGGGCGAAGCTTCGCCGGGACGTCGAGAAGATCGGTTGGAAATGGGTCAATCGCGAAACCGTCATGGTTCCGTGCGATCGCACGTTGCATATTGGCCCGCGAAAAGTGACGGTGCGCGGCGGCGTCGCGATCACGATGCCGCCTGACCTCGACGTCGAAGCCGGCGAAGCGGCGGCGAACGCGATCATCGATCCCACGATCGAACTCTTCGTTCACGCGATGGAACACACGGCGAAGCAAATCCTCAGCCAGCCCGACGACGTGGAACGCTCGCATCTCTTCGAGCGCGCATCGATCTATAAAGCGCTCGAAGATGCGCGCCGGTCGCTCACGCAAATCTACCAACTCCTCGAAAACCGCCGGCTCGACGATCGGGTGGAAGCCGAACTCGGCCTGGGCTTTTATCTCGCCGGCTTTACGACCGCAACGCGCAGTTTCGAATATTTTGTCGGGCCGACGAATTCCGGAAAAACCCACGCCGCCATCGAACACCTGCGCGAAGCGCAAAGCGGTGTCTATCTCGCGCCGCTACGCCTGCTCGCGCTCGAAGTCTACGAACGCCTCAACGAACTCGGCGTCGCGACCTCGCTCGTAACGGGCGAAGAACGCGTCATCAACCCGCTCGCGCAACACACCAGCTCCACGGTCGAGATGATCGACCTCGCAAAATCCTACGACGTAGCGGTAATCGACGAAACGCAACTCTTGGAAGATCCGCAGCGCGGCTGGGCGTGGACGCTCGCCGTCGCCGCCGTTCGCGCAGAGCGCGTGATCCTCTGCGGCTCCGACGAAGGCCTCCGCGCGGCGCAACGGCTGATAGGACGCTTGAATGCAACGATGACCGTCCGCCGATTCGAACGCAAAGGGCCGCTACGCGTCGTGCCGGCGATTTCAATGAACGATCTGCGCCGCGGTGACGCCGTCGTCGCATTTTCTCGCAACGAGGTCATCGAACTGCAAGGCGAAATCGGGCGGCGCGGATTTTCGTCCGCAGCGATCTACGGATCGCTTTCACCGATCGTACGGCGGCGCGAAGCCCAACGCTTTCGCTCTGGCGACGCGCACGTGCTCGTCGCCACCGACGCCATCGGCCTCGGGCTCAATCTGCCGATCCGGCGGATCGTTTTCGCAACGGTCGAAAAATTCGACGGCATCGAAGAGCGGCGCCTGACGCCGCAAGAGGTACGCCAGATCGCCGGGCGCGCGGGACGCTACGGCCTCCATGAAGAGGGTCTCGTCACGTCGTTCGACCCGCGCGCGATCGGCCTGCTGCGACGAGCCATCGAACGTCAGGAAGTTACGGAATCACGCGACTGGATTTGGATTTCGCCGACCGACGAACACTTGCGGCGTCTCTCGAAAATCATCGGCACGACGCGAATCGGACGGCTGCTGCAATTCTTCCAAGAGCGCGTGCTGCGCGAAGACGAAACGGGGCTGCGCATCGCCGATCTTTCCGACACGATCGAAATTGCGAACACACTCGAACTCGCCGAAGGGTTTCTCGAGCTGCCGTTTTCCGTGCGCAGTACCTACAGCCGCGCGCCGGTAAACACGCGCGGACCCGCGCTCGCGATTCTCTCGCGATGGGGCGCGCAACATGCCGCGCAAGGTATCGTCGACGGAACGGAGTTGATGTTCGACGGCGGCTCCCGCGACCGGCTGCTGCAGTACGAGGATCGCTCGCGCATTGCAACGCTCTACCTGTGGCTCGCGCAACGCTTCCCCGACGTATATACCAATCAGGCGGAAATCGCGCAGATCCGCGACAGCATCGACGACGACATCCATGCCGCGCTGCTCGCGCGCGGCGTTCATCGCAAGCGCGCCCCCCGCAAACCAACGCCGAAACCCAAGCGCGCGCGCCCCCGGCCGGCTTATGGTTTCAAGAAGCGGAAGTAGAACGCGACGAAGACGAGGACAATGCCGACGTTGACGGCCAGGCGCTCCCAAAAGCGGCCACGGAAGAACGCTACATCGACAACAACGACGATCACGACCATCACGACGACAAGGATCGCTGCGCCTACCCGACTGGTCATTTCAAACCGCCCTCCTATCGGTCGTCGCCGCCTCCATCCTGAACCGAGGCGTTTGCGATAACGCCACGAAGCCTCTACGTCCGAGAGGAGGAAGCCATGTCCATGACTCTTTGGCGCAGCGCCTCCATGACCATTGCGTTGAGTTTCGCCGCCGGAACGGTCGCCCTGGCCGCAATAACGATATCACCTGGAGCCTCCGTCACGCTCCACGCTCCCAAGGGAACACGGACCGCCGGTTCAACGGACGTCACGATTGTCGCCACATCCGACGGGCCAAAAGATGTCGTCCTTGAAGCAACCACGTGCCATCAACTGACGAGCGTCCTCGGCTCCGTCGAACGCGGATCGAAGATCGTTAAAACCGGCACCACGACGACGTATGAATCCCACATCAAATTGCGCCTCGGGGCAAAGCGGTCGGCGTCGGGCAGTTGTGAGCTGAAGTTCTCGAACGGCGCCGAAACGCGCGTCGTCCACATCGAGGTCGTCAACCCGCAGTAACGCGAACGCCGGCGATTTAGCATCGAAGGCGTCTCGCCGATCATGGATTGCCGAACGGCGAACGCGCCATGATCACACCACGCCCGGGCCGCGGAAAATGCAAAGAAGCCCGCCGCAAAGCGGCGGGCTTCTTCTGTGTGCGAGCCCCCAGGGCTAGCTGTGGAGATTCACGGCCGTCGAATCGATGAAGAACGAGGTCGGGAATCCGTAGTCGGTCTCGACGCCGGTCCACTTGATCGTGACCTTCTGACCCGAGTAGGCCGAGAGGTCGAGCGATTCGAGCGTGTACGCTTGCGCGTTCAGGTTCGAGAACGTCTTCTTGGTCGCACCGTTCACCGTCAGCGTCAGATTATCGTACGCCGCGTTGTTCGGTTCTTGGGTTTGGATCATCAGCCAGTATGACAAGGTGGCTTTGCAGCCCGACTTGATCGTAACCGATTGACTGAGCGTATCCGTGTGCGGCGAACCGTAGCCGTCGAGCCAGGCGTAGCCGTAGCCCTGGTACGAGTAGTAGCCGTCGGTGTTAATGACGCCTGCGGTGCTGCTCCAGCCCGTCTGGCCGCTTTCGAAGCCAGGATTGACGAAGAGCTGACCCGTGCAGCTGCCGTTCGGCGTAGGCGTCGGAACCGGCGTTGCAGTCGGCACCGGCGTGGGCGTCGGTCCGAGCGTCGGCGTGGCGGTCGGCACCGGAGTCGGTGTCGGCGTGGGCGACGGCGTCGGCGTCGGGTTCGGCGTGGCGGTCGGGTTCGGGGTCGGGGTTGGGCCGCTGCCGTAGCTGTACGCGCATCCCGAAACCGCGTTGCTCCATTCCGGCTGCTCCGCGAAAATCTGACCGTTGCTCATTGTCTGGTTCTGGTCGTTGGTCCAGGCGCACTTGTCGCCGATTTCCGAGCCGCTCGAGTCGACCCAGCCGTTGCCGGCGCCGGGGTCGGTGATCGTTTCGGAAATTTCGTGACCCGAGACGATGGAGACGCCGTCAAGCGTACCCGGCGAATTCACGCTGCCTTGTCCGCAGCCGCTGCCGGCATCGGGAATGTACGGGAACACGGTGTAGGCAACCGGACCGCCCGACCCGCTGTACGTGCTGTGGTAGGCACACCACTGCGAGCCGAATCCGCTCGTCGTATAGCCGGTCGGCGTGACGACGATGTAGTTCGCGTCGGCGTCATAGCCCCACTTCGTGACGCCTTTGCCGGCCTCGGTCTGAACGTTGGCGTCGGTGTAGTTCGTCGGCGGCGTCGAGCTGTCGTACCACACGCCGGCGAGTTCGCCCGTCGCGTTCGTGATGTTGCCCTGGCCCGTGCCGGTGTACTGCGTCGTCACGTTTGCGGTGTTGCTGCCCGCAAAGCCGGTGACATAGTTCACGAGATACGACGCCAGACCGTCGGGGTCGGCGGTCGAATCATTCGCGCTGCTCCAGCCCCAGAAGATCAGGTAGAACTTCGGGTACTTCTGGATCGGCCCGCCGCCGTACACCAGATTGTTCGTCGCCATCGCGCGCTTATCGCGTTGCGCGTGCAGGCCCACCGAGTGTACGAGCTCGGGATGTTGCTTCAGGTACGTCTTACTATAGAAAAGAATTTTGTGTCCCGCTTGGCCCACCGGCGGGGAGTTTGGTTTACCCGTGTTCGGCAACGCATTGGTGGTCGACGATCCGCCGCCACCGCAAGCCGAGATAATAGCGGCGGCGGCGGCTAATGTGCCGACCGTAAACGCCGTTTTGAGAAACGATCTCAACAGCAGTCCTCCACGAAAAACAGCAAATGGAACCCGGGGGCCTTTAGACCCACTTAACGGATTCTGAACAAAACGGGGGACGCCGTCTAGATTCAAAATGCATCTACTATCAGCGTCACTGCCTGCCGAAGGGCGGCGAGGGCTTAGGGCTAGTAGTTGAGCGTGAGCACGACCGTATCCGAGTAGGTGCCCACGGAAGAATCGTTCACGCCGCCCGGAACGGGCGTAGCGATCAGGCCGTAGAGGGTCAACGGCCCCCACGCCGTCCAGGTACCTCCGCAGGGACACGGATTCGTCGCGGTCATGGCTGTCGACCCGATCCACGGGGTCGTTAGCGTCCCGTCCGTATAGATTTGATACTGCAGCAGGTCGCTCGTGTAGATTCCCGTGCAGGTCGTACACGACATCGCCCGGTTGCCGTTGCTCTGGTAGTTGAGGCCGTTGCCGATCGTGACGCTGAGCGCGGGTAACGATCCGGACCCGTAACGGCATCGGCCGGAAACGGTGCCGGTGATCGCGAGCGGTGCCACAAAGACGTCGAAGCTTCCGAACGCGATGCCGGTCGACGTCGTGAATTTGCAGACTTCGGTGCGTGCCGATGCCGTGCCGTGGCACAAGCCCAGTGCCGCGACGATACCAAAAACCGCAGCAACGATTGTGACGCGCGGGTTCAGCGTTGCGTGCATGTGACCACCCCCATGTCGACGATCGGGTTTCCGTCGGGCGGCGCCGTGAAGGTGAACGCGCACGTACCCTTCGCGTACTCAACCGTCGCGTCGTACGCTCCCGGCTTCACATTTTCCAGATAGAACTGTCCGTCGTTTCCGAGCGCCGAGTCTCCGCTGGCAGCGCCGCTTGCATCATGGAGCGTCAGTTCCCCGTACTTCGGCACGACCGGGGCGCCGGCCAACATCACCAGCATCCGTCCGCGCAACGCATGGAGATGCTGCGCTTCGAACCTGACCACCGCGCCGCTTTGCTGCGGCGGCGCGACCAGCGTCTGGAGCGACTGAATGTCCGTGTCGATCGAAACGCCCTTATCATCGATGCGAACGTCGTTACCGAAGTTCGGCAACAAATTCGGCACGAGCAGATTACCGCGAGCATCGGTGCGGCCGACCTGCTGGTTCTCCAGGTACACCGGAACGTGTCCGACGCCGGGCACCTGGACGAGCGCAAACGACTCCGTAACGGGCCGGGTCGCGTAGAGGCCGCGATCGATCGCGACGATGCCGCCACTCAGACGTAACGATTCATTCGACGGATATCCGTGCAGGTTTGAAACGTCGAGGGATGCGTCGCCGTACGTGCTGCGATACGTCATCGTGCCGTTGAACGCGTGATAGTACGACGGATCGTAGGTCGCACTGTAGCCAAAGCCGTAGAGTGAGTTCGGGCTCTGTGCCACTTCGACCGACGAATCTTGCGTCGATCCGGTGCGCTGCGCGGCCGAAACCGTGGTTCTGCGCCCGAGCGTAAAATTGAGCGTCGTCGTCAAGGCAATCGTCGGCGATGCATTGGAGGCCCGATCGCGTTCGGCGCCGATTACGAGCGCGATCCCGCGTCTAACGGGCAGGCTGTCGGTAATCGCGAGCGTGTCGCTGGTACCGCTGTCGCGCATGTGTCGCCGGAAATACTGAATAGCGACGGCGTCGCCGTTCCTGAGTTCCCAACTGGCCGATGCGCTGACGGCCGACGTCGCACGATCGACGTACGGGCTTTGCCCGACCGATGAATAGTATGGCCCTTGTGAGAGCAGCGACAGATTGAACGCAAACCTTGGCGCGGCATAGCCGTAACCGATGGAGAGCGCCGCGCCCCCGAGCGCGTTCTGGCGCGACGCCGACGCAGCGACGTGGACGTAGCCGATCGGTATTTTGAAATCGGCGGTCGGCCCGGCGCTAAAACCTTGCGTCGTGGCCTCAAAACGGCCGCCGACGGTCAACGCGTCGCTCACCCCGACGCGATAGCGCGCCGTGGCGACCGGCGGCCCATAACGGTCGCCGTTTTGAAATGGATCTTGCCGCAACAGGCCGGCCGCAAATTGATAGTCGGTCAGGTGTGGCTTCAATAATTGGGCCGACGTATAAAAATTCTGCGAGTACGTTTGGCTGCGACCGAAGGCGTCGGTAACGACTACGCTCGTGTTCGCGCTGCCGCTCGTGACCGGCAGATGATTCAAATTAAACGACCCTGGCGGCAACTGCACGCGTTGCACCAATACGCCGTTCACGTATATATCCGCGGTCGACGGCGTTGCGGCCAGACCGGCAAGGGACGGAAGCGGGAAGTTTACGGCATACGGGTCGAGGCCGAAGTCGCGGGCGATCCCGAATCCCGCGATATACGCCGCCGCACCCAGATCGCCCGTCTCGACCGGAAGATCGCCCACGATGCGCCGGATCGTCGAACGGCGGTCGTCCATTTGATAGTAGATCAAGCCGCGGCGGAACGGCGAGCCGCGCTGTTCGGTGAACGAGTAGTGCAGTCCGTCTTGTCCGTGATTGAAAGCGCCGTCGAAAAACGCGCTCGCGTAGCCGCCGCTGGCGTCGGTCAGCGCATAGTTGAGATACGCGTTCTTGTTGCTCTTATAGGCAATGCCCGCCGGCCGGGCGCGTGCGAGATCCTTCGACACGCTGCCGAGCTTTCTAGGAGCGACGGTCAAATCGAGTTTGAGCGCATTGATGTCGAACGAGAACTTCACGTCGGGCGCGAGCGACGAGAGCGAGACGTACTCCTTGCCGTTGAACGACACGCGCGTCCCTTTAAAACCGTGCACGCCCGAGGTTTTTAAGATGTCGACCGGTACCAGAATATCGGGAGCGCGCAAAACGACGACCGCCTCACCTTCGTCGACCGTGTTGACGTGGAGGGTTACGAAGGTTCGCCGGTCGAGGGAATCGTCCGAACCGTATGCGCCCGACGCTAATGCGAGCGCATAGCCGATGGTCAATGCAAAGGTTACGATCGCGTTGCGGAGACGCATTGCTTACTGGGGTCCGGGAAAGACTTCCCGAATTTCAGCGCGCCGGCATCGACCCGCACGCTGAAGCTCTTGAGCGCATCGCACGCCGACGTAGAAATCGGCAGCGCAAAGTGGCGCGTCTCGCCGGGAAGCACGTACCAACCCGTCACGTCTTTCGAAAACAACGAGGCGCCGGCGGTATTCTTTGCCGAAACGTCGGCATGCTGGATCGAAAAGTGAACGTTGCCGGTGTTGCGCACGTCGAAGGAGAGCATGCCGTCGCGCACCGACGCATGATCCACCACGCCTCTGACAACCGGCGGCGCGGATGGGCTGAGAAAGATTGGAACGCCGACCTTGACGCGAATCGAGATCGAAGCGCTCCTCGGGTGAATCACGCTCGCCAGCGACGGAAGCTCTTCGAGGAAGATCCGATAGGACTGTTCGAGCGGCCCTTGCGCGCCCGTCACGCCGACGCGAATACGGCGCGTTTCCCCCGGCTTGAGCGAAATCAATTGCGGAAAGAACACCAGATCGGGCGTTTTTGTCAGTTGCATCTCGCCGGTCGACTTCTGATGCCACGCAAACCCGCTCAACTGCAGCCGCAGCGGTTGCGTACTTTGATTCGTCACGGCAATGGATTGGCTCGAATTCGACTTGCCGAGGGTCACGATGGTCGGATCGACCGAAAAGCTCGCGGCTTGCGCCGGGATTGCGGAAAGGGCGACGACGCACGCGCCGATTGAAGCCCACACACGTACTAGCGATCGTTGCAGCATATCGTCAAAAGTTTACCATGGCAAAGACGGGGCCGGATAATGGCCTCGGCAGAGCAAGGGCCGTGGGGGTACCGTTCGAATCGGCGATATGGATTTCGCTATAGCGTTTCGTAACGAGTTGCACGCGCACGGCGGGCGAGCCCTTCGTGCACTGAATCGAGACGATCGGCGCCGAGCCGTCCGGGGGCGGCGATCGCAGGACGCAGTTTGCGCTCGCGTTCGCCCCAACGAATAGATGCGAGGCGAGCGTGTTCGCCGCCGCCGGCAGCAGCAGCGAGACGAACGCCGCCGCAAACGCGAGCGCCGCCTTCAAAAGTTCACCGTGGCAATGACGCTGTCGGTGTAGGTCGCCACGGGCACGCTTTGGCCGGCCGGAATTTGCCCGTAGGCCGTCAGCGCCGTTTGCGCCATCGACGTAACCGATGTGTAGGACACCAAGTTGGTCGTATTCCAGACCGTCGTCATGGCAGACGTCGTGTAGATTTCATAGGAGAGATAGTCTCCGAGGCCGTCGGACATCGCGCGCGACGTACCGGATGCGCGGGTTGCATTCGACCCAGCGTCCAGCGACACGGTGACGCCGGTAGCGCCCCGGGTGCAGGAGACCAGAACCGAACCGGTCGCGTTCAACGGTGTCGTCGCGTTTGCGATCAACGGGTCGTAACTTCCGAACGAGAGCGTGGAGCTCGAGATCTTGCAATCCGCCACGATCGTTCCGGAGATAACGCCGTTTGTGGTTGTACTCGCACCGAGCAACGCCACCGCGAGCGCCGGCCATAGCCAACGCGCCCGCATGCCGACGGGTCTAGAAGTTGATCGTTACGCCGACGCTGTCGCTGTACGAGCCGACCGGCACGTTTTGCCCCGCCGGAATCTGCCCGTAGATCGTTGCCGTCGCCGTCGATGAACTCGCGAACGAGGGCGTGAACACGTGGCCACCCGAATTCGTCGTGTTCCAAACCGTCGTATATCCCGAGTCGGTGTAGAGTTCGTACGGCAGATAGTCGCTTGCGCCGTCGGTCATTGCACGCGTGGTGCCGCTGGCATGCGTGCCGTTCAAACCGGTGTCGGCCGTAACGTACACGCCCGTAGCGCCCTTCGTGCAGGTAAACGTGATCGTAGCCGTCGCGTTGAGCGGCGTGGAGCCGTAATTGACAACATCCCAGCTGCCGAAGTTGAGCGTCGGCGAACTGACGGTGCAATTTTGAACGACCGAAGCGCTAACGGTCAGGGTTCCCGGACTGGTGCCGGCAAACGCGGCGCCCGAAGCTGCCAGGGCGAGCGCCAGAGCCGCGCCGCCCAATATACCTGTGGTTTTCATGTTGCCTCCCAAGGCAAGGCTGTCCCCCAAGCGTCCAACCGGGGGACCTATCGACTAGTATCGACGCTGCCAGCCGAGCCTTTACTTAGCTGCGGCGACCTAGGTTATCTTTTATCGATAGTCTTACGCGATGAGTGGCTTGAGTTGCCCGCTCCGGGACGGTGTTAGTGCTTTATTGTCTCGACGAAGGCCGCCACGGCTTCTACGTCTTGCTTCCTTAAGACGGTGGGATAGAGCGTCGGCATCGGCGGCGCGGGATGCTCGATCCACGTCTCAGCCTCCACGAGATTCTTGCGCGACGCCTCGTTGACGAGGGTCGGGCCGATGCCGCCCTGCCCCTGGCCTCCGTGGCAGGCAGCGCAGTTTTGCGCGAAGATGCTCTTTCCGCGGGCGATCTCTGCCGGCGAAATCGATGGCGCGGGAGCGCTCGCGGCGGCCTGAGCCACCGTAGCGTGTGAATCCAGGACGCCGAATCCGAACACGGCTACGAGAGCCATCGCTTCGAGGAGTATCGCTGCAGCATAGCCGACGCCCGCCACGTAGCGTTCTCCGGCATACGCGGTGATAAAGGCGAGCAGAACGAAGGCGAGGTGCTCGAGCACGTGAAGGGTCGCCGCTGCTTCCACTGCGTTATAGATGGTGGGCGACATCAGCATCATGGCTATCACCGGCGCAAGGACGGTAAGCCACAACCACCGCGGCGACTCCTTGACGGCGCCGCGAGCAAACGCGATCCCGGCGATCGCGCCGAACAACATCAACGCCGCGTGATCGAAGTGATGCTCTCCAATCGGAATGGCGCGATCGGGCAAGACGAGCGGCGCGAGCGAGAACGCAACGCCCGCGAGGATTGCGACGACGCCAATAACTCGTCTGCGCATTACGCCCGCACCTCACGCACGGCGCGCGCCAGCCGGAGCGCTTCAGCAAGCGTCACCAGCAAGCCCACCGCAAGTATCAGCGCACCGATCGTCGCCCAAGACGATATTTCCGGTCCCGGCGCCGGTTGAATCGCATATCGCCGCGGCACGCCTTGCGAACCCGCAACGTACCATCCCAGCAAGAGCAACGCGGCGCCGCCGAAAATCCCTAAACCGGCGATCCACCGTACGACCAGCGGCGTGACGATCGCGGAGCGCGCTTCGAGCATCGCGAACACCCAACCGAGCACGAAGAGGAAGACACCCTGCAGCAAATACGTGTGAAAGTGCGCCGGCACCCATAGCGTGTTGTGCAGCGAAACGTTGATCGGAACCGTCGCATCGAGCAACGCCCCGACGCCGCCGACGAGCCATCCCACCAAGCCGGCATAGAGGAATATCGAGGCGAGCGACCACCGCATCTTCGAACGATAGACAAGCAGCGCACCGCCAAAAATCGTTACGACCGCAGGCGGGAAGGCCGCAAGGTACGATGCGATTTCCCCGACGTATTGCAGCCCGTTTGGCTGCGCGAAGTCCATATAGAGATGATGGAAATAGGCCGTCGCCACGAAGAGCAACGTTCCCCACCACGCAATCGCGAGCACCGGGGACGTATGCCATTCGCGATTCGCGTACCGCGGAAGCGCGACGTACACGTACGCGATCGCCATGTAGATCGTCAGGTTCGCAAACGTGTGTCCGAATTCGTAGGTAAGATTTTTGATCCACAACGGATCGATGGCGACGGACGGATCGACGAAATGCGCGAGCGACGCAATACCGGCCGGCATTCCGCCTGCAACGGCAAAGAGTCCGTCAACTGCGACGACGAGCGCCGCAAACGCCTGCGGCGGCGGTTCCGGTCTTCCCGAAGCGACGAACGCGTCGTGATGAAAGACGAGATCCCAGCCGGTGGCGCCTCGCAGTCCGCCGTATTTCGAAAGAACGCATCCAAGCAGTTGCGTGCAATATGCGGCCCATCCTACGACCACAAGCGCGATGCCGACGAGGAACGCGCCCGTAGCCCACGGCGCCCAGGTAGCACCGACGAACGGCAGCGGATACAAGAACGTCCACCCGGCGGCAAAATGACCGACCAGCGCGGCGACGACGACGCAGAGCGCGCCGATTACCATTGCCGCAAACGCGCCCCAGGCAATGCCCGGGTTCATCGGCTGCTCGCGATCCATGATATACCAGAGGCCGCCCATGCCGCAGAGCGCCATCGCGACGATCATTCCGGCTCCATGGAGCGTCATGATCGAATAAAAAAGGCCGGCGTCGAAGGTTATCCAGGCGGCTTGCTCCGCGCGCATGAACACGCCGAGGACGAACATGAGCGCAAAAACGGCGAGCCCGGTGAGAATATAGGCCCACATAACGCGCCGACTAACTACATTGTCACTCATCGAACGTCGAACGCCCCTTGCATAGCATAATGCGCGATGCCGCAATATTCCAAGCACCGCACGAGATAGTGGCCCGGAACCTTAAACGTCAGCGCCAGATGATTGACGTAGTCGGGCATCGCTTGAACCTGCGCGAAGAGCTTTCCGTCGGGCGCGTAGATGCCGAAGCCGTGATTGACGTCTTTGGAGGTGACGTCGAACACGACCGGTTGATTCAGCGGGATCGTTTTCGGCATTTCGAAACCGTACTGGAACGCTATCACCGGATAGTGGCGTCCTTCGAGCGCTGAGGGTCTGGCATACGGAAAGTTCGGCAGCGACACCGCAAAGGCGGCGACGGCGCAAGCCGCCAGCGCCCAGAGCCACCCGCGACGCAAGCGGTAGCCGACGGTCGTTACCGTGGCCTGCGCTTCCGGATTTCCGGTCGTCGAACGCGCGATCGCGACCATCACTCCGATGATCGCAACGGCAGCCACGGCGAAGACCGTAAATACTGTTGTGGAAGTCAAGATCGTGCGATTACCCCCGTCGTTCGAACGGCGTCACTAGACTTTTTTAGTCTATTGACGAATTGAGAAAAATCGGAGAAGATCGGATCGGGCGATGAAACTCTCTCGTGAAACGTGGCACGCCATCACGATTCTTTCGCAACTGGCGCGATTGCCTGTCGGCACGGTGCTCGATTCTTGGACGTTGTCCGAGTCGTTGAGCATACCTCATCCGTTCGTTTCGAAGATCCTGCAAAAACTCAAGGCGGCCTCCATTCTTCGCGCTCACCGCGGAGCGAGCCGCGGTTATAGCTTGGCTCGTCAGGCGAACGATATCTCGCTACGCGAGATTGCCGAATCGATCGAAGGGCGGGAACTCTTCAAGCGCTGCATCTTCTCATCAGAACACTGTTCCAACGCCAAACCCTGCGCTCTGCACGAAGAGTGGGCGCTCGTGCGCCCACGCCTCCAGGAAGAACTCGACGCTCTGAGCCTCGCCGAAGTAGCGAAACGTAAGTCGCGCGGTTCGAAACGATGACTTACGAGCCCGTAAGTTTCTTCAGTGCGGCTTCCCCTGTGGCCGCCTTGGCATCGAGCAGTTTGAAGGTCGCGTAATCGGCAGCCGTCGGCCGGGCGTAGGCTCCTTCGAGCGATTGCATCAGGAAGCCGAGCTGTCCGCGGATCTTCTCACCCGTCATCGTGTCGGATTCGCTGGCCTGATACTGGAAGGTGATCAGTTTCGCAAGCTCGCCATCGAGCTTCCGGCGTGCTGCCGGAGTCAGCCGCGGACGCGCGTCGATCGCCGTAGAGATCGCGTGGTTGAGCCGCGCCATCGATTGCTGGATCTGCATTTCGAGCGCAAATCGGGCCGCTAAATCGCCGGCGGCCGGATGTACGCGAGGATCGAGCGTTACGGTGAACGGCTGCGTCTGCGTCTGGCCGCCGTAACGAAGTTCGACCGTGTATTTGCCCGGGAGTATCGTGGGGCCGTCGCTGGTCTCGGGGAAGTCGTCGGTGAACATCGCGCGCCAACCGTTGACTTCGGCGATCGGCGGATAGCGCATGTCCCACAGAAACTCGTTCATGCCGGGTTGGATTGCCGTCGCTTGCGCGAGCGCGCGAGCTTGCCGCTCATTTTCGTCCTGCGCGAGTTGCTGGTCGTCGGAAAGCTCGGCTTCCCTCTTCGGTTTGGGATGCAGCAGGAAGGTGCGAATGACGTTGCCTTTCGCATCCTTGAACGTCAGCGTCGCCGTCGTCTTGCCGTCGTACGATTTCGGCACGTTGAAAAACACCGCCGTACCGTAATCGGGATTCGCTCCGACGCCACCGCCGCCGCTGTAATATCCGCCACCGTACGCGTGCGAAAGCCACGCGTTTTCCGGAGCAAAGATCTGTGGCTTCGCAAGCGACAGCGACGAAGCGCGCGCCACGTCCTCGATTAGCGCCAGATTGTCGAGCACCCAGAACGAGCGTCCGTGCGTCGCCGCGACGAGCGCGCCTTGACGCGCGTTAATCGCAAGGTCGCGCACCTGTACGCCCGGCAGGTTGAGCGTCAGCGGTGCCCAACGCGCTCCGCCGTCGATGCTGACGTAGACGGTCGAACGCGTTCCCGCGAAGAGTACGCGCGCTTCGCGCGGATCTTCCCGAACCGTGAAGATGTATTGATCGCTCGGCAAGCCGTTCGTCAATTGCGTCCAATGCGCCCCGAAATCCGTCGTCTTATAGATGTAGGGATGGAAGTCGTCCCACATATAGCGCGAAGCCGACAGGTACGCCGTGCCCTTCGCAACGTGCGACGGTTCGATCGTGGTGATCTCGCACCACTGCGGCAACGCCGGCGGCGTCACCAGTTTCCACGTCGCGCCGTGATCGGTCGTCACGTGCACGAGCCCATCGGCCGAACCGGCCCAAATGACGTTTTTATCGAGCGGTGATGCCGCGAGCGATTCGATGCCCGGATACGTTTCCGCGCCGGTTTCATCCAGGAAAATGCGTCCGCCGCTCGGACCTTCGGTCTTTTTATCGTTGCGCGTAAGATCGCCGCTGAGTTTCGTCCACGTCTTGCCGCCGTCCATGCTGGAGAACACGACCTGCGCGCCGACCAGCAACTCTTTGGGATCGCCCGCCGAGAACAGGATCGGGTGGGTCCACATGAAGCGATACTCTTCTTGCGAGGCCCACGAACCCGCCATATATCGCGGATACGGGCTCACGTTTTTGTTGTCGCCCGTTCGACCGTCGAACCGGAACATTGAGCTGTAATAGCCGCTTCCGAAGGTTACGTCGGGATCGCCGGGCTCAGGTGCAACCCACGTGCTCTCGCCGCCCGCGACGTTGTGCCATTCGCCCAGTCCGATCGATCCGTCGATCGACGCGCTCGGCCCTTCGACCGGCCCTTCATCTTGCTGCGCGCCGTAGACGTGGAACGGAAAGCGATCGTCCAGCGCAACCTTGTAGAACTGCGCCGTCGGCTGATTGTGCAGCGAGCTCCACGTCCTGCCGCCGTTGGTCGAAACCGTGGCGCCGCCGTCGTTTCCTTCCAGCATGATCTTCGGATGCAGCGGGTTCACCCAGATGATGTGATGATCGCCGTGCGGCAGGCTGTCGATCGGTTTCCATGTTTTGCCGCCGTCGGTCGTCTTATACACGCTGTCGACTTCGGGGGCGTAGACGGTGTTCGCGTTGTTCGGATCCGCGATCAGGTTCGTGTAATAGAACGCGCGCTGGCGAAGCTTCATTTGGTCGTTGACGCGTTTCCACGTCGCGCCGCCGTCGTTCGAACGAAAGACGCCGCCGTCGCGCGCTTGCGCGAGCGCGTACACCACGCGTGGAT
Organism: Vulcanimicrobiota bacterium; assembly: GCA_027459645.1. Taxonomy (GTDB): domain Bacteria; phylum Vulcanimicrobiota; class Vulcanimicrobiia; order Vulcanimicrobiales; family Vulcanimicrobiaceae; genus JAMXLG01. The sequence continues at coordinate 76,596 of DAIDHQ010000028.1, forward strand.
CGGCAGGCGAAACCGCGACGGCGATCTTACCGAGCGCGCCGCGCGCAAACCCCGGATGCGTGGAGATCTTCGTCCAACGTGCGCCGCCGTCCGTCGATTTGTAGAGGCCGCTTCCGCGGCCGCCGCTCTGGAGCGTCCACGCGGTGCGATACGCTTGCCACATCGACGCGTACACAACGTTCGGATGCTTCGGGTCGATCTTGACGTATACGCCGCCGGTCTTGTCGTTGACGTAGAGCACTTTTTTCCACGTCTTGCCGCCATCGGTGGTCTTGAAGATGCCGCGTTCGGCGTTCGGTTTGAAGATATGCCCCATGGACGCCGCATATACGACGTTGGCGTTGTGCGGATCGATGGCCAAGTCCATCGTCGAATGGGTGTCACGCAGTCCCGCGTAGCTCCACGACTTTCCGGCGTTCGTGGACTTATAGATGCCGACGCCCGTATCGACGTCGGCACGCGGATCGGACTCGCCGGTGCCGGCGTAGATCACGTTCGCATTCGACGGCGCTACCGCGAGCGCGCCGATCGAGGTGGCGGTACCGGGAATCTTCCCGTCGGTGATGTTGCGCCAATGAAGCCCGTAGTCGGTGCTCTCCCAGACGCCGCCCTGCACGCCGCCCATATAAAAACGATCGGGTTTGGTCGGAACGCCGGCGACGGCGACAACGCGTCCGCCGATAGTGGGGCCGATATCGCGCCATTGCAGTTTGCCGAGGACCGTCTGCACCGGCGAGCCGGCGGCGGCAGAGACGAGCGGGGCGGCCGCAAGCAACGCGCAGGCCGCGAAACCGAGTAAACGCTTCATTTGTGCCTGATTATCACCGCGCGTTACGAACCCTTCGAACGTCACGCCGACGCGTTGAGACGACGGTAAAATCTTCGATTGCGATTCCGTAGCGTCGCCTTTGGGAAGGCTCTTCCCATGAAGATCCTTGCCGCTTCCGCCATCGCCGTCGCGCTGCTTACCGCGTGCCAGAGCAGCAATCAGTCCCAGTCGACGTCCACGACCGCATCGAGCGCCGCTCCCGGCGATTGGGCGTACCCTTCAGGCGGTCCATCGAACAATCGAACGACGTCGCTGACGCAGATAACGCCCGCGAACGTTTCTCAGCTCAAGGAAGCGTGGATCACGGACGTGCGCGATGACGGTGAGGAGGAAAGCAACCCCATCGAGAGCGCGGATACGCTCTATGTCACGACCGCGCACGACAACGTGCTGGCGCTCGATGCGACCGATGGAAAGCTGAAGTGGGCGTACGGATACGATCCGCAATACGAACTGCAGTATCCCGTCAATCGAGGCGTCGCGCTCGACAACGGCAAGCTGTTTTTCTTCACCCAAGATTGCCGGCTGATCGCACTCGATGCATCGACCGGAAAAGCGGCCTATAACGTGCCCGCATGTCACGACACGAGCAACACGTGGTATTCGTCGTCCGCCTATACCTACCACGGGAACGTGATCGTCGGCACCTCCGGCGGCGATCTCGGCAGCGATGGTTTGATCAGCGCGTTCAACGAGAGCAACGGCAGCCGGGTGTGGGACTGGAACACCGTCACGCATCCCGGCGAGCCGAACTTCGGAACGTGGCCGGGAAATTCGTGGAAGCACGGCGGCGCGGCGGTGTGGTCGGGTCTTTCGGTCGGCGCCGATCCGAATACCGTGTATGCGGCACCCGGAAATCCGGAACCGAATCTGACGACCTACGGGCACAAAGGGCGCAATCTCTACGCCGATTCGGTCGTTGCGCTGGACATCTCCGGCAGCAAACCCGTGCTGAAATGGTACTACCAAATCATGCAGGGCGACACGCACGACGACGACCCCGCCATGCCGCCCGTGATTTTCGACGGCAACGTCAACGGCGCACCGCGACAGCTCTTGGCGGTGGGTGACAAGGCAGGCGACTTCCTGATCCTCGACCGCACGAACGGAAAACCCGTCTATAAGACGGCGGTAAGCAATCAAAGCGGCATCTTTACCACGCATCCCACCGTGCAAGGAACGCATGCCTGCCCCAATCACGGCGGAGGCATCGAATGGAACGGCGGTGCGTATAGCGCGGAGACCGACATGTTCTACATCCCAAGCACGAACCACGAATGTGGCGACTGGAAAGTCACCTATCCAAAGAAGGTGCCGTACATTCCGGGACAGCCGTACAGCGCGGGGCCGCTACCCAAACGTCATTCGGCGACCGGCAAACTCACCGCGATCGACGTAAACGCCGGCAAAGTCGCGTGGACGTTCCCCATGCCGTATCCCGGGCAAGGCGGCGCGCTGACGACCAGCAACGGCATCGTCTTCACGAGCGACCTGGGCGGCGACGTTTACGCCCTCGACGCTAAGACGGGTCGACAGTTGTGGCACGCAAACGTCGGCGCGGCAATCGTGGCGCCGTTCGGCGTCTATCAAGCTTCCGACGGCAACGAGTACCTCGTCGTGGAAGCAGGTCAACCCGGCAACCAGAAGGTCAACAACCTCCCGTCGACGCTCGGCGGCGCACGCGTCGTCGCGTTCCGGTTAAACGCATCGCAGCCGGTGCATAACAGCAACGCGGGGCAACCGAATGTCACCGTCGCCGCCGGTTCGAACGGAAAGCTCGAGAGCGGAAATGCGGCGAGCACGATCGCGAGCGGTACGGCACCGTACACCGCCGCCCAAGCAAAGGCCGGCGCAAACCTTTACCAACAGCATTGCTCGACCTGTCATGGTGCGCAATTGCAGGGCGTGTCGGCACCGGCACTCGAGGGGCCGACGTTCGGACGAGCGCATCTCAACGTGTCACAAATGTTCGACGTGGTGCGGCAGCAGATGCCGCTCAACGCGCCCGGTTCGCTCTCGCAAGACAACTATGCGTCGATCATGGCGTATCTGCTCTCGCGCGAATGCGTGAAGCCCAGCCCGGGCAATCAGAAATTCCCCAGCACGAACGAACCGGCGCTTGCAAAGACGATCGTAGGAAGCGGACGCTGTTCGTGATCCGTTAGGGCACGAAAACTCCGGCCAGCAGCGGAAAGCGGTGACGCGGTGCGGAACCGCACGAAGTGATGCCGCTTCACGTTCGCCCGCTCTGGGCGATCCTCGCATTGCTTTTTTCGTCGCTGAGCGCTACGGCAGAGCCGGCCGGAAAGATCGTTATCGTGCCGCACGTGCAGAAGAGCGTGGCCGTTCTTCTGTTTCATCAAATCGACGATCATCCGATCGAAAGCGCGCACGGCGTCGACCATATTCAGAAACCATGGACGACGCCCGCCGCCTTCGATGCGCTGCTAACCGAATTGCAGCGCAAAGGGTTTACGGTCATTCGCTTACGCACTGCGCTCGATTATTTCGAAGGCAAGATTTCCGCGAAGTCGTTGCCGACAAAGCCCGTGTTGCTGACCTTCGACGACGGGTATTTGAGCGCGTGGACGCACGGTACGCCGATTCTGATGAAACATCATGCGACGGCCACGATGTTTTTCGAAGGACACGCGACCAACAACCCCGCGATCCCGGGGCGGCTCGATAGCGCGCAACTACGCGCGATGGCATCATCGGGAGTATGGACGCTTGAGTCGCACGGGTGGGCCGGCCATAGCGACCTCCAAATTTCCGCCAGTGGCACGCTCTCCCCCTATTGGTACGCAAATCTTGCATGGCTGCCGGATAAACATCGCTTTGAAACGCCGCTGGAATTCGAAGCGAGGCTCCAATCGGACCTCAGCCGCATGCGCTCGGCTTTTGAAGCAGATACTGGGCACCCTCTGACCATCTTTGCGTATCCAAGCGGCGAATTCGGTCAGAATCCTCCGCTCGCTCCCGGTGTGGATCCGATGACGTCGATCGAAGCGGGACATTCCAACGCAGCGGGGCTTACGCCGTACGTGCTCCACGCGTTGCGCGCGAGCGGCTATGAAGCCGCGTTCGCCGTCTCGTTGCCCGAGAGCGCGCACCTCGCCTCTCCAAGCGACAACATTTATGAATTGCCGCGCATCGGCGTCGGCGCCACGTTCCAGCTGTCGTTCCTCGAAGGTTTAGCGGCGCACACCGGCCTGGAATTTCCGGAGATCGCGGATGGACGCGTCGCCGACGCAGGCCCACTGTGTGTCAGCCAGGGCTTTAGATTTGTCGCAGCTACCAACCGGCCGGTGATCTTCCGGCTGGACCGGGCCGGCCATCGTTTGAACGCCACGAACGTTCCGCAACTCACGGCCGGGCGTCCGAGCGGATCGGCAAATATTTCCGGCCTTAGCTGCAATGCGACGACCCTGTGGGCCGTCCAGCAAGCGGGCTTCGATCCCAATCCGCAACCGTGGCTGGACCGTTTTTCCATCGGCGCCGACGGAACGCTCGACCTTCGAGAGCGCACTGCGCTTCCACCGGTTTTGAATTGGCTGGTCGGAATTGCGCTCGATGACGGAATGCTTTACGGTATTACTGATAGGGGTCGCCTTTATGACCTGCAGACCTTCCGGTCCCTTGGCGACGTGGATGGAGCCGCTAGAACAAACGACGCCTTTGCGGGCCTCGCGTCGCGCGACGGGCTGTTGTATTCGCTCCATCGCGCCGAACACCAACTCGTTGCCTTCACGCCTTCGGGCTCAGTGGTAGCACGGGCGCCGGTCGATCCACAAATGCGCGACCTTGCTTTTGACGAAAACCATCTTCTCTTGAGCCACTGGACGAGGAATCGACGTTCGATGCAAACCTACGATATCGTAGAACTGCCTCAGTAATGCGGCCGATGTATTTTGCGCCGGCGCTCCTCACGAGCGTCTTGGCGCTGCTTCCTCTGCGCGCGTCTGCCGACCAAGCCGGCTATCTGTACGCCTACGCCCTCAATGAATCACGTTTCGGAGACTTCGTGTATTCGGTCGACGCCTATAAACCGTTCGGCACGTCGAAATCGGCCGTTCGGCCGTTCGTCGATGTGTTCGGAAACATCGATTCAAAGTCGGCGGGAGGCGCGATCCCTCGAATCTATAGCGACAATTATGCGGGCGCCGCGCTCGGGCTGCAGTACACAAACGGCAGCGGGCTTCGCGTGTTCGCGCAGGCAGGTGGCACCACGCGAGTTGGCGCGGTTGCGAGTGTTCCCTCGGGTGGCGACGTTCGCGGCGGCATTCAGCTCTACCGCGAATGGGGCGGCGCGGCCGCGCATCGCGCAGCGTACGGAAATTTCTATGGCAGCGGAACCTATTATAGCCGCTATCAAGATACGATCTTCTACAACCAACTGGAACTGGGGCGGCGCACGTCGGCCTCGCCGAGCGCAACCGAGATCTACGTGCGGCCGGTCTTCACCATCGATAGTAAATCGTACTACTACGACAACATCCTCGAACTCACGGCCGGCATTCGCTTCCATCCGTTCGGCAGCCGCGGTCCGTCCTTCGCGCTCGAAGAGGCCGCCGGCACGTACACGAATCGCGGCGGATTGCCGGCATCGTTGCCATCTTCGTATCTTGATTTCCGCCCGACCATTTCATATGGGGTCTCGCTCTGAACGTGGAACGCGGGACTAAGTCGGCCCTGGATATCGCGAGCGATTCGGCGCGTGCGGCGCTCGACCGCTTCGGACTTGCATGCGTACGCATCTGGCTAGCGGCCGACGACACCGTCGTTCTAGCCGCGTCCGCGAACGCCCAGATGAACGCGAGCATCGAGACGATGACCGCGCAGAGCGTTCGCGATGCCATGGCCGGCGAGGCGGTGCTCAAGGGCGCGTTCATGGGGCTGCCGCTGCGCGAAGACTCGACTGCGACGGGATATGTCGAGTGCTATGCTACCGGGGCGATTTCTTTTGCCGATGCGGCCGCGATCGAGGCGTGGTCGAAAGACGTGGCCGACGCCATCGTCATGGCCTCGGCGGCAGAGATTCAGGAATCACCCAAACGGGGAAGCGTCTTAATCGCAGACGACGATCCGGCAATTCGCCGGCTGATCGAAGTGCTGCTCACGCGAAACGGCTTTACCGTCACCGCGGTCGAGAACGGCCATCTCGCGTGCGAACGCGCGCTGGCCCTGCAGCCGGATCTGATTCTTCTCGACTGGATGATGCCGGTGCTCGACGGCCGCTCCGCAACCGCGAGACTGAAGAACGACCCGCGAACGCGTCATATTCCCGTCGTAATGCTGACGAGTCAAGCGCGAATCGAGGACAAGGTTTCGGCGCTGGAGGCCGGCGCACAGGATTACCTGACAAAGCCCTTCGATTCGCGCGAACTCGTCGCGCGCATCGAACAGGAATTACGTTGGCGCAACCTGCTCTCGGCCGCGCCCGAAGAGTCGCCGCCGCAGCCTGTCGCGCCCTCGGCCACATCATCCCAACCCGAGCAGGACGAACACGCGCCTCCCCCGCCGGGAGGTGACTATTGGAACGCGGCGGTCGCAGCGCAACAAGTCGGAAAACTCCATCACGCGCTCGAATATTACGTTCAAGAAGCCGAAAATTGCGACAATGCCAAGCAGTTCGCGCGCGCGGCCATCGCCTTCCGCAGCGCCTCGGTCGTTGCGGGTCAGTTGCAAAACCTCGATCTTTCAAATAAGCTGCTCCGACTGTCAGGTAAAATGTATCTGTCATGGGCCGAGAGCGCGCAGGACGCTAAGTCCGTGCAAGAAGCCTACGTCAACGCGGCTCGCTGCTTTCTTTCGGCGGGCAATTTGAAACTGGCAAAAAAATCGGTCGACATTGCGGAGTCGCTACACAGTGTCATGGGCGACGACCGCCCCTCGTCGTTGCGCTAGGTGCGCGTATGTCTGCTGACCGAAGGAACGTATCCGTTCGTTAGAGGCGGCGTCTCGACGTGGTGTCACGATCTGATCGGCGGTCTTCCGGAGATTGCGTTCGAGGTCTTTGCGCTCGTAGGAAACCCTTCGGGAAGCCCCGAGTACGAGTTGCCGTCGAACGTCACACGTCTGCTGGACGTGCCGCTCTGGGGGCACGAACGCCTTACCGAGTATAATGCCCGCGATCTCAAGAGCGAAGGGCGGCGCAATTCACGCGAATTGAAGTGCGAATTCGTCCCACTCTTCACGACCTTCCTTTCCGAAGTCTTACGCGGCATGGAGTACGCATCGCCTTCAATACTGGTGCAATCGGTCGCCGAACTGTACCGCTATTTTCGCGTACACGATTACGACTGGACGATGCGACGGTCGGAGACGTGGGATGTCGCGCTCCATCTCTTTCAGTCGCAAGTGTGGCATGCCCGGTTTATGACGTCGCTCGAAGCGATCGAACTCGTTCGCACCATCTACCGCTATCTCGCGCCGCTCGCGGTCGAGTTGCCGGAGTGCGACCTTATGCATGTAAGCGTCGCGGGACTCTGCGCGTTGCCCGCCGTCGCCGCAAACTATTTGCACGGAACCCCGGTCATCCTCACCGAACACGGCGTGTATCTGCGCGAACGCATTCTCGCGCTTGCGAGCGCCGGATTCCCCTTCAGCGATCGGGCAATCAAGAAAAATTTCTTCTCGGCCGTCGCTCGCGCCGCCTACGCCGCGTCCAACATAATCGCGCCCGTGTGCACGTACAACACTACCTGGGAGCATTACTACGGCGTTGACCCCGAACGCGTGCGCGTCATCTATAACGGGGTCGATGAAACGCGTTTCGCGGATAGGGATCGCTGGCCCGAGGTCCCGACCGTCACCGCCGTGCTTCGCATCGATCCGCTCAAAGACGTTATCACGATGATTGCGAGCGCGAGAACCGTCAAAGCGGCGATCCCCAACGTGCGCTACGAACTATGGGGCCCGGTTCACGACCGCGACTACGACGTCGCATGCAGGGCGCTCGTAAGCGATCTCGGCTTGGAAGATACGGTTCATTTCATGGGTCCGACGAAGAGCCCGGCCGATGCGTATGCGAACGCATCGGTCGTGGCGCTCTCCAGCATCTCCGAGGGTTTTCCGTATACGATCATCGAGGCGATGATGTGCGGCAAACCGGTCGTCGCGACCGACGTCGGCGGCGTACGTGAAGCAATCGGCGACTTCGGCGCGGTGGTTCCGCCGAAACGGCCCGAACGCTTCGGTGAGGCGCTCATCCCGTTCCTGACGGATGTCGCGTTCGCGCGAAGCGTCGGAAAGGGCGCGCGCGATCGCGCACTCGAGCATTTTACGCAAGATCGCTTTTTACGAACGTACCGGGAGCTCTACGACGATGTCGCTCGATCCGTTCGCTGACTTCTCGCCGTTCGAAAGGCGCGAGCACGAGATCGAAATCGCCGCGCGCAACATCGTGGCACTCGCGCGATCCGACGCATTCGGGCGCGGCTGGCGGCCAAAGGGCATCGACGAGGTCGCCATTCTTCTCGAATCGCTCGGCTATTCGCGCGACGTCGTTGCCGAACTGTGGTACCCCGATCTCTTCGCGCTCGCTCGAGACGTGACGGGCCTGATCGACAAGTACGTCACCGACGAGGAGCGCGCTGCGCAGCCCGACCTGAACTGGTTCAAGCTCGCCTGCCGCGATTATGCCGCAGGAGCGCTCTATTCGGGGCCTTGGATCATCGCGGTGATCGGTCTCGCCGTCTTCGGAGCCTCCCTGTGGTCCAGCCTCTCGACGCCGCTGCACCTGGCAACCGCGATTGCGCTCGGCGTCTACGGGGCGCAATTGGTCAGCGGATTCTTCGCGCAGGCGGTTGCGCGCAGGTTGACGTTTTACTTCCTCGCCGACAATCTACCGCTGATGCGCTGGACGTTCGATCGATTGCTCGGCATCGCGATTTTGACGAGCATCGTTGCCGCCGCCGTGCTTTGGATTGCATTGCGCGGTACGTATGGAGAACCGGACGCATTACTTGCGGCCGCATTTTGCTTGGGCTCATCGGTCTTCCAGCTTTCGCTCGCACCGCTCTACACGTTGCGTCGCTTTGCGTGGATCATCGGTGTTGCAGCGTTCGCAACGCTGCTCACGGGCATAACGTTCGTCATCTTCTTCCACCGCCAGGTGAACGTACCGTGGGAACCGGCTACGCTCGCAACGGAGATCGGGCTGGTAGGAACGGCCGTGCTCGTTGCGACGCGAGCGTGGCTTGCGGGCCAAGCAGGCCGCTCCAACCAGGCGCTCGTCCCGCCGAGCACGATATCGATCCTGCTTGCGACGCTGCCGTATGCGGTTTTCGGCGTGCTGTATTTCGCGGCCATCATCTGCGATCGCGTCTTCGCTGGATTCGTCGAAGGACACGGCGCTTTTTTCTACGCGTCGAGCTACGAGCTCGGCGCCGACATCGCGCTCCTGGCGATCATTCCGGTGACCGGCGTTTCAAACGTGATCCTCGAGGCGCTTCCCCGGCGAATCCTGGCCGGCGCGAGAGTCGCGGTCGGCGCAATCGGGCCGTTTCAACGCGCGATGACGCGGTTTTACTTTGCGGGCATCGCCGCAATCGCCGGCGCCACGTTGCTTGCCATTGGAATAGGCGAGCTGGTTGGACCGGTTCTCGTCGCGTCCGCGCATTTGGGGAACGGCTCGGAAACCTCGCTCGTGGTCTTACGTTGGACGACCGTCGGATATGCGATCGTGATGATCGGTCTCTTGAACGTCCAGGTGCTGTTCTTTCTATCGAGGCCGCGGTGGGCCGTCATCGCGGCCGGCGCGGCCCTCGCAAGCTCGATCGCGTGGGGTGCGGTCGCGCTCTTCCATCACGCTCCCGCGGCATCAATGTCCGGCGGTCTCGTGTGTGCGGCAGTGATTTTCGCGGGCCTCACAACCTTCGCGACATACCGCTCGATGCGCCGGTTCATCTACGCGTACTACGCCGCCTATTAAGTACGGGTGCAGGCGCATCGCCGCGATCTAGCTTTTCGCCTTCTCCAAATGTCCGCCGAACTGAAAACGCATTGCCGAGAGGATGCGGTTTTGGAAGTCCGCTTCGCCGCGCGATGAAAAGCGTTCGAAGAGCGCGGAGGTCAACACGGGCACGGGCACCGCTTCGTCGATCGCGGCTTTGATCGTCCAGCGGCCTTCACCCGAATCCGAAACGCGGCCCGCAAATTCCGAGAGCTCGGCGTCCTTCACGAACGCCGCGGCGGTCAGATCGAGCAGCCACGACGCAATGACGCTGCCGCGCCGCCACACTTCGGTGACTTCTCCAAGATCGATGTCGTATTGATAGTGCTCCGGATCGCGTAGCGGCGTCGTTTCCGCGTCGGCTACTTGATGCGTCTTGCCGACGTTGGCGCTGTGCAGCACGCCCAACCCCTCGGCATAGGCGGCCATGATGCCATACTCGATGCCGTTGTGCACCATCTTCACGAAATGCCCCGCGCCGCTCGGCCCGCAATGCAGATAACCGTCTTCCGCGGTGCCTTTGCCCGCGGGGCGTCCCGGCGTGCGATCGATCGTGCCGGGTCCCGGCGCGAGCGTTTTAAAGATCGGGTCCAGGTGCGTCACCGCGTCGTCCGGGCCGCCGATCATCATGCAGTAGCCGCGTTCCAAGCCCCACACGCCGCCGCTGGTGCCGACGTCGAGATACTTGACGCCCTTGCTCTGCAGCGCGCGCGAGCGCCGGATGTCGTCGATATAATAGGAATTGCCGCCGTCGATGAGGATATCGCCGGCCTCGAGCAGGCCCGAAATCTCGTCGATGCTCGAATCGACGACGCCGGCTGGAACCATCAGCCAGACGCAGCGCGGCTTCTCGAGCTTCGACACGAACTCGGCTACCGACGACGCACCCGTTGCCCCAGCCGAGGCCAGGTCGCTCACGGCCGTCGCGTTGCGGTCGTAGACCACGCAGGTATGGCCCGCTCGCATCAGGCGCCGCACCATGTTCGAACCCATGCGGCCGAGACCGATCATCCCCAATTGCACGGCAAGACTCTCCTCTTCGTATTACGGCGGGCGCTACAACGGCCCGTAGTTCGTCGCAATTTTGCACGCTCCCGGGAATACTTCGAAGGGCCCGCCCCTCACGCAAGGGAACCCGTGGACCCGGCACATCATGGAACACGAAGAGCAGATCGACGAACAAACCACGGCGCTCGTCCCGCAGAGCGACGCTCCCCTCGCAGAACACGCACCGGAACCACTAGCGCCGCCGCCGGCAGCCGAGCCGGTTGAAGCATCGGTGGAAGCGCCGGCGGCACCCGCCGAAGCGCCGCAAGTGGCTGCGCCCGCTGCGGAACTTTCGCCCGACGAAGTCGAACGGCGCCAAGCGCAGGCTGCCGAAGGCCGCCGTCGTGCGCAAGAGACGTGGGAACGCCTCGCAGCGGCAAAGGACAGCAACGCCGTCATCCACGGTTCGATCAAATCCGAAATCAAGGGCGGTCTGCTGGTCGACGTCGAGGGATACCGCGCGTTTCTTCCGGCATCGCAAGCTCGCGTGGCCAAGGGTGAGCCGCTCTCCACGCTCGTCGGAGCCAAGGTTCCGCTCAAAGTGCTCGACGTGGACGAAAAGCGTAAACGTCTCGTCGTCTCGCATCGCCGCGCCGTCGAAGCCGAGCGCCGCGCAACGCGTCAAGCGTTGCTGCAGTCGCTTGCGGTCGGCGAAGAACGTGAAGCGACCGTCGTGCGCATCGCCGATTTCGGCGCCTTCGTCGATTTGGGCGGCATCGATGCGCTGGTCCCCATCGGCGAACTCGCTTTCGAGCGCCTGGAAAAGCCGACCGACGCCGTCAGCATCGGCGACCGTTTTCCCGTGAAGATTCTGCGCATCGAAGATAACGGCAAGAAAATCGCTGCCTCCCGCAAAGCGTCGCTGGCGGATCCGTGGCGCGACCACGCCGCGCTGCTCAAGCACGGTACGGTCACGGAAGGCCGCGTCGTTTCAAAAGAGCCGCGCCTGCAAGTCGAAATCGCGCCCGGCGTCATCGGCAGCCTGTCGGATCGCGACGCGAATCCCGATGAGTACGAAGTTGGTGAAGCGGTCGAGGTGACCGTTCGCTCGGTCGATTATCGCAACCGGCGCATTCGTCTGAGCACGACGCATTCGGCAAGCGCGTTCTCGTCGACGTCGTTCGCCCCGCTGGGCAGCGAACTCAAGCGTCCCTAAGCGCGGCGGCGATCGCGCGGCGCAAGGCCGTGGCGACCGTTGCAGTCTCGAGCGTCTCGATCGAAGGCACGTGAATAAATCCGCCACGCAGCGCAGGCCGTTGCGTGGCGATTTCATGCATGAGCCCGTAAAAGACGTGATTGCACACGTACGTGCCGGCGCTCTCCGAAAGCTTCACCGGTATGCCGGCGTCGGCAATCGCGGCCATCATCGCCTTGACCGGCAACGACGTAAAATACGCCGCGGGACCGCCGGCAACGATCGCTGCGTCGATCGGCACGTTCCCTCGGTTGTCGGCAATCCGTGCGTCATCGAGATTAATCGCCACGCGTTCGAGACACACGGCGTCGCGATTCGATGCCTGCCCCGCGCACACAACGATCGCCGGCCCAACCTCGTCGATCACATGGCGCAGCACCGAGATCGCATCGCCGAAGACGCACGGCAACTGGCGAACCTCCACGCGCGTGCCCTCGATCATCTCGCCGCCCAACAAGCGCACCGCTTCCCACGACGCGTTGAGCGCATCGCCGCCGAACGGCTCGAAGCCGGTCAAAAGCATCGTGTTCATCGGTGTAGCAACACCAAGAGCAGGATCACGTTACATACCCACAAGGGAATCGCCGTACCGAGTTGCGCCTTGATCACCGCGTAGGTGTCGTCGAGTTCGAGCAATGCGGACGGTACGACGTTGAAATTGGCAGCCATCGGTGTGACGAGCGTGCCGCAGTATCCGCTGAACATGCCGATCGCCGCGACGACGGCTGGATCGCCGTGCTGCACGCCTACCAGCACGGGAAGGCCGACGCCGCCGGCCATGATCGGGAAGGCGGCAAACGCATTGCCCATGATCGCCGTGAAGAGCGCCATGCCTCCCGCAAAAACGAGCACCGCGATCAGCGGTGAGTGAACGTCGACGTACGCGGTAGCCACCGCGGCGACGGCCTTCCCGACGCCCGCCGCCGCAAAGACCAAGCCGAGCATTGCCAGCATCTGCGGGAGCAGCGCGGCCCAGCCAAGCGCGTCGAGCAACCGGCGCGCTTCGCGCATTGACTGCATCGGCGTATCTCGCGTCATAACCAAGGCGATCGCCCAAGCAACGATGCAACCGATGCCCAGTCCGACGAACGCATCGTGCATAAACACGGTGTAGAGCAAGGTGACGACCGAAATCGCGAGCGCGGGAACGAAGATGCGCGGCCCCAAGCGCGCCGCGCCCGCGCGCCGCGTCGCTTCATTATCTCCGTGTGCGGCGCTGCGTACGCCGCCGAATCCCGCGATCGCGGCCATAGCGACGACGCCCGCACCGACGAACTGCGGTGGCACGCGGCCGCCGAGCACGAACGTCAGCGCGAAAAGCATCCAAAACGATCCCGTCCAGATGCGGCGCGGATGCGTGGCGTCGGCAAACGTGGTGAGCGCCACGACCGCCAGCACGATTCCGGCCAGGACGTAGAGTAGCTCGATCATGCGCGACCCTGTAGACGCCGCGCGAAGCGGATGACGCGCACGGCGTGAATCACGAAAGCGCAGAGCGCGGTCGGTATGGCCCACAGGGCGATGCGCATCGGCGCAATGTCATAGCCGAGCGATTTGAGCACCTCGTGCATCAGCGCAACCGCACCGAACGCGACGAAAATGTCTTCGCCGAAAAACAGTCCGACGTTATCGGCCGCGGCGCATTGCGCGCGAAGACGCTGCTTTTCTTCCTCGGACGGTGCGCGGTCACGTTCGGCGGCGGCCTGCGCCATCGGCGCGAACCACGGCCGCACCGTCACCGCCTGACCGAAGAGCGCGCTCAATCCGAGCGCCGCCGTCACCTCGCGCACGCCCAAATACGTGACGAGCAGACGCGCCACGCTTGCGCCCGGAATCGCGGCGATGATCCGTTGCGCGGCCTCCCGCAAACCATGACGTTCGAGTAACGCGACGACCGCGAGCGGCAATACGAGCACGAGCGAGAGATTGCGCGTTTCGACGAATCCGCTGCCGATCGCGGCGAGCAAATGGCCGGCGTCAAAATGGGCGGCGATGCCGGTTGCAAGCGTCCCTGCGAGCACCACGAGCATCGGATTCAAACGCAGCAGAAATCCGCCGATCAACACGCCGATGCCGATCAGCGGCAGAAGCGAAACGCCGTGGATCATCGCACCGCCGCGATGGTCATGCCGCCGTCCTGGAGAGCCTTGCGAACGCTGCGAGCAAAAGCGACGGCATGCGGGTTGTCGCCGTGAACGCAGATCGTCTGCGCGCGCTGCGTTCGCAGTAGTTCGCGCACCTGCGCGACGGCCTCGGCTTCGTCTTCGATCATCGCCGCAGGTTCGCCGCGCGGCACGAGCGTGCCGTCGGCGCGATAGCGTCGGTCGGCAAAGCCTTCCGCGACCGGCTGCAGACCGAACGCTCGCGCACTTTCGATCTGCGCACCGCCCGCGAGGCCGTAGAGCATCGCGATGCCGGCTTCGGCCACCGCTTGCGAGACGACGTCGGCTATCGCGCGATCGCCCGCGGCCGCGTTATAGAGCGCGCCGTGCGCCTTCACGTGGTGCAGCGCGACGCCTTCCCGGGCAGCGATATCCGCGAGCGCTGCGATCTGTTCGCGCAGGTCGCGATAGAGCGTCGCTCGATCGATATGCACGTCGCGCCTTCCGAAATGCTCGCGATCGCGATAGGAAGGATGGGCGCCCACCGCAACGCCGCGAGATTTCGCGCGCAGCACGGTCGCACGCATACTCGCGTCGTCGCCCGCGTGGCCTCCGCAGGCGACGTTCGCCGAAGACACGATGTCGAAGAGCGCTACGTCGTCGGCGCAACCTTCGCCGACGTCCGCGTTCAGATCGACGGTCACGGCGCGCCTAGGCGTTCGAAGCGCAACGTTTCGCCGGGACGCAGCTGTGCGACGATGCCGAGGTCTTCCGGATGCACGACGCCGATGCTCGGATAGCCTCCGGTCGTTTGCGCGTCGGCAAGCAGTACGATCGCTTCTCCCGACGGCGGTACTTGAATGAATCCTGGAAAGACCGCGTGCGACGGCGGCGCCTCGCGTTCGTAGCGTAATGGCCGCGCGGAAAAGCGATACCCCATGCGGTTGCTTTCGTGGCCGGCGGTCCAGGCGCATTCCCAGAACGCTTGCTGCGATGCCGCATCCAGATGCGCGAAGCGGTCGAACGCAACGACGCGTACGGCGTCACCTCCGGCGGGCGCGTCCACGCGCCGTTGCGCAAGAGGGTGCGCGGGCTGACCGAGCGCAAGCACGTCGGACGCGCGCAACGCGCGGCCGTGAAGTCCGCCGAACCCGGCCGCCAGATCGGTCGTGCGCGAGCCCAAGACCGGCGGCACGTCGATACCGCCTGCGACGGCGAGCACGGTTCTCGCGCCCCGCTGCGGAAACGCGAGCTGCAGCACCGCATCCGCATCGGCGCGGTGTGCGCGCCACGGCTCCACGAAGCGTTCATCCAGCCGCGCATGGGCGTCCGCGCCCGTCAACGCAAAGACGGTCTCGGCCTCAAAGCGGAACGACGCGTTGCCGAGGGTTATTTCGAGCGCCGCGGCATTCGCGTCATTTCCCACGAGGAAGTTCGCGGCTTCAAAGGCGGCCGCATCCGCCGCACCGCACCACGCAACGCCCAGATGGCGCGCGCCAAAACGCCCGCGATCGACCACGAACGTCAACGCCCCGGGGCGCACCACGGCAAGCGAGCCGCTCACGAGGCGATGAAGCGCACGCGCGCGCCGGGTTGGATCGTCGCGCCGCCGCGCTCCGCGTCGAACACCACCGCGTCCGTGTGCCCAAGTACGTTCCAGCCGCCGGGCGATGCAAAAGGATAGACCGCCGTCATCCCGTCCGCTATCGCGACGGCTCCGGCGGGGACGCGTGCACGCGGTGATGCACGCCGCGGCACCACCAGGCGCGCGTCGAGATCGCCAAGGTACGCGAAGCCGGGCTGAAAGCCGAGAAAATACGCGACGTATTCGCGACCCGCGTGCAAGTCGACGACTTCGGCGCTCGAAAGTCCCGTGCGGCGCGCGACGTCCTCGAGATCCTCGCCGTCGTATCGCACCACGATCTCGACGACGCTCGTTTCTTCGGCAGAGTGCGGGCGCACGTTCGCGAGCGCGCGTTCGAGCTGCGCCGCCGACGTCTGCGAGCGATCGATCAGCAGGGTGAGACTTCCCAGCCCCGGCACCGATTCCACGACGCCGGGAAGCATGCGGGCTGCGCGAGCAAGCGCCCAGATGAAGCGCTGCGCCGAGCGCACGTCCTGCCCCGGAATCTCAATGAAGACGTAGCGTTCGCCGAACGGCTTGAAATTAGGAGCGACGAATTCCGTCATTTAGAAGGCCATTCGCGACGGACGCCGTGAAACCAGCAACCATGTCCACCGAAGAGCGCGCCTCACTAACGCCGCCGGTTACCGACATCGTCGTCGACGTGCCCGGCTGGAAGGCGGTCCAGCCGCGCATCCCCGACACGCCGCAGCGCCGAACGCTCGAAGCGCAGCGGAGCGTTCGCGAAATCGTCTTCGGGGTACAAGACGGCATCCTCACCACCCTCGGCATCATCACCGGCGTCGGCGTCGCCGAAGGCGACCGCTCCGCCGTGTTTATCAGCGGTTTTCTTGCAATGCTTGCCGGCGCGCTTTCGATGGGCGTCGGCGAATTTCTCGGGTCGCGTTCCGAACGCGAGGTCGTGCAGGCGACGATCGCGATGGAAAAAGCGGAGATGGCGGCCGATCCGCAAGCCGAATTCGCGGAGCAAGTGGCGTACTACAAACTCAAAGGCTTTAGTGCCGAGGAAGCCAAGATGATCGTCACGCGCTTGGCACAACACCCCGACATCTATCTCTACGAAATGATGCGCGACGAGTTCGGCATCGATCCACGCGTCGCCGAGGAAGGCGGCCTACGGGCCCCGTTTGCGATGGGCGGCTCGTTCGCGGCCGGATCGCTGCTTCCGATTCTCGCCTTCTTCTTAC
The DNA here is from genome assembly GCA_027459645.1 of Vulcanimicrobiota bacterium. GTDB lineage: Bacteria > Vulcanimicrobiota > Vulcanimicrobiia > Vulcanimicrobiales > Vulcanimicrobiaceae > JAMXLG01. The sequence continues at coordinate 93,557 of DAIDHQ010000028.1, forward strand.
CGGTACCGATGTATTGGGCCGCAATCATCTCGCTCGTTCTTGCCGTCGTTGGGCTCTTCGCCGTCGGCGTCTATGCCGCGCGCAATTCCAATCGCCATCCGCTCGCCAAGGGCTTCGAGATCGTCGGCTTCGGCGTCGTGGTGTTCGTGCTCTCGTATCTGGCCGGTCACTACATTCCCCCGCTCTTCGGACACGCACCGGTCGCCGTCGGCGGCTGACGCGCATCGCGCGTGAGCGCTGCGAGACGCATCTTCGCCAACGTTCTAAAGATCGACGCAGGCGCGTTCGATCCGGTCTTTGCGTTGCGCAGCGCGCTCGGCGTTACCATCGCCATCGTCGTCGGCTTTTACAGCGGTCAGCCGATGTTTGCGGTGGCGGCAGCCATGGGCTCGATCAGCACGGGGTTCGCATCGCTGCAGGGCGTGTATCGCTCGCGCGCCGGCGTAATGATCGTGATGGCGTTCGCGATGGCGCTCTCGATGCTCGCGGGCGCTGCCGCGGCGCGCTCGCTGCCCCTCGAAATCGCCGCGCTTGCGGTATGGGGTGCGGCGTACGGATTGATCTCCGTCCTCGGGCCCGGCTCGTCGGCCGTCGGGCTGAATGCGACGATCGCACTCGTCATCTTCAGCAACTTTCCGCTGGACGTCCGCACGACGTTCGAAGCGGCCGGATTCATGCTCTTCGGCGGCCTGGTTCAAACGCTGCTGCTCGTGGCGTCGTGGCCCGTCGTCCGGTATCCGCAAGAGCGGGCGGCTCTCGCGAAAGCGTTTCGTTCGCTGGCAACCTATGCGCGTTCGATCGACTGCGCGAACCCGACCGTGCCGCCCGCCGAACCGCTCAGCGCCGTACGTACGACGCTGGAAGATCCGCGCCCGTTCGGCCGTCGCGCAACGTTTGCCGCGTTTCAAACCCTGCTCGATGAAGCGCTGCGCTTGCGAAGCACGCTCGGACGCATCGCCAGCACGAATTGCACCGGCTATCTCCCTTTTCGCGATCTTACGGGTGACGCGCTCGACGCCATCGCCGGCGCATTGGAAGCGGGGCGCGAACCGGGCGACGGCTCGCGCTTCGCGCAGCTCGAAACGCGCCAAGACGATCCGCAAGTTGCCGCGCTCTTCGGACAACTGCGCGCGACGTGGCGAAGCGCGGCGATTCCGCTCGGCGGGTTCCACTTTCACTATCCGTCGCTGCCGCACTTCGACCGGTCGGATTTCGAAGAGTCGCTCGTGCTGCTGCGCTCGAATCTCAACCTGTCGGCCCCGTTCGGGCGGCACGCCGTACGCGTCGGCCTCACGCTCGCCGTCGTAGGCGTTCTCGCGCACGTACTTCCGATCGCACGCGGCTATTGGATGACGCTGACCGCCTCGCTCGTGCTGCGGCCGGATTTCACCACGACCTACGTCCGCGGCGTGGCACGCATCGCGGGAACGCTGATTGGCGTGCTCGTCGCGACCGTCCTCGTTTCGCTGCTGCCGGATGCAACGCACGCATCGCTCGCGCTCGCGATCTGTTTTGCCGCCGCCGGATATGCCGTGTTTCAAATGAACTACGCGCTGTACACGGTGACCCTGACGGCGTACGTCGTCTTTATTCTTTCGCTGCTGGGTCTTCCGGAAAAAACCGCGGCGCTCGACCGTTCGGTCGCAACGATTGCCGGGGGTGCGCTCGCGATGATCGGCTATGCGGTATGGCCGACGTGGGAGTCGCCGCAAACGCGTCGCCGGTTGCGCGAATTGCTGGCGGCCGATCGCGCGTACATCGATGCCGTTCTTGCCGGGCGGCCTACGGTTGTAGAACGCGACGCCGTATGGTCGGCGCGTACGGCCGCCGAGGCCTCGCTCGAACGGATGCTCGGCGAACCCGTAAGCAACGACGACATGCCACGTGCCGCCGCGCTCGGAATCATGGCTGCGTCGCAACGGCTCGGGCTCGCCAATCTGGCGCTCAATGCATTGTTCGCCGCGGAACCGGCGCAGCGTCCACGCGTCGCTCCGTTCGCGGCGTCGCTCGACCGAACGTTCGATGCCATCGACGCCTCGCTTGGCGGCCGGAGAACCGGCATCGAACCATACGCTCTGCGTGAAGCATACGCACGGTTAGAGCTGCAAGGCGAGTGCGCGATGGTGCTGGATATGGTCGTCGATGCGGTTAACACTATTGCGGAGATTGCCGCGTCCGAGGGTGGGTAATCTTCAGATGTGGACATCGACCTCGAACTGGCCAAAGCAAGCTTCCTCATCGCGCACGCGGACGATGCGTTCAAACGCTACCCGGAAGGCAGCATTCAGCGCGTCGCGTGGGAGAACTTGAAGGCGCACGTCGCGGCATGGCGCATGCAGGATCTGCACGGCGATCCCGTCGTGCGCGTGCGTAAGGTCCACACCTTGCGCAAGCAGTTCGACGACGTCAAAGCGCTCTTGGCCGAAGCAGGGCTGATAGGAAGCTAGCCCGGCAGCGCGAAGCGGCTGGCGTGCCGCAATACGTCTATTCCATGTATCGCGTCGGTAAGGTCGTTCCGCCGAAGCGTCAGATCCTCAAAGATATCAGCCTCAGCTTCTTTCCCGGAGCAAAGATCGGCATTCTCGGCCTCAACGGCGCCGGTAAGTCGTCGCTTCTGCGCATTATGGCTGGCGTCGACACGGAATTCGACGGCGACGCTACGCCCGCGCCGAATCTTTCGATCGGCTACCTTCCTCAAGAACCGAAACTCGATCCGGAAAAAACCGTGCGCGAAACCGTTGAAGAGGGTCTCGGCGAATCGATCGAGGCGCGCAATAAGCTCGAAGCGCTTTACGGCGAGTATGCAAACCCCGATGCCGATTTCGACAAACTCGCCGAAGAGCAGTCGCGTCTGGAAGCGATTATCGCCGCAGCGGGCGACGATCTCGATCAGCAGCTCGAAATCGCCGCGGATGCATTGCGGTTGCCGCCCTGGGACGCGAAGATCGGTCCGCTTTCGGGCGGCGAAAAACGCCGCGTCGCGCTCTGCCGCTTGCTGCTCTCGAAACCCGACATGCTGCTGCTCGACGAACCGACGAATCATCTCGACGCCGAAAGCGTGGAATGGCTCGAACAGTTTTTGCAGCGTTTTCCGGGCACCGTCGTGGCGGTAACGCACGACCGCTACTTTCTGGATAATGCCGCGGAATGGATTTTGGAACTCGATCGCGGCCGCGGCATCCCGTGGAAGGGCAATTACAGTTCCTGGCTCGATCAGAAGCAAGAGCGCTTGGCGCAGGAAGAGTCCGCCGAGTCGGCGCGACAAAAGGCCCTCAAACGCGAACTCGAATGGGTGCGTCAGGGCGCAAAGGGACGCCAATCCAAAAGCAAGAGCCGCCTTGCGCGCTTCGACGAACTTTCGAGCTACGAATATCAGCGCCGAAACGAAACGCAAGAAATCTTTATCCCCGTCGCCGAGCGGCTGGGCGAAAAGGTCATTGAGTTCGAGCACGTCCGCAAAGCCTTCGGCGATCGTTTGCTGATGGACGACGTGAACTTCGTCATCCCGGCCGGCGCGATCGTCGGTATCATCGGACCCAACGGCGCCGGCAAGACGACGATGTTCCGCATGATCTCCGGCAAAGAACGGCCTGACGCCGGCGAAATCGCAATCGGTCCGAGCGTGAAGCTCGCAACCGTCGATCAAAGCCGAGAAAACCTCGACGACGCAAAGAGCGTGTGGGAAGACGTCAGCGGGGGGCTCGACCTCTTGCAAGTCGGAAAATTCGAAATGCCCTCACGCGCCTATCTCGGACGCTTCAACTTCAAAGGTGCCGACCAGCAAAAGACCGTCGGATCGCTTTCGGGCGGCGAACGCGGGCGGCTGCACCTCGCAAAGACGCTGGTAACGGGCGCAAACGTGTTGCTGCTGGACGAGCCGTCGAACGATTTAGACGTCGAAACGCTGCGCGCGCTCGAAGATGCGCTGGCGGAATTTGCGGGGACCGTGCTCGTGATCTCGCACGATCGCTGGTTTCTCGATCGCATCGCGACGCACATCATGGCGTTCGAAGGCGACAGCAGCGTCTATTTCTTCGAAGGCAATTACCAGGAATACGAGCGTGACAAGATTCGGCGTTTAGGCGAAGAAGCCGCGCGCCCCAAGCGCATTCGATACCGTCCGCTCACGGTGGGCTAGCGAACGGCGCCCGGGGGCGCGCTTCCAGCGTCCCGATCAATACTCCGTGTAGAAGCGAATCTTCGGCAACTGCGATGCCGGGACGTAGGTCGTTCCCACCTGAATCCAGATCGCCTCGTGCGAGTAGAGCTTGATGCCTTTGGGGACCGACCCGGTGTATTGATAATAGGTCCCCGAATAGAGATCGCGCAGCGGCGTCGTAGCATAAAAGACGCGCACCGTTCCGGTAAACGGGCCGAAGCGCGTCGACGCGATGGGCACACCCCATACGTCCAAGAGATTCCCGAGCGTGTAAATGGCGGAACTCAAAGGCGCGCTCTGCGCCGACTCGATGTGAATCATGCCGCTCGCATCGTGCGTGTGAATCGCATAATAGCAATGGGCGGTATCGGTGACCCCGTTCGTTTCCGTGCCGGGCTCGTAGAGACCGATCGCGTCGGGAACCGCCATCTCTTTGCCGTTGACGATCAGACCGACGAATGCGTGCACGTGATACGTGTTGTACATCGACGATGCGCAGGGGATGCCGTCGATACTCCCGCCGTTTCCACCGGAGGCCGTATCGCCGTCGACGGGCGAGAACTGATTGTCCAGACCGTTGACGTGGCCCGATTCTAAGACGATCTCGGGCATCGGCGTCGCCGATGCGGCGCGGATCGGCGTCGCCAGGGTGCCGGCGCCGTTCGGCGCAGCGGGCATCGAGGGAGTAGCCTGCATCGAGCGACCGCTGCAAGCAGCGAGCACGAGCGACGCGCAAAGTAGCGAGGTTATACTCTTCATGGCAGGTGCAGCTCCTTACGGTCCGGCTATAGTACCCGCATGATCCGGATCGGAATCGACCTCGGCGGCACGAAGACCGAGGTTGCCGCACTCGATGCAAGCAACGGCATACTCCTTCGCCGCCGGGTGCCGACGCCGCGCGACGATTACGACGCGACCGTTGCGACGATTTCCATGCTCGTGCACGACGCGGAGCGCGAACTCGGCGAACGGGCGCCGGTCGGCATCGGCACCCCCGGAGCGACCTCGCACGCGAGCGGCACGATCAAAAATGCGAACAGTACGTGGCTGATCGGCCGGCCGCTCAAAGCCGACATCGAAGCGGCGCTCGGGCGCCCGGTTCGCATGACGAACGATGCCAACACACTCGCGCTTTCCGAAGCGATCGACGGCGCGGCATGCGACGCGCATTTCGTCTTTGCGGTCATCCTCGGCACCGGCGTCGGCGGCGGCATTTCGGTGGGCAAACGCGTGCACGATGGCCCCAACGCGATCGCAGGTGAATGGGGGCACGCGCCGTTACCGTGGATGACGCCCGAGGAATATCCAGGCCCGCGCTGCTACTGCGGAAAACACGGCTGCATCGAAACGTTCTTATCGGGACCGGCCTTAGCGCGAGACGGGTCGATCGAGCGCTACGTCGACCGGCTAGCGCGTGCGCTCGCAATGATCGTGAACGTCATGGATCCCGATACGATCGTACTCGGCGGCGGCGTGTCGAACGTCGACGAACTCTTCACCGCCCTTCCGGCGCTCGTGCGCAGCTTCGTTTTCTCAGACACGTGCGAGACGCCGATCGTTCGTGCGCTCCACGGTGATTCGAGCGGCGTGCGTGGGGCGGCAATGCTTTGGGAGTAGAATAACGGCCGACCGTCGTCATTTGCCGGATAAACGACAAAGCGAGCGCTCGAATACCGCTAACGAAATACCGTAACGTGCCGTTACCTATAGTGTGACGGAACAGCGTACGCACCGGCGCAATTTTTTATTGCTCTGGAGCGGTCAGTCCATTTCACAAGTCGGCGGTCAACTGAGTTTATTCGCGCTTCCTACGATCGCGATTCTCGTGTTGCATGCAAAGGCCAGCCAGGTCGGCGCATTGCAGAGCCTGGAGTTCGGAATCGTCGCCGCGCTCGCAATCTTCGCCGGCGTCGTGGTCGACCGTTTTAAGCGGCGGCCGCTGATGATGGCCGCCAATCTGGTGCGCATCGTAGCGATCGGCTCGTTACCCTTCGCCTTCTTCTTTCATCGCCTGTCGCTCGCTCAATTCTTCGTGGTCGCCGCAATTTGCGCGGCGGCAAACGTCCTGTTCGACACCGCATACGGAGCCTTCGTGCCGGCGCTCGTCGGCCGCGACGGCTTCGGCAAAGCGAATGCGAAAATGACGATGACGGCAAGCGCTGCCGAAGCGATCGGAAACAGCAGTTCCGGCGCCATCGTGCAATTCGTCGGGGCGCCGCTCGCGCTCATCATCAACTGTTTCACCTACGTCATTTCTTGCTTCTCCTTAGCACGACTGCAGGTGCACGAGGACGTTGCGCCGCGCGAGCCTAGCGATCGTGCGGCGCAGCGTTTCTTTTTAGAGTTTTGGGAGGGCGTGCAATTCGTCTGGCGCTGCAAACAACTTCGTTCGATTGCGCTCACGAGCACGACCGCCTACTACGGCGGCTCGATGGTGACGACGGTTTTCGCGATCTACGCCTATCGCATTTTACACCTTTCGCCGGTGACGTTCGGCCTGCTGATGGGCTTCGCGAACATCGGCCTCTTCGGCGGCTTGGTCGCCAAGCCGGTCGCATCTCGACTCGGGCCGCGAACGACGCTCGCATGCGCTACCGCGCTTTCGGGAATCGCGAAGCTCGCGTTTCTCATCACGCCGCTTCCCATCGTCTCACTCGCGATCGGTCGCGTGCTGCTCTCGCTCACGGGACCGATATTCAACATCGTGGATCAGGAAGTGCGCGTACTCTGCGTCGACGACTCGATGATGGGTCGCATGAACGCCACAATGCGCGCGATTATTTGGGGAGCGCTTCCGCTCGGCGCGCTCAGCGGCGGCATTCTTGCCGATGCGATCGGCATACAGGCGACGATGTTTCTCGGCGGTATGATCGGCATCGCATCGGCCGCTTGGCTGCTGCTCTGTCCCCCGATTCCGCGGTACGGCAGAGTGGGTAGGACGAGAAGGTGCTTTTCGGCAGCATCGTCCGTGCAACCCAAGACCAACCGGTTCTCGAACGCCTTGCGGCCAAGGCACAGCCTCCGATCAAATCGTGGCTCGGCGCATCGCGCTCGCTCAAAAACGCGCTCCACGGCGTCTGGATCGGACACCCTCTCCATCCCGTCCTCACCGACTTTCCGGTCGGCGCCTGGACGATGGCGGGCATTTTCGACCTCCTTCACGCTCTAGACGAACGCGCCGAGAGCGCGTATGCGGCCGACGGTTGCGTCGTCATCGGCATCGCCGGCGCGGCGGCGGCAGCGGTGACGGGGATTGCTGATTGGAGCGACACCTTCGGACGTCCGGCGCGCTTGGGCATCGTTCACGCCGCCTCGAACACCGCCGCGCTCGCACTCTACGTTGCATCACTCGCGCTGCGCAAACGTAAACGTCCCTTGGCGACGCTCGTATCCTTCGCAGGCTATGGCATGGTGACGCTCGGCGCCGCGCTCGGCGGTCATCTGGTCTACGGCGAAACGCAAGGCGTCAATCACGCGCGGGCCGACGAATTGCCCACCGATTGGATCCGCCTGCTGCCGCTTGCGGAGCTGATGGACGGCAAGCCGCATCGCGCAAAACTCCACGCGCGCGATATCGTTGTCGTGCGGCAAGATGAAACGATCTTCGCGCTGCTCGAGGGTTGCGCCCACCTGGGCGGTCCGCTCTCCAAAGGCACCGTCGACGATTGCAGCATCACGTGTCCGTGGCACGGCTCGCGTTTCGCGCTCGACGACGGGCGCGTGCTCGAAGGACCGGCGACGGTGCCTCAGCCAATCTTCGAGACGCGCGTCAATGCGGGATACGTCGAGGTGCGGGCGTTCGCGAAGGAAGCTCCCTAGCGGCGCGCGCGAGCAAGGGCTTCAGCGTCGCTCCTACCGCATCGATCTGCCGCTGATAGCGATCCATCTCGGCCGCCTGCGGTTGCGTCGGGCCGGTAAAGGCGGTCGCGATGATATGCCGCAGGTATGCTACCTGATCGATGGGACGGGCCGGGAATTGATAGCCCGCATTTTCGCTGCCGTTTCCGTTTGCAAGCAACGCCGCTTGCGCTTTCAAAGCGGCGACGAGTTTCGGATCACGCTTCACGAGTTTCTTCTTATCGTCGGCGATCTGCGCAAGCCACCGTTCGCCTTGCTCCTGCATGACGGCTAGCCGTTGCATCGCATCGTACTGCGCTTTGAGATCGGAGCTGGTCGCGTGCGCCTTCGGGTCCATGCGTACGGTTACCGGAACGTCCAGCGTTTGGCCCCGCGCGATCAAACGCGCGGTGTACGTGCCGGGCAGCACCTCGGGACCGTCGACGTGCACGGAATAGAAAACATAATACGGACGTTTGTCCTGCTTTGCACTCAGCCCGCCGGGTGGATCGGTGGTAAGATCCCACGCGACGCGGTTGACGCCGGCGTGCGCCGGCGCGTCTTTGATATGCTTGATGACGCGGCCGTTGCGCAAGATCTCGAGCGTTATCTTTTCTTTCGGCGCCTTCTTCTTGGACGGCTTCGGCTTCGGCTTCGGTTTCAAATAATACGAAATCAGCGCACCGTACGGTTTATTGTCGGCAACGAAATCGCTGCGTCCGATGTCGTAGTACGGGCGCGCCGCGTAACGCCACGCCGGCTGAGGCGCGAAGAGCGTGACGTTCGTCGTCGTCGCGCGCGCCAAACCTTCGAGTGCGCCAAGGTCGTCGATGATCATGAATCCGCGCCCGTGCGTGCCGACGATTAGATCGTCGAAATCCGGCTGGATCTTCATGTCGTAGACCGGTACCGGCGGAACGCCCAAACGCAGCGGCTGCCAATGCGTCCCCGCGTCGAACGAAACGAAGACGCCTTGCTCGGTGCCCGCAAAGAGCAGATTGGGCTGGCGCGGGTCTTCCCGCACGACGTACGCCCAAACCGGCAACCCGCGCGAAAGGTTCGTCCACGTGCGCCCCTCGTCGTGCGTGACGAATACGTACGGTTTCGTATCGCCGAAACGATGACGGTCGAACGTTACGTAGACCGTTCCGCCCTCACGTTCCGAAGCATCGATCGACGCCACCCAAGATCCCGCGGGAACGCCGACGTTGCCGACGACGTCTTTCCAGGTCGTGCCGCCGTCAACGCTGACGTCGAGATGTCCGTTGTCGGTCCCGGCCCACAGCGACGAGGCGTTTTCGGCAAGCGCGTAGATCGTGCAATACGTTTCGGCGTTGGTGTTGTCGTGCGTGATCGGCCCGCCGCTCGGACGCAAATACCGCGGATCGCACGGTTCCGAAAGATCTTTGGTGAGCTTCGTCCAAGTCGTGCCGCCGTCGGTCGTCCGGAAGAGCACGTTGCCGCCGAAATACACGGTGCCGGGATGCACGTGCGATACCAGCAGCGGCGCGCTCCAGCTGAATCGATACGGATAGGCTCCCGCTCCGGTACCGAAGGTGATCGCCGGTTGCGGGCCGATGTACCGCGCTTCGCCGCTCTCGAGATTGCGCAGCGTGAGATCGCCGAAGTGCGTGTCTTCGTAAATCAATTTGTCGTTACGCGGGTCGGGCTGCGCGTACTGGCCGTCGCCCCAGTCGGAGATGTTGCGCCACGAGCCGTTGCTTACACCCGTGCCGTTCCACAGCTCGTTCGGCCCCCACCACACTTCGTGATCCTGGAAGCCGCCCATCACGTGATACGGAAGATCTCGATCGTATCCGACGCGGTAGACCTGTCCCATCGGAACGGTATTGACGTAATCCCACGTCTTGCCGTCGTTCAACGACACGTCGAACCCCATGTCGCTTCCGAGCAAGATGCGGTTCGCGTTCTTCGGATCGATCCACAAGTCGTGATTGTCGCCGCCCGCGTACACGCTCTTGAACGTCTTGCCGCCGTCTTTCGAACGCTTGAGCGCGCCGGAAATAATCCATACGTCGTTCGGATCGTTTGGATTGACGCGAATCTGCGAAAAATAAAACGGCCGGAAGACCAGATCGCGATCGCTATTGACCGATTTCCACGACGCTCCGCCGTCGTTAGAGCGATAGAGCAGACCCCATTTCGTCGGCACGATCGCATACACGACGTTCGGCTGCGTCGCGCACACGGCCAGGCCGACGCGATTGATGATGCCGCCCGGCAGTCCGTTGTGGAGCGCGGGATCGGTCAAACGCTTCCACGTGCGTCCGCCATCGGTCGATTTCCACAATCCGCTTCCGACGCCGCCGCCGCGGAAGTGCCACGGGCGCCGCAGATAGTCGAACGTTCCCGCGTAAGCGATCGACGGATTCGAAGGATCGAATGCAACGTCGCTTCCGCCGGTGGTGGGATTGACGTAAAGCGTTCGCGTCCACGTCTTGCCGCCGTCGCTGCTTCGATAGATACCGCGTTCGCCGCCGGGCGTAAATTCGGGTCCCATCGCCGCGACGAGCACGACGTTTGGATCCGACGGAGAAACGACGATACGCGCGATGTGCTGCGAGCCGCGCAGACCGGCCGGCTTCCACGTCTTGCCGGCGTCGTGCGATACGAAAACGCCGTCGCCGATGGCGGCGGTGTTGCGCGGAAAGCCTTCGCCGGTGCCTACGTAGAGCGTCTTCGGATCGCTCGGTGCAAGGGCGATCGCCCCGACCGACGACGACGTGCCGGCGTCGAAGATGGAATCGAAGGTCATGCCGCCGTCGGTCGACTTGTACAAACCGCCCGACGAGTGCGCGAGATAAATCAGATTTGCATCGCCCGGAACGCTTGCGACGCCGTCGAGGCGGCCGCCCATCGCCGCGGGTCCGATCTCGCGGTAGGCGAGCGTTCCGAAATCCACCGGCGCGACGGTCGCGCTCGGAAATGCGGTAGGCCCAAACGCGGACGCGGGCGTCGGTGTGGGCTGCGGCCTCTGCGGCGCGCATGCAGCAAGAGCAATCAAAATAGCGAGCGCAATCGTGCGGACGTTCAAATGACCGGCCTCCATCGGTACGGCTCGTTCGGTACGGGGTACGTTAATGCCGCTATGACGACACAGCTGCGCATGCCTCAACCCGATCCCGGGCCGACCGCGCCGATGCCGCCCGACCCCGCTCCCGGCGAACCGACGATTCCGGAAAACGAACCGATCGATCCGACGTTCGATCCCGTTCCGGCGCAAGACCCGGTCTATCCCGGCCCCGGCGCATGAGCGCCGCTCTCGCAACGCGAAACGCGTTGCGAGAGTATGACTCGGGCACTTGCAGCCGCGCTGCTGCGGCAGCAACCCTAACGCGTGTACGACAAGCGCGACCGGCTCTTCGTCGGTGCCTTGCTTGCGGTTGCGTTTCTGGTTCGCTTTTGGAGCCTCGGTTCGCTTCCCGCGGGCTTGCATCCCGACGAACTCGCCGGACTCACCGGCGTTCTAGACGAGCTGACGCATCGCGCGCCGTTCCGGCCGTTCTTCGATTATCGCATCTTCTATCTGCCGCTGACGGGCATCGGCGAATTCATCTCGTCGCGGTTCTTCGGATATAACGCGACCGCGTACCGCTTTCCGTCGGTGATCTACGGCCTCGTGACGATCGTATGCACGATCGGGCTTACGTTCCGCTTGACGCGCGATCGCCTCGCCGCGTTGCTCGCGGGCGCGATCGCCGCGATCCTGCCGTGGGAGATCACCGTCTCGCGCATTGCGTGGGAAAATGCGACGATGCTGCCGTTTTTGCTCGGCGGACTCTGGGCGTTGCGCGCCGGGCTCGACGACGGACGGCGCCGATGGATCGTGCTCGCGGGCGTGCTGCTCGCCATCGACGCATACTCCTATCGAGCCGCCCTTCCCGACGCGCTGGCGCTGGCCGTCATGCTGCTCGTCATCGACCCACGGGCGGCGCGCCGTTGCTGGAAATCGCTGCTCGCAGGTGCCGTCGCCTTCGCCGCGATCCTTACACCCCTCGTCGTCTCGGTCGTTCGCGATCCCGATTTCTTTTGGCGCGACCGGCACATCTCCACATTCGGCAACGGCGTCAACGCGCAGAGCGTCGGCACGTTCGTACACAACTACGTGGCGCACTTCGCGATCGGCCCACTCTTTTTCTTCGGCGACGGCAACCCGCAGCACGGCCCTTCGTTCGGCGTGCTCTACCTGTGGATGTTGCCGTTCATGCTCGCGGCGTTCGTCATCGCGTTTAGGCGCTACGGTCCGCGATTAGGAATGGTGCTGCTCGCGTGGCTGGCCATCTATCCTCTGGGCGGTGCGCTCACCAACGACGGCGTACCGCACTTCTTGCGCACGTTGATCGGCGCACCGCTCGCCACGATCACCGCGGCGATCGGTCTTGCGTCCGCATGGCGCGTCCTGAAATTACAATCGTTTGCAAGCGTTGCCATGGGAGCCTTTCTGGTGCTGGCGTTTTTCGGCTTCAGCGAATTCTGCCAAAGCTATTTCATCGAATATCCGCCCGTCGCGGCGCAAGCGTTTCAATTCGACGATCGCGAGCTCTTCGTAACGGTCCGCGCGCACCTCTCCCAAGCGCGACGCGTGTGCTTCAAAGGGCTCAACGACATGAATTCGTTGACGCTCTTCGCCTATTATCTGCGCGACGTGACCGTGCCGATCATCGAGCACGCAGACCTTCGCTGCTGGGCGCCCGGTTCTCTCGTCGCGGTCGTCGGCAAACGCGCACCGCGCCCGCCGAACGCACGATTGCTTGCCACCGTCCAAGATTATGAGGGCGAAAAGGCCGCTGCTATCTATCTTACAAAGTGATAATGTTCCGCCACGAGCATCCGATGAAAAGCATAGATGCTTGGACTTCTTCTTGCCGTGCTTCCGCACGTATACGTCATCGATGCATCGAACGGTCGTACGCTTCCGATCGAAGCAACGTTTCAGCGCGCTTCTTCTGCCGCCGGGACGATCCGCATTTCCGCCGACGGGTCTCGGCTGGGATACACGGTGTTCCACGGCACGTTTGCGTCGAACCGCGTGCCGGCGACCGTTCGTTTGAGCCGCTTGTCCGCGGACGACGTGCGCGGGCTCGACCGCGTGAACGCCTTTCGCGCGAGCTTCGGTCTAGCGCCGCTCACGGCCGATGAAAATTTGACCGAAGCGGCACGCTATTGGTCGCGTGAGGAACGCATTGCCGGCCGCGTCGGCCACACCTGTGCCGCCCTCGGGCATCCCGCAGGCTGCGTGGAGTTCAATACGTACTACCACCGGCTGCCGGGCGTGCCGGCGACGTCGCTCGCGGGGCAAAACGCGGCGTTCGACACGCTGGCGACATGGCTTGCACCCGAAGCGCTCTTCGAGGCGGAACGCAACGGCAACGGCGAGCGCGGACATTTCCTCAATCTGATCGACGCGCGCCGTTGGATCGGCCTCGGGGTAGCCTCGATACCCGGCTACGGCGCCTATTTCGCGATGAACCTTATCTGAGGACAGGCGCCGGACGCGCTGCAGCCAAAGGAGCACGAGAGAATCGTTTCGTTGGAGGCAACCCGCCGTGAACCGTTCATCAAAGGTGAATCGCAAAGAGGCGCTGCGCAGCCTCATCGTGCTTCCCGCCATCGCGGGTCTCATGCTGAGCGCCGAAGGCGCTGCCGACGCGAAATCCACGAAAAAGAGCGTCAAATACCAAAATCACCCGAACGGAACGCAACGCTGCTCGGGCTGTTCGCTCTTTATCCCGCCGGCGGCGCATTCAGGAGACGGTAGCTGTAGGGTCGTCGCTGGTTCCATCAGTCCGAACGGCTGGTGCACCGCGTTTTCCCCCCGGACCTAATCGACCGAAGGGATGGCGCGTCTCGCGAGCATTGCCACGGCCGTCCCGCCGTTCGTCCTCGAACAACAGGACATCGCCGCGCGGGTACGCGCGCAATTCAGTCAGTCGAGCGTCGTCGAACGCCTCATGCCCGTCTTTGCCAACACGGGCATCGAACGCCGCTATTCGTGCGTTCCCGTCGAGTGGTATTACGAGCCGCACACGTGGCGCGATCGCAACACGATCTACCTTCAGCACGCAACCAACCTGCTCGAACGCGCGGCGACCGATGCACTCGCTCGCGCCGGCCGTAGCGTCGATGCGGTCGATGCAATCGTCGTCGTATCGACGACCGGCATAGCGACGCCCAGCCTCGACGCGCTCTTGATGGAGCGCTTGCCGTTCAAGCGTACCGTGCGCCGCTTGCCGATCTTCGGACTGGGCTGCATGGGGGGCGCCGTCGGCCTTGCACGCGCGGCCACGATGGCCGACGCCTTTCCGGGTTCGACCGTCTTGCTGCTGGTCGTAGAATTGTGCGCGCTCTGGTTTCGACGAGACGAACTCACGAAGAGCAACATCGTCGCAACCGCGCTCTTCGGAGACGGCGCTGCCGCTGCGGTTCTAACCAGCGGCGACGATCGTGGCCCGGCGGTTATGGGTAGCGGCGAGTACACGTTTCCGGGAACGCTCGACGTCATGGGATGGGACGTGGCCGACGACGGACTCTCGGCGATCTTCTCGCGCGACATTCCGCATCTGGTGGAGCACGAGTTGCGCGCAATCGTCGATGCGTATCTCGCCGAAGACGGCCTCGCCCGCGCGCAGATCGATCACTATCTATCGCACCCCGGCGGCACGAAAGTGCTCGACGCCCTGGAATCCGCGTTCGGCGTGCCTGCCGGTTCGCTCCAAGATTCGCGAGCGGTTCTGACCGCATACGGCAACATGTCGTCGGTCACCGTGTTATTCGTCCTCGAACGCGCGCTACGCGAAGGAGCTCTTTCCCGCGGCGACTGGCGCCGCGCGCTCGTTTCGGCGATGGGCCCCGGCTTCACGGCCGCGTTCGTCACGCTGGAACGATGATTCTTCCGGTCGTACTCGCGCTCGTCGCGCTGCAGCGTATCGCCGAAGCGCTTTACGCCGAGCGCAACACGCAACGGCTTCTCGCACGCGGCGGGATCGAAATTGCCCCTCGTCAACACGGCTGGCTCGTGCTGCTGCATACGACGTGGCTGCTTTCGATGGCGTTGTTCGTGCCGTGGTCGACTATACCGAATTGGTGGCTGCTCGGGTTCTACGCCGTGCTGCAACTCGCGCGCGTGTGGGTGCTCGCGACGCTTGGTCCGTATTGGACGACGAAGATCGTCACGATGCCGGGGACACCGCTCGTTCGCCGCGGTCCGTATCGCTTCATGAAACATCCGAACTATGCGATCGTCGTCTGCGAGATCGCGGTACTACCGCTCGCCTTTTCGGCGTGGACGATTGCAATCGTCTTTACGATTTTCAACGCCGCATTACTCGCGTGGCGCATTCGGGCGGAAAACCGCTCACTCGCCGACCGCCCCGTGTCATCCTGAGCGGAGCGAGTGTCACGCTGAACTTGTCGAAGCGCGACACTCGCGCAGTCGAAGGACCGATACAGGCCAATCACTCGAGGCGATCCTTCGACTACGCCGACTTGCGCTTTGCGCAACCCGGCTCCGCTCAGGATGACAATGCGATGCGCTGAGCAACCGTTTTAGCGTCGCGTCTTTTTCCTCGAGCCGGAGATCGTACCGCGCACCGCTTTCTTACGCGTACTTTTTGCCGGGCCGCCGGCGGCACGCAGCGCGCGCGCTTTCGACCGCTCCCACGCTTCGCCCATTTCGTCGAGTTCCTCTTTGTCGAGATACTCGTGCGCCAGATCGAACACGGTGGACTCTTCTTCTTTGATGTGATGCTTTACGCTCTCGCCGAGAACCTGGAGCTCGGCTTTGAACTTCTCGTCCGCCTTGCGGTTCGAAGAGATCATCTCGAGCAAATTCTTCGCAACCGCATGCTCGGTGTAGGCCTCGAACATATCGACTTGCTCGTCCGTCTCCTCCACGCGGTCGCGCAGCTCCGAATAGAACAGCCGCTCTTCGATCGACGTGTGTAAGGACAGCTTTTGCGCAATCTGCCCCGCGAGCTCGCGCAGACGTTCGTCGCCGGGCTCGGACGCCTCGACCTGGTCGAAAAGCTCCGTAACCTCGCGATGCTCTGACTTGATCGTCTCAAGAACGCTCACGGCAACCTCCATAATTCCTAGTGGTCGGAATGTACCAAGGTCTTCGCGCGCCCAAACACCGGCGAACCGCGCC
Organism: Vulcanimicrobiota bacterium; assembly: GCA_027459645.1. Taxonomy (GTDB): domain Bacteria; phylum Vulcanimicrobiota; class Vulcanimicrobiia; order Vulcanimicrobiales; family Vulcanimicrobiaceae; genus JAMXLG01. The sequence continues at coordinate 109,720 of DAIDHQ010000028.1, forward strand.
TATGCCACTTCGAAGAGACCGGCAGCGCCCATGCCGCCGCCGACGCACATCGTCACCACGACATATTTCACGCCGCGGCGCTTGCCTTCGATGAGCGCGTGCATGGCCATGCGTGCGCCGCTCATTCCGTAAGGATGGCCGATCGAGATGGCGCCGCCGTCGACGTTGAAGCGGTCGTTCGGAATGCCGAGGGTGTCGCGGCAATAGACCGTTTGCACGGCGAAGGCTTCGTTGAGCTCCCACAAGCCGATGTCGTCGATCTTCAATCCGTGTTGCTTGAGCAGCTTCGGCACGGCAAAGACGGGACCGATGCCCATCTCGCCGGGCTCGCAGCCCGCGACCGCAAAGCCGCGGTAGAATCCGAGCGGCTGCAGATTGCGCTTTTCGGCGAGCTTCGCGTCCATCACGACGACGGCTGCGGCGCCATCCGAAAGCTGCGAGGAATTCCCGGCCGTGATCGACGTCTCTTTGATGCCGGGCACGGCACCCTTGAGCTGCGAGAGGCCTTCGAGCGTCGTATCCGGACGATTACCTTCATCCTTCTTGAGCACCGTGTGCTCTTCGCTCACCGCGCCGCTGTCTTTGTCTTGCACGAACTTCCACGACGGCAGTTCGACAATCTCGGCGCTAAAACGCCCCGCCTCTTGCGCGGCAGCCGTACGCTGCTGACTTTGCAACGCGTATTCGTCCTGCGATTCGCGCGAGACCTTATACTTCTTCGCCACGTTGTCGGCGGTGTAGAGCATCGGCATGTACACGTCGGGCGTATGACGCAGCAACCATTCCTCGGTGTAGAACTTCATGTTGAGTTCGTTCTGCACCATCGAAATCGACTCTACTCCGCCGCCCACGACGACGTCGGCTCCGTCGACCATTACGCGCTTTGCAGCCGACGCAATGGCATCCAAACCCGACGCGCAGAAGCGGCTGACGGTTTGACCGGAAACGGTGACGGGGCAACCCGCGCGAAGCGCGGCGGTGCGTCCGATGTTGTTACCGGTCGCGCCTTCGGGCAATCCCGAGCCGATAATGACGTCTTCGATTTCCGCCGGATCGACGCCGGCGCGTTTGAGCGCTTCGGCGACGACGTGCCCGGCCATCGTGGCGCTGGGCGTTTGGTTAAAAGCACCGCGGAACGCACGACCGATCGGCGTGCGCGCGGCAGAGACGATGGCCGCCTCACGCATGAACGAGTTCTCCCTGTTTATAATCAGCAAAGGTGCCGCCGCGTTCGGCGATTTCCTTGAGCAGCGGTGCCGGCTCCCAGCCGAACTCACGCACGCGGTCGTAGACGTGCTTTACGCCGACTTCATCGGCGTACCACATCGGTCCGCCGTGGTGCGGCGGGAAGCCGTAACCGTAGACGTAGACGATGTCGATGTCGCCCGGCCGCAACGCGACGCCTTCTTCCAACAGATACGCTCCGCGATTGATCAGCGCGAAGGTCAGGCGATCGAGGATTTCGCGATCCGAAACTTCGCGCGGCGTGATGCCCGCCTTTTTCGCTTCTTCGGCGAAGAGCGCTTCGATCTCCGGATCGGCGATCGGTTCGCGGCCCTTGCCGACGGCCTTGTCGTACTTGAAGTATCCGGCCATCGTCTTCTGTCCGAGCCGCTTCATCTCGACCAAACGATCGATGACGTTCGTGCGTCCTTTAGCGATGTCGGGACGCGCCTTAGCGATATGCCATGCGACGTCGATGCCGGAAAGATCGCCCATCGCGAACGGTCCCATCGGGAAGCCGAACTTCTTGGCAATCGCATCAATGCGCGCGGGCGAAATGCCCTCTTCGGCGAGTTCGCCCGCGGCCTTGGCATAGTCGAAGACCATGCGGTTGCCGATGAACCCGAACGCATTGGCCGAAAGCACCGCGGTTTTCTTGAGCGTCTTGCCGAGCTTGAACGCCGTCGCGATCGTTTCGGGCGAGGTGTCTTTGCCGCGAACGATCTCGAGCAGCGGCATGATATTCGCCGGCACGAAGAAGTGCAAACCGATGAATTTGTCCGGACGCTTCGTGACCGATGCCATCTCGTCGATGTCCAGCGTGGAGGTATTCGATGCGAGGATGCCCTCGGGCTTGACGATCGTATCGAGCTTCTTGAAGACGTCCTTCTTGACGTCCATGTTTTCGAAGACCGCTTCGACGACGACGTCCGCATCGGCAAGCTCTTCGTATTCGTGCGTGAACTGAATCGACTGGCCGAGCTTCCACGCGTCTTCCTGCGTCATGCGGCCCTTCTGGACTTGATACATGAACATGCCGAAGACCGTTTGCTTCGCCTTCTCGACCGCTTCTTCGTTCGAATCGATGACCGTGACGGGAATGCCGGCCTGCGCGAAGGTAATCGCGATGCCGGTGCCCATCGTACCGGCGCCGATCACGCCCGCCTTTTTCACCTCGAGCGGTTTTGCTGCGGGAAGGCCCGGAATCTTCGCGAGCTCGCGTTCTGCAAAGAACACGTGGCGCAGCGCAAAGGAGGGTTGGGAACGCGCGAGCTCTTCGAAGAGCCGCGCTTCGCGCGCGAGGCCGAAGGCAAAGGGCAGTTCGAACGCAGCTTCGACCGCGTCGATCAATTTGTGCGCGGCAAGTCCGCCGTTGTTCTCCGGCGGCACCATCTTGTGCGCTTGCGAGACGACGAACGGTTCGGCTTGCGGCGTGATGCCTTTGCCGAGTTCCACCTTGCGCGCCGAGATGCGCCGCTTCGGCGGAGCGCTCTGCGCGAGCTTCACGACGGCGTCCAGGACGTTGCCCTCGACGACTTCGTCGACGATGCCCTTCTCTTTCGCCTCGTCCATCTTGACGTTGCGGCCCTTGAGCATCATGTCGAGCGCATCTTGTGCGCCGACCAAGCGCGGCAGGCGTTGCGTGCCGCCCGCTCCCGGCAATAAGCCGAGTTTGATCTCCGGCAGACCGACGCGCGCCTTTGCATCGGCAACGCGGTAGTCGCAGGCGAGTGAGAGTTCCAGACCCCCGCCGAGCGCGTTCTTTTCGATCGCAGCGACGAAGATCTTATCGCTGCGTTCGACGGCTGCGATCACATCGCGAATCGTGCGCGTCTCCGGGGTCGGTTCGATCGAGAAGTCGTTGATGTCTGCGCCGGCCGAGAAGATGCCGTTAGCGCCCGTAAAAACCACCGCTTTGACGCCGGCATCGGCCGTTGCGGCTTCGACGATGGGGAGCAGTTCGCCCGAAAGTGCGAACGAAAGGGAGTTGACGGGCGGATTATCGAGGGTGATAATCCGCACGCCGTCACGATCTTCGGTACGAATGAACGCCATGATTTACGCCGTCGCCATCGCTTTCCGGTCGAGTTCGAATGCTTCTTCGGGCAGCGCCATAACGTCGCCGGAACCGTCGATGATCTGACGCTTGTACCACGCGCCCTGCGTGAGCGCGTGCGACGCGAAGAACTTCGCGGTCGTGATCTTCGCCGGGTAGAACGCGTCCTTGTCGCCCGCGGCGATCTTCTCGGCCGCGACCTTTGCGGCGCGCAGCATCTGGTAACCGCCGGCGGTGATGCCCCACAACTTCAGATACGGAACCGAACACGCGAACGCTTTGCGCAGATCGCCCATCGCGTTCATGCCGATCCACTGCGAGACTTCCGCCAGCGTCGCGATCGACTTGAGCACGCCGTCGGCGATCGCTTTGACGTCGGCGTTCTCGTGCTGCGCCGCATCCTTGGCAAACTTCTCCATCTCTTTGATGACGGTCGTCGCCGTAGAACCCATGTCGCGGATCAGTTTGCGGCCGACGAGATCGAGCGCCTGAATGCCGGTCGTGCCTTCATAGATCGTCGTGATGCGCACGTCACGGTACTGCTGCGCGATGCCGGTCTCTTCGACGTAGCCCATGCCGCCGAAAATCTGCAGCGCCGTGGAGCACAGCTCGACGCCCGTCTCGGTGCACCAGCCTTTAACGACCGGAATCATCAGCTCGACGAATGCCTTGTGCTTCTTTCGCACGGCTTCGTCGGGATGACGGTTCGCGAAGTCGAGCGAGGCCGCGGTCACATACGAAAGCGCGCGCATCGCTTCGAGGTTGGCCTTCTGCCACATCAGCATGCGGCGCACGTCGGGGTGCTGGATGATGCGCACCGGCGTCTTGTCGCGCGTCGCCGCATCGGACATCTGCACGCGTTCCTTCGCATATTCCAGCGAATGCTGGTACGCGCGGTCCGCAACAGCGTAGCCTTGCACGCCGACCGAGAAGCGCGCGGCGTTCATCATGATGAACATGTACTCGAGACCGCGATTGGGTTCGCCGACCAGGTAACCGACGGCGCCTTTGCCCTTCTCGCCGAACTTCATCGTGCACGTCGGGTTGCCGTTGATGCCGAGCTTGTGTTCGATGCCCGCGCAGATGACGTCGTTGGGACCCGTGATCTTGCCGGCGTCGTCGACGAGCATCTTCGGCACGATAAAGAGCGAGATACCCTTCGTGCCTTCCGGCGCGTCGGGCAGACGTGCGAGCACCAAGTGCACGATGTTCTCCGCCATGTCGTGCTCGCCGAACGTGATGAAGATCTTTTCGCCGGTAAGCAGATAGTGGTCGCCTTCGGGAACGGCCTTCGTACGCACTTGCGCGAGATCCGAACCGGCTTGCGGCTCGGTGAGATTCATCGTGCCCGTCCACTTACCCGAAACGAGGTTCGGAATCCACTTATGCTTCTGTTCGTCGCTGCCGACCAGCTCGATCGCTTCGATCGCGCCTTGGTTGAGCAGCGGGCCGTTCGCAAAACCGATGTTCGAGGCGTTCCACATTTCGAGCGTCGGGCCGAGCAATAGTTGCGGCAGCCCTTGACCGCCGAACTCGTCGGGAACGGGAAGTCCGATCCAGCCTGCGTCGGCGAATTTCTTGTACGCTTCCTTGAAGCCGGTCGGCGTCGTCACCTTGCCGTTGTCGAACGTGCAGCCTTCTTTGTCGGCCACCTGGTTGAGCGGATCGAGAACTCCGGTTGCAAACGCTCCCGCTTCTTCAAGAATCGATTCCCACACGTCGCCGGTCTCTTCGAAACCCGGTAACTTGGCGACCTCGTCGATGCCTGCAAGTTCTTTCAACACGAATTGCATGTCGCGCAATGGGGCGTTATAGGTGCTCATTCGAAGCTTTCTCTCCTCCGCTCGTTTAAGCGGCGTCAGTGTGGTCGTAGAGTTCGCGTCGCAGCCGGGCAATCGATCCGGCCAACGTGTCGAGATAGGGCAACATTCCTGATTTAATGCGCTCGAGTCGCGCGCGGCCTTCGTTCGTAATGGCATAGAACCGCCGCGAACGCTTGGTGGGATGCTCCCACTCTCCGGTGATAAAGCCGCGCTCCTCGAGCCGGCGTAGTAGGGGATAGACGGTATTGGTGTTCACGGCCAGCAAACCCGCGCAAAGCCTCTCGATCCGCGCCATCAGACCCGACCCGGTGTCGGGCTGGGCGGCTAAAAGATGCAGCACCAAGACCGGGAAGAGGGTCTTAGACTTGACGGGACCTTGAACGAGGCTCTCGGCGAGCGCCGAGTGAGCCGGTGCGACCTTGGCCATGATAGATAGAATATTATTAAAACTAATAAGCCCGCAAAATGCAAGACTTTCCGACCTTCGTCGGGGCCTGTCTTGCTTGGTGGGTGCTCTAGAAGGGGGACTGCGCTCCAGTATGATTCGTTCGTCGCTCTTGGCCCTCGCGGCCGCCATCGCGTTTGCCGGCTGCAGCTCTGGCTCCGGCCAGCAAGCCAAAGCCACACCGTCCCCGCGGGCTACGACCGCTGTGTCAGCCATCCAGAACGGCCGCCTGATTTATCTTACGGGAAAGGACAGCCGGGGAGTCCAGATCACCGCCCGGCCACCGGCGATGTTTCCGCGATGTGCCGCCTGTCACCGGGCGAACGGAGCCGGCGGAATGAAACTGCCGGGCGGGGTCGTGAGCGCAGATCTACGTCACAAGGCGCTCGTGGCGGAGCAGAAGCACCCCTATACGTTGGCTCTTTTGGAGCGCGCGATCTCGACCGGCATCGACGACGACGGTGAGCCGCTCAATCCGGTCATGCCGCGCTGGAAATTATCGCCGCGGGACCTACACGACGTTTCCTTATACGTTTTGACGCAACTCCATTAGGGCTGCGCCTCGGGACGATCAGGCCAGCCGATTCACGCTGCTGCCGATCAGCGGTTCGTCTCCGTCGTTTGTAATGCCGGCGGAGGCTTCTTTTAACGCCTCTTGCTGCGACGCGACGAGCGTCTGAACGGACGGCGCCTGAGGCGTAGAAGAAGGAGTGACGCTCGAGATGTTCATGCAAGCTCCTTGATTAGTCGGTATTGACACTATCGGCCGCTTCTCTCACCCGCACCACGTCCGGCACGTAAGCTTCACGATGCGACGCCCGACGCAGTTCGAGCGGTTCGACCCAAAGAACGCGAACCAGCGCCAGCACCGCTGCGACGAGCGGCGCCGCGAGCATGAGGCCTAACGCTCCCGCCCCTAAGCCCAGCGCAATCTGCGCCGCGAGCGTGAGAATGGGCGGTAACCGTACGATTCGGCGCTCCAGCAACGGCGCGACGATGAAGTCGTCCAGAATGTGGACGATGACGTACATCACGACGACGGCTGCAGCGAGGCGCGGGTTCTGCGCGAACGCCAAAACGACGGCAGGAAGCGCCGCAATAAAGGCGCCGATGTTCGGAACGAACGCGAGCACTGCGGCAAGTACGCTGAGCGCTCCGGCAAGGGGTACGTGCAAGATGAGCAAGCCGACCCACACCAAGGCTCCCGTGGTAACCATCGAAAGGATGCGCGCGAAGAGCCACAAGCGCAACGTTGCAAGCGTTCGATGAAGAGCTTCGTTCGTTCGCTCGCGGTACGACGGCGGCACCAAAGACAGAAATCCGCGTCGATAGAGATCGGGTTCCAACGCGCCGGCGATGGCGACAAAGGCACCGCCAAACAGGGCCACCAGGATCGCTGTTGCATCGTTAAGCGCTTGCGCGGTACGTGACGCGATGGCGGCTGCATACGGCATCAACGGCGTAGCATCGATCTCGGCGAGCACCTTGCTCGCGGCAGGGCCAAAGAGATCGCGGAGTTGCGCGGCTTGCAACGCAATCGGAGGGCCGGCGAACGAAACGGCGAGTACGACGGCCGCGAACGCCAGCACGACGCTTACCCATACCGACGCGACCCACGGTATATGCATCACGCGGCGAATGAAGCCAGCGATCGCGCACAACCCGATGCCCGCCAGCCAACCTGCGAAGAGCAAGAGCAGCGTCGAACGCAGCAGCCAGGCGACGAACGCTAGAACGACGAGGACGATGACGGTTGAGGCGCGCACGTTAGGTCGTCAGAAGCTGCTGCGCTTCTTTGGGCGGCGCTGCGACGGCAACGGTGCCACGAAGTCGTTCCATGCCCTCACTGTAGGCAACCCGCGGCACGCACTGAGGAAGAATCCGTCTTAAGCCGTTCCCGAGAGATTCCCGAGCCTCTCCTAGGCTGAAATCGTGATCAGTAACATTCTCGTCGCCGTCGATGCGTCGGATTGCGCGCAAAACGCGCTCAAGTTCGCTTGCGATCTGGCCAAGACGGTCCATGCGCACCTGACGCTGGTAAGCGTCGTCGACGTTTCCAAGCTCGTCGCGGTTGCGGAATACGAAACGCCTTATCCGGTCGACGCCATTGCGATGATGCGCGACGACGCAACGCAGATACTCACCGATGCCGCAACGTTCTGCCGCAACCAAGGCCTTACGACCACGGAGTTTCAATCGGAAGGCGAAGCGGTCGATGAAATTCTGGCGCTTGCGGAAAAGCAGGGCGTCGACCTCATCGTGATTGGAACGCACGGCCGCAGCGGCCTCGCCCGCCTCTTCGTGGGGAGCGTCGCAGAAGGCGTGTTACGCCACTCGCACGTCCCCGTCACCGTCGTCCGAGGCTAATTTCGCCAACTCGTCGTCAACTCGGCCCTCATGTACCCAAGTACATTTCGGACCTCGTTTCCTCGACTTGAGCGAAATGAACGCTACCGAGCGAAACGAACGTTACTGCAAGAGTAGCGTCGCCGCGGCGGTCCGGCCGAATTGTTCCGGCGCGTCTTCCAAATAGACCTTCGTGCCGGGCCAGCGATACGTTCCGGGTGTCACGCTGCGCACGAGATAGTGCAATTCGTAGACGCCGGGATCGAGGTGATCGGCGTAGGCCATCACACGATCGCGGTAGACCGTGCGACCGCCGATCTCCCAATTGTCGCTTTGTGGAATCACGCTCTGCGTTGCCGTCGAGAACGATTGGTCGATCGCTTCAAAACCGGCGGGTAGCGGATCGTCGATGACGACGCGGTCGACCGGATGATCGACGGCGATACGAACGCCGACGTCGAAGACGCGTCCGGCTTGAACCGAGACTTGCGCGGGCGCCGTCAGGTCCATCGTCGCTAGCGCCGTCGGCGAACCCGGATCGGAGAGCGCGCGTATCACGTGGAAGGCGGTCACGTTTCCAGGCGAATCCGCCGCAACCGGATAGGTGTAGGTCACGACGTAGTGCAGCGTGCCGCCGCTGGCGCGCAGGCTCAGCGTCTTGCCGCTAACCTTCGATGCCGGAAGTTCGATCGTTTTGGACGACGGGTTTGCGTCAAATGAAGCGCTGGTTATGTTGGTTCCGTTGGAGCTTACTTCGACGCTCATTGCCGCGGGCGGTAGTTTCGCCCCATAGGCGTCGAGCGCAACGATTGCGCTGGCCGTTCCTTCCGCCGTCGGCCAGCCGCACTTGCACGATTGGCTCAGCAGCGAGCGGGCCGCGCCGTCCACCTGGCCGGCCGGCGCCTTCGTTTCCAGCAAGAGCTGCAGCATTTGCGCTTGCGCATCGACATGTCCCACGAGCCAGCCCCACGGCGTGTTCAGGTTCGCCGTTGAATAGCGGCCCGTTACATACAGCGTTTGCTTGAGGGTTGCGGCGTACGTCGCTCCCGTCGCCTGCCAACCGGGCGCCGAGAGCAGGTAGCGCGCAAGCCGGATCTGCGTCGCGTTTGCGAAGCGATCGCGTTGTGCGTAGATCTGATCCAAGAACGACGTGCGTCGATCGCCGGCACTCGCTAAACCCTGCAGCATCATAAAGCGCGTCTCGGCTTGGCAGAGCGCGGACTTGCAGTCGCCGTCGCGTTGCGGATTCGCCAATTGCGTTGCCGCGTAGTTCTTCACGCGCGTTATTGCATTGGCATCGATCGCCACGCCGTGGCTTCGCGCAAATGCGAGCGCTCGAAGCGCGTACGACGATGCGAACGGATCGCTGCGCTTCGAGAAGGTGCAGTAGCCGAATCCACCGTCGTCGCGCTGCAGCTTCAGCAGCGCGCCGAGATTCGCGCGTGCGGCGGAAGCATCGCCGACCGCGGCCGCGACGATCAGCCGCGACGCGAGGCTATTTGCGGTGCCGATCGACTCGGTTTTTAGGATCGATTCGCCTTGCGTCTTTAGCTGCGGTGCCACCGAGTTGGCAAGGACGATGCGATAGCTTCCGCCCTTCTTCGAATCGACCGGAATCGAGATCTGCCCGCTCGACGCGCCTGCATCCACGACCGTTTCCGTCGTAGCACGGTCGACGATCGGGAAGGGCAGCTTGAATGCATCGCCGGCGCTCCCGATTGCGGCGCGCGCGCCGAAGCTTGTATCCGGCGCCGGCGTTCCGACATTGACGGGATAACGATACGCCTGGATGCCCGAGGGCACGGTGGCTTTCGTCTGCAGTTGCGTCGGATTGCCGGTCGCAAAGCTCAAGCCGCCGGTGAGTTGCAGCGCGAGATCCAGCGCGTTTCCGCTTGGGTTCGGAGCGAGCACCGAGAGGCCCATCTGCACTTGGTCGCCGGGCCGCGCGAATTGCGGCAAGAGCGGGTTGGCCATCAGCGGCAGTTGCGCGACGAACGTTGCGTCGCTCGTACCGAAGTGCCGGTCGTCGGAAGCAATCGCGACCGCCATGATCCGCCACGTCGTTAAATCGTCGGGGAGTTTGAAATCGACCGATCCGTTTCCGCCGGCGTCCGTCACGAGCGTGCCGTAATACGCGAGCGGTTGGAAGTTCGTTCGCACGCGCGTTCCCGCGGCGCCCGCCAGGAACCCGCCGCCGTAGCCGAAGCCTTTCTCAACGGGCGCGGTAGGCGTCCGGAGCGTGATATTCGTTCGGCTGTCGGCATAGCGCGTCGAAATCGGCTGCTGGGCAAATATCGTCGAAACGAGATCGGGCAAACGATACCCCGAGAGTTGCAGCACCGCATCGTTGACGGCCATCGCGACGATCTTGCCGCGTACCGGACGTCCTTGCGCATCCTTCACCGTAAACGACACGTGCTGCATCGCACCCGGCGCGAGCTTCGCCTGCTGCGGCGTGATCGCAACTTTCAAATAGCGATCCTTGACGTCGATCGCAAAGGGGGCCATGCCGTAGCGAACGAGGCTGTCGAGCGAACCCGGCTTGACCGAAGCGAGCTTCGCGCCGCGCCGCACGGCGACGGCTTCGATCGCCGCGTTTGGGAACATCGCTGGTGTAATCTTGAACGACACGCTCGGCGCGCCCGAAACGTCGTGCAGCACTTTGCTGTAGATCGTCCCGTAGCGGACGACGGAGACATACACGTCGGCGTGATTGAACGGCGAACCGATCACCGCGGTCGCCGTATCTCCGACCTTGTAGGTCTTCTTGTCAAGCGTGACGTTCACGCTCGTCGTATCTTGCGCGCCAAAGTCGGCCGCGCTCTGCCCGAAGGCAAACACTTGCATGTCGGTCGCGCTCGCCGGGTTGGTCACGCCGGCGAAGTTGGCGCGCACGCGATACGAACCGGCCTCGGGCGGCGTGAGGTTGGCCGTAACGGCGTTCGATCCCGACGTGACGTCGGCGCGATCCACCGTCGTGAACTTCACGGCTTCGTCGGCGCTTTGGCCGCCCTCTTGGGCTTGCGACGCCGAGACGTAGGTCATCTTCTGCAGTTCCAAATGGACGGCGCGACCGCTCAAGGCGCGACCGTCCGCGTCGGTAACGATGACGCGAATCGGCATCGCCGATTTTGCCGCACCGACCGTATTTGAAGCGAGCCCGATCGCGCCGTCGCCGGGCAGCGCCAAGAACGTCTTGGCGCTGGAAACCGAGAGATTCGAAACGTCGGTCGCCTGCATCTCAACGGTGTACTGCAAGGGCGCCGGAATATCCGAAGCCACGGCCACGTTGAGTTTCGCAACGCCGCTGGAATCAAACGGCAGATCTTGCTGCAGGACGTCGGTCGTTATCGACGGCTGTTGCTGCGGCCAGAACCACTGACGTCCGAACGCGTAGTCGCTCCATCCCTTGGGCGCGAGCGCGGCGTAATCGCGCGTGACGTACACGCGATCTTTCCCGCCGGAGAGCGGTGCACCGAAAAGATACGCCGCCGTACCGGTCGCAGCGACCGAACCGCCGGGCGCGACCGCGGTCTTGTCAAGCGCGACGTCGAGTTTAAAATTCGGCGGCTTGAATTCTGCGACGCGGAAGTTTCCGTAGATTTTGTAGCCGAGATTCGACGTGGCTTTGATCGTGTAGTATCCGAGCTTCTGCGCCGGTCCGAACGTATAGGGATACGAAAACGTCCCGTAGGCATCGGTGCGCACGGTGCCGAGCGACGTCGAATTATTATCGGGATCTTCCAACGTCAGGCGCATCGTGTCGTTGGTATCCGCGTGCACGACTCCACCTTGCACGTAGTACGCGATACCGGTGAAGTCACCGCGTTCGGAGGGCTGATACATGTCGCGATCGGGAAAGATCGTGCCCGTTCCGGACGGAGCGCCGCTCGCCCACGCGCTCGGAATCGTGTATGGTACGCCGCTCCAATCGTAGACCATGACTCCCGCCACGTCGCCGCCTTGCGTGGCGACGACACCTAGCGTCGGCATGCTTCCGGCACTAGCCGTGGCATAGCAACTCTGTAATGCGGTTTCGGAGAAGCGTGCAACGCCGTCGGCTTTGGTGGTCGCGGTGGCACAGCGCTGCGGCGTCGAATCCGGCGTACGATAGACGGTAATCGACGCTCCCGCGGCCGGAGAGCCGTCGTCGAGGTGCTGCACCATGACGTTTGCTTGCGCCGGGAAGAACTGCGCGAAGACGCCGAGGTTCGTCAGTTGTACGACGCCCGTGGTCGAAACGCCGCTGCCGATGGCGGATGCGAATCCGTACGCGAGCGCACCGTACGGCGCGCCAAGGCGCCGCTGCACGTCGATGCGCACGATGCTCTGCCGGTTTGCTTTCGCGCTCGAAAGCGTGAACGACGGCCACGAACTGCCGTCCCCCAGCGCCGTATCGGCGCCGCTCTGCGTCAGAATGGACAGCGCCGAGAGCGGTACGAACTTCGCCCGATAGGCGTTGCGCGGCAGATTCGTCGCGTAAAAGTTGATGTCGACGCCTGCTCCCGCCGGGATCTGATTCCAGCCGGACGGCGCCCACATACCGGGCGCGAAGTTGCCCGTGTTGATCTCGATCGTTTGGGGCTTGGAGAGCGATTGTCCGAAGCGGTCTTTCAAACCCGTTCCGACCGTAACGGTGTAATGCCGATCCGGCTCGAGCGCGTACGGATCGACGGCGATGTCGGAACTATCGGCGAGAATCATACGCGGCGCGGGCGACGGCTGCGGCGAGATCGTGATGTTGCCCGCAATCGTCTTTTTGTCGATCGGGTTGTTGAAGCGGATCGTCGGATCGCCGTTACTAAAGCGCGTGTACGGGATCGACGTCGGGCTCGGCGTCGGGGTGCTTTGCACCACCAGCGGATCGAAGGTGCGGATCGCGCCGGTAAAACCGTGCGTGGTCGCGACGTTGCCGCGCGCCGGCTCGACGCCGGGCGCAATATGTAGCGCATACGACGTACCGCGCTTGAGGATGCTGGTCGGCTTTAATTCGTACGTATACGTGAGCTGCGAACGATCGAAGCGCGCCGTGGCATCCGGCGCCGCTCCCGGCGGCGGGGTCGGCGTCGGCTGCAGCGCCGCCGTGACGTCTACCGTGTCGCCACCTCCGCGCAGTGTCGTATGGGCGCCGAGCGATGCGGTGTCGACCGGCGCATTCGCCGTAACGGTGAGGGTCGGGGCAAGCGGCGCGGGCGTCGCCGGCGTTTGGTCGGGCGTCGTGGCCTGGGGCAGGTCGCTGAACTTCAGCGCTTTGGTTTCAAAGGTCCAGGCCACATCGGAAGCCAGACGATCCCCTTGCAGATCCGAAAGACCCGCGGTCAAGGTCACCTGGACGCGCGTCGCTATCGGGAGCGCCTCGTCGGCAACGAAACCCACCATCTTTGGCGTCAGGAGCACGAAGCGGCCTTTGAGCGCAGGAGCGAGCTGAAAATGCGAGAGGACGCTCTGCGCGCCGTTGCCTTCCAGCGCGGCGAGCGGCGCGATCGGCTTGGTGAAGATGACCCGAATCTGCGCCAGGTTTTGCGCGGTGCTGGTGGGTGAAATCGAATCGATCCACGGCGGAAGCGATGGTTTTGGGAGGGGCGCGACCGCACTCAACTTCTGCTGCGTCTGCGATGGGCCGGAAGCCCCAGGAGCACAGGAAGTAATGGCGGCTACCGCCACCACGTAAAAAAGCACTCGTGTAGCGTCGCGCATGGGCTATACTTACGAAGACGCTCGTGCAAATCTTCTTTCGAACCGTAACCGCGCTCTGCGCGTTGCTTCTGACGGTCTGCTATTTCGGCGGCCGGAACGTCGCGACGCTGCCCAATCGCCACGAGGGGGTGACGTTCGTGGATCGCGACGGCTCCCCGCTCGGCACGATCCTCGCGAGCGACTCCGCCCACGCGGAAGCCGTTCCGCTGGATCGCATCGCGCCCGTGATGCAGCAGGCGATCCTCGCCGCGGAAGACGCGCGGTTCTACGATCACAATGCGGTCGATATCTTGGGGCTGCTGCGCGCCGCACGGGAATTCTTCGTCTACGGCGAGTTCGAAAGCGGCGGTTCCACGATCGCGATGCAACTCGCGAGACTGCTGCACCCATCGCCGTCGACGATCCGCGGAAAGCTCATTCAAATCTTCGACGCCGAGCGCATCGCCATGCGCTCGACGCATCGCGCGATCCTGAGCGCGTATCTGAACCGTGCGCCGATGGGCGGAAATCTCTACGGCGTCGAGGCGGCGTCGCGCACCTATTTCGACACGCCCGCGCGCGATCTCGATCTGGCGCAAGCGACGCTGCTGGCGTCGATTCCCAACGATCCCCCGGGCTTGGCGCCGGACGAACACATGCGTGCGGCTCGCGCACGCGCACGTTACGTCCTCGATCGCATGCTCGCACTTGGCGAGATCACCGATGCGCAAGCCCGGCGCGCGCGCGACGAACGGCTCTCCGCAGCGCGCCACGATAGCGGCATCGTCGCCGCCGCGCACGCGCTCTTTTATCTGTTTCCGCAGGTTACGTCGTCGGAACGCGTTCGCACGACGATCGACCGCGGATTGCAGCGCTTCGTACAAGCGCAAGTCCAAACGGTCGTCGCTACGCTGGGTCCGCGTCACGTTACCGACGGCGCGGCGCTCGTCGTCGACAATCACACGGGCGACGTGCTGGCCTACGTCGGCTCACCCGATTATTTCTCCGATGCGGCGCTCGGACGCAACGACGGCGTTCAGGCATTGCGCCAGCCCGGCTCCTCGCTCAAGCCTTTCATGTACGAACTTGCGCTCGAGCGGCACGTGATCCGCGCGACCACGATTCTCCCCGACGTTCCGTCGTCGTTCGCGATTCCCGGAGGCAAGCTGTACCAGCCCGCCGATTACAGCGGCACCTTCAACGGCCCGGTCCGGGTGCGCTTCGCACTCGCGAATTCCCTCAACGTGCCGGCGGTCAGAACGCTTTCGATGCTCGGCACGCATGCGTTCTTGCACCGATTGCACCGGCTGGGTTTTGCGGAATTGAACAAGCCGGCGAGCTTCTATGGTTTGGGCCTAACGCTCGGCGGCGGCGAGGTGAGCTTGTGGGACAACGTGCAGGCGTATGTCACGATGGCGCGGCAGGGCGACGCCATTCCGATTCACCTGCTTCCGCAGACGACGCTGCCTCACGTACAGATCGGCGATCCCGCCACATGGGCGCTCGTCACCGACATGCTTGCCGACGACAACGCCCGCGTGTATTCGTTCGGCCGTCACTCGGTACTGGACGAGCCGTTTCCCGCGGCGGTTAAGACGGGAACGTCGTCGGATTTCCGCGACACGTGGACGATTGGTTTCAGCCGCGATTATACCGTCGGCGTATGGGTCGGCAATTTTGACGGCAGCGCAATGCACGACGTTTCCGGTGTAACGGGTGCGGGGCCATTGTGGAATCGGATCATGCTACATTTGCACGAACGCCGTTCGCCGCCGCCATTTCCGAAGCCGCAAGGCTTTGCGCGCGTGACGATCTGCGCGACGACGGGACACGCGCCGTTGCCCGGCTGCCGCTCGATCGTTCGTGAGTGGGCGCGATATTCCGATGTCGCCGACATCGAACGGCGCGAGCCGGAACGATTGGGCGCCGAGTACAATGGGTGGCTCGCGACCCAGGGACAAGATCTCGCGGCCGGCGGTCTACGTATCGTTTCACCGTCGCAAGGAAGCCTGTTCTACCAGAATGCTACAGCCGATGCAGTGCAACGCCAAGCGCAACAGCTTCCGCTTCGCGCGGCGGGCGCACATGGAACGGTGCGGTGGAGCGTCGACGGAAAGCGCTTGCCGCTCGACGCGGACGGACATGCTTTCTGGCCGGTCGAACTCGGGACGCACGTCATCGTCGCAAAAGACCGTACGCAGTCCGATCGGGTCGCGATACGCGTCGTACCGGAACCGCGGCTCGCGCGTCCGGGATTTAGTCTGCGTCCTCTTCCAGGCGGCGAACGATCTCCTCGATCATCCGCAAGGTCTCTGCCGCATAAAAAGTGACGACTTCGGGCGGTAACGCGTCATTGCGCCCGGTAAGCGATGCGGCAACGCTTCTGACGTGCTGCGTGCAATCGTCGAGGCTTGGAGACAGAGGAGCGTTTGCTTGGGTTCCGGCCCACGCCTTGAGGCGCGTCCAGATGGCTTCGGGGAGACTCACGTCATCGAACCCTACCACGACGCCGCGTTTAAGAAAAGCCGGTTGACGTTCACGAAGCGCAACAGACGATTTTGCAGTACCGGAATGGCGATTCCGGCATTCCGCTGCAGGTATGCAAGCTCGCACAATCGGAACACGTCCTGATGGAAGCGCGCAAGAGCTGGACGTTCTTGAGCAATCACGCTCACGTCCTTATAGCGCTGGCAAAGAATTCGCAATTGCGCGTGCGGGATCTGGCGGAGCAGGTGGGCATCACCGAGCGAGCGGTCGCTCAGATTTTGGCCGACCTCCAGACGGCAAACGTGCTGCGCGTGCACCGCGCGGGCAGGCGCAACGTCTATTCGATCAACGAATTTGCGCCGCTACGCCATCCGGTCGAATCGCATCGCACCGTTGGAGACATATTACATTTAGCGGAGCAGTTGGAGCCCTACGAGATGCGGCGGAACCTGCGGGCCGCAGACACATTGCGGTAATGCTCGCGTTACGCGCAGGCAATCCTGGGCGTGCAGTCTGTTGTGGTGGAAGACTGCATTTCGCCCGCGCTCGCGCTCGTTCGCCGCGATCGGGTGCACGCCGCTGCGCCCATCGTCACCACGCTCGAACGCTTTGGCGACGCCGCTCTGAGCTTTGCGCTGCGCCGGAGCATCTGCGTCGTTCCGCTGCGACGCGGCGAGCGCTATGATGCGATCTCACCGGCACTCGCGCGCCTTGGGCTGGACGTCGATGCGTGGCCCGCGCCTCCCGCGGGCCTCTTTGTCGTAGAGGAGCGGACGGTCTACCTGCGCTCCCGTAGCCCAATGACCGTCGCGCACGAGTTCGGACACGCACTCGATTGCGCGCTCGGCGACGGCGTCTATCGTTCCGGATTCGATCCGCAGCTTCGGCGCATGTTCACCCAAGCGCGGCGTTTCGTTACGCCGTACGCAGCGACCGGCATCGACGAGTTCTTCGCGGAGGCGCTCCGCGCGTACGTCGAGGTCAACGATCCGGCGTCACATTGGCCGCGCGCGACGAAGGCGCGACTACGCCGAATAGATCCAGGGTTGTATGACTACGTCGAGCGAGTCTTTGCGACGGGCTTTCAGAGCGCCGCTTAGCGAGGTACCGAATCCGCGATGAAATAGACGACGTTCGCAGGCTCTGCAATGATCTCCGGATTTGCCGCCGCCGGCACACTCGGCGAGAGGCGCACGTCGGCTGCGCGATATCCCGCTTTCACAAAGAAGTTCGGATGCCAATTTAAGATGAACGGCCTTCCATCCGGCGTCTCCACGGCGGTTGGGGCAAGCCCCATTCGTACCTCATGCGCCCGCGATGCCGCAACTCGAACCTCGAGCGGTAACGCATACGGGCTCGGATAAATCGATGCGATCTCCGTTGCGAGCCTAGGGGTAACCGACATTTCAGCCGGACAGACGTCCGTAAACCACACCATCGCCAGATCGATACGCTCGCCCGCCTTTGTCACCACGCTACAAGGGTACTCGCGCCGGTCACTGCCGTTTCCATAACGATCCGGCGGAGTTCGACCAATTTCTTCCAGCGCTTCGAGAAGGGCGGCGGACAACGTAATGGGTTGCGCGTTCCACTCCAACAGCAATGGAACGCGATCCTTCGGCGCGACGCGCATGGAGCGTTCTGCGGAATCGAGGTACCATGTTTGACCGCAAGCGCTGCATTCGTATAAAAATCCGCGTCTTAAGTCGCGAGCCTTTACAAACGCACGCGGCGCTTCCGCCGGCACCCACCTGTAGCTAAAAACCCGCCCGTTGCCGCACGCATGGCATGCAACCTTCGCTCCAGCGTTTACGCTAACAGCGTTCGGGAAACTTTCCTCCGGCATTTTAACGTCGATGCACTTGGCTCAATCGGCGTACCAGCTAGTTCGAACGATCGGGGTACGTGGTGCCCGGACGGGTCATCCCGATCGCGCACACTTCGCCGGACGCATTCAGCGCGAGCCCGACGTGGCCGCCCTCGGGAGTCGTGAATTGCTGCGTTCCTTCGATGGGCTTGATCTCCTTAAAACGTATGGTGATTCCCATGGACGGCGGTGCGCCTTGGTCCGGAAGCCCGGACTTCTCCAGCAACGCGACGAGAACGTTGTAGTCGATCAGCATGCTCGCCGCGTTCGGTATGCGACAGCGGCGATCTTGCCGTATGTCCTATCGATCAGCGAGCGGAGAGTGCGCGGAGAATACGATACGCCGCCGCGACCCGGTCCGGAATCGCATAGTTACGGTTGGCGAGAAGAACGATGGCCAGTCGCTGCGATGGGATAAAGGCTACGTACGTGCCGAAGCCGTTGGTCGAACCGGTCTTGTTCAGCAAAGCTTGCCGCTGCGGCGGGCGCGGCGGGCGAATCGCGCGCACGGGCGTCGCATCGAAGATCATGTGATACGAATTCCCCGCCTGAAGCGACGTTAGCGTTACCGGATATCGATACTGCTCCCAAACCAAGTCCTGCGTCATTGGACCGGCGATAAAATATCCGGTGTGCGTTTGCACGATCGCTTCGCGAACGTCGGAAGGCAGACCTGACGGATCGATGTTTTCTTGCAGGAAGTGAATCATGTCGCCGGCGGTCGTCCTGATTCCGTAGGTCTCGTCTGCGAGCATGCCGGCATTCAGGCGTATCGGCTTTTCCAAGCCGGTATAGCCCCAGGCATAGTGCGCCATCTCCTTTGCGGGGATCGTTAGAAATGTGTGCTTCAACCCGAGGGCGGGAAACAGCTGCCGTTGCATGATCGAAGGGAATGTTTCTCCCATCCGATCTGCGGCAATGAGGCCCAGCACGCCGATCCCAATGTTGGAGTACGTGCGGCACGTCCCAATCGTGCAGGACGGACGCCATGCGCGCAGGTAGCGCATCAGGCTCGCACGGCCGGTGACCTGGCCCGGAACTTGCAGCGGAATACCACCGAGCGTATGCGTACCGAGGTTCAGGAGCTCGGTCTTTCCGAACGCCGTTCCTCGCAGTGCGGGAAGATACGTTTCGGTAGGCTCGGCCAGCGAGAGACGATGCCGAATTTGCGCCAAGGAGACCAAAGTTGCCGTAAAGGTTTTACTGACCGAACCAAGTTCAAAAAGCGTCTCGCTCGTAACCGGTCTGCGCGGTTCCTTCGAAGCGACGCCGTAGGTAAACACGTACGACGTTCCGCCTACCGCGATGCCCACCGCCATGCCGGGGATGTGGTCTCTTGCCATCAGGGCCGGAATCGTCGCACCGACGATCGCTCCCACTGAAGCGCGACTCACTGCATGCGAAACTCGCGCCGAAGCGATGCCGGTCATGGCGACGCACGCAACGAGCTGAACCACATGGGAAGTATGTCGCCTCAGCATTCTTCCGCCGATGGTTAGGGTTCGCGCGCCCACTCCGCTTGCAAAGCGGCAAGCGTCGGCCGCGGCGTAAGAACATCGATGGTCGCGCCGCGCGAGACGCTGTTTAGCCCGTACCATCCCTGATCTTCGTTACAGCCGGGATAGGCGCCATTGTAAGCGACGTTCCCGTAGTGCACCGAATTGTTGCCGGCACCGGCTTTCCACCACTCGTCGCTCCATTCGAAGTAAAAGCCGCCCGAGACAATGCCGTTGTTTTTAAATCCCGCATACAGCGTTGCCGCGGTATTAGTAACGAGGTCGACCAAGCCCGCCATGTTCGGATTGCCGCTCGGCGGCAACTCCGCAACGTCGGTAATGGAGGTCGTCCCAGGGCCCTGCGTGCAGGAGCCTAATCCGGTTGGGGTGGGCGTGTACGTATAAGTCGAACCGGTATTCGGGTGGTAGGCCGCCGATGCTCCGTATTCGGTTAAGAAGACGGGTTTTGTGGTGAATTGAGCGATCTGTGAAAACAGGTTGGTGAACGTACGGCCGCGATATACGTTGACGCCCCACACGTCGACAGCAGCATGATTCTGTTCGCCGTATTGGATCGCGATGATGTTTCCATCCACTTCCGACGTCGTAACGATCTTCGATCCGTCGCCTCCGTCGACAAAGCCTTGCTTCGCCGCTTTAGCAACGACGTTGAAATTTGCCCACCACGTTGGGTTCTGTATATAGTTCACGCTGCCGATTTCGTTCGAAATCGCGACGCCCATCACCGCCGGATACGACGCATACTTCCTGTCGAGGTCGTAATATTGGGATTTGAGCGCGCCGACCGCTCCCGGGTCCAAAAGTTTGTCACCGGTGAAATAGATGCTCATGATGACGTAAATGGGATTGACGCCATTGTTCCACGCCGCGTCCAAAAATTTCGAGATCGGTCCGGTGGCCGAGTCATACGGTGGGGGAGTGACGTTGTAGAGATGGATCGCATTTACGCCCATCGCGCGCATCGCCGGCAGGTCGCGCGACCAAATCGCGATGTTCGAGTCCTTGACGGGGCTATCGAAGGGGCCTTGGCCGATCGGCGTCGGCGCATAGACCACACCTTTTACGAAAAAGGTTCGAGGCGAGACCTGTGCGGAGCGCGCGGCCGTGGTGGCGTCGCCGCTGGCTATGCCAAGGTCGATGTACCGGCCGTTCACGGTAAAATCGGAATCGAGCGCGGCTTGCGACGAAGGAGTAATTGCGCCGGTACCGCCGCCGGCACAGCCGGAAATGGCGAGAGAGAACGCGACGATAAGACAGGAACGAAACATCATAGCTTCCCTTCCAAAATCGCGCTGCCGCTTCGGTTGCTGCTCGTCCGCCATCGACAAGGTTCAACCGGATTACCAGACGAGCACCCTTTTCGAGGGATTGCTAACTCGCCCCCCTTGACGACGCCTATAACGGTAGCGTGGCCCGCGGCGCGGGGTTCGTGGATGAAAAGCTCCCGCCCGCGTTCACGATTCGTTCCCACGCCTTTCGTCACGCGGTGAAATACTGGAAGCGTTATGAAAAACACACTGCTTTTCGTGGTCCTGAGCGCGCTGCTCGCCGGCTCCGCGCCCGCCGCGACCACGACGATCTCGGGTACCATAGTCAACGTTGCCGCATATATATCGGGCAGCAGCACCGCATCGACGCTGAACATGGGCGCGATGATGGGCGCTAACGGTATGATGGGCGGAAATGGCACCAACGGCATGATGAACGCAAACGGTACCAACGGCATGATGAAGACAAACGGTACCAACGGCATGATGAACGCAAACGGTACCAGCGGCATGATGGGCGCAAACGGTGCCAACGGTACGATGGGTGCTTGCCGCTCCGCACTCGGCGTGGTTACCTCCAGCGGCGATCTCTATCTGCTGATCGTCGAAGCACCGAGCGCAAACGTCGCGGGTCTCTGTCGGGCACTCGGCCAGCACGTGACGATTCAGGGCGAGGTGCTGAACAAGAGCGGCATTCGCGCGCTGCGAGCGGATAGCGTGAACGCAGGCTAGCAACGCCCCGCCCCGAAGTCGGGGCTGCATGACGCGCTTTGCACCCGCTGCCCGAACGGCAACGATCGTCGGACTCATCTTTGCGCTAGGATGGCCGCTCGCGCTCGCCGCGTTCGCGCCGAATCAAAACCTCGAAAATCTCCGCCAAGATGTGACCGTCGTTATCTGCGAGTGGCTCTCGGTCGGGATACTCGCAGCAATCGTCGTCTGGTGGGAGCGGGTGCCGTTCTTTTCGTCGGTCGGACTCATTCGGCCGAAGGTGCGCGATGTCGTCATCGTCGCGTGGCTTGCATTCCTGGCCGCCGTGATCTGCACCGTGCTCGCATTCACTCACCTGACCGCCGACGGCCACGGATCCATCATCGGACAAGTTTCGGCCGTGCCGCTTCCCCTGCGCGTGCTGCTCGTCTTTACGGCGGGCGTCTGTGAAGAGATCCTCTTTCGCGGTTACGCTCTCGAACGTCTAAAAGCGTTCACGGGAAACAACATTTGGCTAGCCGCGCTCGTCGGAAACGTCATCTTTACGCTCGCACACCTGCCGCGCTACGGGTTGAGCGGCGGCCTCGCCGGCGTCTTCTTGGTCGGCGCGATTCTCTCAGCGATCTACGTGTGGCGCCGCAACCTCGCCGGGTGCATCGCCTTGCATTGGTTTATCGACGGCATCTCGCTGCTGATCATCCCCGCCTTCGTGACGATCAAATAACATCGGCGGCGCGTGGCGGAATCCGCGCGTCACGGCCGCGAGGTAGACGAATCCTAGCGCGATCCAGATGCCGCCGACGATTTTTGCAAGCGGGTTGAGATTCCACCAGATCGCGGCGCAAAAAACGAATCCGCCTAGCGGTAAGAGCGTATCGAGCAGCACGTTTCGCCGATGCTGCGATGGGGCCCGAAACGTGAATTGCCAAAACGCCGCCAGATTCACGCCCATGAACGCGATAAACGCGCCGAAGTTCAGCATCTCGCCCGCGTGCTCGTAGGCGTTACCGTAATGATTGAGTACCAGGGCTCCCACGAGCGTCAGCGCCCCGACGATCAGCAAATTGTACGTCGGCGTCAACCCGTTGCTGACGTGGCCGAAGACCCGACGGGGAAGTACGCCGTCGCGCCCCATACCGAAGAGGAGCTTCGCGGCTCCGAGACCGCCGGTGAGCGCACTCCCGAAAGCGGCAACGATCAAAATCACTCCCATGGCGTTAAAGAGCCAGGGGCCGCCCACGCGGCTTGCAACGTCCATGAACGCTGAATCGAGATCCTTGAACAGATGCCAATTCGGCCACACGAGCGATCCGAGATAGGCGAGAAACCCGCCGAAGACCCCCGTGAACGCGCAGACCAGCACCGTCGCAAGCAAAATCGTCCGTTTGGGATCGATCGCATCTTCGGTCAACGTCGTAATGCCGTCGAAGCCGATGTAGGTCAGCGCGGCAAACGACGTCGCACCCCACACGCGATGCCAATCGAAAGTACGCGGATCGTAGAACGGGGCGATCGAAAACAATCCGCCCACGCCGTGGTGCTCGACCAAATATTTCAGCGCCAGCGCGACAAACGCGACGACGACGACGATCATCGCCGCCAGTAAGATGCGATTCGCCCGCGCCGACGTTTGAATCCCGCGCAGGTTCAACAGCGTAAACGCCGCCGCCAGCACGACGGCCCACACTTCGAAAGGGATCTGCGCAACATAGCGCGCCTGCACGGCCGTTGCAATCCAGACCGTATTGATGAGCGGTTGCAGCAGATAATCCATGAACATCGCCCAGCCGACCAGAAATCCCAGGTGCGCGTTGAGACCGCGGCCGACGTAGGTATAGGCAGAACCCGCCGAAGGAAAGACGGCCGCCATCCGGCCGTAACTCACCGCCGTGATCATCATCGCGAACATCGCGATCAGAATGATCGTCGCGAAGTGTCCGTTCGAAAGTTGCTGCGCAACGCCGTAGAGCGGCACCGGCGCAATCGGCTGGATCAGCACGATCCCGTAAAAGATCAGATCCCAAAGCCCGAGCGCGCGGCGCCCTCGCGTCATTCGGTAACGACCGCTTTGGCGAGCCCGCGCGGTGCATCGCTGTCGATGCCGCGCACACGCGCCGTGTGGAGCGCGAGCAGTTGCAGCGTGACCAGCCACGCAAGCGTGTCGAACGGATCGGCAACCTGCGGTCCGAGCGGTTCTAACCCTTCGACGCGTACCGTTCCGATCGCATAACGCAACGCACCGGTCGCCGCAATTTCCGCAAGCGGACGGGCGACGACGCGCAGGGCGTCGCGATCGACGATGCCGATGACGACGCTCGATGCATCCACCATCGCGGCGCTTCCGTGACGGAATTCGCCTGCCTCGAAGCCTTCCGCATGAAGGTACGTGGCCTCTTTGAATTTCAGCGCGCCTTCGCGCGCAACCGGCGCACCGTAATCGGTGCCGAGAATCATCACGTCGCGTCTGGCGGCGATCGTCGTAGCGGCGCCAAACAGCGGCGCGAGCGCGGCAGCATCGTTCAACCATGCGCCGATCGCGTCGGCCGTTTCTTCCAAGCCGCGTGCATCGCGGGAATGCCCTCCGCCCAGCGCCGTCGCGGCCAGCAGCAGGATCGCGACGGTGGCCGAGACGCTTTTCGTCGCCGGAATGGCTAGTTCGCGCCCCGCGCCGACATCGATCGTCAGGTCGGCCCGTTCGCCGAGCGGCGAGTGCGCGGTATTCGTCAACGCGATCGTTCGGCGTGGCTCGAGCGCATCGAGCGCATCGAGCGCATCGAGCACGTCGCTCGAGCGTCCCGATTGCGAGACGGCCACCACGACGCGTCCGCGGTACGCATGGTTGTCCCCGCGGGCTTCCGTGGCGGCGAGCGCGTGCGCGCCGATCCCTCGCCGGCGCAGGGCGATCGCCCCAAGCTGGCCGGCGAAGAGCGAGCTGCCGCTTCCGACGAAGATCACGTCGCCGTCGATCGCCGCAGCGAGCCGGGCCGGAGCATCGGAGGCTGCGAGGCGCCGCCATACCTCGGGCTGTTCGAAGATCTCCCGCTCGAAGTGCGACCCAAGTCTCACCGGCGCGTCGTTGCGAAAAATCGGAGCAGAGTCCTTCACAGGCTCTTCGCGGCCCCAGCGTACCCTTGGATCATGCGCTTGTTCGATGACCGCCCTCGCGTCGTCATTTGGGAAATGACCCGCGCGTGCGCCCTTGCATGTCAACACTGTCGCGCGAGTGCGATTCCGTACCGCAACAAAGCCGAGCTTTCGACGGAAGAAGCACGCGCGATGATCGACGATCTCGCGCGCGAAGGCCCGTGCATCTTCGTGCTGACCGGCGGCGACCCGTTCATGCGCCCCGATCTTTTCGAACTGGTCTCCTATGCCGCTGACCGAGGTTTGCACGTCGCGGTCTCGCCCAGCGGAACCGGCCGTCTTCGTAAGGAGGCGCTGACGCGGCTGGTCGATTCCGGCTGCACGCGCATCTCGCTCAGCGTCGACGGCCCGGACGCAGCGGTTCACGATGCGTTTCGCGGCGTCAAAGGAACCTTCGAGCGTACCATGACCGCGGCGAAGCACGCGCGCGAGGTCGGCATTCGCTTGCAGATCAACACTACGATCGCCAAGCACAACCAGCACCGATTGCGCGAAATGGCCCACGTCGTCGCCGAAATGGACGCCGACGTGTGGACGGCCTTCTTTCTGGTGCCCACCGGACGCGCTTCGATCGACGCCTGTCTCGACGACGAAGCGACGGAACGCGCGTTCGAAACGCTGTTGAACCTCTATCGAGACGGCGTTCCCTTTGCGATCAAGACGACCGAAGCGCCGCATTTCCGCCGCTACGTCGCGCAGCACGCGGGAAAGACGCGCGAATACGGAGACTCCGCCATCGGCGACGGCAAAGGATTCTTGTTCGTTTCGCACACCGGCGCCATCTGCCCGAGCGGCTTTCTCGAAATCGAATGCGGTAACGTGAAAACGCACAATCTGCTCGACGTCTATCGCAACGACCCGACGTTCCAACGCTTGCGCGACCCCGATCGCCTCAACGGCAAGTGCGGCATCTGCAACTTCCGCTTTTTATGCGGCGGTTCGCGGGCGCGCGCCTATGGATACTCGCGCGATCCGTTTGGCCCCGAGCCAAGCTGCGCCTACGTGCCGGCATGAAACGCCGGATCGCGATTCTCGGCGGCGGCATCGCGGGGCTTGCTGCAGCCAATCGCATTCGAGAACTGGCGCTTACGCGGGCCGAACCGATCGAGTTGCACCTCTTCGAGCGCAGCGTACGTGCGGGCGGCTGCATCAACACCGTCATGCACGACGGCTTTGCCGCGGAACTCGGTCCCGATGCGCTGGTGGCAAAACCGGCGCTGAGCGCACTTCTCGAGCGCCTGCACATCGACGATGCGATCGAAGAGACCGATCCGGCAAATCGTCGCGCGTGTGTGGAACGTAATGGACGGCTCGTGCCGTTGCCGGCGGACTTTCGCCTTTTCGCACCATCTTCAGCGGCGGCGCTCGCGCGCAGCGGGCTGCTGAGCGCGCGCGGCATCATGCGCGCTGCCGCGGAACCATTCGTTCCGACAAAGCACGACGAATGCGATGAAAGCATCGCGTCCTTCGTCACTCGCCGCTTCGGACGCGAACTCTTCGAACGCATTGCCCAGCCGCTGACCAGCGGCATCTTCTCCGGCAATCCGGAACACGTCAGCATCGAAGCGACGATGCCATTCATGCCGGCGCTCGAGCGCCGCTACGGCAGCGTCATGAGAGGGCTCGCCACGGCGCGCGGCGCAACCGCTCCTCCCAAAGCGCCGCGCATGATCTCGTTACACGGCGGCCTGCAACGTCTGGTCGACCGGCTCGCGTACGAACTCGCGCCCTTCTTACATCTCAATTGCGACGTGGTCGCGCTCGAGCACAACGCTGGTAAATGGAACGTGCGCTTGGACAACGGCGACGAATATTTCGCCGATGCGATCGTCTGCGCGCTTCCCGCACACGCCGCCGCGTGGCTGCTCTCGTCGCTCGACGAAGGCGTCGCGTTACAGCTGCACTCGATTCTCTATCACGATGTCGCGACGATCGCGCTCGGCTACGACGCCCTCGACGTTCCAGAACTTCCACCGGCTACGGGTTTCGTCGTGCCGGAGAGCTCCGGGCGAAGCGTCATGTCGGTGACGTTCGCGTCGCAAAAATTCGCGCATCGCGCACCGCGTGATGCGGTGCTGCTGCGCGCCGTCGTAGGCGGCGCATTTCAACCCGAACTACTGGACCTCGACGACGTGCGATTGCTCGCGCGCGTGATCACCGATCTGCGCGAGTTGCTCGGCATCCGCAGCGCACCGCGATACGTTCATATTCGCCGATGGAAGCATACGATGCCCGAGTACTCCGTGGGGCACGTGGAACGCGTCGCCGCCATCGAACGCATCGTGAGGACGCTTCCCGCCCTGGCGCTTGCAGGCTCTGCATACCATGGGGCAGGCATCGCCGATTGCATCGCCTCGGGAGAAGCCGCCGCCGAATCGGTCTTCGCAGGATCGTGCCGGCATACGGGAACATCAGAGGAATGGACTCTTCACGTCAACCGGTCGTATTCTTCGGTCACGGCAACCCGCTAAACGCCCTCGAAAACAACGGCTACACGCAGGCGTGGCGCGCGATCGGGGAGCGGATCGGCAAACCGAAAGCCATCCTCGCCGTTTCCGCCCACTGGTACGTCCCGGAACTTGCCGTCACGGCACAAGCCCACCCGCCGACGATTCACGATTTCGGGGGATTTCCGCGCGCGCTCTACGAGGTGCAGTATCCGGCACCCGGCGCGCATTGGCTCGCATCCCGCGTGCAAGAGTTGCTCGCGCCGCTACCCGTTCGGGCATCCGAGGACTGGGGGTTGGATCACGGGACGTGGGCGGTGCTGTGTCACGTCTATCCCGGCGCGGACGTCCCCATCGTGCAACTGAGCATCGACGAAACCCAGCCGCCGCAGTTTCATTACGAGTTGGGGCGCCGGCTTGGCCCGCTGCGCGACGAAAACGTACTCGTCGTCGCAAGCGGCAACCTGATTCACAACTTACACACCTATGCATGGGGGCGCCATCCGGCGGAGCCGTTCGATTGGGCGCTGCGCTTTGAAGCGCGGGTTCGCGAACTGGTGATGGAGCGGCATTTCGAACCGCTGCTCGACTATGAAGAGATGGGCCGGGATGCTCAATTGAGCGTCCCGACCCCCGATCATTACTTACCGCTGCTCTACGCGCTCGGCGCGTCGGACGAGCACGACACCATCAGTTTTCCCGTCGAAGGAATCGACGGCGGATCGGTATCGATGCTCTCCCTCGTATGGTCGCCGGTGTAACGATTATTGCTTAACTGCGGCAACCTGTGCCGTCGTCACGGCGCTCGCATTGTTGCCCCATGAAGAACGAACGTAGGTGAGTACCGCGGCGATATCGGCGTTAGAGAGCTGCGTTGCCCAAGCCGGCATCTGTCCGTTGTAGGTCGAGCCGTGCACCACGACTTTGCCGTTCAGGCCGTACTTGACGATCCGAATGACCTTGGTTGCGGGGCCCGCGACAGTCTTGTTTTTCGCAAGCGGCGGGAACGTTCCGGGAACGCCTTGGCCGTTGGCTTGATGACAGCTCGAGCAGTTCGTTTGATACACCTTCGATCCGTCGTTCGCGGCGACGCCGTTGGCGGCCGGCGAGGCGGCGGCCATCGCTCCGGCGGTGCTTGCCGGTGATGCCGATGCGGCATTTTCCGTCGTGGTGGTCGTCGTGCTCGACGAGGATTGTTGGCCTTTCGAACACGCGCCGAGCGCCAGCAGGGCGGCGAGTCCGACCAGGGTCAGCTTCGAGAACCGGTTCACGGAGGCTCCTTTCGTTTCTGACTACCGCGCTTGCGTTAGCGGCACAATTTGCGCACTCCTCGTTTGCATGAAATTCTCGAGCGCTCGAAGCGAGACGGGGACCGGCCGCATAACGACGACGACCGGCCCTTGCGTTCGAGCGCGAATGGCGGCGCGGTCCAGCATGAAGTCGATGTATGGCGAAAAAGCGCGGTTGTCGACGGTTTCATCCCGCGCGAGCAGGCGCACGCCCCGTGCGGCGAACGCTGCCGGATCGGCATCCCCGCGTTCGTCGAAAAAGACCAGCCCGGTTCCCGAAAGGGCGGCCGCCATGCCCGCGCTGCTCTGCGATGCCACGCCTTCGATCGGGCCGAAGCGCCGGCGCAACGCGTGCAACGTTGCGGCCGACGGGGCAGCCGTTACGTGGATCAGCAACGGCGCCGATGATTCGTGCGCGTATTTCGCGGTGCGGTCGGCGTCGGCACCGTGCGGATCGAGATCCAGCGTCACCGGAACGCCGAGTTCGAGAAATTGTCCGTCGAGCGGTGCCGATTCACCGCACAAGCCGATCACGACCGCAACTTGCGGCGTGTACGTCGTGCCGCTCGAGGCACGCCGGTCGACGACGACGTCGTCGTTTGAAAAAACGTCGTCGACGGCTGCGTCCGACGAGCCCTCGAGCACGGCACGAACGTGCGGCGAGGCGGAGGGGTGAAGCACGACCGTACGCGGCGGATGCGTGCCGGCCGTACCGCTCAAATATCCGCCCGCGATAGCCGCGAGCGCTAAGACGATGAGGGCGAGGGAGACGGCGGTGCTGCGCACAAGCGCGAACTAATCGCCCATACGAGCGAGACGAGCAAGAAATTCGCGACCAGCGAACTGCCTCCGTACGACAGGAACGGCAGCGTGATGCCGGTCAGCGGAAAGACGCCGATCACTCCTCCGATGATGATGAAGACCTGAAATCCGAGCGTGGCACCCATACCGACCGCGAGCAGTTTCGCATAGAGATCGGGCTGCTCGGCGCCGACGAAGAGCATGCGCCGCACGAGCATCAGAAAGACCGTCATGATCGCGAGCGCGCCGATCAAACCGAACTCTTCTGCGTATGCGGCAAAGACATAGTCGGTCGCGACGTCGGGAATGAAGCCGGGATGTCCGAGCCCGAAACCCGTGCCGAAGATGCCGCCTGCCGCGAGCGCATAGTAGGCCTGCGACGATTGATACCCCGCGCCGAGTGCATCGCTAAACGGGTGATTCCACACGGCGATGCGCGTCGCGACGTACGGGTAATGATGCACCGCCCAGAACGCCGCGAGCCCGAATATGACGATGCCGCCGATCACCAAATCCAAACGGCGCGTCGACACGTAGAGCAGCGCGGCAAACGTCGCGAGCAGCAGCGTCGCCATCCCGATATCGTGCTGCAGCACCAAAATCGCCATCGAAGCGCCCCACCCCAAAAAGAGCGGGCCGAGATACTTCAAATTGGCGCGAACCGACCAAGGACGCGCGTTGCCGATCACGTCCGCCGTCTCGGCCAGATACGCAGCGAGGAAGAACACGATGAAGAGCTTGATGAGTTCGATCGGTTCGAATTGGATCGCACCGATGCGGATCCACAACCGCGCGCCGTTGATCTCTTGGCCGAAGACTAAGAGCAGCACGAAGAGCAGCAGCGATCCCACGACCCAAAGATACTTATAGCCCGCAAACGCGCGAAAACGCGTGAACGGCTGTCCCATCCCGATTGCAAGAATCAGCGAGACCAGTAGCCACCACAGTTGTTTCTGCGCGAGCTGCGGCGAGAGCCGCGACACCAATGCAAGGCCGAGGGCCGAGAGCACGATGGCCATGGCTGGAATGAGGTCGTCGCGCACCACGGTCATCGGCTGCCAGAGAATCCATAGCGCCGCAAGCGCGCCGAGCACGTACGGAAGCCATCCTGGTTGTAAAGCCGGAAGCGCCGAGAACGACAGGATGAACGCCGAAAGGGCGAGCGCGACGGCGACGGTGATCCCGCGCCGCAGCAGCAGCGTCAGTGGAGCCACGCGGTCGTAAGCAAAACTCCGGCGAGGGCGGCGGCAGCCCCGAGCGCGACTTGCACGAGCAGCTGCGGCCGCAGCGCCAAGGATGCGGCGGCGGCTTCGTCGGCGGCGCGATCGCCGTCGTCGAAACGCACGACGAGCATGTGTTCGTTGCTTCCCGCTTCTTCCACGTGCGCGATGAGCGCGCGACGGTCGACGTCGCCGCGTACGCGGTGACCGATCAAGATCATCACGTCGCCGGCGTCCACGCGTACGCTCGAGACGGCGACGTCGAGCGTCGGCGCGGTTCCGAGGGCCCGCGAGAGCAGCGTTGCGGGCGCGTCTTCCAGCGTGTCGTCGGCGGTCAACGACGAGACATCGCCTCTGTGCGCCAAGTATGCCGCCGTGCCGCCCGTGTGCACGACGTACGCGTGCCCGCGCACCAGCAGCGCTGCGGTGAGCGAACATCCGGCGGTCACGTAGTCGTCGTGTGAAGCGGTGCGCGAAAAAAGGTCGCCGTTGACGCGTGAGAGGACGCCCAGCAGCGCGGTCGCAGCGGCCTGCGGGCGATCGACCGCGCGGCGGAAACGCTCGCCTTTCAGGCGGCGCTCGCATTCGGTTCGGATTCGCGCCAGCGTGGCGGGTGCCGCAGCGATGCCGTCGACGGCGCCGAAACCACGTGCCACCGCAAACAGCCACGAGCGCGGCCCGAGCTGTAACGACAGACAGGATGCGCGGTCGCCGCGAATTGCTACGTCCACGGACGCAATTTCTCCACGATCAATCTCGTTGTACCCACGTCGACGGTGTCGCCCTCGCGTAACTCCAGTGCACCGGTCAACCGCCGTCCGTTCAAAAACGTTCCGTTGCTGCTGCCCAGATCCCGTACGAAGACGGTCGCATCGTGGGTTTCCAGGCGCGCGTGCCGCCGGCTGACCTCGGGATCGGTCAAGACGAGCTGAGCGGCCCGGTCGCGTCCGATGACCAGCGGCGCGGTTCCTTCGAACGTGCGCTCGCGGCCGAATTCGACGACCCGGAAAACCGTTTCGACGGGCGAGAGCAGGCCGGCGTCGGCCGCACGCAGCCGCGGCCGGGCCGCAACGATCGCGACCGCAAAAAGCGCGGCAACGATTTCGAGCGATCCGATCCGCGCGTGCGCCGGGTTCATTCGCGCGCTTCCAACCGCATCTGCGTATTGCCGAAGGTCAAGACGTCGCCGGATACCAGGCGCCGCGCTCCGGCGATACGTTCGCCGTTGACGAAGGTGCCGTTCGTCGATCCCAAATCCGTCACTTCCACCATGCCGTTTTCGATCTTCACCGTCGCGTGGTTGCGCGAAACGCTCGGATCGACGAGAAAGATATCGCTGTCCTCGCTGCGGCCGATCGCGGCAAAGCCGTCGACGAAATAGACGCCGTAGGCCGGCACCCCTTTCATCATGCGAAGATGAAAACGCTTCGGCGGCGTGGCAGCCGGTGCGGTCTGAATCGAGATCGTGATGTCGCTTGCAACGCTGACGTCGACGGTACCGAGCGGCATGCCCTCGCGGGATTGCATGCCGACGTTGGGACCGCCGTCAAAAAAATAGATGCCGACGCGCGCGGCCATGTCGCGAAGCAGTTCCG
Organism: Vulcanimicrobiota bacterium; assembly: GCA_027459645.1. Lineage (GTDB taxonomy): Bacteria > Vulcanimicrobiota > Vulcanimicrobiia > Vulcanimicrobiales > Vulcanimicrobiaceae > JAMXLG01. The sequence continues at coordinate 141,636 of DAIDHQ010000028.1, forward strand.
CCCATTCGCGCTCCAGATAGCCGCGGTGTTCGGAAAGGCGCTCGAAATCTTCCGGATTCATGTGCACGACGTACGAGCCGGGCGCGAGAAGATGGCCGTCGTCGCCCCGCGTGCGCGCTTCCATCGTGGCCACGAGCTTGCGCGCAACTTGCGCGGGTTCGAGGTCGCTAGGAAACGTTTTTGCAAACGTACGCTCGATAAAGGCGGCACAGGCCGCTTCGATGCGTGCGAACCAACTCATCGTGTCAAATCTACCGTCAGCGTACTACCGGCGCTCGAAGCGCGCGATGAAGAAACCATCGCGTCCTTCGATTCCCGGCGGAACGAGCACGTCACCCTCATCGGTCAGGAACGGTTCGTACCGGCCTGGTATAAGGCCGCGTTCGAAATTGTGATGTTGCCGGAACCATTGCGCGACCTCGATCGTCTCTCGTGGATCTGTAGAGCAGACGGCATACACCAGCGCACCGCCCTCATGGACGGAGGGCGCAATCCGGTCGAGGATCGCGCGCTGCGTCCCCGACAGGCGTTCGCCGTCGGAGGGCCGCTTCTTCCAGCGCGCCTCGGGATGCCGCCCGACGACGCCGATCCCCGAACAGGGCGCGTCGACGAGGACACGATCGAAGCGCTGCGAAGGCAGCAACAGTTCGTTGGTCGCATCCCCGACGATCGTGGCCGCCGTGACTCCCGCGGCCTCCGCGCGTACGGAAAGCGCCTTGGCCTTGCGCTCGTCGAGTTCGATGCATAGCAGGCGCCCCTCGCCCCCGAGCCGCGCGCCGATCTGCAGGGCCTTGTTGCCGCGACCGCTGCACACGTCGAGAATCGCTTCCTCGGGTTGGGGGTTGAGGACGTCGACCGGCATGGCGCTGCTCTCGGATTGAATCCACCACGAGCCCCCGGCCGCGCCTTCGTTGCGGCGGGCGTATCCGCCGTCTTCGACGGCGAGCGAATCACTCACCAAAGCTGAACGATGCACGTTGACGCGATCGCCGGCGAAACGCTCTTCGATCGCCTCGAGCGTCGTCTTGAGCGCGTTGACGGTAATGGACGTGCGCGCAGGTTCGTTGACGCCCCGGCAGATCGCTTCGACGCGATCGCCGAAGACCGCGCGCCACTGCCGCACGAGCCACGTCGGCAGCGAATGCAGCGTCGCGAGATAATCGTCTTCCGCCTCGAAATCTTCGCGGATCGGCGGCGCGGGCCGATCGCGCAGGAACGAACGGAGCACCGCGTTGACGAGATTGGCAACGCCCTTGTGCCCGTGGCGTTTTGCAACGTTGACCCACTCGAAGACCGTGGCGTGTTCGTCCGCGCGCGTGAAGGTGAACTCGAAGATCGCCAGACGCAAGATCTCGCGAATTGCCGGCGGCAATTCGTTCGCCCGCTCGCCGATGAACGGCGTGAGATACCAGTCCAGCAAGCGGCGCATCTTGATCGCGCCGTACGCCAGTTCCGTCGCAAAGGCGCGATCGCGCGGTACGAGCGCGGCTTTGCCGGCGCGGTAATCGAGCGCTTCCTGCGCGCCGCGTTCGGGATTGCCGCTCGCAGCGGGAAATACGTCGCGAACGGTCTGCAGCGCGACCTCTCGTGCATTCATGATGGTTGGCGATCCTTGCGTGACTGCTGATAGGCATCCCAGGACATCCGCCCGCGATTGGGAGCCACGATTTCGTCGATGACGAACGCGCCGTCGTGCAGGTGCGCGCGCAAGACTTTGAGCGTTTCGCCCTCCAGCTGCAAACGCGCCGCCGGCTGCGGGGAGAACGCGCGAACGGTATTCACGAGGCGTTCCGGACTCCAATCCGGATCGAGCAGCAGGTCGTTCTTGTCGAGCGGCCGCGTGAGGGTTGGTTCGCCTTCCTGCGGACGGTGCGACAGCGCGTTTGTGGCGGCGAGATCCAGCGCCTCGCCCAACAGTTCACCGCCGTAGAGCGCCAAACGATCGTGCAGCGCGCCGTAGTCGTCGCCCGGGTCGATCGTCACGCGTTCCTGCAACACGATCTCGCCGGTATCCATTCCGGCGTCCATCAGCATGACCGAAACGCCGGTTTCGGTATCGCCGTTGCGCAACGCGCTTTGAATCGGCGTCGCGCCGCGATACTTCGGCAGCAGCGAAGGATGCACGTTTAGCGCGCCGAGCCGCGGCAGATCGAGCAACGCCTGCGGCAGGATGCGTCCGTACGATGCGAGCGCGAAAAGATCGTACGACGCGCCGGCGTGCTCGAGCGCGAACGCTTTGAGGTTCGAGGGTTCGTACACACGCAAGCCCAGCTCTTTCGCCGCCGTTTTAACCGGCGTAGGCTGCAGCTTGTGACCGCGTCCCGACGGCCGGTCGGGTTGCGTGACGACGCCCGCGACGGTCGTACGAGCGTTGAGCACGTGTAAGCTCGGCACGGCAAACGCGCTCGTGCCGAAAAAGAGGGTCTTCAACGTCACACTGGGCTTGTCGGCGTGGCTTCGGCAGCGGCTGCGTCGGCGATCTCTTGCTCTTCTTCGGTTTCCGGCTTACGGATGTTTTTCGCCTTGTCGATGTAGAGCACGCCGTTGAGATGATCGATCTCGTGCTGCAGACATTGGGCGAAGAGGCCTTCGCCTTCTAACCGGATCTTGTGCCCGTGGCGATCGAGTCCGGTGATGGCAACGTGCTTGTAGCGCGTGATCTCGCCGACGTACCCGGGAACGGAAAGACAGCCTTCCGTCATTTCGATCTCTTCTTCCGCGAGTTCGATCTTCGGATTGATCACGACCGCGGGTTGATGTTCGTCATCCTGCACGTCCATGACGAACAGCCGTTTCGAAACGTTGACCTGCGGCGCGGCGAGACCCACGCCCGGCGCGGCATACATCGTCTCGAACATGTCGTCGATCAGCTGCTGGAAGAGCGGGTCGGAAATCTCTTTCGGATCGACCTTCTTCGCGACTTTGCGCAGCGTCGGATGGCCATCGGTCACGATCTCGCGGATATAGGGCATGGCTCCCTATTTTACACGGCGAAGCGCGGCCTCATGCTGCTACTGTTCGCTGGTTTGGCTGCCGCGATGCTCGATATGCTGGCGGTGGCAGCGGGATGGCACGAGGTGCGCCTCGCCACCAAGCCCCTTCCGGCTCTCCTCTTTGCCGTCGCCTCATTCCGGGAGCCGGGCCGGTGCCTGCGGTTCTTCGGCGCCGGCCTGCTCTGCGCGGCAATCGGCGACGAGCTGCTCCTCCAGCCGGCAGCGGGAGCCTTCATCGGCGGCATGGCCGCATTCGCGCTGATGCAGATCGCCTACATCGCCTCGTTCCGGCGGCGGCTACTCGAGCGGCTGCGCAATCTCCAGGCGGTCGTCATCGCCTTTGTCTATTTCGCGATATGGAGCACGCTCGTGCTCGGCGTGCTGTTGAAATACACCGGACCGCTCACCGTGCCGGTTGGAGCGTACAGCCTGCTGCTCATCGCGATGGCTATTTCAACGCTCGGTTTCGTCGATCGGCTCGGCTGGCAACGCGCGTGGCCGCTGGTGTCGGGCGGCGCACTCTTTGTCGCATCCGATACGACGCTCGCGTTTTCGAAGTTCACTCCGCTGCTTCACACGCCGCCGAAGCACGTTGAACTGCTCGTGATGGGAAGCTACTACGCCGCGCAGGCTTTACTGACGTGGGGGATGACGCGCGACGCTGCCATCCACCACGCCGAAGCATGAGAGGCTACTGCAAGGTAAACGTTCCGTTGGGAACCGCGATCGGCGTGCAGTCGCCGTTGTAGTTGAGTCCGACTTGCAGCGTGGTGCCCGGGGCGAAGGTGTTATAGAGAGAAGCCGAGAGCGCCGCGGATTCATAGGTCGGATTCGGAATCGTCGTCGTCGCCGATCCCGGCGGCAGTTGCGCGGCGGTAATGACCTGCAGCGCTTGCGCCGTATACGCTCCGCCGCCGGTGGCGACGTTGGCGAGGGCGAGATTCCACTGGCCGGCCGGCTGCAGCGGTGCGCTCAGGGCAACGACGATCTGTCCGATCGTCGGCGGCACCGCAGTCGCTCCCGGCGCGGGATAGACGAGTTGCGAGGTAGTCGAGCCGCACGGCGGCGGCGGGTTGTAGGTGCTGCCCCCGCCGTTACAGCCGGCCAAGGCAATCGCCGCAACGGCACTTGCGGCGAACAAGAAGCTTCTGTACATGATGCGATTCTACGAACCTCGGTTGAAAATTCCGTGAAAGCGCAGTTAGAGAATGTACCCGGAGAGGTCGCTGTTCTCCACGACGTCCTGGAGCCGTCCGCGCACGTACTCCGCATCGATCGTGACCGGCCCCGTCTTGTCGGGCGCTTCGTAGCTGATCTCTTCCAACAAGCGTTCCAGCACGGTATGTAAGCGGCGAGCACCGATATTTTCGCTCTGTTCGTTCACTTGCATGGCGAAGGTGGCGAGCTGATCGATGGCATCGGGAGTAAAGTCGAGCGCGACGTTCTCGGTTCCAAGCAGCGCCTTGTATTGTTCGATCAGCGCGTTCTTGGGTTTGGTCAAAATCGTTTTGAAATCGTCGGCGGTGAGCGAATCCAGCTCCACGCGAATCGGGAAGCGTCCCTGCAATTCGGGGATCAGGTCCGACGGTTTGCTCATGTGGAACGCACCCGCCGCGATAAAGAGGATGTGATCGGTCTTGATCGTCCCGTGTTTGGTATTGACGGTCGAACCTTCGACGATCGGCAGAATGTCGCGCTGCACGCCTTCGCGTGACACGTCGGGTCCGCCGCGCGAGCCTTCGCGCCCGGCGACTTTGTCGATCTCGTCGATGAAGATGATGCCGTGTTCGCCCGCGCGCCGGAGCGCTTCACGTTTGACGGCGTCCATGTCGATAAGCTTGTTCGCTTCTTCTTGCGCGAAGATACGGCGCGCTTCGGCAACGGTCACGCGTTTTTTCGAACGCTTCTTCGGCATCAAGCCGCCCAGCATTTCCCCGAGATCACCCCCGCCCATGCCGCCCTGATCCATCCCGCCGATCATGCCGATCGGCAGGCTCGGCGTCTCTTCCACTTCGATTTCGATCAGCCGGACGTCGTAGAAACCGCGCTCGATTTCGGCGCGCGTTTGCTCGCGAATGCGCTGTACGTCGCTAGCCGGTGCCGACGGGGGCTGCGGCTGCGGCGGCATTTGATTGGGCATGTTGCCGAAGATCGAACCGAGCGTCGCCGCGAAGGGATTGTTCTGCTGCGGCTGACGCGATGCGGTTTCCGGATTGAGCACGTCGATGATTCGATCGACGGCATGCTTTTCGGCCAGATCGGCCACTTCCGATTTCCGTTCCTCGGAGAGCATGCGTACCGCAGCTTCGACCAGATCGCGGACCATCGATTCGACGTCGCGCCCGACGTAACCGACCTCGGTGTACTTCGTCGCTTCGACCTTTACGAACGGCGCGCCGACGAGACCGGCAAGGCGGCGCGCGATCTCGGTCTTACCGACGCCGGTCGGACCGATCATCAGGATGTTCTTCGGCGTGATCTCTTCCCGCAGATCCTCGCGCACGCGCGAACGGCGGTAACGGTTGCGGAGCGCGACGGCAACCGCGCGTTTGGCTTTGCCCTGCCCGACGATGTACTTGTCGAGCTCTTCGACGATCTGCCGCGGCGTAAGCGCAGCGGGTTCGGTTACGGTCGCAGTCATGGGAGGCTCTCCACCGTGACGTCGGCGTTGGTATAGATGCAAATCTCGCCCGCGATCTCGAGGCCCTTGCGCACGACTTCCTCGGCGGAGAGATCGGTATTGCGCACCAGGGCCGCTGCCGCTGCCTGCGCGTACGGACCGCCGCTGCCGATTGCGGCAATGCCCTCGTCCGGCTCGATCACGTCGCCCGTACCCGAAAGCACGAAGAGATGGTCGGGCGTTCCGACGATCAGCAACGCTTCCAGCCGGCGCAGCGCGCGATCTTGCCGCCAGTCCTTGGCCAGCTCTACGGCCGCGCGCGTGATGTCTTTGTACTCGGCGTACTTCTTCTCGAACTTCTCGAGCAGCGTGATGCCGTCCGCGGCGGAACCGGCAAACCCGGCGACCACCTTGCCGCCGGCGATTTTGCGCACCTTGCGGGCGCTGTGCTTGACGATCGTCTTGTCCAACGTCACCTGGCCATCGCCGGCAATGGCCAGCATGCCGTTCCGGCGCACCGCGAGGATCGTCGTCGAGCGAATTCTCATATCGTTCCGCATCTACCCCATCAACCTCGAGGAGGTTTCACAGCGCCTGCTTGAAGCGCTCCAGTGCCGCGAGCGCGCGTTCGGCCATGAGCCGCCGCCGTTCTTTCTTGTCGCGAATCTCGCGTTCCAGCGGTGGAAACGGCGCGAAGGTTACGTTGGCCGGCTGAAAATCGGGCGTTTCGGTGTTCTGCAAATGCGCGACGACGGCGCCGAACGCCGTTTCGCGCGGAAACTCGACGGGCGGCAAGCCGAGCATCCCGCGCGCCGCATGAATCCCGGTCATCGCGCCGCAAGCGGCCGCTTCGACGTAGCCCTCGGCGCCCGTGATCTGACCCGCCAAATAGAGTCGATCGAAACCGCGCAAGCGCAGCGTCGAATCGAGCAACCGCGGCGAATCGATGAACGTATTGCGATGCATGACGCCTAAGCGCAGCCATTCCGCGTTTGCTAGGCCCGGCAATCTGCCGAACGCCTCCTTTTGCGCGGGCCACGAAAGACGCGTTTGGAAGCCGACCAGATTGAACGCCGTGCCCTCCGCGTTCTCTTTGCGCAACTGCACGACGGCGTACGGCGTCTTCCCGGTGCGCGGATCGCGCAACCCAACCGGTTTTAACGGTCCGAAACGCAGCACGTCGTCCCCGCGATCGGCCATCTCTTCTATCGGCAAGCATCCCTCGAAATAGGAACCGCCGAGTTCGAAGTCTTTCGGCTGGTGTCGCTCGAGCGTGCGAAGATCGTGAATGAGCTGCAGATACTGCTCTTTGTCGAGCGGAACGTTCAGATAGTCGTCGCCGTCGCCTTTTTCGTAGCGCGATTTGCGGTACATCGGCGTTTCGTCGATCGAATCGGCGCTCACGATCGGCGACGCCGCATCGAAATAATGCAAGATTCGGCTAGCGCCGGATCCGTGGCGTTCGGCCTCCGGCCGATCCGCGGCTTCCGTGACGAGAGCCTTCAACGCGTCCATGAATGCATCGCCGGGAAGCGGGCCGCAAGCGACGATCGTCGGGCGATCGCGCGGAATCGAGGTCACTTCTTCGCGATGCAGCGTGATACGGGATTCGGCGGAAATGCGGGATTCGACGGCAGCCGCAAAACGCTCGCGATCGACGGCGAGCGCGCCCCCGGCCGGAACGGCCGCTTCGCGCGCCGAGGTGATAACGATCGAATCGAGCCGCGCGAGCTCTTCTTTCAATAAGCCGACCGCGTTTTCGAGCGCCGCGCCGCGCAGCGAATTGCTGCACACGAGCTCCGCCAGGCGGTCCGTAACGTGCGCCGGTCCGCGGCGATGCGGGCGCATCTCGTAGAGATCGACCTCGACGCCGAGCTTCGCGGCTTGCCACGCCGCCTCGCATCCGGCGAGTCCCCCGCCGATTACCGTCAGTCGCATTGCGTCATCCTCACACGATTCTTGACGGGCCTTGGATCAGGGCGCACGCTCGAAGTTTTGCCCCATTCGCAGGATGCGAACTTCCTTTGGACGTGGGGCAAAACTCGCGCGAGTACGTACGGCACAGGAGGTGCCGTACGGAACGGTGCGACCTGATCCAAGGCCCGTCGAGAATCACACTTCCGCTAATTCCCGTTCTTCCGATGAATCGTCCGGGTTCTGGCCCTTTGCGAGCGACGAGACGTCGTGCTCCTTGTTCGCCGCGCATTCGAGTTGCACGTTGCCGCCGCGGCGCGTCTTCGCGATCACGTAGCTGCCGCAAACCGGGCACGGTTCGGGGATCACGCGATCCCACGAGACGAAATCGCACTTCGGATAGTTGGCGCAGCCGTAGAACGTGCGGCCTTTGCGGGAACGCCGCTCGACGATCATGCCGCCGTCCTTCGGGCATTTCGCGCCGGTGTCTTTGACGATCGGTTTGGTCGTCTTGCATTCCGGATAGCCGGTGCACGAGATGAAGCGGCCGAAGCGCCCCGTCTTAATGACCATCGGCCGGCCGCAATTCGGGCAAATCTCGTCGGTCGGTTCGTCTTTGATCTCCAAGCGCGGCAGCTTCTTCTCGGCCTCTTCGAGTTCGTTCGCAAACGGGCCGTAGAAGTCGCGCAGAATGCGCACCCAGTCGTCGTGACCCTCTGCAACCTTATCGAGGCTGCCTTCCATGCCGGCGGTGAATTTCAGGTCGACGATGTCTTTGAAGTGCTCCGCCAGCAGATCGTTGACGGCGATGCCGATGTCGGTCGGCTTGAAGCGGCGGTCTTCTTGAGTGACGTATCCGCGCGCTTGGATGGTATCGACGATCGTCGAGTAGGTCGACGGGCGGCCGATGCCGTTCTCTTCGAGCGCCTTCACCAGCGTCGCTTCGGTGAAGCGCGGCGGCGGCTCGGTGAAGTGCTGCTTCGGATCGATCTTCGTGCAATCGAGATTATCGCGTTCGTGCAGTTCGGGCAGGCGGACTTTGGCTTTGCCTTTGGCTTTTGCAGCGTCCGGCGCTTCGGCGGCCTGGTGATCTTCGTCGCGGCCTTCCTCGTAGACGCGGGTGAAGCCGGCAAACTTCACCACGCTGCCCGTCGCGCGGAACGTATACTCGGCAGCGCTGATGTCGACGGTCGTCTGATCGAGGATCGCGGCCGCCATCTGCGAGGCGACGAACCGCTCCCAAATCAGCGTATAGAGGCGTAATTCGTCGCGCTTGAGGATATGCGCGACTTTCTCCGGCGTACGGAAGACGGAGGTCGGGCGAATCGCTTCGTGCGCGTCCTGGGCGCCCTCACGGACTTTGTGAGCCCGCCCGCCGTGGAATTCTTCGCCGTAGGTCGCGGTGATAAACTCGCGGGCATGGTCGCGCGCCGAATCGCTGATGCGGGTCGAGTCGGTGCGCATGTAGGTGATCAAACCTTGCGTGCCCTCGTCGCCGCCTAAATCCACGCCTTCGTAAAGAGCTTGTGCGATCTGCATCGTCCGGCGAACCCGCAGACGCAGCTTGCGCGAGGCCTCTTGCTGCAGCGTCGAAGTCGTGAACGGCGCGGGCGCGTTGCGGCGAACCTCGCGGCGCTTTACCGATGCGACGTCGAAGCTCGCGCCCTCGAGCGCCGCTAAAACCGCATCCGCTTCTTCCTTCTTAGATATCTCATATTTCTCGCCGCGCCGCGCGATCAGTTCGGCCGGAAAAACCAGGGCCGGCTCGCGGCTGGTCGCAAGCTGCGCCGTGACGGTCCAGTACTCGCGCGGATTGAACGCTCCGATCTCGCGCTCGCGATCGACGATCAATCGCACGGCAACCGATTGCACGCGACCGGCGGAGAGACCGCCGCGAACCTTTGCCCATAACAGCGGCGAGATTTTATAGCCGACCAGACGGTCGAGGATGCGGCGCGCCTGCTGGGCGTTCACGCGATCCATATCGATCGAATGAGGCGATTTGATCGCGGCGAGCGCCGCGTCTTTGGTGATCTCGTGGAGTTCGATGCGCTTGGGATTTTCGAGCTTCAGCAGCTCCGCGAGATGCCACGCGATCGCTTCGCCTTCGCGATCGGGGTCGGTCGCGAGGTAGACTTCGCTCGCGCCTTTGACCGCGCTCTTGAGATCTTTTATGACGTCGCCTTTGCCCTTGATCGTCAGATACTTCGGCGCGAAGTCGTGCTCCACGTCAACGCCAAGCGTACTCTTCGGGAGGTCGCGGACGTGGCCGACCGACGCTTTGACGACGTAGCGCGCGGGGAGAAACTTCTTGATCGTCCGCGCCTTGGTCGGCGACTCGACGATGATCAGGGGCTTTTTCACGGGGTTCAGTATACGCCCGGGGTCAAGACCGCCGCAATTCTCGCCGTGAGAATCGGACCGGAGGCAGGGCGCGCGTGCGCGCATATGCGCGCGTATACGCGTGTGCGCGCGTACGCGTACGCGCGCGATTTGCATGATTTTGAAAAATCCTTTATAGTTCGCTTAAAGCGCATTTCATGCGCTGTCCAAAATAACGCTGTTCGTCCCCCGGGGGACGAGGAGGAATGAATGGACTCCGAAACCATGATGAATGGCGACACCATGGGTGAAGCCAAGAAATCGCGTCGTAAATCGAGCCGTCGTAAATCGAGCGGCGGTCGCAAAAAAGCGACGGCACGCAAGTCGACGGGTCGCAAGAAGTCGACGCGTAAAGCCGCCGGTGGCCGTAAGAAAGCCGCAGGCGGACGCAAAAAAGCCGGTGGCCGTAAAAAGGCCGCGGGCGGACGCAAAAAAGCCGGTGGCCGTAAAAAAGCCGCGGGCGGACGCAAAAAAGCCGGTGGCCGTAAGAAAGCCGCAGGCGGACGCAAGAAGTCGACGCGTAAAGCTGGTGGCCGTAAGAAGGCCGCAGGCGGACGCAAGAAAGCAGCTCGCAAGGGCGGCCGTCGCAAAAAAGCGGCGTAGCGTCTCCAGGTAATTCTCGAGAGGGGCGATCGTCGATCGCTCCTCTTCTTTTTTATCCGACGACGGCGGGGCCGTTGGTAAGATCCGGCGCCTGTCCGTTGTGTTCTTCGACCCAATGGCACGCCGTGAAATGGCCGACGCCGTAATCGTTGAAGGCCGGGACCTCCGTCTTGCACCGGTCGAACGCGACCGGGCAGCGGGTGTGGAAGCGGCAGCCCGAGGGCGGATTTACGGGCGATGGAATATCGCCGGTCAGCACGATGCGTTTGCGGCGGCGCTCGGTCTGCGGATCGGGGATCGGAATCGCCGAAAGCAACGCTTGCGTATACGGATGCAGCGGATTGCGGTAGAGCTCGTCGCGATCGGCGAGCTCTACGATTTTGCCCACGTACATTACGGCCACGCGCGTCGAAATGTGCCGGACGACCGAAAGGTCGTGCGCGATAAAGAGATAGGTCAGCCCGAGTTTTGCCTGCAGATCCTCGAGCAGGTTGATGACCTGCGCCTGGATCGATACGTCGAGCGCGGAGACCGGTTCGTCGCAAACGATAAACTTCGGATCGACCGCGAGCGCGCGCGCGATCCCGATGCGCTGGCGCTGACCGCCCGAGAACTCGTGCGGGAAACGGTTCGCGCTGTACGGACGCAATCCGACGAGTTGGAGAAGCTCTTTGACCCGGTCCTCGGCAGCTTTGCCACGCGCGATTCCATGAATTTTCAGCGGCTCCGCGATAATGCTGCCGACCGTCATCCGAGGATTGAGCGACGCATAGGGATCCTGGAAGATGATCTGCATCTCGCGGCGCAGGCGGCGGATCTGCGTGAGGTTCATCTTCGTCACGTCGGCGCCGTCGAAAAAGACTTCTCCCTGCGTTTCCTTGAGCAAACGCAACACCAGACGGCCGATGGTCGTCTTGCCCGAACCGGACTCACCGACCAGCCCGAGCGTTTCCCCCTTGTCGATCGTAAAATCGACGCCGTCTACGGCGCGTACGTCGCCGACGTGGCGCGAGAAAAGCCCCGCATGAATCGGGAAATATTTGACGAGGTTCTTGACCTCGACCAGTGGCCCGGCGCCGCTCACGTGGGCGCTCCGACGACGGGCGCCTTTTCTTCGTACAGGAAGCATCGAGCGACGTGATCGCCTTCGAAGCCGTAGAGCGGCACGGAATTATCGCACACCGGCATGCGGTACGCGCATCGGGGCGCGAAAGCGCACCCTTTCGGCATATTGAGCAAGTTCGGTGGTTGCCCTTTGATCGGATTGAGCCGTTCGTGCCCGCTCGCGTCCAGGCGCGGCAGCGAGGCGAGAAGGCCTTGGGTGTACGGCATCTTCGGATCCTTGAAAATCTCCATTGCCGTTCCGTATTCGACCATGTTGCCGCCGTACATCACGAGAACGTTCTTGCAGACTTCCGCGACCACGCCGAGATCGTGGGTGATCAGGATGATCGCCGCACCCGTCTCCGCTTGCATCTCGTTCATTAGTTCGAGAATCTGCGCTTGAATCGTCACGTCGAGCGCCGTCGTGGGTTCGTCGGCGATCAGTAGTTGCGGATTGCATGAAAGCGCCATCGCGATCATCACGCGCTGGCGCATGCCGCCCGAGAATTGGTGCGGATAGTCACCCAGACGTGAGGCCGGTGAGGGGATGCGCACCTTTTCGAGCATCTGGATTGCCTTGTCGCGCGCATCTTTGTGATTGTAGCCCAGGTGCAAACGCACCGCTTCCATGATCTGCTCGCCGATCGTCAGGACCGGATTGAGCGAGGTCATGGGATCCTGGAAGATCATCGCGATCTTGTGGCCGCGAATCGAACGCATTTCGCGCTCGCTCTTCTTGGTCAGATCCTCGCCGTTGAAAAAGATTCCATCCGACGTGACCGACGAGTTTCGCGCGAGCAGGCGCATGATCGAAAGCGACGTGACGGATTTTCCGGACCCCGATTCACCAACGATGCCGAGCGTCTCGCCCGCCTGCAGCGAAAACGAAAGACCGTCGACGGCCGTCACCGGCCCGTCTTCGGTCCGAAAAGTGGTCCGGAGATTCTTGACTTCGAGGAGGGCTCCCAAGGGTTTTTTAGATTCCCGTGAGTGAGAGGATGAATGCCGTTATAACGAAGATGACCGCCGTGAAGTTCGTCACCCGCTTGAGCTGTTCTTCACCGCCCGGGCGTGCATACGACGACTCGACGCGTCCGCCGATCGTTCCGGAGAGTCCCTCTTGCTTCGTCGTCTGCACGGCGAGCAGCACGATCAGCGCGATCGCGGAGACGATAAAAATGCCGGCGATCGTGTGGGTCGCCCAACCGACGTGCGATTGGAACCACGTCGGCACCATCTGCGCTTGCGGCGCAACTTGAACGGGCTGGGCCGAGCCGACCGGATTCGGCACGGTCGTAACCTGAATTTGCGGTTTTGCGCTAGGCGCAGCGGCCGCAGCGGCGGCGAGAATCAACGATGTATCTCCTGACTACCTTCGAGCACGCGCGCTACCCGCTCGGCCACGGCTTCGGCACTGAGCCCGAACCGCGCGCGTTGTCGGGGCTGCGAATCATGTTGGACGAGAACGTCGCCGATACCGACGCGCTCCACGCGGACCGGAATGCCCGAATCCGACACGCTCTCTACGACCGCGGAGCCGAAGCCGCCTGCGAGGGCATGCTCTTCGAGCGTAATGAAGACGTCGTGGGAATGGGCCAGCTCCTCGAGCAGCCCGGCATCGACGGGTTTGGCGAACCGGGCGTTGACCACGGTGGGAAGCAGGTCGGAGCGGCCGAATTCGCCGCTTGCCAGCAATTCATAGGCGTCGAGCGCCACGTCGACCGTGTTGCCGAGCGCGATTACCGCGACGCCCCTTCCGCGCCGTAGAACCTCGGCCTTGCCCTGTTCGATCGGCGCGACCGGGTCGCGGTGCCGTCCCGACGTCGATCCGCGCGGATAGCGAATCGCCGCAGGCGCGTCGAGCGAGAGCGCGTGCTCGAGCATCGGCAGCACTTCGTCTTCGTCGCGGGGGGCCATCACCGTCATGTTCGGGAGCGTGCGCAGATAGGCGATGTCGTAGAGGCCCATGTGCGTGGGGCCGTCATCGCCGACCAAACCCGCGCGATCCATCGCAAAAACGACGGGAAGATTCTGGACGCAGACGTCGTGCACGACCTGGTCGTACGCGCGTTGCAAGAAGGTCGAATAGATCGCGCAGACCGGGCGCAACCCGCTGGTTGCGGCACCTGCGGCCATGCAGACGGCATGCGCTTCCGCGATGCCGACGTCGAAGAATCGCTCGGGAAACGCTTTGGCGAATTTCGAAAGCTTCGTTCCGTCGGGCATCGCCGCCGTGATTCCGACGATTTTCGCGTTCTTCTCCGCGACGGCGATTAACGCGCCGGCAAATGCATCCGAAAACGTCGGACGCGCGTCGGGTTTGATTTCGAGCTTCCCGTTCTCGACGTCGAATTTACTGGAAACGCCGTGAAACGTGCGCGAGTCGCGCTCGGCGGGTTCGTAGCCTTTGCCCTTGATCGTGCGCACGTGCAGCAACACCGGACCGTCGATCGAGCGCGCACTTTCGAGCGCCGCAATCATCGTGTCGATGTTGTGTCCGTCGAACGGACCCATATACCGGAAACCGAGTTCTTCGAAGATGACCGCCGTCTTTTCGGCCGGCGCGACGAAGCGCATCGCGCCCATCTCGGCCGACGCGAACGCCTTGCGCGCGGCGCCTCCGAACGGAATATGCTCGAAGACGTCCTTCGCTTTCTCGCGCACCGCGTTAACGATCGGCTTCGTGCGCAGCATCGAGAGATACGAAGCGACTGCGCCGACGTTCGGGGCGATCGACATCTCGTTGTCGTTGAGAATGACGATGAAATTCGAATTGAGCGCGCCCGCGTTGTTGATCGCTTCGTAGGCAAGGCCGCCGGTGAGCGCGCCGTCGCCCAATACCGCGACGACGGTCTCTTTGCCGCCCGAAAGATCGCGCGCGACCGCCATGCCGTAGGCGGCCGAGACGGACGTCGAGGCATGGCCCGCGCCGAACTGGTCGTACGGCGATTCGGTGCGCATCGCAAAACCGGAGATGCCTTCGCCCTGTCGCAGCGTATCGAACCGGTCGCGCCGGCCGGTGAGAATCTTGTGAACGTAGACCTGGTGGCTGACGTCCCACACCAGCTTGTCGTGCGGCAGGTCGAGAACGCGATGAAGCGCGATCGTCAGTTCGACGACGCCGAGGTTGGGAGCCAGATGACCGCCGTTGCGCGAGCACGTCACGACGAGCATGTCGCGGATCTCGTGCGCGAGTTGGTCGAGTTCTTCGCGGCTGAGCGCTTTGACGTCCGCCGGCGAGTTGACGCGTTCTATGACCATGATGTGACCGGCGTTGGTTCGCCCCGGGCCGCCAGGAGGCCCCCTTGTGTCGGTCCAAACGCCCCGTGATGAACGATCCGATTCCCGAGATCGTCCCGATCAAGAACCGCCGGGCGTGGCGCGATCTCGCGCGTATCCTCTCGACGGTCTTCAACCCGTTCCTGACGTCGCTCGCGCTCTTCGTCATCCTCGCACACGCCTCGGCGCTCAGCACCGTCGATTTTTGGTGGCTGCTGCTTTTGTCGACGTTCTTCACGTCGACCGGCCCGATGATCTACGTCTTTTGGCTCTACGGGACCGACCGGATCTCCGATTTGGACATGTCGGTGCGCCACGAACGGGAATCGGTTTTCGGCGCGTTCGTCGTGTTTTATCTGCTCGGCACGATCGTGCTTTGGCTGGCGCACTCGCCGCAATTGATGATCGCTTCGATGGCCGCCTATACCGTCTCGACGCTCATCGTGCAGTACATCACGCGCTATTGGAAGATCAGCACGCACGCGCTCGGCATTACGGCGCCGCTCGTCGTGCTCACGCTGCTCTACGGCGAACAGACGCTGCCGTTCTTGGTGCTCATTCCGATGGTCGGATGGGCGCGCTGGTATCTAAAATCGCATACGGTCTTACAAGTGATCGCAGGCGCGGCTCTCGCGTGCGGTTCGACCGTACTCTTCTTCCACATCTTCCACGTAAAAGAGATCGTCTCGCTCTAACTCATGAACCAGCACGAAAAAGCCGAGCGATTTGCGCGCCTGCATCAAGGACCGGGGGCCTTCGTCATTCCCAATCCGTGGGATGCGGGAAGCGCGAACGTTCTGACGCAGCTTGGATTCCAAGCGCTGACCACGACGAGCTACGCGCTTGCATGGACGCTCGGACGGCCCGACGGCAGCAATGCCGTCTCTCGCGACGAAGCGCTCGCGAACGCGCGCGCGATCGTCGAGGCGACCGACCTGCCGGTGGCGGCCGATCTCGAGAACGGTTACGGTGACGATCTCGCAACCGTTGCCGAAACGATTCGTCTCGCGGCCGCCGCCGGTTTGGTCGGCGGCTCCATCGAAGACGCGACCGGTCGCGAAGGCGACCCCATCTATCCGCTCGACGTTGCGGCCGAACGCATTGCCGCCGCGGCGCGCGCCGCGCGCTCGCTGCCCTTTCCGTTCGCGCTCGTCGCCCGCGCGGAAAATTTCTTGCACGACCGTCCGGACCTCGACGACACGATCGCGCGGCTTCAGGCGTACGAACGCGCCGGAGCCGACGTGCTTTATGCGCCGATGCTGCAAAACGCCGAACAGGTGCGCGCGGTCTGCCGCGCCGTCTCCAAGCCGGTCAACGTGCTCGCGGCCGGCCCGCTCGGCGCGCTAACGGTCGAAGATTTCGAGGCTCTCGGCGTGCGCCGCATAAGCGTCGGTTCGCGCTTGCATCGCATCGCCGTCGATGCATTCGCCCACGCCGCGCGCGTGCTCCACGAACGCGGAACGCTGCCTACCTAGCGCCGACGCGCGTCGCCTCGCCGGCCAGAGCGCGCGCGATCGCACGTTCGCCGCTGCCGGCGATATATGCGTCGATGCCGCTCGCTGCGGCGGCGATCGCCGCTTCGATCTTCGGGAGCATTCCGCCGGCGCAGGCATCCGAAGCGGCGAACGCTTTCGCGCCCTCAACGCTCATGAACGCAATGCCGCTCGAGGGATCGCCCGCGTCGCGGCGGACGCGATCGACGTTCGTCACCAGCACCAGTGCGCGCGCGCGGAGCGCCCCCGCGATTGCGGCGGCGGCGAGATCGGCGTTGACGTTGAGGGCACCCTGATCGAGCGAGGTCGCCAGGGGCGCCACGACCGGCACGAAGCCGCCCGCATGAAGTGCACGCACGAGTTCCGGTTCGCAGCGCACGATCGTTCCGACGAAACCGAGCGCGCCGCGCGCG
The DNA here is from genome assembly GCA_027459645.1 of Vulcanimicrobiota bacterium. Classification (GTDB taxonomy): domain Bacteria; phylum Vulcanimicrobiota; class Vulcanimicrobiia; order Vulcanimicrobiales; family Vulcanimicrobiaceae; genus JAMXLG01. Next base: position 158,437 of record DAIDHQ010000028.1, read on the forward strand.
GCGGGCACCGCAACGAGCGTCGGACCGTCTTGACCGCTGATTCCAGCCGCGCGCACGCCGCGAGCCTGCAACGCGCGTACCAAGCGTTTATTGACCGTCGCGCAGAGCACGCTCTCCGTGACCTGCAATGCCTCGGCGCCGGTGACGCGCAATCCGTTGACGCGTTTCGATGTAATACCGCGCGCGCTAAGCTCCGCGTCGATCTCCGGACCGCCTCCGTGAACGACGACGACCCGGTTGCCCTCGCGCACCAGCGCCGCCACCTCGTCCAAGATCGGGTCCGCGCCGCCGGGCTGCGGAAGCGCGTTCCCGCCGTATTTAACGACGAGGGGTATTGCATCTTTATTCGCCATATGTATAAATATACACAATGATTGCCGTGGCGCCAGCCCCCGCAGCACTGTTGCGGGGGCGTCCCTTTCTCCGGATCACCGATGTGAGCCCAGACGAGCTGGCGGCGCTGCTCCGCGTCGCGGCGGAGCTCAAAAACGTTCCGGCCAGCGCCCAACGGCGCATGCTGCAAGGTAAAACCCTCGCGCTGCTCTTTGAAAAGCCGAGCCTGCGCACGCGCGTTTCTTTTGAAGTCGCGATGACGCAACTGGGCGGCGAAACGCTCTTTGCAGCCGGCGGCGAATTCTCGATCGGCTCGCGCGAGGCACCGGAAGACGTCGCGCGAGTCCTCTCGCGCTACGTCTCGGCCGTGGTGGTGCGCACGCACGAACACGAGCCGCTCGAGCGCCTCGCGCGCGCGGCGAGCGTTCCGGTCATCAACGGCCTCTCCGCGGCGGCGCATCCATGCCAAGCCTTGGCGGACGTATTAACGATGCAGGAGCGCTTCGGAACGCTTTCCGGACTCACGATCGCCTTTGTCGGCGACGCGAAAAACAACGTTGCGCTCTCACTTGCCGAGGCGGCGGTCATGATGGGTGCAAGCGTGCATTTCGGCTCCCCCGTCACGCATCGTCCGAGCGAAGCGACGCTCGCGCATCTGGGCGCACTCGGCTCGGGCACCGTGCGCGCGTTCGGCAGCGCCGTCCGAGCGGTTCGCGGAGCGGACGTTATTTACACCGACGTTTGGACGTCGATGGGCGAAGAACGCTTCCGCGAACGCGACGCCGCGATGCTGCGTCCATTTGCCGTTACCGACGAACTCTTCACCTATGCCGCGCGCCACGCGGTCTTTATGCACTGCCTGCCGGCGCATCGCGGTGAGGAAGTCGCTGCATCGGTCATCGACGGACCCTGCAGCATCGTCTTCGATCAGGCCGAAAACCGCCTGCACGCGCAGAAAGCGCTTCTATGCGCACTTCTGGCCGATACGAGAGGATTCGTCCGATGAAAGAACGGCGGCAACGCGCCATTCTGACCCTGGTTGCAACGCGACCCGTCCATTCCCAAGAAGAGCTCGTCGCGCTTCTCGAAACGCAAGGCTTTGCGGCCACGCAGGCGACGGTCTCGCGCGACATCAAGGAACTCGGCCTCGCCAAGGTGCCCATTCGCGCGGACGGCGGTGACGACAATCTCTTTAAATACATCGTACCGGGACCGGTCACCAATTATGCATCGCGTTTACACCGCGTCGTCGCCGAACTCGTCACGAGCGTCCAAGGCGCATTGAACCAAATCGTGCTGCGCACCGGACCGGGCAGCGCGATGCTCGTCGCGTCGGCGATCGACGAAGCCGCGTGGCCCGAGATTCTCGGCACGATCGGCGGCGACGACACGATCCTCGTCGTACTCGCTTCCGCGGAGGCGACGCCGGTCGTCAAACAACGTTTTCTCGATCTGAAAGGCAACGCAGCTTCGTGAGCCGCATCGTTCTCGCATATTCCGGCGGACTCGACACGTCGATTTTGCTCAAGCGCTTGATTCTCGAAGGGCACGAGGTCGTCGCGATGACGGCCGATCTCGGGGAAAGCGATCATCCGCAGATCGAACTCGAAGCCGTGCGCGCAAAAGCGCTCGCGCTCGGTGCGCTCGACGCCGTTTTAATCGACGCGCGCGAGCGTTTCGTTGAATCGTTCGTCACGCCGGCCCTCCACGCAAACGCGCTTTATGAAGGACTCTATCCGCTTTCCGCATCGCTCTCGCGTCCGCTGATCGCCGCGCTGCTGGTAGAAACGGCGCACGCCTATGATGCCGGCGCGGTCGCACACGGTTGCACGGGAAAAGGTAACGACCAGGTGCGCATCGAGCTCGGCGTGCGCGCGCTCGCTCCACACTTAACCGTGCGCGCTCCTCTGCGCGAGCAACCGATGTCGCGCACCGATGCGATCGCCTTCGCACGCGAGCAGAACGTTCCGATCACGCACACGCTCGAAAAACCGTACTCGATCGACGCCAATCTGTGGGGGCGTTCGATCGAAGCGGGCATCTTGGAAGACCCGTGGAGCGCACCCCCGGAAGACGCGTTCGCATGGACCGCTGCTCCCGCCGATCGCCCCAGCGCTGCCGAGGACGTCGTGATTGCTTTCGACGCCGGCAAACCGTCAATCGACGGAACCGGCGGCGCCGGGATGATCGCGGCGTTGAACCGCATCGCCGGCGCGCACGGCGTCGGGCGCATCGATTTGATCGAAGATCGCGTGATCGGCATCAAATCGCGCGAAGTCTATGAAGCTCCCGCGGCGACGGTACTCGTCGCGGCGCATAAGGCGCTCGAGCGCCTCGCGCTCAGCCGCGACGAACTGCGTTTTAAAGCTTCGGCCGATCAGCGCTATGCAGAGCTCGCCTACGACGGTCTGTGGTATTCGCCGCTGCGCGACGCGCTCGATGCGTTCAACGCCGTTACCGCGCAGCGCGTCACGGGCGAAGTCCGCATGCGCCTGCATCATGCTACGGCGGTCGCGACGGGCGTGCGTTCGCCGTTCGCGCTCTACGACGAAGGTCTGGCGACCTACGGTAAGGCCGACGCGTTCGATCACGCCGCTGCCGACGGCTTCATCCGCTGCTACGGCCTGCCGCTCGACCGGCTCGCGGCACTGCGTTCCGTAGCCGTTCCGTCGTGAACGAAGGCCTGCAATGGGGAGGCCGCTTCACGCAAGCGCCGGATCCCGCGCTGCTCGCGTTCGGGTCGTCGCTCGTCGACGATCTGCCGCTCGCGCCGTTCGACGTGCGGGTTTCGCTCGCGCACGTGACGGCGTTGCGCGGCTTCATCGGCGACCCATCCGCCGATGCGCTTGTGGCGGCTCTAGAAACGGTAGCACGAGAAATCGCCGCGGGCACCTTCGATCCGCATGCGCTCGGCGCGTTCGAAGATATTCACGGCGCGATCGACGCGCGCGTTCGCTCCCTTGCGCCCGAAGCCGGCGCTTCACTGCACGCGGGTCGCAGCCGCAACGATCAGGTGGCAACCGGCCTCGCGCTTTATGCGAGCGACCGCGCTCGTCGCGGAGCCGAGCTCTGCGCGTCGCTTGCGCGCACGATGCTTGCGCGCGCAGAAAGCGCGCTCGCGAACGAAACGGTGCTAGCGGCCACGACGCACGGTCAGCCGGCGCAACCCGTGCTGCTTGCCTTCTGGCTGTGTGCCGCCGCAGAGCCTTTCGTGCGCGCAATGCACCGCTTCACCGCGGTATCCGCCGAAGCGATGCGTTTCTGTCCGCTCGGTTCCGGCGCCGTTTCGGGTTCGACGCTCCCGTTGGATCGGCGGGCGGCGGCGGGTTTTCTCGGCTTCGACGAGCCGTCGCGCAATGCGATGGATGCCATCGGCAATCGCGACGCGATACTGGATGCCGCTCACGGATTCGTGCGCGCCGCGCTCGATGCGTCGCGCGTTGCGGCCGAAATCGTCGTCTGGGCTTCGCCCGCCTTCGGATACGTACGGCTCGGCGACCGCTCGTCGACGGGCTCGAGCCTCATGCCGCAAAAACGCAATCCGGACGTCTTCGAACTCGTGCGCGGCGCGGCATCGGAGCTCAACGGTCTCTACGCCGGGGCGATTGCCTCGCTGACCGGCCTTCCGCCGTCGTACTATCGCGATCTGCAGCAGACGAAGCGCATGACGCTGCAGTGCTGCGAACGTGGGCTCGCGTTGCTCGATGCCTTCGTGCGAGCTTTCGACGATACGGCATTTGATGCGGCGGCGATGAACGCACGCGCTGCCGACGGCTATACGACTGCAACGGATCTTGCCGAAGCGATGATGCTCGAGGGCGTCTCCGCACGCGAGGCGCACGCGCGTACGGGCGCCCTGGTGCTCGATGCCGAGACGCAGTCGCGCCCGCTCGAATCCGCGCCCGACGCGCTGACCAGCGTGCGTTCGAAACGCACCTCCGGTTCGACCGCGCCTGTCGAAGTGCGCCGATCGATCGACGCATTGCGGGCCGAAATCGACGCGACGGAGCTCGCGCAATGACGACCGTGCATATCTGGGGCGCGGCCGGATACGCGGCCGCGGAAGCGATCCGGCTGCTCCACGCGCATCCTTTCGTCGAACTCGGTGCGCTCGAAAGCCGCAGCCACGCCGGGGAAGCGTTGTGCGATCATTTCCCCGCGCTTCGCCGAACGGCGTATCGCTTTTCCGCAACGGGCTCCGTACGGGCGTCGCTCGCCGCGGGTGACGTCGTTCTGACGGCTGGGGGTCACGGCGAGGCGCATGAGGCGGTGCCCGCATTTCTGGAAGCGGGCGCGCGCGTGATCGACCTCTCAGCCGACTATCGCTTCGACGACGGCGTCGCCTACGGGTTGAGCGAGTGGAATCGCGCGCGAATCGCGGCCGCCGAACTGGTGGCAAACCCCGGATGTTATCCGACCGCGACGCTGCTTGCCGTGCTTCCGTTGCTCTCCATCGCGCAACCGCGACAGTTGATCGTCGATGCCAAGAGCGGCATTACCGGCGCCGGACGCAAGCCGAACGTTTCATCGCTCTTTGCGGAAGTTGCTGGCGAGATACGTGCGTACGGTTTGGACGGCCACCGGCACGAACCCGAAATAACACGCATCTTACGCGAGCGCGATTGCGACGTGCCGCTCGTCTTTACGCCGCACGTCGTTCCGCTGGCGCGCGGCATGCTGGTCGATGCCTATGCCGTCTTCGACCGAGCGATTGCTGCGGCGGAGATCGACGCTGCGTTCGGGCAGGCGTATGCGGGAAATGCATTCGTGACGCACGCGCACGCACCGAGCGTCGCCGCCGTTGCGGGCACGAACCGTGCCGAGATCCGCTACGACGCGCTCGGAACGACGGTACGCGCCATCTGTGCGATCGACAACCTCGGCAAAGGCGCCGCGGGACAAGCCGTTCAGAACCTCAACATCATGCTCGGATATCCGGAGGAAACCGCACTCGATGCTCTTAGAGTCGTTGCCTGAACCGCGTTTGGTCTCGCTGCGCGGAGGACTTGGTGCCGTTGCGGGCGTGCGTTTGGCGGGCGTCCACGCGGGCATTAAACCGCGCAAACGCGACTTGGCGCTCGTCGCCTTCGATACCGACCAGCACTGCGCGTCCGTCGTTACGACCAACGAAATCAAAGCCGCGCCGGTGATCGTCAGTGCCGCACATCTCAACCAGGTTCCCGCACGCGCATTCGTTTGCAACTCGGGCTGCGCGAATGCGTGCACGGGCGAACGCGGGGAACGCGACGCGCGCGCGACCGCGCGGCAAGCCGCCGCGTTGCTCGGCATCGCCCCCGAAGCCGTCGTCGTCGCTTCGACCGGCGTCATCGGCGTCACGCTGCCGATGGATCGCGTTCAGCGCGGCATCGAACGCGCGTACGCGCAACTCGAAAGCGGCGGCAAGGCGGCGCACGACGCGGCCGAAGCGATTATGACGACCGATCGCGTGCCGAAGCTCTCGGCGTACGCGTATTACGTCGATGGCAAACGCTACGTCGTAGGCGGCATCGCCAAAGGCTCGGGCATGATCGCTCCCAACATGGCGACGATGCTTGCGTTTATCGCGACGGATTATCCGTTGGCGCGCCAAGCGTGGCAAGCGGAGCTTGCGGAAGCCGTCGACGGCAGCTTCAACATGATCTCGGTCGACGGCGATATGTCGACCAACGACGCGGTCTACGCGTTCGCCCCCGTTGGCGACGGCGGCGTCCCGTTCGAGTTATCGGCGGCGCTCAAGCGCGTCTGCTTGGATCTCGCGCACGCGATGGTTGCCGACGGCGAAGGCGCCACCAAAACGTTGACGGTGCGCGTCACCGGCGCACGCGATACCGTGCAAGCCCGCGCGCTCGGCCGCGCGGTCGTCAACAGCAATCTCGTGAAGACCGCACTCTACGGTGAAGATCCGAACTGGGGCCGCATCATTGCCGCGGCCGGATCCGCGGGTGCCGGAATGGATCCGCAGCGGTGGTCGCTGTATCTCAACGGCAAACCATGGGTCGAACCCGGCGGCATCGAGATGCTCTCCGAAGCCGAAGCGCACGCGGAGCTCGAACCGACCGAAATCGACGTCGAACTGCGCGTCGGCATCGGCGACGCGGCCGCGACCGCATGGGGCTGCGACCTTTCCAAAGATTACGTGCGTATCAACGCGAGCTACCGGACCTAACGCGTGAGCGCATTACTCGAAAACTATGCGCGCGCGGACGTCACCTTCGTTCGCGGCTCCGGCTGTTATCTTTTCGACGAAAACGGAACGCCGTTTCTCGACTTGATCGCGGGCATCGCCGTGTGTGCCCTCGGTCACGCGCACCCGGAAATCGCAAAAGCCGTTGCGGAACAGGCGTCGACGCTCGTGCATACGAGCAATCTCTACCATCACGAACCAGCCGGCACGCTCGCGCAAGAGCTCGCCCGGCGCAGCGGCATGCGCGTCTTCTTCTGCAACTCCGGCACCGAAGCTAACGAAGCGGCGATCAAACTCGCGCGCAAATTCGCGTACCGAAACGGTTTTCCCGAACGTAGCACGGTCGTCGCGTGCACCGGCTCGTTTCACGGGCGTACCTACGGTGCCCTCGCGGCTACCGCGAATGTTTCGTACCGTGAAGGCTTTGGGCCGTTGCCCGAAGGCTTCCGTTTCACGCCGTTCAACGACGTCTCGGCGCTCGATACGGCGATCGACGACGAGACCGCGGCATTCATCGTCGAACCGGTGCAAGGCGAAAGCGGCGTGAATCCGGCGACGCGTGCGTTCCTCGAACGCGCGCGCGCGCTCTGCGACGAACGCGGCGCGCTGCTGGTTTTCGACGAAGTTCAGTGCGGCATGGGGCGGCTTGGGAAACTCTTTGCCTTCGAGCATTTCGGCGTGCGTCCCGATATCGTCACGCTCTCGAAAGCCCTCGGAAACGGCTTGCCGATCGGCGCGATGCTCGCAAGCGAAGGATGCGCGCCGGGCCTACGCGCCGGCGATCATGGCAGCACGTTCGGCGGCTCGCCCGTGCCGGCGGCAGCAGCGCTCGCGCACCTGCGCCTGCGCGACGAGCTCGACCTCGACGCACACGTCGCGGCGCGCAGCCGCACGCTCTTCGCCGAACTCACCGCGCTCGCGCGCGAGTTTCCGGAGGTCTTTGACGCGCCGCGAGGATTGGGATTGCTCGCCGCGCTTCCGGTCCGCGAACCTCTGCGCGCGAGCGACGTCGCGGCAGCGTTGCGCGCGCAGCGGGTTCTCGTGGGAACCGCGGGCGGAAATGCGTTGCGCTTCGCGCCGCCGCTCATCATTAGCGACAATCAGCTTCGCGAAGGTGCCGCGGCGCTCAGAACGGTTCTGAAGGCGCTAACACCGGCCTGAGCGAACGCGCCGCTCGATGGTGACGGCCCGTTGAGAGGACTCTTCGCACGCCAGCCGCTCGCGTGGACGTCGAGCGATCACGACGGGCCGACGCTACGCCGCGCGCTTCGTTGGCCCGCTCTTACGGCGATCGGGCTCGGCACCATGCTGGGCGGCATCTTTCCGACGATCGGAGCCGGCGCGCACGCGGCTGGTCCCGCGGTCATACTCGCGTTCGCGCTCTCGGGCGCGGTCAGCCTCTGCGTCGCGCTCTGCTATGCCGAATTTGCATCGATGGTGCCGGTTGCGGGAAGTGCGTACACGTACGCGTACGCGACGCTCGGCGAAATCGTCGCATGGACGATCGGCTGGGATTTGATCCTGGAGTACGGTCTGTCGCTCGCACCGACGGCATCGTCGTGGTCCGACTACCTGCAGCATCTCCTCGCGAGTATCGGCGTCACGCTGCCGGTGTGGGCGCAGACCGCGGCCGTTCAGCATGGTCAGATCGACGTCGTTGCCGCGTTGTCGGTCGTGGCCATCACGATCGTCGTCACGATCGGCATTCGCGAGTCGTCCAACGTCAACGCGTGGCTCGTCGCGTTTCAGATCGTCACCATGCTGGTCTTTATTGCGGCGACGCTTCACGCGGTTCACGGGGTTAATCTCAAGCCGTTCGCGCCGTTCGGATGGAACGGCATCCTCAGCAGCACGGCGCTCGTCTTTTTCGCCTACATCGGCTTTGACACGGTGACCGTTGCCTCCGAAGAGGCGCACGATCCCGAGCGCAACGTGCCGATCGGCATCATCGCCGCACTGGTGATCGGAACGCTGTTGTACATTGCGCTCACCGTTTGCACCGTCGCCGTCATGCCCTTCGCAAAACTGAGTGACGGCGCGGCGATGCTCGACGCGCTCGGCGCCGCGACGACGAATCATGCCGCGTACTGGGTGGTCGCCTTGGGAGGCCTTGCCGGCAATACGACGGTGATGCTGACGTCGCTGCTCGGACAAGTTCGCATCTTCTACGTGATGTCGCGCGACCGGCTGCTGCCGCCACAGGTTGCGCGCATCCATCCGCGCTTTCGCACGCCCGCCCGCATGACGATGGTTACCGGTGGGATCGTCACGATACTCGCGGCGGTACTGCCGCTCACAGAGTTGCTGAAGCTCGTGAACATCGGCACGCTCGCCGCCTTTGCCATCGTCTGCCTCGGCGTTTTGGTCTTGCGCTTCATCGAACCCGATGCACCGCGGCCCTTTCGCGCGCCGCTCGTGTGGATATTTTCCATTCTCGGCGCGGGCTCGTGCATCTATTTGATCTTCGGCCTGGAGCTGCCCACGTGGCTACGCTTCGGCATCTGGTTCCTCGTAGGCATTGTCGCCTACGCCGTCTACGGCTATCGCAAGAGCAAGCTCCGCTCGCTGATGTGACCGATCATCGATCTCAAGGTCGGCCAACCCGCGCGCACGATCTGTGCGAGGTGCGCGAGAATAAACGCGAGTAACGCAAACGCAGCGGTCAAGTGAACGGTGAGGGCCACGTGCTCGCCGCCGAGCCCGCGAATTAGCCACGGTGCTTGATGTTTGAACCACAAAGCCGCGCCGGTCACGATCATCACCACCGCTCCGGCAAAGACCGCCAGATACGCGCCGCGCTGCGGCACTTCGTATGAGAGCGGTCCGAAATGTTTCGGCAGGCCGTGCAGGAGCCGGCGCCAGCCGCCGCGCCCTAAGAGTTCGTAACCGTAGATCGCACCGTTGATCGCGAAAAGCGCGCCGGCGATTTCGTGCAGCGTAAAACGGCCGCGCCGTGAGAAGCCCAGCGTCAGCCAAGCGATGTGATGCTGCGCACCGAACATCGAAAAGCCCGTGACGAGCAGCGTCAGAACGAAGAGGGCGTTGATCCAGTGCGCGACGCGCGTGTGCAGCGAATGAATGTGCCGTTCCATGCGAGGATGGTCGCAAACGAAGCTGAAAGCATCCTACGCTCGAAATGAAAATCCGATGAGCATTTTAATGAAGACGCGTTAAGCAGGCTTGTTCTCGAGCCGCTCGAGACGTGCATCGACGAGCGCCTGCAATGCCTCCGCGCTAACCCTCCACCGCTCGGCGCGGGCCTCCGATCGTTCGGTGATGGCTTTCCACTCTTCGGTGCTGGCCTTCCACATTTCGGTACTGGCTTTCCACTCTTCGGTGCTGGCCTTCCACATTTCAGTGCTGGCTTTCCACATTTCGGTGCTGGTCTTCCACTCTTCGGTACTGGCCTTCCAGCGTTCCGTAGTCGCGCGCCATTCGCCGGTGCTGGCGCGCCATTCATTAGTTCTGCTGCGCCACACCTCGCTGTCGTCTCGCCAGGATCGCATGCTGCGAAGCTCGGCTTCGATGTTCGTTACGCGCGCTTCCAAACGATCGAAGCGCACGTCGTGACGGGCGAAGCCCGCTGCGACCGCGCCTTGCAAGTCGAGCACCGCGTTCATCACGTCCGAGATCGTTACGCGCTTGGGCATGAGAGGAGCCTACAATCCGGGGATTACGGCTGCTTTCCTGCGTTGTGAACGCAGCATTAACCGCCGGCCGGCGCCAGCAGTTCGAACGCTCCCTGCGCCGCGACCATGTCGCCGGGCCGCAGCGGTCCCCTAACTTGCGCGGACGTACCGTCCTCATGCACGATCGCGACGTTCTCTTGCACGAACTTCGTCGATCCGTCTCGTTGTTTGCGACGTACGAAAACCACGTTGTTGCCGCTCTGAGGATCCTGCACGATCGCCGCCTGAGGAATCACCAAACCGCGTGTGTGCGCCACGGTGATTTTCGCCGTAATCGCGTTGCCCGCAACCGCACCCGACGGCACGCCGCTAAGCACGACCATCGCCGCCTGCGTCGCCGGATTCACGGCCGGCACGACCGCGCTGACGCGCGCATTCGCCGTTTGGTTCGTTCCGGTCACGGTTACGACGGCAGGATCGCCGGCCTCAATGCGAGCGGCATCCGACGACGGCACCTGCAACGTCGCCTGGGCTTGCGCGGCGGTGCCGATCGAAATGACCGGCGTGCTCGGGTCGACCGATTCGCCTGGCCGCCGCGTGATCGCGGTAACGATCCCGTCGATCGGGCTGTGCAAGGTGGCACGCGAGAGGTCCGTGCCGGCGAGCTGTGCTTTCACCTGGGCGCTCTGCGCCTGAGCGACGGCAGCACGGCGATCCGCAGCGGCCGCGCGCGCATCCGCTTCGTCGGCCGCAAGCTGTGCGTCCGCGGCCTGAATCTCTTTCTGTGCCACGACCCCCGCGCGAAAGAGGTTGCGCGCGCGGCTCAACGCGGCGCGATCGACGCCGATCTTCGTAGAATAGCGATCGACGGACGCGGCCGACGCCTGGGCTTGCGCCGCCCGCGCATCCGCAACCGCCTGCTGCGCGGCGAGCGAAAGCGTCCGCGTATCGAGTGACGCGAGCGGCTCTCCGGCCGAAACGCGTTCGCCGACGTGCACGTAGATCGTGCCCAGCACGCCGGCCAGCGGAAACGCCAATGCGGATGTCGTGCCGGCGGGAGCACCCACCTGCCCGGCCTCCGTCAGCGTCACGGCGTAACCGGTGTATCGAACCGCCGCCAAGGGCACCGAAGGAGCGGCGGAACTGCTCGCGGGCGCGGGCGCCGGGCGATGCGTAACGTACCAAAATCCGCCGACCGCGACGACGATCATCGCGATCCCGATCCACATCCATTTACTCATGCGTGTTTCCTACGAGAAGATCCAACGTGGCGCGCGCTTGCGCTTGCGCATATACTGCCGAAACCTGCGCAACCAGCGCCTGAACGTAGGTTGCCCGCGCCGTTTCGACGTCGAGGCTCGAACTTGCGCCGTTGCGATATCCCGTCCGCGTTGCAACGTATTGCGCGTGCGCTTCCGAAAGCGCGCGCCGCGCCGCTGCGAGCGCCGCCGTTTGCGCGCGATAGGTTCGCACCGCAGCCCCCACCTGCACGGTGATCTGCCGCTCGATCTTGTCCAACTGCGCTTGGGCTTGCGCCAATCGAGCGCGCTCGGCCAAGACCCGATCGTGTGCTGCGCCTCCCACCGGAAGCGAAGCATTGACGCTCAAGCTCGGCCCGCGCACGTTAACGCCGGAATCGACGCCGGTCGTATACCCGCCGCTGACCGCGACGAGCGGCAAGCCTCCGCGTGCGGCGACCGCCACCGCATGTTCTTCGGCGCCGACGTTGGCTTTCGCCGATGCAACTTCGGGGCGGCGTCCCAAAGCGCGCGCGACGGCCGTTGCGACGCCCGCGTCGAAGGGCGGCAGCGACGGCGCCGTTGCCGGTTTCGTTGTCAGCGTTGCCGGCGCCACGCCGAGTTCATCGGCCAACGCTGCATCGGCGTTCTGCGCTTCGGCTTGCGCGCGGGCAAGATCCGCCTGTGCTTGAGCGACGGCCACCTGCGCCCGCACGACGTCCAAACGCGGCAAGTCGCCGGCGTGAAAACGCAGTTGCGCCGCGCGCAACTCGGATAGCGCGCCGGCCAACGCCGTCTCTCGCGCGTCGAGGGTTGCACGCGACGAGAGGGCCGCGAAGTACAGCCCGATGACGTTGATGCGTTCGGTTCGGCGTGCATTGGCCAAGTCGAACTGCGCCGCACGCAGCGTTGCGTTGGCCTGAGCGACGAGCGGCGAATATGCAAGAAGGTCGCCGAGGGTGATCTGGCCGCCGAAGGTGGTCAAGCGTTGACTGATCGTCGTATTGTTGTTTCCGCCCTGCGGTGCAAGCGCGTAATTCGTCATGAATGCGGGGCCGTACGACGCGCGCGCCGCATCGAAGAGGGCCCGTTGTTCTTTGACTTTTTCGGATGCAACGGCCACATCGGGCGACCGCCCGAGCGCGAGCGTTTCCGCCTTTTGGACGGAGAGGCCGCTGAAGGTCTGCACGGCAAGCGCGGCTGCAAAGACGAGCATCACGCCGCCTCCGCCTGAGCGATCGGATCTTCGCCACCCGAGAACCCGGCGTAGAGCACCGGAATGAGCACGAGTGTAAAAATCGTGGCGGTCGATAAACCGCCGATGACCGCGATCGCGAGCGGCTTTTCCATCGCTGCGCCGGAACCGATGCCGAGCGCGAGCGGCAGCAAACCGCCGATTGCGGCGAAGGTCGTCATGAGAATCGGACGCAGGCGCGTTCGGCCGGCCATCACCAACGCTTCTTCGATTGAATCGCCTCCGATGCGCCGCTGATTGGCTACGTCGATCAGCAGGATGCCGTTCTTGACGACGATGCCGACGAGCAGCAGCAGTCCCATGAACGACGACACGTTGAACGGCGTGCGCGTCAAGAAGAGTCCGAGCGCGACCCCGATGAGCGCCAGCGGAATCGCGGTGAGAATGACCAGCGGCAAGCGGTAGGAATGAAACGTCGCAAGCATTACCGCAAACACGAGCGCGACGGCGATCGCGATCACGACGGCAAATTCGCGGAACGAACTCTGCTGCGCGGCATACTCGCCACCGATCACGGTGTGATACCCCGGCGGCAGATGCTCGTTTGAAAGAATTTGCTTGACGCCCGTGATTGCCGAAGAGAGGCTTGCGCCCGCGATGCTTGCGGTCACGCGCATTTCGCGCTGGCCGTTGTTTTCGAAGATCGTGGTGGAGAGATGCGCCGGCGACACGCGCGCCAGCGCGGGAATACCGACCGGGCCATTCGGCGTGGCGACGTTCGCAGCGTCGAGCCCGCTCCCGCCGCCGGCGACGCTCACGCGCACGGGCACGAGCATATTGACGCCGGGAATCGTGGCGGCCACGGAGCCTTGCGCTTGTGCGGCAAGCGCATCGGCAAGATTCGACGGCTGCAAGCCGAGTTGCGCGAGGAGCCGCTGGTCGGGGGAAATGCGAATCGTCGGATCGGTATACACGACGCCCGAGAACACGTCGGCGACGCCGCGAACCTTTGAAATCTTATCCGCAATATCGTTGGCATACTTGACGAGCGTCGCTTGATCGGGACCTTGAACCGCGATTTCGAGCGGCGCCGGCGCTCCGCTGATGTCGTTGATCATGTCCTCGAGAATCTGGTGGAAATCGAATTGGGCCGCCGGAAACGCGCCGCCGAGAACGCCTCGGAGACGCTCGCTCACAACCGGGTAGGCGGCGCGCTGGCTTGCCGGCTTTAAAACGACGCGGATGATACCCTGGCTCGGCGGCATTGGGGAAAAGCCGTTCGTGTCGACACCCGTCCAGCGGCCGACCGAAACGACCGCCGGGTCGCGCATCACGAGTTCTTCCATGCGTTGCGCCGCCGCACTCGATGCCTCGACCGTCGTCCCCACCGGCAACTGATAGCTGATTTCGAATTGGCCTTCATCGAGCTTGGGCAAGAAATCACTCGGCAAACGCATCAGCAGCAAAACGGTAATGATGAGCACGACGACAGACGCACCATAGACGACCGCACGATGCGAAAGGGCCCACCGCAAGAGCGGATCGTATCGTTCGAGAATCCGTCCGATAAAATCGCCGTGCCCTTCGTGGTCCTGATCTTCCGGCCTGATCAGCCATTTGGCGAGAACGGGGGCGAGAAAAAGCGCGAGCGCAAGCGAGACGATCAGCGACGACGCGAGGGTGAGGGCGAGCGCGCGAAAGAAAAATCCGCTGACGCCCGAGAGGAGCGCTAGCGGTATAAAGACGACGACGGTCGTGGTCGTCGATGCCGCCATCGCGCCGCCGATCTGTGACATCGCAAACTTGACGACGTCGGAAGTGCGCATCTTGGGATGTTCGTGATGATTGCGCGCGATGTTTTCGATGACGACGATCGCGTCGTCGATGATCAATCCGACCGCGATGGCAAGGCCGCCGACCGACATCAGATTGAGCGTCTCTCCGGCCTGGCCGATGACGAAAATCGCAATCGCCATCGCGATCGGAATCACGATCGCCGCGACGAGCGTCATGCGGAGGTTGCGCAGAAAGACGAAGATGACCAGAATCGCGAGCAGCGCGCCGATCAGGATCGCGTCGCGCAGCGACGCCTGCGACTCCTTGACCAGCACCGTTTGATCCCAGAATTTCGCAAAGTGCGTTCCCGCGGGAAGCGAGGCCGAAATCCTTTTCGCGCGTTGGGCGATGTCGTCGGCCATCTTGACCGCGTCCGATCCGGGCAACGCATAGAAGCTCAGGATCACGGCCGGCTGCGCATCGTAACTGACGTCGTTCGTTTTCGGAGCGACGCCGACCGAGACGCTGCCGAGCGCGGAAACGGGAATGGAACCATGTTGTGCGGTCGGCACGGTCAATCGCGCGAGATCGCGCGCCGTGCGCACTCCCGCGTCGACGACGACGACGTTGCGTACGTAATGCGAGATCTGCAGTCCAACCGGCGTCACCTGCGTCGCCTGGGCGAGCGCATTGGAAACGTCGCTTGCGGTCAGTCCGTACTGTGCGAGCGCCGCCGGGTTGAGCACGACGTGAAACTCGCGCTGCGGGCCGCCCGTGACGGTAACGCGCGCGAGCCCCTTTGTGCCGTAAAAGCGCGGGGCCATCGATTGCTGCGCGAGTTCGTGCAGCAGCGTCTGCGACATCGTCGACGACGTCAGCGCGTACGAAACGATCGGCTCCTGATTCGGATTGATGATCGCGGCTTGGATGTTGACGTTCGGCGGTAAGACGCTCTGCGTCTGCGCGATCGCCTGATCGACGTAGGTGAGATCGCCTTGGACGTTTGTCTTAGGATCGAACTCGACCACGATCTCGGCGTTGCCTTGAGCCGACGTCGAACGCACCCGAGTAACCGAAGGCAACCCTTGAAACGCCTGCTCCAACGGAAGGGTAACGGCGGTACGCACCTGACTCGGCGGCAAATTGCCCACGTCGGCCACGACGTCGATCCGTGAAAACGTCATGTTCGGAAAGATGCTTGCCGGAATCGTCGTGTAGGACCACACGCCCAACACGGTAAGGACCGCTACGAGAAAGACGATGACTTTCTCGTAGCGAGCCCCGAATGTCGCAAAATTCAATTGGGCGTCGTGTTTACGCTGAGCGCCTTCATGCCCCCATTCTGCCGTTTATAGATGACGCGGCGATGAACGGTATATGAATTTCGACGATCGCTCCGTGGGGCTCCGCATTTGCAAGCACCAGGCGGCCGCCGAGCGCTCGCGCTATGGCATCGGCGATGGAGAGCCCGAGACCCGTTCCACCGCGACGCCGCGCCGGATCTGCGCGCCAGAAACGCTCCGTCGCGTGCGTTAGACCCTCCGGCGAAAAGCCCGGGCCGTCGTCGTCGACGCGAATGAGCGCATCTTCACCTTCATGGTAGACGCGAACGCGTACCACGGTTGCCGCAAATTCGATCGCGTTGTGCAGAACCGCCGAGAGAGCGCGCTCGAGTGCCTGCGCGTCGCCCTCGGTAACGACGCCCTGCGTACTCGTTTCGAGCGTGACGTTACTTGCCGAGGCCGCCGGCATAAACCGTTCGACGGTCAAGAGCACGAGTTCCGTAACGTCGATCGTTTCAATGCGCAGCCGCGCCGAGTCGGCGCGCGCGGCGAGGAGCAGTAAATCGACGAGACCGTCGATCCGGTCGACTTCCTGCACGATGGTCTCGAGCGTCGCACGGTACTCTTGCGGCGTGCGTTCGCGCTCGAGGGCAACGTCGGCTTCGGCTCGCATGACGGCGAGCGGAGCGCGCAGTTCGTGCGAGGCATCGGCGGTGAACTGTCGCTGACGCGCAAATGCCGCCTGCAGCCGGTCCAGCATGCGGTCGAACGCCGACGCCAAACGCCCGAGTTCGTCGGACTCCCGGCGGCCGATCCGGCGCGAGAGGTCGTGCGCTTCGATTTCCGTCGCGAGTTCGGTGAGATCTTCCAACGGCGCGAGAGCGCGACGCGCAAGCGTCGACGAAAGCATCACGACGATGCCCGCGATGAGCAGCGCCGCAAAGCCCATCGCGATGATCGCATTGCGGTCGAAATCACCGATGTAGTCGCTTCCCTCCCAGACGACTACCGCTCCGTACGTGGTCGTTCCGCGAATGACCGGCGCGACGGCAATGCGCAGCTTCTTGTCTCCCGCGCCACCGCTGGAGATCGAAAGCGCGTGATCGTTCCAGCGATCGAGATTGCGAACCGCCGCCGGAACGCGAGACGTCGCCGTTGTAAAAAAGACCGTCCCGTCGCGCCCAAAGACCGCGACTTGCATGTCGTTGGGCAGCACGTTGAGCAGCTGTCCTTCGTCGTCCGGATCGACCCCGATTCGGCCGTGATGAACGTCGACCAGGCCGCGCGCCGCAAAAGCCGCGGTCGTCAGCCGGGAATCGAGTGAGCTTCGAAGCGACCGGTCGATTGCCGTGAGCGACACGACGGCAAGAATCATCACCGCCACAAAGACCGCGATGCCGTAGGTCCATGCCAGGCGCGAACGAAGCGTCATTCGCCGCCGATCCGATAGCCGAGCCCGCGTACGGTATGCAGCAGCGGAGCCTCGCCCGGAGCATCGATCTTGATTCGAAGACGGCGCACGTACACATCGACGACGTTTGACGTCGTTTCGCTCGTGCGCTCCCAAAGCGCCGTTTCGATCATCGGGCGCGTCAGCACGCGGCCTGCGTTGCGCATGAAATACTCCAGGAACGCAAGTTCGCGCGCGGTGAGCTCGATTTCGCGGTTCCCGCGTGTCACGCGGCGCGTGGCGAGATCGAGGTGGAGATTTCCAACCTGCAACGTCGCGGCTGCCGGCGGCGCTTCCCGGCGCGACACGCTGCGAAGCCGGGCTTCCAGCTCTCGAAACGCAAACGGTTTACGAATATAGTCGTCCGCGCCCGCGTCCAGCCCTTCGACGACGTCGTCGGTTTGATCGCGAGAAGTTGCGATGAGGATCGGCGTGGCCACACCCTTCTTCCGCAGCGAGCGCAAGACGCTCAGTCCGTCGCGGCCTGGCAAGTTCAAGTCGAGCACGATCGCATCATAGCTGCCGTCAGCCGCGAGGAGCTCGCCGCCGGGACCGTCTCCCGCATGGTCGACGACGTGCCCGCGTTCGGCCAGCCCCCGGCGCAGCGCACCGGCAAGCCGGTCGTCATCCTCAACGATCAGAAAGCGCATCGAAAAATCCTTTACAAAACGAAGGGCAGGAACCCTCGGTAGCCGACCGTAGTAGCTTCTGTGGCCATCTCTCCGCCAGCGCGTCATGAGGACGCGCAATTCGACCGTTTCAACGCGAGCATCTCGGCGGCGGTCGAAGCGGTCCGGCGCGCCTCCGAAGCAATTGCCGCGACCGCACAAGAGCAAACGACCCTCATGGTCGCGCTCTCCGAGACGGCCGGCACACTGGCCTCGGCCTCGCGCGAGACGGCGGAACGCCTTCAGAGCGCACAGTCGGCGGCACGAGCCGCAGCGGCGGATTTGGGCAACTCGTTCGAAGTCGTCGAGACGCTCTTGACTTCGGTTCAGCAGCTCGCAGAGCTTTCGGCCGACACGGCCAACGCCATGGACGATTTCGGACGCTTGATGAGTGAGATCGGGCGCATGACCGAGTTCGTCGAAGACGTCTCCGACGAAACACAGTTGCTGGCGCTCAATGCAGCGATCGAAGCGGCGCGTGCGGGTACGCACGGTCTCGGCTTTGCCGTCGTCGCCGGCGAAGTCGGCCGCCTCGCGAAAACGACGAGCGAATCGACGACGACGATCAAAAAGCTGGTCGTCGAAATTCAACGCGAAGCGGAAGCGACGATCAAGGCCGTACGCGCAAATGCCGAACGATCGGCGGAATCCGCGCCGCTGGCTGACATGGCGCGCATGTCGCTCTCGGAGATCGCGGAACTCGCGGCGGATCTTTCGGTCACGATCGATCGCGCGGTCATCAGCGGCAAAGAACATAGCGCCGGCGCGGCACAGATGCGCAAGGATACGGACTCGTTAGCAAACGTTGCCGCCGCGCAAGGCCGCGACGCGCTCGAATCGGCCTTCGCGACGCAGCGTCTCGCGTACTACGGCGCCGAAATCGCGTATATCTCACACGCGCGGACGGCGTCGAAAGGCGAACGCACGACGATCAAGATCGCGACGCTGCTTCCGCCCGGATATCCGCCCTCGCGAGCGTGGGAATACGTCGCCAAGCGCGCCTTCGAACTGTCGAACGGACGACTGCAACTCGAACTCGAAATTCCGTTCTCCGGCGGCAGCGAGATGGACGCGCTGCTGCGCGTGCGCTCGGGCGAACTGGACATGGTCTCGGTCACCACCTATGTCGCGGGGGCCCTTCTGCCGCTCGCCCAGCTTCTCGACCTGCCCTTTGTCTTCGACGACGTCGACGCCGCGCATCGGTTGCTCGACGGCGGCTTGGGCCAGCACATTCTCTCCTCGTTCGAGTCGTTCGGGCTGCACGGCCTCGCATATTTCGAAAACGGCATGCGGCATTTCACGAACGGGCTTCGCCCGATCCTCCGGCCGTCGGACATGCGCAAGATGCGCGTGCGCATTCAAGATTCCGTCGTGTATCTCGCGCTGATGCATGCCCTCGGTGCGTCGCCGAAAGTGATCCCGTTCGGCGACGTCTATCAGGCGCTGCAGAAACACGAAGTGGACGCGCAGGAGAATCCGCTCGCCAACATCGTCGGCGCGCGCCTCTACGAAGTCCAGCGTCATTTGACGCTCACCAATCACACCTACAATACGCAGATCGTCCTGAGCAACGTGGAACGCTGGCGCTTGCTGCCCGACGACGACCGCGCGATCTTGGAACAGGCATTCAAAGAAGCGACGGGGATACACCGCGCGATCGCCCACGACGACGAACAGCGGGCGCTCGGTGAATTGCGTCCGCATTTGGAAATTCACGAGCTTTCGAGCGACGAGCGAGAAGATTTCGTGCGAAGCGCGCGTTTTGTATGGGAACGCATGGAACCGCTCTTCCCATCCGACGTCTTCCGGCTGCTGCTCGGCCGCAATCTCGACTCGTGGCGTCCACGCATCAACCTCACGGGCGCAAGCAACGACACGCAGAGTTTCACGCTCAACGATATCGTGGACGCGATGGATCGCTCGGTCACGCTCGTGCGTTCCACCGGAGAGACGATCGGCACTCAGGCGCGTTCGCAGATATCCAGTCTCAACGCGCTGGCACAAAAGGCTATCGGTCTGAGCAAATCCAACGAGGAGCTGGCGAAGCAGTTCGAAGAGCTCTCCGCTCGGTTCGAGCAAGTCGCGCCGCAGGTCCGCGTGATGCGCGACACCGTAACGCAGCTGATCGAAACCATCAACGTGCTTTCGTCGATGGCCGTTCAGAGCCGCAACGCCCTCGATCAATTCGCAAAGTCGATGCACCAGATCTTCGAGATCATCAATCTGGTGCGGTCCGTCTCCGACAAGACCAACCTGCTGGCGCTCAATGCCGCGATCGAAGCGGCGCGCGCCGGCGATCACGGCAAGGGATTCAACGTCGTCGCCGGCGAGGTGCGCAGCCTAGCCGATAAGACCAAAGCGTCGACGATCGACATCCGCAAGGTCCTCAACGATTTGGAAGCGCGCGGAAAAGCGGCCGCGGTCGCAATCGAAAGCGGGGTTTCGAAAGCGGAACACAGCTCGCGACAGGCGCGCATGGCACAAGAGGCGTTCGGCCGCATCGAGCAATTCGCGAGCTCCGCGCAATTCACGCTCGAACAAGCCGAAGACGCAGCCAAGGACGAAGCGCAACGCGCGTACGCCATGTTCGGCGACTACTCGCAGATGGCCGCGCTCGTCGAACTGCACGCCGGCGACAGCCGCGCCGCGCTCGTCTCGACCGTCGAACTCGAACGCCAAAGACGCGCCCTCTTCTCCTAAAGCACTTTCTCTAAAGCACCACCGCACGCTCCGTTTTCGCAAATGCGTCGAGCGCTAGCGGCGCTTCGCGTTATGCGTGCAGCGGAGGCGGCTCTGAACGAGGCGCGGAGCCAGGATGGCGAGAGCGCCGAGGAAGGCAGCAGGAGCAATTCCACGATGGAATTGCGAGGAGCGGCGCCGAGCGCGCGCATGACGCGAAGCCGTCGCATGCACCGAAGCCGGCGCTTCGCGTTATGTGTACTGCGGAGGCGGCTCTGAACGAGGCGCGGAGCCAGGATGGCGAGAGCGCCGAGGAAGGCAGCAGGAGCAATTCCACGATGGAATTGCGAGGAGCGGCGCCGAGCGCACGCATGACGCGAAGATCGCACGCGTGCGCCCGGCGCCGGAGACGTTACGGCGTAAGCCCGAGGTCTTTCAAGAACGGGCCTACCTGCGGACCGTGACCGTAGAAATCGCGGAACATCTTCGCTTCGCTCTCGGAATGACCGCGCGAGAGGATCATGTCGCGGAAGCGCTGGCCGTTTGCACGCGTCAGGCCGCCGTGATCCAGGAACCACTGATAGGCGTCGTCGTCGAGCATGGCCGTCCATTGGTAGGCGTAGTAGCCCGCTGCGTAGCCGCTGCTCCAGATGTGTTCGAAGTACGTCGAGCGATACCGCACCGGCACGTCTTTAAAATCGGTGCCCGAATCGGCGATCGCTTTGGCTTCGAACGCATCCACGTTTTTTACCATGCCGGCGCTTGCCGGACGCGAATGCCAGGCCATGTCGAGCTCGTCGGCCGCTAGCGCTTCCCCTTCCGAGTAGGCGCTGTCGAAGTTGTCCGCTGCGATCATCTTTTTGATGAGCGACTCCGGCATCGGCTTACCGGTCTTATAGTTCACCGCGTAATGCTTGAGCACGCTCGGATAGAAGGCCCAGTGCTCGTTGAATTGTGACGGAAACTCGACGAAGTCGCGCGAGGTGTTTGCGCCGGACAGCGACCCGTACTTCACGTTGGAAAAGAACGCGTTGAGGGCGTGGCCGAACTCGTGGAACATGCCGTGCACCTCGCTCGGGGTGAGCAGCACGGGCTGCCCCGGTGCGGGTTTGGGAATGTTCTCGACGTTGTATACGACGGGATGGGTTCCGAAGAGTTTGGACTGATCGACGAACGTCGACATCCACGCTCCGCCCTGTTTGTTGTCGCGCTGGAAGAAGTCGAAATACATCAACGCGAGCGGCGATCCGTCTTTGTCGTAGACCTCGTAGACCATCACGTCGGGGTTATAGACCGGGATGTCCTTACGCCGTTTGAAGGTGATGCCGTAGAGCTGGTTTGCGGCATAGAACAAGCCGTTCTTCATGACGTTGTGCAGTTCGAGATACGGGCGCGCATCGTTCTCGTCAAAGTCGAGTTGTGCTTTGGCGAGCTTCTGGTCGTAGAAGCGCCAATCGTACGGCGCGAGGGGAGCCGTTTGGCCGTACTTCTTCGCGATCGCCGAAAGCGCGGCGACCCGCGCGTCGACCGCCGCGCGGGTCGGCCCGATCAACCCGTGCAGAAAATGCTGAACCGTTTGCGGGTTCTTCGCCATCTCGGTCTGCAGACGATAGGTCGCGAAGTCCGGATAGCCGAGCAGTGCCGCCTTTTCCGCGCGAAGCTGCGCCATCTGCGCGATCGTCGAACGATCGTCGTTCGGGCTGCCCTTCGGCACGCGGTTCCAGCTATGCTGGAAAAGCAGCGCACGCGTCGAGCGATCCGTCAGTGAAGCGAATGCCGGCTGTTGCGTGGCGTGCTGGATTTCGATACGCCATTTTCCCGCCTCGCCGTGCGTCTTCGCATCGTTTGCAGCAGCGGCGATCGACGTTGCCGACATGCCGGCAAGCGCCGACGCACTGTTGACGACGAGCGCCGCCGCATGCGTGGAGGCAAGCAACTGACGGTTGAAGGTCGTCGTCAGCGTCGCGAGTTTCTCGTCGATCTGCTGCATCTTCGCGCGTTGCGCCGGATCGAGCTTTGCTCCGGCGAGAACCATCTGCCGGTAGTCCAAACGCAGCAGCTGCTGCGATTCGGGGTCCAGGTGCAGCGACGCGCGCTTTGCATACAATGTCGCTACGCGCTTGAACAGCTTCTGGTTCAGGTTCATCTGATCGCTGGCCGCGGCGAGTTTCGGTTCGACCGTTGCGTCGATCTTCTGCAGCGTCGGATCGGTGTTCGCACCGATGACGCCGAAAAAGACCGGCAGTACGCGGCGCAAGATTTCACCCGAGCGCTCGAAGGCTACGATGGTGTTGTCGAACGTCGGCGGCGCCGGATTATTGGCGATGGTCGCCGCTTCTTTCAGTTCTTGCGCGATGCCGGCTTCGATGGCCGGTTGATAATCGCCGTCGTGAATTTTGTCGAATTGCGGTGCGCCGAAGAGCAAGGGGCTCGGCGAAAAGAACGGATTTGCGGTTGCGCTCGGTGCGGCGGCCGGAGCTACGAGGCTCGCGAGAAGCACGGCAGCGAGCGCCGATGTGCGACGCTTCATCCGCCCACTTTAGGCCGTTTAAACGACGCTTTCCTTGTGTATGCCGACCACGTGCGGATCGGCCTCCCGCATCAGCGTGATGATATTTTCGCGGAAGCGTTGGACCTCGCCGTTGGTAACGTAGGTCGTCCGCCCGCTTTCGTCGACCGATCCGTCCTGAAGAAGCCGTTCGGCCGCGCGTCCGGACTGAACGAGCGCCGGGTCGATGCGTAAGACGTTTTCGCCCAAGACCGCCGCAAAATGGCGGTCGAGAATCGGATAGTGGGTGCACCCGAGCACGACCGCGTCGAGATCCGGCGGCAATTGCGCGCAGGCCGTGGCGACCGCGTCGCGCGTTTCCGGCGCGTCGATCTTTCCGGCCTCCACCAGGGGCACGAGCGCCGGCGCCGCGACCTCCCACACTTCGGCATCGTGAACGGCATTGGAGATGCGGCGGCCGTAAGCACCCGATCGCACCGTCGCCGCCGTTGCAACGACGCCGATCCGCCGCGCGTGCGCTCTTTGCACCGCGACCGTTGCCGCGTCGAGCAGATCGAAGATCTCGGCACGCGCTTTCGGCCAGCCGAAGCTATCCGCGATCGCGCACGACGTGTTGCAGCCCATCACGATCGCGTCGACGTTTTGTTCGTCGAGCCAGCCCACGTGCGATTCGAGGAGCGATGCCAATTCCTCGTTGCTGCGATCGCCGTATGGAACGTTCTTCTGATCGGCGAGAAAGATGATATCCGCGTTCGGTAAACGCTCGCGCAAGCGCCGCACGACGGTCAATCCGCCGAGGCCCGAGTCAAAAACGCCGATCACTGTGCCTGGCCGACGGGATGGGCACGCGCGTATTGATCGATGCCGTCGGCGATCGCTTCGGCGATGTGTTGGCGCCACGAACTCGAGGCCAGCCGTTCCCGGTCGAAGGGGTTGGTAAGAAACGCCGTCTCGATCAGAATCGCCGGCATGTTCGCATGCGCGACCACGTAGTATTTGACCTTATGAACGCCGTCGTCTTTCGTGCCCAGATCCGCCGCATCTAGATCCTGTTCCATCTCCTGCGCGAACGGGAGCGACTGCGGCGTGTAGTAATAGTACGTGGTTCCATTCGGGCCGGAATTCATGAACGCGTTGGCGTGGATGCTGACGAAGAGGCGCGCCCCGGCGGCGTTGGCGATATCGTCGCGCGCCTGCAGATCAAACGCGTCGGGGCTGGTATATCCCATGGCCTCGGCTTCCGCCTTACTGCGGGGCGTTCCATGCACGTCGTGGTCGCCGTTGTGGGTCATCTTGACCTGCCATCCGCGGGCGATCAATAACGCTTCGACGCGGCGTGCCATGTCGAGCGTCAACACGGCTTCCTGCATGCCGTCGTGAACCGAACCGCGATCGCCGCCGCCGTGTCCCGGGTCGAGGACGATCAAACGCGGATTGGTCGGAACGTACGACGATTGCGGTCCGAACTTCCACGCGGATTCGTTCGAGACTTGTCCGTATTCGTCGGCAGGAACCGGGGTGATGAGCGGCTGCGGCTCGTTGGCCGAAACGACGTTGCCGACGGTGCCGCTTCCTTCGCGGGCAACGTCGAACGCATCGGTATTTCCGATATTGATCAAAATGCCGTTCGCCGACGGCGACACGCTAATCGATTTCGGACCGCTGAGCGAAAGCGCCACGCGCACGGTTTGCGCATCGTTTTGACGGATGCGCAACGACGTCAACGGGTCGGGTTGCGCTTCGTCTTTGTTTCCGCCCTCCAGCTGGGCGCCGTGGATGTCGATCCAGAAGCGATTATCGGGCGGACGCAAGCGATGCCAGTCGTAGGTGGCATTTCCGCTCATGGCGATGGTTACCGTTTCGCCGCCGTTCGACGGCGTGACGGTCACGGCCGACACGGTCGCACCGGCCGCCGGCGGGTTCACCGGCGCCGGCGCGACGCTCGGCGACGGGGGCTGCGGATTCGCGGCGACGTTCGCGTTCACCAGTGGCGGCGCACCGCCGCTGCCGCCGAAGGCGACTTCGAAATCGCCGTCATTGCTGCGCGGCGCGCCGTGTCGCGCGTTCGGCGCAAGATCCACTTCGATCGTGGTCGATGGTCGCCGGACGCTACCGGACGAGATGATCTTCAGCAACCTGATCCCGCCCACGTTCACCTGACGAATGCCGTCGATCGACGACGCCACGCCGTCAAAGACGTAGACGAGGCGGCTGGGTTCGTTGACCGCAAGGCGGGGGTGCAGCGGCATGGCGGCATGCGCGACGACGACGGCCTGATTCCCGGAGCCTTTGATGTCGACGGAGGTCAGCTGCGGCTGCAGCACGTTGACGCTGCCGTCGGAGCGTGAGGTCAGACCCAGCGAGTGCAAGAGATCGTCGAGGGGAAGAAAGGCTTCCTGGCCCTGCAAGAAGGGCGCGAACGACGCGTTGGCCGAGAGCAGGCCCACGTCGTAGGACTTCGAGCCAACCGCAAAATTGATGACGAGCGGCTGCGGCGTGCTGATCAAAACGTAACGCTCACCCGGATGCCAGGTGAGCGTTGCGCCGAGCGATTTCAGAAGCGAGCGGAATGCCGGGTCGTCGACACCCAGCGCGGAACCTGCGGCCGTTCGCGCGATGTGCGTGAACATGAGGGTTTGGTTCTGGAAGACGTAGCTGAGATTTGCGGCCCGAGCGGAGCCGCATAGCAACAGCGTGCAGAGTGCGAACGCGCTACCAATCCGACCGATGAAGCGGCGTGTCGAGTTCAAGGTGACCCCCCGGGAGCGTCTCCACTTTTCGGCCCTCGATCGTAATCTGGACCGCATTGATGGGAGAGATTCCCGTTAGCGTATAGACGAGACCTTTGAACTCGCCGTTTTCCGCGAAGGAACCACCCGCCGATGCGGCCACGTCTTTCGACAAATCGACCGTCGCCGTCGATCCATTAACGAGAACGTTGAGCACGTGCGTTCCCGGCGGGAAGCGAATTGCGCTCACCTCGCTCGGAGGACCCGCGATCGATTGCACCGCCGCGTAGAGCGCCACGTTATGCAGGTGCTCGGCAGCGCTTTCGCCGGGCTGCGGCGGCCGGAGCGAAACGGTCCACGTACCCAGGCTGTTGCCGTCGAGCTTCGTGTAATAGACGGTCAGGTGATCCGAAACGACCGGACGCGGCCGGAGGAACCACCACGCGGCGCCCGCCACGACGACGAGAACCACGAGCAAGAGGAGTAGACGCGAAGCCTTCACCGCCTACATCCGTCCGTACATGTGGAAGCCGAGGTAGATGTTGGCGAAGACCAGTACGATGCCGATGATCGCCAGCGCCAACCCAGGCCCTCGAGAGCCGGCACGCTTGGCCATGCGAATCGCCATGCCGTACGCGCCGAGGATCAAGAGCGCTATGAGGATATGAAGCCAGATTTGCGGGGGCAATGCGCGATGCGCGGCGCCGAACATGCCGGCGACGATCAATCCCAGGAGAACCTGGAGGCCCGCGACGGCATTGACGACGCGCAGCCCGCGGCTTTCCCAGCTAAAGATGAGCGCGCAGAGGGCTAACAAAAAGGCGACGACGAGATGAATTTCGAGGATGACATCCATACGCGCTTCTGCGGCTTCGATTGAGGCGAGTCCTGGCTGGGTACGAGCAAGCAGTGGCACGCCTCGACAAATGGGCCGACGGCGAAGACGACTTTTCCGTCTTAGCGGAATCGCTGCCGCACTTGGTGTGGATCGCCGCGCCCGACGGCACGATCGAGTACTTGAATCGACGATTCAAGGAATACACCGGAACCGACGAGGCCAGCTACGTTGCGGCCGGCCCGAAGGGTGTCGTCCACGAAGCCGACCTGCAGCGCACGCTGGAATCGTGGCATCGCGCGCTCGAAACCGGCGCACCATACGACCTCGAATACCGCTTGCGTGACGCACGGGACGGGCGCTATCACTGGTTCCTGGCGCGCGCCGTTCCCGTCAGAGCAGCGGGCGGGTCGACCCTGCGATGGATCGGAACCGCTACGGACATCGACGCTGCGCGCAGGACCGCCGACAGCTTGCGCTTCGTCGCGGACTGCGCCTCAACGCTCGCCTCGCTCGATCGGACGCAGGCGATCACCGACGCCCTCGCGCGCATTGCGGTGGAAAGCTTCGCCGACTGGGCCTTCGTCGTGATGCGAGGCGACGACGGATCGTTTGCCGTCACGTCGCTCGCGCACCGCGACCCCGAGCTGCTGCGCTACGTCGAGAGTTATCGCGACCGTTATTCGGTCGACCTCAAAGGCGGGACGGTTGAAGCCATCCTACAGAATCGCGGGGTCGTCGTTCCGGAGATCGATGCCGAAGCGGTCGAAGCCGCCGCACGGGATGAAGAGCATCTCGACGTGCTGCGCGCGTTGCGGATTCATTCCGCGATGATCGTGCCCGTGTCGACCGGCGAAGCTCCCGCGCTCGGCGCAATCGTTCTCTGCACCGCCGAAACGCAACGCGTTTTCGAGCAGACGGATTTCGACGTTGCCCTCGCGGTGGCCGGATATGCGGCAAACGCACTCGTGCACGCGCGAACCCTGCAGCACGAGCGGCAGACGTCGAAGGTTTTACGTTTTACCGCGCAGGCATCGGAGTTGCTCGCCGGCGGTTCGGACGTCGACGATTGTATCCGCCGCATTCTCACGCTCGCCACGCGCTCGATCGCGGACGTCGCCTACATGTGGCGCATCGACCCCGACGGTTCCGTGCGTATGGCGGAATCGAGTGCGCGGCGGCCGGAAGATGCGGAGATCCTCAAAGAATTCATCGGCGACCGGCCCTTCCATCGCGACGGCGAACGCTCGATGGCGCAACGATTTGCGACCGATGCGTATGTGGTCGATCCGCTTTTGTCCGAAGATCTCGCGCAGTTGTTCTTTGGCTACGCCTGCGAGCGTTTCCAACGCTTAAAGCTCGGCACGCTGCTCGGTCTTCCCTTGCACGTCGGTTCCGAAGCGGCCGGCTCGCTCGTCTTCGCGCGCCGCGAAGGCACGCATTTTCTGCCGGCAGAGATCGACGCGCTTAAAGACCTGGCGCGGCACGTCAATCTCGCCGTCGAGCGGCGCGCGGTCGCGCGACGAGAACGGCGCATCGCGCGCGAGCTTCAACAGGCGTTGCTCCCGCAACCGCAGATGCTGCCGTCGATCGAGGGTATCGCGTTCGACGCGCTCTATCAATCGAGCTCGCTCGACGCCGATATCGGCGGCGACTGGTACGACGCCTTGCAACTTCCCGACGGACGCATCGTGATCAGCGTCGGCGACGTCACGGGAAAGGGTCTGGGTGCCGCGGGTTCGATGGGGAAACTGCGGCAATCCCTCTCGGCGCTCGCGCTCTACGAACCCGATCCTGCGCGCATGCTCGATGCAGTCGAATTTTTACTGAGACGGCGGTCTGCCGAAGCAATCGCCACGGCGTTCGTCGGCATCATCGCCGCCGATCGCACGAAGATGACCTACGCGAGCGCCGGCCACCCGAGACCGCTGCTCAAACGCGGGCGAGAGTTACTCGCGTTAAAATCCGAAGGGCTTCCCATCGGATTGCGCGACCGCGTGCGTGGCGTAGCAGAAACGGTTTCGCTCGAAGGCGCGGAGATGCTCGTACTCTATACCGACGGGTTGATCGAGTCGACGCGCGACATCATCGAAGGGGAAGCAATGTTGCGCGAGGTCGTTGCTTCGGATGCGGTGCTGTTTTCCCGCTCGCCGGCGCTTTTGATACGCGACGCTTGCCTTCCCCACGGGTCGCTCGACGACGCGGCGATACTCGTGGTCACATTTACCGGCGAACGGCGATGGAGCTTCGATGCGGAGAACGCGCACGCTGCGCACGACGCGCGTTCCGAATTCGCGGCCTATCTGCACGAGCGCGCGGACGACGGCGATTTCGAGGCGGCGGAAATTATCTTCGGAGAATTGATCGGTAACGTGGTACGCCATGCGCCCGGCCCCATCGACGTCCACGTCGAATGGAGCGGTGCGTATCCGGTCCTACACGTCACCGACCGCGGCGGCGGCTTCTCGCGCAAGCCGGCGCTTCCCGAAGATCCGCTGAAGGAGTCCGGACGCGGCTTGTATATCATTGAATCACTTGCACGCGCGTTGAATTTCGAACGCGTAGCCGGTTATGGTATGCACGTCGCCGTCGAACTGCCGGTTCGGCGCCGCTGAATCCGGGAAAGGAAACACGTGTCAATTCACACGGAGAACGTCGAACTTGCCGTCGGCGATGGAACGTCGATGCGAGCGTACGTCGCGTCGCCGAGGGATGGGGCAAGCGTCGCAGCGATCATGGTTTTCCAAGAAGCATTCGGCGTTAACGCACATATTCGCGATGTCGCCGAACGCTTCGCCGGTTTGGGATTGATCGCCATCGCTCCCGAATTGTTTCATCGCACGGGGCCGGGGTTTGAAGGAAGCTACGACGACTTTCCCGCCGTACGCGAACACACGGGCGCGCTCACTCGTGAAGGGCTCGAAGCCGACATCGACGCGACCTATCGCTGGATACAGGAACATCCCAAGTGCGATCCGCAAGACGTCGCCGCGGTCGGTTTCTGCCTCGGTGGCCGCGTGGCATACCTGGCAAACGCGCGCACGCCGCTGCGCGCGGCAATTTCGTTTTACGGCGGCGGCATCGCTCCGGATCTTCTTCCGCTGGCGAGCCGGCAACACGGTCCGCTGCTCATGTTCTGGGGCGGAAAAGACCAGCACATCCTCCCCGAGCAGTACCGCGCCGTAGCCGACGCGCTATCGCAGGCGGGCGTTACCAACGAGCAAGTGGTGTTCGGCCAAGCGGATCATGGGTTCTTCTGCGATAAGCGCGCGAGCTATAACCCGATCGCCGCGCGTCAAGCGTGGGCGCTGGTCCGCGAGTTTCTCGGAGCGTACGGCGTTCTGCCCTAACTTCGCCGCTCGATCAGGCGCGTAAGCGCCTCGCGTATGGCGGCGACGAAAGGCCGCTTGTAGGCGAAAACGCTGTCGGCCTCTTCATCGTGAACGAGCATCGCGGGGTCGGCTTCGAACACGAGCATCGTTCCGTCCGGCAAACGCGTCACGTCCAGCGCGACGTATTCCAAAGTGAGCGCCGCGGCGATGTCACGCGTCACGCTCTCCCACGAACCGAACACGCTCGCCGGAACCTGGAGAAACGAGAGTTCTTCGTCGCGCATCCACTGATGGTGCGCCATCGGGCTGCTCTGGTAGTGCACCATCCATCGCGGCGAGATCGCAAGATGATAGGGAAACGCTTTCCCATCCACGATCGCGAGGCGGTACTTCCGAAAGTAGCCGTCGGGCGACCGATACTCGACGTACGCCGATACGTCGTATGCCGGTGAGGGAAAGCGCACTGCGTGCTCGCGCAACGCTTCGCGCGACTCGACGAGCGCGAGGCCCCGCCCGGCGTGCGTTCCAACCGGCCGCACCAGTACGGGGAGCGAGATCGCGTCTAGCCCGGCGGCGGAAACCGCGTGCGATGCAACCGCACGGACGCCGCGAACGCCGGCGAGGCTTTCACGCAAGCGTTCGCGACTGCAGCGTTCGAGCATCCGAGGATCATTGATGCGCGCATGCGGAAGTGCCGCGGCAACGGCCGTCGCGGCCCCGTCCCAATGACCGAAGGCGGTCATGGCGACGGCCCCCTTCGGGAGCGCGCCCCGAAAACCGTCGATATAGCAACGATCGATCGCAACGCGGGAGCGGTCGAGCAGCAGTTCGAGCGGCGCATTCACGCTATAGGGCGCGTCGCGCATCAGCATGACCAAGCGCAAGGGGCGGATGCGCGGATCGGGATCGGCGTAATAGCGGCAAAGCGCGAGCGCCCGGTCCAGCGCACGCTCTGCGCGCGGTTCGTCCCGCAGGACGTACGCAAGATCCGACGCCGCAATCCACGCTTCGGGGAACGCCGGGTCGAGCGACGCCGCCCGTTCGTAGAGGTCGAGAGCCTCGGCATAGCGATTCTGGCGAACCAGGAGATTCGCAAGGTGCGCCAGCGTACGCGCGTCTTGCGTACCGGCGAGCGACGCTCGCAGCGATTCTTCCAACACGCGCGAATCGGCCAGCGGCATAAGGGCCGCCGGCGCAACGGTGAATTCGGAAAGCGACGATGGGACGCTCACGCGTCCCATCGTATCACGTTCCCCTAGGCGATCGCGGTCGCGATAAACTCGCTTCCCGTGTCGTAGCCGTAGATGTTCACGAACGTCCCCGGCTGCAGGCTTCCGTTCACGTAACCGTTCTGCTGGGCGACCGACGTATTGACGAAGACCGGCTTGAGGCTTTGCGTCAGCACGAGCACGCCGCTCCCGGTCGTTCCGATCACGACGCCTTGCAGCGACGCATTCCCAAACGGGTTGCTGAAGCCCCACGGATTCGCGTAGCCGTACGGATTCGGATTGGGCGCGCCGTAGGGATAGCCGCCGTACGCGACGGGGTAGGCGTTATAGCCGCCGCCATTTCCGTACCCGTAACCGTTGTAGTAACCATTGCCGTTTCCGTCGTCGCCATCATTGTCGTCGTAGTTGTCGTATGACGCATACGGAGCACTGTAGTACGGTTGCGCCGGATAGCTGTACGTCGCCGGCTGCCACGGGCTCCAATAGATCGGCAAGCCGCTCGACACCTGATAGAGGTACTGCGTCGCGGGCGCATACCCGGTGTAGACGTAACTCACCGGCATCGCGGGTTGCATGAGGATCGGCGGCGTAACGACGTACTGTTGCACGACCCGCACGGGCTGCGGAACGAAGATGCGCGGCGCGACGTACTGCCGCACGACGATTTCATGCCGAACCGGTGCCGCGAATCGCGCGGGCGAGTAATATTGGACGAACGAACTGCGCCGTTCGACGCGGGGAGCGAATCTCGGCGCGACGCGCACCGGAGCCGCGCGGCGAATTATCTGACCGTAGACCGGCCGGCGATACACTGCGTGCGGAACCGCGCGCGGAACGACGCGGACGGGCGCCGCTCGGCGCATTACCGGATGATATGCCGGACGCGAGACGACCGGATGATATGCCGGACGCGCGACGACCGGACGGTATGCGGGGCGCGCAACGGCCGGATGATATGCCGGACGCGCGACGACCGGATGATATGCCGGACGCGCGACGATCGGTTGATATGCCGGACGCGCGACGACCGGACGGTATGCGGGACGCGCGGGCGCCGCACGAGCGGGCGCTACGCGAGCAGCGGGCGCCGAGTACGCCCGTGGCGCGGGCGTCGTTCGATCGTGCTGCGACGCGTTTGCGACTACCGGAAGGCCTGCGAGGATCGCGAGAGCGAGTAAGCTTGCCGTTCGTTGCACGTTTTTCTACCTCCACGTTCCTATAGAGAACGCATTAGCTTTTACCCAAGGTTCGCAAGCAGGCGCTCTTTCGCGCGGGTTTACGAGCCGCCCGTTCGGTTCATAACGAGAGTATGGAATATAAGGCGATCGTGTCCGATGACGTCACCGAGCTCATATTGGACGATCATGCGACCTTCCGCCGGCTCTTCGCCCGTCTCGACGATGCAACGACGAACGACGAACGCCGAGAGATTTGGGTTGCACTCGCTCCCTTGCTTTCGGCACACGTCATCGCCGAGGAGCAAACGTTCTATCCGGCCCTCTTGAAGGCCGCGCACGACGATGCCGACGTGAAGGACATGATTCACGATCACAACGAGATCCGGGACGCGGTACACGCCGCCGACACCTGCGAGGCCGGGTCGCCGGAGTGGCACAAGCATGTCGCACAAGCGCGAAAGGCCAACAGCGATCATATGGCCGAGGAGGAACGCGAAACGCTACCGGCCGCGCGCAAGCACATCGCGACGGAGGACCGCGTCCATCTCGGGCTTGCCTTCCTTCGCGTACGCAACGCGTATCCGAGCGGAAGCCTACGCGACCTCGATCGCGACAAGGACCCGGAGACGTACGTGGAACGAAACGGCTAGCGGTTCAAAAGAGCGGCGTCGACTCGATCGCTTTGACGATGCAATCGGGGGCGACGGGTTTTCCAAAATAGAAGCCTTGGACGGCGTCGCAGCCCAGCGAGCGCACGAACTCCCATTGCTCCGGCACCTCGACGCCTTCCGCGATAACGCGCAAGTCGAGCGAGCGCGCGAGCGAGACGATCGCGCGAACGATGGCGCGGTCGTAGCCGTCGGCGATATCGCGAATAAACCCGCGGTCGATCTTGACGCCGCTGATCGGCAGCCGCTTCAAATACCCGAGCGAGCTATACGCGATGCCGAAGTCGTCGACGATCACGCCGACGCCGATGTTGCGTAACGTTCGCATCGTCATGAGCGCGACGTCGTCGATCATCATGCTTTCGGTGATCTCGATATCCAAGGCGTCCGGCGGCAAGTTCGTCTCTTCCAAGATCGCCGAGATCGAATCCGCAAGATCGGCCTCGCCGAAATCGCGCGCCGAGAGATTGACCGCGATGCGGAACGACGAATGTCCCTGCCGGCGCATCGTCGCCGCCTGCAGACACGCCGTCTTGAGCACCCAGCGCGAGATCGCCACGATCATGCCCGTCTGTTCGGCGATGCCGATGAATTCCTCTGGAAGGATCTCGCCGTGCTTGTCGTGGTGCCAACGCAGTAAAGCCTCTGCGCCGAGCACGCGTTTCGAGGCGATATCGAGAATCGGCTGATAGACCAAGCACAATTCGCCGCGCGGAATCGCGTAGTGCAGATCTTGCTCGAGGCGGAGACGGTACGGCGACGCGTCTTCGCTCGCGATGTCGAACCCGATACGGCTGCGCCCCTGATGCTTGGCCCGGTACATCGCACCGTCCGCTCGCGTCAGCAGTTCTTCCGACCCGCGGCCGTCTTCTGGATACGCACTCGATCCGATGCTGGCAGCCATGAAGAGCTGCCGGTCGTCGATAAGGAACGGCTCCGACATTGCAAGCTGAATATCGGCGGCGATCATCGGGAGCGAATTTGTGGCATCGAGGGACGCCAACACAACGAACTCGTCGCCACCGCTGCGAAAAACCACCGCGCGCTCTGCGAGCGTCGAGCGCAAGCGTTCGCCGAACGCACGAAGCAATTCGTCGCCGGCGCGGTGCCCGAGCGTATCGTTGATCATCTTGAAGCGGTCGAGGTCGACGAAGAGTACGCCGAAGGCCTCTTCGCGCGCGATCCGGGTTTCGATCGATTCACTGAGGGCCAAGCGGTTTGGCAATTGCGTCAACGCATCGACGCGTGCCAACCGGGAAAGATGATCGGCGGCTTCCTTGATCTCCGTGATATCCAACGCCACGCCGATCGCGCCGATGATCGCTCCCGACGAAGTGCGCAACGGCTCGACGTGATGCTGCAGCCAACGTTCGTTGAAAAACACCTCGAAGCGCTCGGATTCTCCACGAAGCACCCGCTCCACGGCCGCACGCGCGAGCACTCTGGAATCTTCGTCGGGCACGAGGACGTCGATCGTTTCTCCGGCGAGCTGGTCTTCGCTCAAGCCATGATACGCGAGGGCCGTTCCGACCACCGACGTAAACATCGCATCCAAATCGATCGTCCACAGCAACGCGGGAACCTGGTCGAGCAACAGGCGCAAGCGGCGCTCGCTGTCGCGCAGCATATTTTCCGCGCGCTTTCGATCGCTGATATCGCGAAGATAGACGAGCACTTCGTCGAGCGCCGGTTGAATGCGAATCTCGATCCAGCGGCGGCGCGAAGCAAAATACTGAACGCGTTCGAGGGGTTCGCCGCTGCGGTGCACCGCTTGGATCTCCGGCAGCAAGTCGGATGCCAGTGGGTCGAGCACTTTGTCGAGGCGTTTACCGATTACTTCGGCCGCCGTGACGCGCAGCAAATTCTCCGCATGTTCGTTGATGTGCGTGAACTGCGAGCGCCGGTTCACGATATACACGCCGTCGCCCATGCTCTCGAGCAGGCTATAACGCCGCTCGTCTAGCAAGCGCCCGGAGAGCGCTTGAAACTGCACGATCAGCACCAAGACCGCCGCAGCCAAAATCGCGACGATACCGACGAGCGTCGCTATCGCGGTCATATGGCGCCCTTGGCTTCGAGCAACTCGCGCAACTGCCGCCGGGAAGCGACGGAAAGGTGATCGTAGAGCGCGCGAACTTCGCGGCGCATCGTACTTTCGCTTCGCGAGAAACGCTGCGAGAGCACCGGCATTTCCAGACCCGAACAGAGCGCGAGCGCAAGTTGACGCTGGAACGGCGTGAGTGCGCCGTTCCACGCCGCATCCGGCCGTTCGATCGAGCGGCTGAGATAGGCGTTGAAAGCGCTATTGGGATAGTGCGCCGCATGATCGCGCGCCCGCTCGATCCAGTCTGCCGAGCCGGTAACGTCCGAAAGTCCGAGCGCCGCAAGCGCGGCGCGGAAATGATGTTGCGCTCGCGAGAAAATCGCGTAGGCCGCTTCGTAAGCGGCCGACGCTGCCTCGTCGTTAGCCAAGACTTGGTGCACGCGTCCGAGCGCGTATTGCTGGAAGCCCTCGACGCGGGGATCGTGGGCGATCGCAAGACTCGGGTCGAGATTTTGCGTGCCGAGCCTAACGTACGTTGACACATAGCGCTGGGCACGCGCGCGATCGCTCGAGGCCAGTAATGCGGCAAGCGTAACGAGGACGATGCGTTCCTCGTCGACCGTCTGCGACCAGACGACCCCGCGCGCCAGCTCCTCGGCTTGCGCGAGTTCCTCAATCGCCCACGCCTCGTTTCCGTTCATGCGCGCGACGTAGGCACGATCGACGTGCGCCCACACGCGCCACGCGTCGTTGGGTGCCATCGCCTTGGAATCGCGGAAGAGCCACTGGGCGCGGGCGGAATCGCCGCGCAGGAATGCATCCCAAGCGTGGGTGCGGACGCACTGGAATTGCATGTCCGCAAGTTCCGGCGTCCACTCCAGCCGATCGTAGGCAGCCTGCGCTTCGTCGGACGCCTCGGCGTCGCCGAGCTCGCACGCCGCGCGCAAGAGCGAATAGATGCCGCGAGCGACCGTGTAGACATCGCAGGTTGCACCGTGATCGCGCGCCAGCGCGAGCGCGTGGCGAAGATCGGCGATCTGTTCGTCGTAACGGCCGAGACCGGCGTGCATCCAGGCGCGTACGACGAGCGTATTCACGCGCGCCCCGGCATCGCCGTTGCTGAGCGCGAGCGCGATATCGGGGTCCTCCGGCTCGAAGATGCCTTCGAGATATTTCAATCGTGCACGATGGTGCGCGAGTTCCGCGTCACCGTGCGGGCGGGTGTGCGCGAATGGCTCCGCCAGCGCGAACATTTCACGCGCGGCGGCAAAGTTGCGGCTGTTGGCGTGCGCGCGTCCCGACGTAACATAATACGCGAAGCGCGATTCCGGGGTGGTAAAGAGATCCGATACGCGAGCCAGCGACTCGAGTGCGTCGACGGGATCCGCCCGCAATAATGCTTCGGCGCGAACGATTGCGCCTTCGGCATCGTGCGGCGACGGCCAGTCTTCACACCCCTCGAGGCGCGCGATGGCTTTCACGTACCAACCGGTACGCAAAAGCTCGCGCGCGTCGTCGAGATGCTGTTGTTCGGACATCTAGCTGCGCTTAGTCCTTGATCGGCGCTACTTGGGTCGTCTGACCGGCGGTCACGGCGACGCTCGGGCCTGCTACCGATGCCGACGTATTCGAATTGCCCGACGCGCTCTCCGACTCGCCGCTTGCGGTCGTATACGCGTTATAGATCGTCAACTGGTACGTGCCTGCAGCGAGCGTATGCATCGAAAATGCTCCGGTCGAATCGGTCGACGTCGTATTCGCGACGTGACCGTTCGCGTCGAGTGCAACGATCGTCGCGTTCGTGACCGGAGAACCGGCCGCGTTCACGACGGTACCGGCGATCATCCCGGCCTGATCGTAGGGAACCGCAAACACCGTCGGCCGCGACACGATCTCGCCCGTGCTCGTTTGCGCGAATGATTCGAGCGCGTTGAAGTCGGCTTCGATCGACGCCGCCGGATTCGAACCTTCCAAGAAGTTGCCGTTCACCGTGACGGTCGCTTGGCCGTTGGCAACGGAGGTCGTCGTCGTAGCACCGGCACCCGCCGAACTCAACGCCGTGGAGTTCTCGAATTCGATCGGGTAACTCGTGCTGTTCGCGACGATCTTGCTGGAAGCGATATCGAAGGTGAATTGCACCTGCTGATACGTTCCTTGGAAATACTGGCCGATCCCGATGGGCGCCGCGCTATCCTGGTATTGCAGGATGTTCACGACGACGGGTTGCGAGTATTGCGCGATCGGAACGACGGTACCGTTTGAGACGACACTGACGCCCGTGACACCGAGATCGATCTCGCTCGGCGTCATCGTGCCGATGCTGGGCGGTGCGTCGGTCAGGACGACGGCGATATTGCCGACGCCGCCAAGCCCGTCACCGTTTGGATGATAGACCCCAAGGCTTGGCGTGACGTGGGAACCCGTGCTTCCAGCGCATGCAGAGAGCGCAAAGCACAATAAAAGCACCAGAGGTGCGCGTCCAGTTTTCATTACTTCTCCACCAAACAACAGCCGCATATGCCAGGCCTCACGACCCCAAAAGGCGTCTGGTAGCGCGAGTAATATTATAGTGAGCGCCGCGTAAGAAATGTGTGAAGCGCGCACGGACAGCCGGCCTCCAGTGTTTAGTTTGCATTAGGCGTGCGTAAAGCAGGCGTAAAATCGCCTCGACGAACGCTACCGATAGGCCGATGGTCCTACGCCTTTACGCGCGCGATCTGCCCCTCGATGTACGGATAAAATGCGCTAGATGCAAAGTGAGACGCATGCTCGCGCGCTCGCGCTTTCCACGGCTGCCGGCCGGTTAGGTGGATGAGTCCAAGGGCGGCGAGGGCGGCGCGGAAGTGGTGACGCGCGCCGGCGAAAAGCGCGTAGGCCGCCTCATATGCCGCCGCAGCGGCCTCGTCGTTTCCGAGAACTTCATGGACGCGTGCAAAGGCATACTGCGAAAACGCGTGTACGCGCGGATCGTGCGCTACCGCCAAGCTGGGATCGACCCGTTCGGTGCCGCGCAAATAGATCGACATGAGCCCCTGGGCCCGAACGCGGTCGCTCGAAGCCAGCAACGCCGCAAACGTCACGAGTGCCTGCATTTCCTCATCGACGGTGCGGCTCCAATCGACGCGGCGCGCGCACTCGCCCGCGGCGGCGAGTTCGTCGAGCGCCACGGCTTCGTCGCCTTCCATCCGCGCGACGTAGGCGCGATCGGCGTGCGCCATCACGCGCCAGGCGTCGTTCGGCGAAAGAACCCGTGCGTCGCGCATCAGCCGCTTCCATTCAGCGTTGCCGAAAAGGAACGCACTCCATGCGAGCGCGCGGACGCATAAGAACCGGGCATCGGCGAGTTCGGGCGTCCACGCGACCGTTGCGTAGAATGCTCGCGCATCCGCAGCGGCCTCTTCGTCTGCCAGCTCGGAGGCGATGCGCAACAGCGAATGCAGCGTCCGTCCGATCGTGTAGAGGTCGGTCTGCGCCGGATGGCGGCGAGCCAACTCGAGCATCGCGCGGAGGTCGACGATCTGCGCTTCATAGTCTCCGACGCCGGCGTGCATCCAGGCGCGGATGACGAGCGTAAGCATCCGCACGTGAACGTCCCCGCCGCCGATTGCGCGGGCGACGTCAGGGTCTTCAGGATCGTAGGAGCCCTCGAGGTAGCGCAGCCGCCCGCGTTGATGCGCGAGGTGCGCTTGCGCGTTCACGGATTTCGCATAGGGTTCGGCGGCAGCGAATGCATCGCGTGCGGCATCGAACGCGCGAGCGTTTGCACAGGCCTGTCCGAGCGTAAGGTAATACTCCAACCGCGTTTGCTCTGAAGTAAAACGCGCTGCGTGTCGTTCGAGAAGGCCGCGCGCCTGGAAGGGATCGCGCAGAAGCAGCACCTTCGCGCGCATTGCGATGCCGAGCGCATCGAACGGCGAAGGCCACCCTTCGCATCCGTCGAGGCGCGCGAGGGCCTTCGCGTACCACCCCGTACGCCGAAACTCGCGCGCTTCGTCCAGCCACTTTTCCGCACTCATGGATCGTCGTCCGCGATCTTCCCCGTGGCTACGGCAAGAACCGTCCGGCAATACGATGCATTCGTTCAAAACAAAAGACGCTCTCGTCGCAGGAGGACCGTCGGGCGGTCATCGTGCGACAAGAGCGCTTTAATTGGTGGAGCTGTCGGGGTACTGCCCCCCGAGTCCGAAAAGCCTAGCCGGCGTCTTCTCCAAGCTCAGCTTTGATTTTGGCTTACTCGCGCGTACGTCTCAAAGCGGGACTTACCGCGCGCAGCAGATTCTTAATCTCGTACGTCCGTCGAATCACGCGTGCGTACCAGCCCGAATTATTGGCCGGAAGGCAGAGCGGCTCGGGCGACCCTCTGCGTCCGGTGACTAACCTAAATTAGGCAGCCAGTGCGTATTCGTTGTTGGCAGATATTGCCGTGCGATCGTTTTAGGAGAGCTCGCAACTCCGCTTGCTAACGACGACTACGGATCTCC
Source organism: Vulcanimicrobiota bacterium (assembly GCA_027459645.1). Taxonomy (GTDB): domain Bacteria; phylum Vulcanimicrobiota; class Vulcanimicrobiia; order Vulcanimicrobiales; family Vulcanimicrobiaceae; genus JAMXLG01. The sequence goes on from DAIDHQ010000028.1 coordinate 197,877, forward strand.
CCGTCGAGCCTAGTTCAGCCCCTCGAAGCGGCCCGTAGGCCGACACTCACTATAACACGGCCCGCAAGCGGCCGGTTCCGCTACCTCCGAAGGGCGCGTCGATCGTGGCCCGGGAGTGCGTTTCCGTCGGTGAATTCGGCCACCGCCTTGCGGATGCGCTCGGCCTCCTGGCGCAGGGAGCTGGTGAGTTCGAGGATCAAATCCGAACCTTGTGCGATACGCTCGCCGCGCATCGCCACCGCGTTTACGCCCTCGCTCGTTTCCCGCACCGCCGTCGCGCCCGACTGAGACGATTGTGAAAGGTTTTCGGCTAACGCCGCAAGCGACGAGGCCATCTCGGCGTTATCGCCGGTCAAACGCTCGACCAAGAGCGTCGATTCCAGCAGATTGTCCGTCGCCAACTTTTGCTCTTGTTGGGCGATCACGACGCCTTCGATGCGAGCCCGCACGTGATTGACGTTATCCACGATGCGCTCGAGCGCATCGGCCACCTGAGACGTCTTGGTGCGGCCGTGTTGGACGGCTTGGCTTCCACGGCGCGTGACGGCCACCGCGCGGTCGGTCTCTTCTTGAACCGAGCGAATCAACGAGGCGATTTCCTTGGTGGCATTCGCGGAACTGTCGGCGAGCTTGCGGATCTCTTCGGCAACGACGGCGAACCCGCGGCCGTGTTCGCCCGCGCGCGCCGCTTCGATCGCGGCGTTGAGGGCGAGCAGGTTCGTCTGATCGGCGATCTCGTCGATCTTCTCGGTGATCGATCCGATCTGCATCGAACTCATGCGCAGCGTATCGATCGTTCCGACCAGCTCTTGCATGACCGATTCCGCTTCTTCCGACGTACGATCGGCCTGCATGATCGCCGCAGCGGCGGCATCGGCGCTGTCGCCGGCCGATTCCGAAATCTGCAGCACCTCGGTAGCCGCGTCGATCGTCGCCTTGGCGGTTTGGGCCAGTTCGTCCAAGCCCGCCGCGTTGGTCTGCGCGGCCGCGCCCAACCGTTCCGCCGTACCGCGCGCGTTGGTTGCCATCGCGGAAAGATCGCGTGCACCGTTTTCGACGCGACCGACCGCTTCGTCCAGCAGCGCCGTGGTATTCGAGACGCGCGAAAGGTCCACGTAGTTCGCGCGAGCGTCGGTCACGAATTGATTGGCGTTGTTCGAAAGCGTCGTCGACGAGTTTTCCAGCAACTCGGCCGTGGCGCGCACGTTCTGGATAACGGAACGAATCACCGTAATCACGCGTCCGAAGGCAATCGCGACGACGTCGCGATCCGACGTCGGCGTAATGTCGACGCTCAGATCTCCTTCGGCCAAACGCTCTCCGCTCTCGGCCAATCGGCCCAGACCGACGTTCGCCTGGGCAAACGCCGAAACCAGCAAGCCCGCTTCGTGCCGGTGACGCGGCTCCGAAAAGAGTTCGGTCTCACGCAACACGTCGCCGTCGCGAAGCCGCTCCATCAATCGCACCGTATGCACGATCGGGCGTGCGACGCTACGCGACAGAATGCGCGTAGCTAGGCCGCCGATGAGCAGCGCGACGACCATCGAAAGCACGGTATACACGACGCCGAGCCGCATCGCCTGGCCCGCGACGATCGTGCCGTGATCCAATTCGTAGAGCAAGTGCATCGTACCGCCGGCAAGCGCGATCACGGTAACGACGACCACGACCGTCAGCACCACCATCAACCGGCGTCCGATGCCGCCTAGCGCGCGCGACGAGATGGGTGCGAATTCGCGCCGCACCGAACAGAGAATCGCGATCAGCTCCGCGGCGAGCGTCTCACCGTTGAAATAATTCAACGCGCCGTCGACGAGCGCACCGCCGCCGAGTCCGGCGATCAGCACGGCCGTCAGGTTCGTCCACATCGGCAATCCGGCAAGCGTATTGCCCAGCGCCACGCTCAACGCGCCGCCCACCCCATAGGCGGCGATAAAGTTGAGCACAATCTGGATCCTGAACCACTCGATATGCTTGATCGCGTTCTCCGTGCTCAAGCCCGAGTCGCTCGCCATGCGATCGCGTACCTTATTTAAATAGCCGCGATCGACGCGGTGCGCGACCGGCAGCGCGATCCCGCTAAAGACGGCGACGACGAGAACGACGTAGCCGAGCTCGACCGGCGTCCACTTGCCGAGAACGCCGGCGATTAAAACCGTTGCCGGAATGGCAACGAGGGCCGTGCGAACGAGGCCCCGTTGAAAATCACGAACGCGCTCGTCGTAACGGCGAGCCGCTTCGCTGAGGTCTTGTGGGGTCATACAGCTACGTTATCGGCCGCACTACGGCGGGTCTTACGCTTGCTCCCTGCGCGCAAGGGGGGTGGTGACGAAGGTCGAGACGACCATCATAACGATCGCGCCCACGAGCGTCGATTCCCAGGCCGGCCACGGCGTCCCCGTCGCTTTAAAGCCGGGCGAAAGCCACACGGTCAGGGCAAAGAGCGCCCAATTGATCACGATCGTGAAGAGACCCAGGGTCAGAAACGTAAGCGGCAGCGAGACCAGCCGCAGCACCGGACCGATGATCGTATTGACCAAGCCGAAGATCACGGCCGCGATGAGCGCCCAGATCCAGCCGTCGAGATAAAAACCGGGAACGTACCGGGCCACCAGCCACAGGGCGGCGGCCGTTATCAGGAAGCGAAGAATGGGATGCATCAAGCCTCTCCTTTCGCGCGCGGCGACTCAAGGTCGCTTTTGATCTGTGCTGCAAGCGACGGCGTCATTCCCTTCACCGCAGCAATCTCGTCGATCGACGCCTTCTTGATCGCGCTCACCGATCCAAAGGCCGCGAGCAGGCGCTTACGGCGGACGGGACCGACGCCGGCGAGCGCGTCCAACGCCGACTGGGTCATCGCCTTGCCGCGGCGCTGGCGGTGATAGGTCACGGCGAACCGATGGGCCTCGTCACGAACGCGCATGATGAGATGGAGACCTGCGGAGTTTGGCGCGAGCACGATCGGATCGGGATTGCCCGGAACGTAAAGCCATTCGTGCTCCTTGGCAAGCCCGGCGACGGGAATGCCCGTCATATCCATCTCTTCGAGCACCTCGACCACCGCGTGCAGCTGTCCCTTGCCGCCGTCGATCAGCAGCAGGTTGGGCTTCTTGTTGAATTTCTCTTTTTTGGCCAGCTGCCGTTCGGGCGCCGTCGCGTCGTGATCGGTTTCGTGCCGCAGATAGCGAAGACGGCGGCGCAGCGTTTCTTGCATCATCGCAAAATCGTTGGGGCCGCGATCGTACTGGATCTTGAATTTGCGGTACTCGCTCTTTTTCGCGCGACCCTCGACGAAGACGACCATCGAAGCGACGGGGTTCGTGCCTTGGATGTTCGAGATGTCGTAGCACTCGATGCGATGCGGTACCTCGGAGAGCTCGAGCGCGTCTGCCAGCTCGGTCAGCGAGCGCGCCTGCGCGCTTTCCTGAACCTCTTGATGCGCGAGAAACGCTTTTAGATTTTGCTCGGCGTTCTTTTGCACCAGACGCATGTAATCGGCACGCTCGCCTCGCCGCGGTTGCAGGATGCGTACGCGCGTGCCTTTTAACTGCGAGAGCCACGCTTCGAGCAGCGGAAGTTCCTCGCCGGGAAGCATCTGCACGAGCACTTCTTTGGGAACCGCCGACGCCGTCACCGCCCGCTTGCGCGCGCGGCTTTTTTCCGGAACGGGCGACTGATTATCGCGAGCGACGCGGGTGGAGGCAAGCGCGGAGACGCCGTTGCCCTCCGCCGCGCTCGCGGTACGCGCGGTGTAAAACTGCTTGAGAAATTCGCCCATCAGCAGCGCGTCGCTTTGGTCGTGCACCCCGTCTAAGATAAAGTGCTCTTGCCCGATGAGCTTTCCACCTCGCACCATGAAGACTTGCATGCACGCTTGTCCCTGCGCGCGCGCGGCCGCGATCAGATCCATATCGAGCCGCGAACGCCACACGACCTTCTGATTTTCCGTCACGCGCCGAACGTGCACGATACGATCGCGGATGCGGGCCGCCGATTCGAACTTGAATTCTTCCGAGGCTTCCAGCATTTCGCGCTGCAGCCGATGCAAGAGCGACTCTTGTTTCCCCTCGAGAAAGAGCACGACTTCGTCGATCATCGCGTCGTACTCGGGCTCGGTCTGATAGCCCACGCAGGGTGCGAGACAACGTTTGATGTGATACTGCAGGCACGGACGTTTGCGCCGCCCGTCGATCGGTTCGCGGCAGGTGCGAAGCGGAAAGACCAAACGCACCAGATCGATCAATTCCCGCAAGCCGTGGGCGTTCGTATACGGGCCGAAATAGCGAGCGCCGTCGTCTTTGACCATCCGCGTGAAGACCACGCGCGGAAACGCTTCGTTCGTGACCTTCAAATACGGATAGCGCTTGTCGTCCCGCAGCCGCACGTTGTAGGGCGGCTGGTGGCGCTTGATCAGGTTGGCTTCCAGAATGAGCGCTTCGACTTCGTTGTTGACGACGATCGTGCGAACGTCGGCGACGCGTTCGACCATCGCCTGCGTCCGGATGTGGTGCGCGGCCGAATCCTGGAAGTACGAACGCACGCGGTTGCGCAGGGAGACGGCTTTACCGATGTAGAGAATCTCGCCGTTGCGATCGAGCATCTGATAGACGCCCGGCGCATCGGGAACCTGCGCGAGCCGCTGCTCGAGCGTCGCGATTATGCCGTTCTGCGTTGGTTGCGTGCGCGCACGATCAGCCATAGTGCAATCATAACAACCACCGCGGCAATTGCGAGCGCCAGGCCGCCTTTGTGCAGGAGCGGCATCACGCGGTCGATGTGATCTCCCAACTCGTAGCCCAGCCACACCAGCAGCGCGCAGAAGCCGAGCGACCCAAGCGCATACCACATATAAAACTGCGGCAGGTCCATCTCGGCAAGGCCAGCCGGAATAGAAACGATCCCGCGAATCACGGGAATGAAGCGGCAAATGAAGATCGCAAAGCTTCCGTAACGTTGGAAGAACGCGTGAACGCGGTTGAGATTCTCGTGCGTCAGATGGACGTACTTGCCGTAGTTGTCGATCAGCGGACGGCCGCCGAAACGCCCGATCGCGTAGCCGGCGGTCGCGCCGATCAGTTCGCCGGCGACGGTGACCAGAATCGTCAGCCACACGTTCGCAAGGTGGCCGGTAGCGGTGAGGGCCCCCGCGAGCGGCAGTACGACCTCGCTGCCGATGGGCGCGCCGATGTTACCGAGCGCCATGACCAGCAGCAAGCCGCCGTAGCCGTAATGGTCGATCAAGGAGATGACGATGTGCTGCAGGTGGGCCACGGGGGTTCCTTACTCTGAAACGGCGCGCGTGTTGCGTGCCGCCCGGCGAAGCAGTTCGGCCGCCGCGCTGCCACCTTCGGCGCGCACGGCCGCGAGCAGGTCGGCGGGTTCGATGCAGCGCTCTCCGGCTTGGCGTTCGGCGAGCGAAACGATCTTGCGGACGCGGGGTGTCACGAGGATCCCTTCCCACAGCCGCTCTTCCCCGGATGCAAGGGCCCGGCGCATTTCGGCATGGAGCTCGCGAACGTCGATCCCGTCGGAATCGAGCGAGCGCAGCAGCTCGGGATCGCGCTCTTCCAGCAGGGCGAGCATCAAGTGTTCAGCACCCACGTAGTACTGATTGTGGTTTCTGCACTCTTGCTCGGCCGCGCGCAGTACGCGCCACGATGCCGGACTAAACTTCGCGAACACGTTTCCTTAATAAATCAGGGCTCGCCCCAGCGAGCCCTCTTTTTTAAGCTATCGGGGCGACTGGATTTGAACCAGCGACCTCTTCGTCCCGAACGAAGCGCTCTACCAAGCTGAGCCACGCCCCGACAAACCCCCGGTTATTCTCAGCGGTAAGGCGTGCTCCTGCCCAGCCTTAGAAGTCGCAAGGGGACCGAGAACATCGCCAGAACGGTTCTTCTCGCTCATGAGATACCTCATCGTCGGGTGCGGCCGTGTCGGCTCCGCACTTGCGAAACTCCTCGACGCCGACGGTCACGAAGTGATCGTCGTCGACGAGAATCCCGCCGCATTCAAGCGGCTCGGCACGAAATTCAAAGGGCATGTCGTCGTCGGTACGGGCATCGATTACGACGTACTCAAACGAGCGGGCGCAAAGACCGCCGACGGATTCGTGGCCGTGACCGACGGTGACAACCGCAACATCATGGCGGCATTGATCGCACAACGCATGTTCAAGATCGAACGCGTGGTCTGCCGCATCTACGATCCGCCGCGCGGACAGATGTATCGCGAACTCGGCGTACAGACGGTCGTTCCGACGACCGTCGGCGCGAAGCTGATTCGCGATACGCTGATGCAAGCGCCGTGGGATCCGATGCACTCGTTTGATTTCGGGAAGGTCACGTCGCTCGCGGCGGTCGTCGGCAGCGAGCACGCCGGCAAGCGGGTGGGTGAGATCGAACGGCCGGGTCTGATCCGCATCGCGGCGATCCGCCGCGGCTCGGCCGGCGTCCTCGTCGCTTCGAACGACGTCGTGCTGGAAGCGGGCGACGAAATCAACGCGGTCGTCGCTCCGGAAGCGATCAGCGAATTTGCGCGCATGTTCCACGGCGCCGCACCACAGGTGGCGACCGCGTGAGAAAGATCCGCTAAGTGTTCATCATCATCGTCGGCGGCGGCAAGGTCGGCTCGTACCTGACCCGCGCGCTCTTGCAGCAGAATCACGAAGTCGTCGTCGTCGAAAAGAACGACAAAAAGGCCAAAGCGCTCGATACGCTGATCGATCGACAGGTAACGATGCTCGGCGACGGCTGCGACCCGTTCGTGCTCGACGCGGCCGGCATCGCCCGCGCGGACGTCGTCGTGGCCGACACCGGAGACGACGAAGACAACCTCGTCGTCGTTTTGCTCTCCAAGAAAAAATCGAAAGCGCGCTGCATCGCCCGCGTGAACAATCCGCGTAACAAGCAGATCTTCGATTCGCTCGATCCCGAAGATCCCGTCACGGTCATTTCGTCCACCGAAATCATTCTCGACGTGCTCAACGAGCACGTGAATGCGGCCAGCTACTCCGCGGCGCTCGAAACGATGCACCTCTTCGGACGCGGCAATCTCAGCCTGGTGCGCATCAGCATTCCCGAAGGTTCGTCGTGCGACGGTCGCACGATCGCCGAGATATCCTTGCCGCGCAACAGCGTCCTGGTGGCGATCGAGCGTCCCAACGTCGAAGAGATGTTGATCCCGACGGGCGATACCACGCTGCGCGCCGGCGACCGCATCGTCGCCGTCGTTAAAAACGGCGCGGGCGAGAAGCTGCAAGCAACGTTCTGCGGCGGCGCGGTGGTCAGATAAACCGCCGGTAGCGCGGTCAACCACACCGTCAGATTGGGACGCAACGCAAGCAACGCACAAAACGGCCAAGCGTCCGTAGCAGAGGGCCGGTATCACCATCGCGAAGCCTTGCCGCAATGGAACGCTCCTCCCTCGAAGCGCCGCTCAAGGAATATGGCGAGCAGGCACGCCTCGTCGTGTATATCGCGGCTGCGCCCGGTGCCGGCAAAACACGGCGCCTGCTGACCGACGCGCGCCGCTTTCAGGCAGCAGGCAAGCGCGTATACATCGGCTGGATCGAGCCGAAAGGCCGGCCGGATCTCGAACGTCTCGCGGAGGACATTCCACGCGTTCCCGCGCGCAAGGTGCAAATAGGCGCCGAAACCTTCGACGAATTCGATCTCGATGCCGCAATCGCGCTCAAGCCCGAGATTCTCATCCTCGACGAACTCGCCCACGCAAATCTCGAAGGTTCGGCCAACCCTCACCGCTGGCAGGATGCGCTTGCCCTGCGTCAGGCCGGAATCACGACGCTCGGCGCATTCAACATCGCGCACCTCGAAAGCGCGTCGCCGACGGCGGAAGCGCTGCTGGGACATCCGATCCGCGCGCTCGTGCCGATGTCGTTTTTGAAAACGGCCGACGAAGCGATCGCCATCGATGCCTCGCCCGAATTGCTCCTGCGACGCCTTGCCGACGGAAAAATCGTGGCGAGCGACGACATCCCGCGCGCGAGTTACGGCGCGTTTAAGGAATCGACGCTCACCATGCTGCGCGAGCTGTTGCTGCGAACGATCGACGCGCTCACGATTCCAAGCGTTGCCCCTGCGGCGGCCTCGGCGGCGGTAGCCATCGTTCCCGACGGCGTGGACGCGCGCATGTTTCTCGAGCGCATCAATCCGCTCGCAAGCGCTTTCGATCTCTCGCTCGAGATCTTGCCGGCGCCGGGCGCCGATCCGATCGCGATCGAGCGGGAGGCACGCGCCCACAATGCCGACGTTCGACCCGCGCAGGAGCCCGCGACGATCGACGTTCCCGCTCTGCGCGCGTCGATGATCGCACTCGCGAACGGAAAGCTCGCCGCAAAGCTCGTCAACGCGCCCGTCGTGCGCGACATCGCAATCGTCGACGCCTCGCAATCGTTTCTGGAACAGTCGACGTTCACCACGCCGCTCTCGGGAACGCTGGGCGATCGCATGCGCGTGGGGTACGGCCGGCTGACGGTCTTTCTCGGCGCCGCGGCGGGCGCGGGAAAGACCTACGCGATGCTCGATCGCGGACAACAGTTGCTTGCCGAGGGCGCAGACGCGATCATCGGGCTGGTCGAGACGCATCAACGTCCCGAAACCGAAGCGATGATCGGACCGCTGCCGATCCTTGCACGCAAGACCATCGTTCACGACGGCATCACCTTTACCGAGATGGATCGCGACGCGATTCTCGCGCGAAAGCCGCAGGTCGTGCTCGTCGACGAACTCGCGCACACCAATGCGCCCGGCTCGCTCGCGCCCAAGCGCTTCATGGACGTGCTCGCATTTCTGCGCGCGGGCATCAACGTTCTCACCACGCTCAACGTGCAGCATTTGGAGGCGTTGAGCGACGCCGTCTATCGCACGACCGGAACGATCGTGCGCGAGACGCTTCCCGACGGCATCTTGCCGCTCGCGGATGAAGTGATCCTCATCGACGTAACGCCCGAAACGCTGCGCGAGCGGCTGCGCGCGGGAAAAATTTACCCGAAGGAGCGCATCGAAGCCGCGCTCTCGAATTTCTTCCGCACCGAAACGCTCGCGTCGCTGCGCGAGCTTGCCATTCGCGAGGCGCTGCGCTCCGAGACGCGCGAACGCATCGCCAGTCCCTTCTCCCGGCTGCTGCTTAGCGTGGTCGCCCGTGAAGAGGATATGTTGCTGGTGCGAAAGGCCAGCCGCCTAGCGTTGCGCCTCGAAGTCGATTTTGCGATCGCGCATATCGCGGAACGCAACGATAAGGTCGATCCAAAAGCCCTCACGCAATTCCAGCGCGTCGCCCAAGCGATCAACGCCGACTGGATCGACGAGCGCGCCGACGACGCCGCGAAACGTTTGCTTCAGGTAGCGCGAGCGCGCGCAGAAACCGTCGTAGCGGTAGGCGGCACGCACCGCGCTCCGCGGTGGCCGGCGCGTAACGCCTTCGCCCGGCGCCTGCTCGACGCCGGCGCGCGAGAACTTCTCGTGCTGGCGCGGCCCGCACCGGATGCGCCAACCTCTAACGATATCGACTGAGCGCTACCGCCCGGCGGCTTTAGGGAGCGAGATCGAGACGGCCGATTCGGCGTTGATACGTAAGCGACCCCAGCAGTATCGTGGCGATCACGACGCCGAACGTCGCATCTCTTACCACGTTCGCATTGGGAAGTGAAGCGGGAATGCTCGACGCGAGCGCGAGCGACACAGCGCCGCGAACGCCGGCGAGCCGCACGACCGTCATCCACGAGCGCATGAATTTCGGGGAGAATTGCAGCAAGCCGTAGGCCACCAGAGCACGCGATACGAGCACGCCCAAGATCGTCCAGCCAAGAATCTCGCGCAAGTCCCACAGATGCAGCAATTCGACGGCCGCACCGATCAAAAAGAACAACACCGCGTTCGACGCCGTCGCGGCCGCGTGCCACGCGCGTTCGACGCTTTGCGCCATGCCGATATTGCAGCGAGTGCGCTCGATCTGACGCATGACGAGCGCACAGGCGATCGTCGAAAAGATCCCCGAGCCCCCGAAGGCGTCGACCGCTGCGTAGGATAGATACGCCGCTGCGAAGGTGACGACGATCTGCACCGCAACCGGCGATTTCGGACGCAACGCCGTCGACCCGGCCAACCCGAACGCGGCGCCGGCGACGATGCCGAGCAGCGAGCCCAGGACGGCTCGACCCGCGAGCGTCGCAACCGTCATACCGGTCACCGACGCGACGGTAACGACGCCGATGACCTCGCGGTAGAGTACGACGGCGATCGCGTCGTTGAGCAGCGATTCACTCTCCACGATCGTCGAGAGCAAAGCCGGCACGGGCAGGCGCCGGAAGATCGCCGTGACGGCAACCGGGTCCGTTGCGCTCAACACGGTTCCCAACACGAGCGAAGCCCCGAGCGCGAGTCCGCCGAGATAGTGCACGGACGCGGCAATAATCGCCGCGGTCAAGACGACGCCGGGAACTGCCAGCAGCACGATCGCACGCCATCCACGCACCATCGTTCGCAGATCCAGCTGCCACGCTGCTTCGAAAATAATCGCCGGCAAAAATACGTGAAACGTGGCGAAGGCAAAGAGCGGGCCGAAGTACGCGCTCTTCGCCTCGCCGACGATGAGCCCGGCGACGACGAGGGCACCGATTTGCCAGAGTTTCAACGTCATTCTTCGCGACCGGCAACCGATGGGCACGCAAACACGCTAGTGCGTGTGCGTGAAATTTCCCACGCGCACGCCGTGCGCTGCGATGCGCGCGATTGCCTCGCGCATGCCGAGCGTCTGCTCCGGTCGGCCGACGGCCGCGAAATACCACGCCGGGTCGATGTTGAGCGTCCGCGTTTGAATCATGTGAACCGGCACCGCATCGAGGAAGGCATCCATCGCGGCGATTTCGTCGACGTCGTCGGTGACGCCCGGATGCGTCAGCAGGTTCAAACTCACGCGCAGACCGCGAGCGACGGCGATGCGGATCGATTCCAGCACGTCGTCCAATCCGTAGCCGATCGGGCGGTAGTACGCGGCATACGCATGCGGCCGGAACGAGTTCAAACTCACGCGAACGGCCTGCAATCCCGCATCGATGCAGCGCTGCAGCGCCGAGGGCATGCTGCCGTTGGTATTGAGGTTGATCGTGCCATTGTCGCGTTCGCCGCGAATCGCTTCGATCGCGCGCGCGATGGTCACCGAGCGCAGCAACGGCTCTCCCTCGCAGCCTTGCCCGAACGAAACGATGCCCTCGGGAACGCGCTCGAGATGGTGGACGGCGACGCGGGCCAGATCGGCGGCCGTCGTTTCGAAATCGATGCGCGTTTGCGGCGACGGCAGTCCCGATTCCGGCTCTTGCTCGGAAATGCAGCCCACGCAACGCGCGTTGCATTTCGGGGAAACGGGAAGCGCCGCTTCACCACGCTCCAAGAATACGTTCTGCGCGGTGAAGCATCCGTATTCGCGCGAGCACAGCGCAACTTGCGCGAGCACGCGATTCGAAGGGTCGGCGGCAAGGCGCGCATCGAGAATCGATTCCAGTTCGCCTTCTTCGAAGAGGCGCGGCTTCCAATCGTCGCTCTCGTCGGTCTTAACGGCCGCGACGTACAGCTGGTCTTCCACGACCGCCGCAAAGGTATAGCCGAAGAGCGGCAATGCCGGCGCGGCGGGATCGGCGTCGTACGAAGGAACGAGCAGCCGCGTATACCCCGCGGGCAAGATGGCGGCGATCGCAACGTCTTCTTCCAACACGCCGTCGGTCGTGAGCGGCCGTCGTCCGGGCAGCATCATTTCGACCGTTCCCGCCGGAGCCGGAATCAGTTCGTCGAGATCCGCCTCACGCACGATGCCGCCGTCTGCAAGCGGCGTATACGTGTCGTCGAAATAGATGCGGCCGGCATCGTCGCAGTAAGCCAATCCGATCATGGCGCGATCGTCGTATCGAAAACGCGTTCGGCCGGCCCGGTCATGAGCGCCGAACCGGTCGGCGTGAACTCAATCTGCAACTCGCCGCCCGGCACCCGCACCGTTACGGGCGAGTGTGCGACGCCGCGCGCGATTGCCGCCTTCGCGCATGCGACGGCTCCCGTCCCGCACGCCATCGTCAAGCCGACGCCGCGTTCGTAGTGCCGGGCGTCGAGCGTGTGCTCGTCACGCACGACGGCCAGATGCACGTTGACGCCGTTCGGAAAGAGCGCATCGTGTTGCAAGCGTTCGCCAAGATCCGCGAGGTCGACGTCGTCGAGCGACGCCACGAACATGACCAGGTGCGGGTTTCCGACGTCGACGGCCACCGCTTGCGGCCATGGAAGCGGCATGTCGACGACGTGCGCGCGTCCCATGTCGACCCGAACTCGATAGACGGGACCGCGAACGAGCACGGACGTGGCGATCGGCCCCGCTTTGGTCTCGATGATCTGATCGGCACCGTCACCGCATTCGTCCAAATAGCGTGCGACGCAACGGACGCCGTTCCCACACATCTCGGCTTCACTGCCGTCCGCGTTAATGACGCGCATCGACGGTCCCGCCGCACCGCTTCCGATGACGAGCAAACCATCTGCACCGATTCCGGTCGTGCGGCGGCAAACCGCGCGCGCGAATTCCACGACGTCGTCCAGCGCCTGCTCGCGCGTGTCGACGATCACGAAATCGTTGCGCGCGCCGTGCATTTTTGCGACGGCGACGCGGTCGCTCATGAGGTGGTCGCGCTCTCGATCGGCGGAAGCTCCGCCACGGGCACGGCAGCCGAGGGAGAGATCGTCGAGATCGCGTGTTTGTAGATCAAATGCGTTTTTCGCTCGTATTCCAACAGCACGGTGAATGGATCGAAACCTTTCACCGTTCCGCGAAGTTGAAACCCGTTCATCAGGTAGACGGTTACGTGGGTGCCCGCTCGCCGGCACTCCGCGAGAAACGTGTCCTGGAGGCTGCCCGCCATGTTGCAAGCTTTAGGTCCAGCCGAGCAATTCCCTTGCCTTGCGCTCGACGTCCGGCGGTTGCACCCACTCCGTCTGAGGCTCGCGCTTGAACCAGGAGCGCTGCCGGCGAGCATAACGGCGCGTCGCGCGGGCAAGCGACGACCGCAGTTCGTCTGCGGTCGACCAACCCGAGAGAAACGCCAGCGCTTGAGGATATCCGACGGCCGTTGCCGCCACCGCAGCGGGACCGATGCGCTCCGCTTCTTCCAGCAAGCCGGATGCAAGCATCGTTGCGGTTCGGCGATCGATGCGACGGTCGTTCTCTTCGAGCGGCACGTCCAGAAAGAGTTTGGCGAAGGCGATCCCGCGGCTGCGAAGGTTGCGCCCCTCGCTTCCTCCGCGTTGCGGTGCGAGCGCGATTTCGAGCGCGCGCAACACGCGGTAGGTATCGTGCGGATCCAGGGTCGCGGCGCGGCGCGCGTCTCGGCGCACGAGCCAATCGTAGAGAAACTCGGGCGGATGCAAGCGCGCTTCGGCGGCGAGCCGTTCGCGCAGCGCTTCGTCGTACTCGGCCGCAAGGGTTACGCCGCCGGTCAGAGCACGAACGTAAAAGCCGGTTCCACCCACGACGATCGCGCGCTTTCCGCGTGCGTGGATCGCGTCGATGCACGCCACGGCATCGGCAGAAAAGCGCGCGGCGGAATAGCGTTCGTGCGGATCCAGAAATCCGATCAAATGGTGGGGTACCGCCGCGAGTTGCTCGGCCGAGGGGGCGGCAGTACCGATCGGCATGCCGCGATAGATCTGCCGTGAGTCGGCTCCAACGATTTCGGCGTCGAACGCCTGCGCGAGGGCGATCGCGAGATCGGTCTTTCCCGAAGCGGTCGGTCCGGCAAGCACGAGAACGCCCGGCGTCGCGCGGCGCTCCATCAAATTCGCTTGAACATCTTTTCGATGTCGGCCGGGGCGAACCGCACCATGGTCGGGCGCCCGTGCGGGCAGTGCATCGGATTCGCGCAGACCGCCAGGCGCTCGACGAGCGTCGTCATCTCGTCGAACTCCAGCCGCTCTCCGGCGACCGTGACGGAATGACACGCAAGCGAGGCCCAAATGCGTTCGCGGACGTCGCGCTGTTTCGGTTCGTCGCCCAGATCGTCGAGGAAGCCTTGCAAATCGAAGGGGCGCGCGCCGTAACCCGCAGGCGTCGCGGTAATGCGATAGGTTCGCTCGCCGAAGGCTTCGATCTCGAGGCCGCCTTCGCGCAGGACGTGCATCGTACGCTCCAACGCCTCGCTCTTAGCGGCATCGAGTTCGACGACGATCGGCACGAGCAGCGGTTCGCTCGGCGCTCCCGCGTTTGCGCGCGCCAAGATCAGTTCATACGCGATGCGTTCGTGTGCGGCGTGCTGGTCGAGCAGCAGCAAACCTTCGCCGTCGCTCGCGACGATGAAGGTGCGATGCAGTTGCGAAAGCACGCGCATGCGGCGCACCGGCACGTCGTCCGGATCCGCCACGATCCCGCTCTCGAAGAGCGATTGAACGTGCGGAAGTGACGGGTCGATGCTCGACGGCGCCAACGAAACGTTCGCAACCGACGTCGCGTCGCGGAAGCGCTCGGAGGCGTGATTGCGCAACGTTGCGGCAATCGCGTGCCGGACCGCGTCAAAAACTTGCGTGCCGTAACGTAAGCGCACGTCGCTCTTGGTCGGATGCACGTTCGGATCGACGTGCTCCGGCGGAATGTCGAGGAAGAGCACGCCGTACGGCTGCCGCCCCACCATCGCGAAGGTCGAATATCCGGCAGTCCACGCGCCGGCGAGCTGCGTGCTGCGCAGCAACCGTCCGTTGACGAAGAGCACTTGCATTCGCCGGTCGCCCCTGTCGTTGCCGGGGGCGCTGATGAATCCGCGTAAGCTGCCGTCGAGGGTCCGCGCCGCGGCATCATCGAGGGGTATCAACGTGGCCGCCGCCTCGCGTCCAAAGACCATCGCAAGGCGCTCCCGCACGTCGCCCGACGGCATCACCCACACGTCTTTGCCGTCGTGGCGGAGCGCAAAGGTGACGTGCGGATAGGCGAGCGCGAATGTCGAGAGCCACGACGATATGCGCGAAAACTCGGCGCTCGGGCTCTTCAAATACTCGCGGCGGACGGGCACGTTTTCGAAGAGTCCACGCACGATCACGTGCGTTCCCGGCGGGGATGCGACCGGCTCGACGTCGCCTACTTCTTCCGCATGCGCGTACACGCGCGAACCGATGCCGTCGCTTGCGACGCGCGAGCGCAGTTCGACGCGCGCGATTGCGGCGATCGATGCCAAACCTTCGCCGCGAAAACCGAGCGTCGCAACGCTCTCGAGATCGCTTGCTTCCGTGAGTTTGCTCGTCGCGTGCCGCAGGACGGCTACCGGTAACTCCGGCGGCGCGATACCGCCTCCGTCGTCGATCACTTCGATAAGATCGAGACCGCCGCGTTCGACGTTCACGCTAACGCGCGACGCGCCGGCATCGACGGCGTTCTCGACGAGTTCCTTGACGACGGACTGGGGGCGCTCGATCACCTCGCCGGCGGCGATTTGCCCCACGGTAACGGGATCGAGAACGTGAATGGTGGACATAGCGATGCGGCAGCAGCTTCGTCGCGCCGCCGCCGCACCCTATGCGTGGGCGTTAATCGTGTACTTTGGAAACGATCGGGACCGTCCACCAGAGGTAGTAGCGCCAGGCCGGCGTTGCGTTCTGCGTCATGTAGACCTCCGTGTAGCCGCGCAGATACTTCGCAAACCGATAGGCGAGGTCGATGTTTCCGCTTTGGAACGAGTTGCCGAGACCGCCCGCCTGCCATTCCTTGCGTGCGCTCAGGAAGAGCCGCTGCTGGAAGAACGTTTGGTAAAGTTCGGCGGTGAAACCGTTGCCGTTAGCCGCCGGCAGTTGGTTTCCGGTATTCGGATCGACGCCCGGATTCTGGTCGTTCCCGCGGATATAGAGCAGGAAGAGTCCCGGTACCGCTCCGGTAGGATCGCGTTCCGCATATCCGCCCCACGAACTGTACTGGTCGATGCCGGTGGAAACCGGAACCGAACCGCGCGAGCCGACGTAGCCGATTTCGAACGGCTTGACCGGATTTGCGTAGGCAATTTTATAGACGAACGTCTTGTCGGAGTTGCTGAAGTTGCTCGCACCCGTCCAACCGGTGTTGTCGTACATCCAACCGGCTTCGGCGTCGAGATTGCCGCGAATGTAATTCAGCTTTGCACCCCAACGGTTTGCATCGAGCTGATAGACGTGCTCGCCGACCGTCATTTCCGGCGTAGCAAATGGCTGGATATCGGTCCACATGCTATAGACCGAAGGTCCGGGCGATTCGATTTTACCGATGAAGATGTGGCCGTCGCGGTGAAGGACGTTGTTGTAGGCCAACCACAGCGTGTCCAGATCGCCTGCGCCGTTGTTGGACCAAATCCACTGCTGCGCATGATAGGTAAAGTCGTTGCCGATGGCTCCCACGGCATGAACCGCGAGATTGCCGAACTGCGGCTTCATCGTCGAACCCCTGGAGTCATAGTTGACCTGCTCGCCGATCCAGACGGGAAAGGCCCGACGCAGAACGTGCGGATCGAGCGACGCGTATCCCGTGCGCTGAACGTACCGTCCGTAGGCGTTGAGTCCCGGAACCTGCGTATGACAGGTGTTGCAATCGATGCCGTAGGCCTTGGCGAACGGAGGCATCGCATTTGCGCGCGACGCCGTGACGATGCCGAGGACCGCGAAGGCGGCGACCGCCAAAAGCCGCTTCATTTAACGACCTTGACCGTCAAGGTCATGTTCGGATGGCCCGCACCGCAAACGATGGAGCAATGCACGACGTAGGTACCGGCCTTCTTCGGGGTCACGGTAATCGTCGAGAATTTGCCAGGCGTTATCATCGTTTGAGAAATGCCGAGCTCATCGGATTTTACACCATGCACGCCTTCGCTCGACGTGAAGCGAAGCTGTTGCGCTTCGCCGACGTGCAGCGCGATCGTGCTCGGCGTGAATTTCCAGTTGCTGGCGACGATATCCATCGCCGGATGTGCGGATGCCTTCGGTGCCACGAGGACGAGAACTCCGGCGGCAACGAACGCACACATGAGAGCGTAGAGGGATTTCATAGTACGAACCTACCTTTACGCCGTTCGGGTCCGAGGAAAGCGGTGCGAAGATTCGGGTACGAGTTGGGAAGATTCCCGCCGGAGAGCCGCCGCTTTTTGTCGCAGATGCGACCAAAGCAACCGCATGCGCCGCCTAATCGCGCAGAAACGTCAATTGCAGTTCGGTCGGAACGGGGCGAGAGATGCGTCGCCGCAAGGGCACTTGCTCCTCGACGTCGGCTTTGCCGGAGAGAGCGTCGGCAATCTCGCGCGCACGTTCGATGACCGCCGATGGAAGGCCGGCCATCTTCGCGACCTCGATGCCGAACGAACGCGACGAACTTCCCGGCTGCACCTGATGCGAAAAGACGGGAGCGCCGCCGCGGGCGGTGTTTTCGACTGCGGTGATGTGATAATTGGCGACGAGCCGCCAGTGTTCGGCGAGCGAACACAGTTCGTGAAAATGGGTCGCAAAGAGCGCCATCGGCGCCTGGCCTTCGAGTCCGAGTAAGAACTCGCAGATCGCCTGCGCGATCGAGAGGCCGTCGATCGTGCCGGTTCCACGTCCGACTTCGTCGATGAGCAAGAGCGAGCGATGGGTCGAACGGCGCAGGATGTTTGCCGCCTCGGCCATCTCCATGTAGAAGGTCGACTGCCCTGAGGCCAGATCGTCTCCGGCCCCAATGCGCGTGAAGATGCGATCGACGACGCCGAGCCGCATGGACGCCGCCGGCACGAACGAGCCCAACTGCGCCATGATGACAAGCAGCCCCGTTTGACGCAGGTAGGTCGATTTGCCGCCCATGTTCGGGCCGGTGAGCAGAAGGAACCGATGCTCGTGCTCTTCCAAACGCACGTCGTTCGGGACGAAGTTCGTACGCAGGATCGCTTCCATCACCGGGTGGCGGCCGTCGGTAACCGCAAGCGTCGTCGAATCGACGAACTCGGGCCGCACGTATCCACGCTCGGCCGCGCACTGCGCGAGGCCGCACAGCACGTCGATCGACGCAATGGCGTCGGCAGCGGCGAGCAGCGACTCGGCTTGCGATGCGACGCGTTCGAGCAGTTCTTCGTAGAGCCGCGTCTCGAGGCGCTCCTGGCGCGATTGCGCGGTCGAGATGGCGAGCTCCAGCTCTTTGAGTTCCGGCGTGATAAACCGCTCGCCGTTGGTCAGCGTCTGTTTGCGCACGTAATCGGCCGGCACGCTCGAGACAAACGATTTCGATACTTCGATGGCGTAGCCGAAGGCGCTCGCGTACTTGATCTTCAGCGACTTGATGCCGGTTCGTTGACGCTCGCGCTCTTCCAATTCCGAAAGCTTCGAGCGAGCGTCGGTGCGGAGCAGCACGCATTCGGCCAGCTCCTCGTTCGCTTCGGGCCGAATCACGCCGCCGTCGCCGAGGGCATTGGGCGGTTCGTCGACGAGCGTAGCGCACAGATCGGCGAGCAGCGGTTCGAAATCGCCGATTCGCCGTGCGTACGATTCGAGCGGCGCCGGAATCACGCTTCGCAGCGGCGGCAGCATCTCGAGGGTTCGCCGCAAAGACGCGAGATCGCGCGGGAGCGCGCGCCGAAAGCGCGCCTTCTGAGCGATGCGCTCCAAATCGAAGCATCCTTTGAGCAAATCGCGGATAGCCTCGCGCCGCGCGTGTTCTTGCAGCAGCGTCTCTACCGCGTCGGCCCGTTCCTCAATCGCGCCGCGCTCGACGAGCGGCGCATTGATCCAGCGCGCCAGCATGCGCGAGCCCATCGACGTCGCGCATGCGTCCAGCGTTGCGAGCAGCGTCGCGCGCGGATTCTGGCCTTGAGCGCGCGTCAACTCCAAGTTCTTGCGCGTCGAGTGATCGAGCATCAGGAAGTGCGAGCGCTTGTAGAATTCCGGCGCCTGAAGGCTCTCGCTCCCCGAAGAGATGCCCGTGCGTTTGATGAACGCACCGAGCGCATCGAGCGCGCGGTGGATCGCGAGCGATTCGTCGAGCGAAAAACCGTCGAGGGCGGCGCGGTCGCGGGATTCAACCAAACCGAGCGAAGGCGCGGCGAGGCGCGCTCCGAGCGGTTCGATGGCCGTCGCGAGCGTCGCGCGAAAATCGGGCGGCAGGTCCGCGACGATCTCCGAAGGCCCTATGCGTCCCAACTCCGCCAGCAATTCGTCGTACGCGGACTCGCCTGCAACCGACGTACCGGCACAATATCCGGTCGAAACGTCCGCGTATACGACGGCGAACGCGTCGTTCACGAGCGCGACGGCGCAGAGGTAATTGTTCTGCTTGCCGTCGAGCAGTTGATCTTCGATCAGCGTGCCCGGCGTCACGATCCGCACGACGTCGCGTCGAACGAGTTTATTGGGAACCGGAACTTCCAATTGCTCGGCGAGCGCGATGATGAAGCGCTGCTGCACGAGTTTGTGCAGGTATTGCGAGAGGGCGTGGTGCGGCACGCCGGCCATTGCCACGCGCCGGCCCCCGCCGGCTTCCTTGCTGGTTAGCGCGATCTGCAGCGCGCGGGCGATCGTCTCCGCATCTTCGCCGTACGCCTCGTAGAAATCGCCCACGCGGCTGAGCAAAATCGCTTCGGGGTGTTTCGTCTTCATCCCGAAGTATTGCTCGAGCATCGGTGAGTACTTCACGGCCTCGCTCATGTGAACGGCCTTTCCTTAGGTGAACCGCGGCTCCAGACCTCGGCGCGCGATAACGTTCTTGTGGATAACCTCGAACGTCGTACGACGAGGCGAGCGCGTTAGAGCAGGCTTACGACCGGGCGCGCGACGGCGGTTGCGGCGTCGGCGAAGCGCGCGGCGCGGCCGCGTATCGTTCCCATACATCCCCACACGTGCGCCGTTTCGACGACGATATCGAGCCACGGTTCGCGTGCATAGAGCGCTTCGTCGTAGTCCTCCGGCATCGGAGCGATGACCGTGACGTTATCGCCGGTCTTTGCGGCGAGCTTCGTCGCGTCTTTTTTTGACGGTCCGGAGACCAGCGCGCGGACGGTCGTACCGATCTTGCGGTCGTGATAGGCGCGCGTCGCCGCATTTTGCGCGTCGACGAGGCGCTTGAATCGCTCGGATGAAACGTCGCCGGGCACTTGCTCCCAGCGCGCGGCCGGCGTACCCCGCCGAATCGAATAGATGAAGGTGAACGCGTTTGCGAACACGTTGCCCTTGACGTAATCGAGCGTCGCTTCGAAATCGGCGTCGCTCTCGCCGGGGAAACCGACGATGATATCCGTCGTAATCGCCCACTGCGGCAGATACCGGTGGATCAACTCAACCTTCTCGCGGAACTGCTCCATCGTGTACTTGCGATTCATCCGGCGCAGCATCGCGTCGCTGCCGGATTGCAGCGGAAGATGGACGCGTGGATTGAGCTGCGGAATCTCGCCGAGATCGCGGATCACTTTTTCGGTGAAATCTTTGGGATGCGGCGAGATGAAGGTCAGCCGCTCGAGCCTCGGCAGCGCCGCTGCAGCCTTGCACAAATCCCCGAAATCCTCGCCAGTCGCGGGATCTTTCCACGCGTTGACCGTCTGCCCGACCAGCATGACCTCGCGCGCGCCCGCCGCGATCAAGCCTTCGATCTCGGCGAGTATTTCGCGCATCGGCCGGTGATCGAAGCGGCCGCGCACGTGGGGCACGATGCAGAAGGTGCAATAGTACGAACAGCCGCGCTGCACGGTGACGAAGCCGCGCAGGTGCGAGAACGCGTCGGTGATGGCATCGGCGGAGCCACCGAGCGGCATCAGCAACGCCTTCTGCTCGATCGTCTCGTCCGTTTCGCTTTCGTCACGAATCGCGGGCTGCCAGGATTCCAGCCGGTCGCCGAGCGCCACGAGTTCCTTCGTGCCGAAGACCGCGTCGACGTGCGGCGCGAGCGCCTGCATCCGGTCCCGGTCCTGCTCGGCCAAGCACCCCATGACCACGAGCCGGACGCCCGGATCGGCTTCCTTTAATACCTTGAAGTGGTTCATGCGGCCATAGGCTCGCCGCTCCGCGTTGTCTCGAACCGTGCAGGTGTTGAGCACGAGCACGTTCGCCTCTTCGGGCTTCGAGGCGATCTCGTAGCCCGCCGAGGCGGCGCGGTCGGCGATGTATTGCGAGTCGGCCTCATTCATCTGGCAGCCGAACGTCTCGATGTAAATCCTGGGCACGGCGAGGGGGCGGCTTCGCTAGGCGTGCGAATGGAACCCCCCGTGCAAGTGGAACCCACCGTCGAAGGCAGCCTACGCCCAGCCACCGTGGCAATCGTCGGGCGACCCAACGTCGGCAAGAGCGCGCTCTTCAACCGGCTGATCGGCCAACGCCTCGCGATCGTCGAAGATACCCCCGGCGTGACGCGCGACCGTCTCTACGCCGTCTGCGAATGGCGGGGACGGACGTTCAGCGTCGTCGACACGGCGGGCATCGATCCCGATGCCGACGTCGCTCACGGCGACATCTTTGCCGATGCGACCAAGCGTCAAGCCGAGGCCGCGGCGCACGAAGCCGACGCGATCGTCTTCGTCGTCGACGCGCAAACGGGATTGCATCCGCTCGATCAAGAGGTCGCGACGATTCTTCGCAGCCTTCGACGCCGCGTGGTGCTGGTTGCAAACAAGACCGAATCGCCCAACGCGGCCGCGTCGATTCACGGCGAGTTTTCACGCCTGGGCTTCGGCGAGCCGGTCTCCGTGTCGGCGATTCACGGCGAAGGCACCGGCGATTTGCTCGACGCGATCGTCGAGCTGTTGCCGCCGCAAGCACCCAACGTGATGCCCGACGACGAATTGGCGATCGCTATCATCGGACGCCCGAACGTCGGCAAGAGTTCGCTCTTGAACTCGCTGATCGGCGAAGAGCGCGCGATCGTTTCCGACGTTCCCGGTACGACGCGGGACGCCATCGATTCGATCTTCCCGTGGCACGATAAAAAGATTCGCCTGATCGATACGGCCGGCGTGCGGCGAAAGCCGGAAGCGCACGGTGCGATCGAATACTACGCCGCGTTGCGTTCGCTCAACGCGATCTCCCGCTGCGACATCGCCGTGCTGGTGTTCGATTCGATGGTCGGCGTGACGGCGCAAGACCGGCGGCTGGCCGGGCTCGCGATCGAAGAACGCAAAGGCTTGATCATCGTCGGAAACAAGTGGGATCTGGCGCGCGAGCAGCAAGGCGAATTCAGTCAGGGCGAGCTTGCCAACGTCATTCACGAATTGATCCCGTTTGCGCAGTTCGCGCCGATTACGTTCCTCTCGGCCAAGACCAAACGCCGTTTGGGAAGTCTGATGCCGATCGTGAGCAAGGTCGCGGAGAACCTCGACCGGCGCATCCCGACGGCGCAGCTCAACGCGCTCATTCGCGACGCGGTGCTCGCGCATCCGGCCCCCGCCATCGGCGGCAAACTCTTCAAAGTCTATTACGCGACCCAGCCCGCGGTGCATCCTCCGGTCTTCATCTTCTCGTGCAACGATCCCGACCTCGTGCAATCGTCCTACAAACGCTTCTTGGAAAACACGATCCGCCAACACCACGATTTCGAAGGCGTTCCGTTGACGCTAGAATTCCGGCCGCGCCGCGAAAGTGAGAACGAGTGAACGGCGCCGTGTCGGTCACCGTCCTGCTCGTGGCGGTCGGCGCATTCTTCATCGGCTCCATTCCGTTCGGATATCTGATCGGACGCTTCTTCTACCGGATCGACATCCGTAAAGCCGGTTCGGGGAACATCGGCGCGATGAACGCTTTGCGGACGCTCGGCAAGACCGGAGCGATTGCAGTATTGTTGCTCGACGCGCTCAAAGGCGCGCTGCCGGTCCTCGTCGTGCATCAGTCCGATACACTGGCCGCGCTCGCCGCCGCATGTGCGGTGCTCGGCCACTGTTTCTCGCCGTGGCTCGGCTGGAAGGGCGGCAAGGGCGTCGCAACCGCCTTCGGCGCAATCCTCGCGCTCAGCTGGCCGGCGGGTCTCGTCTTCGTGCTCGCTTGGATCGTGGGAGCGCTGCTCGTTACGAAATACTCGTCGGTCGGTTCCATGCTCGCAAACGTCGCCGCGCCCTTCGCGCTCTACGGCTTTACGCGCTCACCGGCAGAGACGATCTTCGGCGTCTTTGTCGCCATCTTTATCATTTGGACGCACCGGGAAAACCTGGGGCGCCTGCGAAACGGAACGGAAAACCGAATATCCCTCTTCACCCGGCGAGCGTAACCACGGATGGGCGACTTTCGCATCGCGGACAATTTGAATGCGAATGCGGCCGAACTCCAGATCGGCCTCACCCAAACGCGCCTTGCGAACGCCACAAGCCAGCTCGCATCGGGATTGCGCATTCAAAGCGCCGCCGACGATCCGTCGGGCCTCGCGATCTCGCAACAACTCCTCGCGCGTTCCCGGGCGCTCGCAACCGGGTCGAAGAACGTTGCGCTCGCGCGCGATGCGGCAGCCGTTGCCGACGGGGCGCTGGCAACCATCACGTCGGTCCTACAGCGAATCCGATCCCTTGCCGTGGAAGCCTCTACCTCGGTCACGAGCGACGCCGACCGCCAAAACATCCAAATCGAGATCGATGAACTCACGCACGAAATCGACCGCATCTCGCAGAACACGACCTACAACGGGCAGCAATTGCTGGATGGCAGCCACTCCGGGTTCGTGCCGGCGCAGAGCGCGCAGCTTCAAATAACGGCAAACTCGCCGCTCTCCACCGTTTCAGCGACCGCGGGGACCGCGCAGAACAACCTCGTGCAGAGCGCAACGTTTTTGCTCGGCGCGCAACAACCGACCATCTGGTTCTCGCTGAAGCAAAACGTCACCGCGTCGGCCAATCCACAAACCGTCCAGGTAAGCGACGCGCAATACATCGCACCGAACACGATTTTCGCACTCAACGGCGGCTTGGTCTACGTACAGTCCGTAGACGGCAACGCTGGTACGATTACCGGCGTGTTCACGGCAAGCGGCGCGAGTGGAGACATTGCGAACCCTACCGTGAACGGAAACGCGACAGCCGCAATTTCGGCGGGACAGCAGCTCGTGACGCTGACCGGCAGCCCGCAGCCGCTCTACGCCGGAGAAGCGCTGCAAGTCGACTACGGAACGTTCGCGACCAACGAAGTCGTCGTCGTACAAAAGGTGGTCAGCCCGAACAGTTTCGTCGCCGACTTCTCGAAGGCGCACGCCTCGGGCGTCAACTTCTTCAGCGAGAACGGCACCTTCGTGTCGCCCGGTACGGTCGGCTCGTTCACCTTCAGCTTCGGTGGCACTCCCACCGACTCGCCCCAGATAGGCAGCATTGCCTACGTCATGGAGACGAGTGCCTCCGGATTTCCCCCACCGAACGGATCGCAAACGCAGGTCGTCGCTACGGGCACCGTCATCGACGGCAGCGTATCGAGCGAGACGATTTACTTTCCGACGCCGGTTCCAAACTATTTCGGCGGCTCGTGGGAGGTGATGACGAATCTCGGCTACGGCTCGACCCCGCTCGTCAACACCGACGACGGCACTATCAAACTGCAAGTCGTAAATACCGGCACGTCGATCGCCGTGCAAGAATCGTTCTATGATACGGCGACGCATGCAACGGAGGTCTCGCCGATCTTGCTGGCGCCGAACGAACAATCCGTGCTCTTCGACGGCGTCGTCGTCAACCTCGGAAACTTCACTACCAACGACGTCGGCCAAACGTCGTACATCAAGGTGCAGCAGGGCACGAGCGCGATAACGGCGGCCGGCAATACGGCCTTCAGCGTGCAGTCGGGCGGCGAAGAGGGCGACATCCTGCAACTCGGCATTCCGTCGGTCTCCTCCGAATCGCTGCGCGTCTCGACGCTCAACGTGCTGGCGACGGCCGGCGGCGACCCGACGCTCGCCGCGGAAGATACGATCGGTCAAGTCGATTTTGCGCTCCAGCGGCTGCTGGCAATTCGTGCAAACCTCGGCGCGTTCGAAGTGACGCTCGGGACCGAGGGCTCCAACGACGACCAGGCATCGATGCAGACGCAGGCGGCGGCCTCGACGATAGCCGATGCAAACATCCCGGCGGAAACTGCCGCCTATACGCTGGCCCAGACCGATGCCCAAGTCGGCATGATGGTTCTGTCGCAGGCAAATCTGATGCCCAGTGAGGTTCTCCGCCTCTTCCGTTAAGCGGGGTAGGGCTTCGGGCCCTAGGGCCCGTATTGGCCCGGGTCATGATTTCGTCGAACGATCTCCGCAACGGCGTCACCGTCGTCGTTGACGGCAACCTCTGGACCGTCATCGAATTTCTTCACGTCAAGCCCGGCAAAGGCGCCGCATTCGTGCGCACCCGCCTCAAGAACGTCAAGACCGGCACCACGCTCGAACGCACGTTCCGTGCGGGCGAGAAACTGGAACGCGCGACGGTCGACAACCGGCAGATGCAGATGCTCTATAACGATGCCGAAGGTTTCCATTTCATGGATCAGGAGTCGTTCGAGAACTTCACGCTGCAGCGCGAGTTGATCGGCGATCCGGCGGACTTCCTCAAGGACGGCATGGTCGTCGACGTGCAGCTTCACGAAGGCGTGCCGATCGGCGTCGATCTTCCGCCGCACGTCGAGTTGCGGATCGTCGAAACGGACCCCGGCTTTAAAGGCGACACCGCGACGAATACCGGCAAGCCCGCGAAGCTCGAAACCGGCGCTACCGTCAACGTTCCGCTTTTCGTCAATCCGGGCGACGTCGTGCGCATCGACACCCGGGATCGCCGATACATCGGTCGCGTAAACGCCTAGCGGCGTCGTTTAAGGAAATCCGGGCCGATAAACGAAAGGGATGCGTACGCCGCGTCCCTTTCGCCTTGCTGCCCGCTTTTAGCCGCCGGGGGATTTGCCCGTGAACCGCCTTCTTCGAAAAATCTGGCTTCCCGCGCTGCTTTCGATCGTCGCGTCGGTCATCGGCCTGACGCTCTACCGGCTTCCGCTCGATACGCTTCCGGCGGTGAACCGTATCGCGGACTACTCGATCCTCAACTACGCGTGGCAAGATCTTTCGGGATCGTCCATCGCCGCGGCGCTCCACATTCCGGTCCAGGACGTCGACCGCCATGACGACCGCATCCGCTTGATTCGCATCGATGAAGAATCGATCGGCAATAAAGCCGCGGGCCTGGGCGGATTCCCGTTTCCGCGCTCCGTCTGGGGTAAGCTCCTCGATCGCTTGCATCAAGCCGGTGCGCGCGTGGTCGGCTTCGACGTCGACTTTATCGACCCGCCCGCCAACCCGATCGACGACGTGAATTTCGCGGCCGGTCTGCGCAAACAACCGACGGTGCTTCCGTTCGTTTTAAACACGACCTCGGGAAGCCAACTCGGCGTCGAGCCGCTCGATCCCAATCTTGCGCCGTTCGTGGCGGGCCAAGGATATACGACGGTCGGAAATCCCGGCGGAATACTGCTCGGTCAGCCGTACACGATCGACACCGCCAAGGTGCATTTCACCAGCTTTGCCACCCGCACGGCCGCCGTATTCGCCGGCAAGAAGGTGTCGTACGTCAACGCGCGGCGGGGGCTCTTCGGCGACACGCGCGTGCCGTTGCTCGACGGCGAAATGCTGCTGCTGCCGTTTCATCGCGAAGAGCGGCAAGACATCTCCCAACGCGTAGGTGCGGCCGATACCTCCGTGACCTTCATGCAAGGACTGAGCCTTGCCGACGCGCTGACCGAGCCGATTCCGGATCTGCGCGACTTCGTTTCCGGACGCGCCGTACTCGTCGGCGCAACCGCGCAAGCACTGGGCGATTTCATCAGCACACCGTTCGGCCGTTTCCCCGGGGTCTATACCAACGCGCGTTTCATCGATCAACTGATCAACGAAAAATTCATCGCGCCCGCCCCCGACTGGTTCGCCGCCGTGCTGATCTTCGCGTTGCCGTTGCTGCTGATGCTTACGATCACCCAATCGCGACACGCGACGGCAGGCGCCGCAATCAGCATTCTGTTCATCCTCGCATATGCGGCGGCGACGATCGCCTACTACTCGGTCACGTTCGTCTGGATAGACACGATTCACGTCGCCATCGCGATGCTGCTATCGGTCATGTTCGTTTCGATCTATCGCATCGCTCGCGAGACCGCCGATCGCCGCATGGTGACGAACCTGTTCGGCATGCACGTCAGCCCGGCGATCGTCAGCGACATCCTCTCTTCCGACGACCCGCGCGGCGCACTCGCCCTCAAAGGCAAAAAAGTCAAAGCCACCATCTTTTACAGCGACATCCGCGGCTTTACCGCGATGTCCGAAACGATGACGCCGGAAGACATCTACGCGCAGCTCAACGAGTATTTCGAAGAGATGTGCGCCATCATCTTCCAGTACGGCGGCTACGTGGACAAGTTCATCGGCGACTGCGTCATGGCGGTCTTTTCGGCCCCATACCAAACGCCGTACGACGCGAAGAACGCCGTGCTCGCGGCCGTCGCGCAGCAGAAAAAGATCAAGGAACTCGCGGAAAAGTGGAAAGCGATGGGCAAGCGCGAGTTCACCGTCGGCATGGGCGTCAACACCGGCGACGTGGTCATGGGAAATCTTGGCGCCAGCTCGCGCATGAATTACACGGTTATCGGGGACAACGTCAATCTCGCGGCGCGTCTCTACAACGTCGCAAAGGCGGGCGAGATCATCATTAGCGACTACACCTATCAAGAAGTCCGGGACTTGGTGGTCGCGGAAGAGCGCGAACCCGTGCTCGTCAAGGGCAAAAAAGACCCGATCAAAATCTACAACATAACCGACGTCAAGGAAGGCGTCGCGGCTCCGACCAATGGGGCTGTCGCCCACGCCCCCCAACACGCATAATCGTCGGGCATGAAGCTCGCCATCGAACTGTTCCTCGCCGCGTTCGCCTCGAGCGTATTCGGTTCGATGGTCGGCCTCGGGGGCGGCTTCATCCTCGTTCCCATCCTGCGCCTCTTCTTCGGCCTGCCGCCGGCCGAAGCGGCCGGAACCTCGCTCGTGCTCGTGACCGCCAATAGCGGGGCGGGCGCCACCACCTATCTGCTGCAAAAGCGCGTAGACGTCAAACTCGGCCTGATGTTCGCGATCGGGGGATTCCCGGGCGCGATCATCGGCGCCATCATGACCAAACACATCGCGCCGCAGGCGTTCGACTGGCTCTTCGGCATCTTTCTCGTCGCCGTCGCGGTCGACATGATCTTCAACGCCCATAAACGGGTGGGCGCGCGCGCCGAGCACGACGTCGGCATACGTAAAGCGATGTCGTTTCGCATGGCGGTCGGCATCGGATTTCTCGTCGGGCTCGTTTCGAGTCTCTTTGGTATCGGCGGCGGCGTGATTGTCGTACCGTCACTGCTCTATTTCTCGAGCTTGCCCGCGCATGCGATCAGCGCCACGTCACACTTCGTGCTGATCTTGACCTCCCCGACCGGTCTGGTCGTGCATTTCGCCCAGCACGACGTGATGCTTGCCGACATCATCCCGCTCGTGCTCGGCGGCCTGCTCGGCGGTCCCGTCGGCGCGCACCTGTCGCTCCGCTTGAAATCACCGCAGTTGCTCGTCATCGTCGGCATCGCGTTGATCTTCGTGGCCGGTTCGCTGGCCTTGCGCCACCTGATACACTAAAGAGTCCATGGCCGCGGTCGCTCAAAACGACGGGATCTTTGCATCCCGCGCGTTTCGTCAGTATTTTGCCGGACAGTCGCTCAGCATGCTGGGCGACGGCCTTCGCACGCTCGCCGTTCCGCTGCTCGCATTCCATCTGACGCATTCGGCGCTCTCGACCGGCACCGCGTTCATCTGCGAGATCGTGCCGTTCTCGCTCTTTTCACTGGTGGGGGGATCGCTGGCCGACCGCGTCGACCGCAAATCGCTGATGATTGCCAGCGATGCGATCCGGTTTGTCATCATGACGCTCTTCGCCGTGCTGTACTGGCTGCACGCATTGACGCTGCCGATGATCTACGGCGGATTGGTGCTCATCTCGATCTGCGCCGCGGCGTTTTTGGGCGGTCAGGCCGCGAGCATTCCGTACCTGCTGGGTAAAGATCGCGCGACCCAAGCGATGGCGTCGCTGACGGCAGCCGAGAACACGAGCAACCTTATCACGCCGGTCGTTGGGGGCATCATCTTCGGGTGGTTCGGACCGCTGCCCGCGCTCGCGATCAACGCCGCCACCTACCTGGCTTCGCAAATCTCACTCTCGCGCATCGATACGCTCGGGCCGCAGAATCCGCACGGCATTCCCAATCTACGGGAAGTGACGAGCGACGTCGGCATCGGATTTCGCACGCTCTTCTCCGACCCGGGCATGCGCGCGCAAGCGATCCTCGCGTTCTTCATGAACATCTTCGGTTGGGGCGCTTATGCAACGGTCATTCCGTTTCTCAAGCGCGATTTCGGCGCGAGCGATTCGTTCGTCGGACTCTTCTGGGGTTTGGTCGCCATCGGCAGCCTCGCCGGCTCGGCTCTTGCGGTGCGCACCGCGCGACGCTGGCCGTTCGGACGCGCCATCAGCATCGCCTACACGCTCGACGCGTTGCTTTTTCTGCCGGTTCCCTTCGTCAAGAGCGTGTGGCTCGTCGCGTTCTTTTGGGCGCTGACGAGCGGATGCGTGATGTACGAGTTCTCGCAGATCGTCGGCTTTCGCATGCGCGTGACGCCCGAGGCTCTCGTCGGGCGCATGATGGGCAGCGTGCGCGTGTTCGTACTCATGGGCATGGCGCCCGGCGTGCTCGCACTCGGATGGATCGCCGACCACCGCGATCCTCGCTGGGCGATGGCGGTCTCGGCGTTCGCCTATCTCGCCTTCGCGCTTACGGTGTGGCTGATACCGGCCATCCGCAACGAGACGCGCTAAACCGGCTGCGTACCGCTCCATACCGGCGGCCGGCGATCGAACCACGGGCGCGCGCGTTCGAGCTGCCCCGCAAGGGAGAACAGCGTCGCTTCATCGTTCCAGCGTCCCGCGAATTGCACGCCGATCGGTAAGCCGGTCTCGCTCCAAAAGAGCGGAACCGACATCGCGGGTTGACCGGTAAGATTAAAGACCGGCGTATACGGCAGCCAGTCGAACATGCGCGCCGAGATGTCGCGCGCCGCTTTTCGCATCAAGGCGGATGAGCGCAGGCGTGTCAGCACGGCGATCAGCAACTCTTCATTCTTCGTCAATGCGAGTTCGCCGATCGTGACCGGAGGCGCGGCGAGCGTCGGCGTGAGCAGTACGTCGTACTTCTGCATGAAGCGCGCGAAGCGGTCGATCAATTGTCGTTGGCGGTACGCGGCGGTCGTGAGTTCGTCGGCCGGCAAAACGCGCGCGATCGTCAGCATCGCTTGCGTGGCGGGTTCCAAATCGTCGTGCATGCGAAGGCGGACGTGCGGCGTGGGATTTCCGGAACCGAGTTGCCATCCGGTTTGACTTGCGAAGAATAGCAAGAGCGCATAGGACATCGACGGGTAATCGATGCCTTGCGGCTCGTCTTCCACCACGCTGTGCCCGAGCGATTCGCAAAGGCGGGCCGCGTCGTCGAGCGCGGCGCGCGCTTCGCCGGAGATGCCGTGTCCGAGCATCGGACCGCGCACGACGGCCACGCGCAACGGCTTTGGATCTGTGGCGACATCGTCCAGAAATCGCGTGCGATCGTACCCGGCTTCGTCCAGAAAGGCCGCACTGTCGCGGACGCTTCGAGCGATCACGTGATCGACGTTTGCTTCGCCGATGACGCCGCCGGTCGTGCGCGTCCGTCCACGCGTCGGCTTCATCCCGAAGAGGCCCGTACAACTGGCAGGGATACGGATCGAGCCGCCCATGTCGTTTCCGTGCGCCATCGGCACCACGCCGGCCGCACACAAGGCGGCACTGCCGCCGCTGGAGCCACCGGGCGTTCGGGCGGTATCCCAGGGGTTAAGGCACGGTCCGAAGAGCCGCGGCTCCGTGCAGGGCATCAGGCCGAACTCGGGCGTACTGGTCTTGGCGAAGGGGTTGAGGCCGGCGCCGAGCGCGGCGTCGATCAGGGGCGAGTTCTCGGCGGGGACGTAGGCCGCAAAGTAGCGGCTTCCCATCGACAGCGGGGCGCCCGCAAGCGCGGGACCGAGGTCTTTCACCAGGAACGGCACCCCGGCGAAGCGGCCGGTGCAGGCATCTTCCGCAGCCCTCTTCTGCGCCGCTTCGAACAGCCGCACGGTGGTCGCGTTGAGGATCGGATTCACGCGCTCGAGCCGCTCGATCGCCTCGGCCAACAATTCGGCCGGCGCGACGTCGCGCGAGCGGACCAACGAGGCTAAGCCTAAGGCGTCCGACGTCTCATACCTTGCGGAAATCGCTGTCATCGAACCGTCGTTCGACGACGCGGCTCGTGCCGCTTTTGTATGGGTCAAACCGGGCTTTTGTAAAGCTTGCGCAAATCGTTAGGGCGGGAGACCTAATGGGCGCGCAAGTATCCGCGGCAACACCCGAAATTGTATGTACCGGACACTACGAGGTGCGCAATGCAAGACGTTCCCGACGACATGTGCGTCATTGAGGAATGGATGATCGAGTTACTCGAGGACGACCGTCCTATGGAGCTCGGTTCGGAACAACAGATAAGCGACGGGTTGCATTGGATGTATCGCGCGTCGCTCATTCGCTACAGCTAGCGCGCTTCGCCGCCGGCTAGGGCTTTTGGCCTCGCTCCGGTTCTCCGCGCGGACCTTCTCGATCCAGACTCGTCGTGGCCATCATGAGCCATGGCGGCTTTCACGTGGCTGAACCACGCCGGCTTTATCTTCGAGGAGGACGACGTGCGTTTGGCCTGCGACCCGTGGTTGACGGGCGCGGCCTTTAATCGCGGATGGCGTCTGATCTCCGCAAGCCGTTTCGATCCCGGCGATTTCCGTGCCGTCACGCACATCTGGTTTTCGCATCAGCATCCCGATCATTTCAGTCCCGCGGACCTGCGCGCGATCGAACCGGAGGTACGCGCCGAAATCACCGTGCTCTATCACGAAACGATCGACAAGAAGATCGTGCGCTTCTGCAAAGCGCTGGGTTTTAAAGAGGCGGTCGAACTTCGAAACGACCGATGGCATCAGCTTACGCCGCGCGTACGCGTACTCTGCAACGGCTGGTCCGATCGCGATTCGTGGCTTGCGGTCGAAACACCCGAACACACGGTTTTGAACCTCAACGACTGCGTGGTAGACACCCCCGCACTCGCCGAGCAGATCGCGGCGCGGGTTCCCCGGCCCGACGTTCTGCTGACGCAGTTTTCATTTGCCAACTGGGCGGGAAATCCGCAAGACGTCGCATTTCGCCGCGCTCACGCGCTTGAAAAGCTCGATCGCATCCGGCTTCAGTGTGAGGCGCTCTCGCCGCGCTACGTCGTACCGTTCGCCAGCTTCGTGTATTTCTGCCACGAAGAAAACTTCTATCACAACGCGGAGATGAACCGCGCCGGCGACGTCGCACGCTTCGTCGAAAACGAGCTCGGACGCATTCCGGTGCTCATGTATCCCGGCGATCGCTGGCCCATCGGTGAAGCGCACGACTGGCGCGTCGCGGCGCGGCGCTACGATCGCGATTTCGAACGGTGCATCGCCGAGGGACCGTGCGAACGGCGCAAACCCGTGGACCCGGCGGCATTGGAACGCGCCGCGAACGAATTTCTACGCCGCATCAAGAAACGCAATCCGCTACTGCCGTTTCTTCCGCGCATGTCGGCGACGATCGAGCTCTTCGACGACGGACGCCGCATGCACGTATCGCTGGAAGGATTGCGAACGACGACGCAGGAGCCGGACATACGCATGAGCGCCGACAGCCTGCTCTTCGCCTTGCGCGCGCCTTGGGGTTCGAACGCGCTCGCCGTGAACGGTCGTTACACCGAAACGCATCCCGGCAGCGCGCGGCGGTTCTTCAATCTTTTCCGCGCCGCAGACTTAAACGACCACGGCAAGGGCTTCGACGGCGCGTGGCTGAGAAAAACGATAGGGGCCCGCATTCGCAAGCCCCTACGTCGACTGCTACCCGCCCGAGGCGGATAAACGTTCGGCGAAAACGATTACTTGGGGTACGTCATCTCTTTGGGAACGACGTATCGATCGAATTCGTCGGAGCTCACGTGCCCGAGCGAAAGCGCCGCTTCTTTGAGCGTCGTTCCCTCGTGGTGGGCCTTCTTCGCGATCTCGGCGGCCTTGTCGTAGCCGATCTTCGGCGAAAGCGCCGTCACGGTCATCAACGACTCCGCAAGATACTTCTTGATGACCGGTTCGTTCGCTTGAAGTCCTTCCACGGCATGTTCGCGGAACATCGTGCACGTGTCGCGCAGCAGATGGCAGCTATGCAAGAAGTTCGCGATCATCACCGGGTTAAACACGTTGAGTTCGAAGTTGCCTTGCGACGCGCCGAAGCTAATCGCCGCATCGTTGCCGAAGACCTGGGCGACGACCATCGTCATCGCTTCGGACTGCGTCGGATTGACCTTGCCCGGCATGATCGAGCTGCCCGGTTCGTTTTCCGGAAGGATCAACTCGCCGATGCCCGCTCGCGGACCCGAAGCGAGCCAACGGATGTCGTTGGCGATCTTCATTAATGCGACCGCAAGCGTCTTGAGCGCGCCCGAGGCAAAGACGAAGTCGTCGTGCGAGGCAAGTGCCGTGAATTTGTTCGGATGCGAGCGGAACGGAAGATTCGTCAGCTCGGCCAGCTTCTTCGCCATGCGTTCCGCGAACTCGGGATGCGCGTTGAGGCCGGTGCCGACGGCCGTGCCGCCGATCGCCAGATCGTAGATGTGTTCCACCGCCTCTTTGATCGCGACGATCGCACGGTCGAGCTGCGTCACGTACCCGGAGAATTCCTGACCGAGCGTGAGCGGCGTCGCATCTTGAAGGTGCGTGCGGCCGACCTTCACGAGGTCCTTCCATTGCTTCGCCTTAACCTCGAGTGCGTCGCGCAGCTTGGCGACCGCCGGAAGCATATGGTGCACGGCTTCGGCCGCCGCCATGTGCATCGCCGTCGGGAACGTGTCGTTCGAGGACTGCGACATATTGACGTGATCGTTGGGGTGAACGGGCTTCTTCGAACCCATCTCGCCGCCGGCGATTTCGATCGCACGATTCGAGATGACTTCGTTGACGTTCATGTTCGTCTGCGTGCCCGAGCCGGTCTGCCAGATACGCAGCGGGAAGTGCGCGTCGAGCTTGCCGGCGATCACTTCGTCTGCGGCTTGCACGATCAGCTTCGTCTTCTCGTCGTCGAGCTTGCCCAGATCGTGATTGACGAGCGCCGCCGCTTTTTTCAGCTGCGCCATCGCAACGATCACTTGCTTCGGCATGACATCGCGGGGCCACGTGCCCTCGCCGATGTCGAAGTGGATGAGCGAACGCGCCGATTGCGCGCCGTAATACTTGTCGGCGGGAACGTCGATCTTGCCCATCGAGTCGGTCTCGACGCGCGTCTTCACGTGCCCGTTGGTGGCGGTGTTTGTCGTCGTCATGGCCCCCATATCTTGGCGCTCGCCGGGGGCCTTCCGCCTGGACTTTCGTCGGCGGCGAGGCAGCCGAGCGGGCTCTAGCCGGGGCCGCCCCTCGCGGCACGCGCGTTTTCGACGGTCGTACCCACCGCTTCGAGCGAGGTGATTTCGTAGATCGTCAGGGGGAAGCGCGGGTTGAAGCGCCGTTTGTCGCACCGGGCGCAGCTGACCGGCTTGCCGGGCTTCTTCCGCCGTAAGACCTCGAATCCGCAGTGCTCGCAGCGCAAGATGTAGCGCTTCGACGACTCGTTGAACGCGCGAACGTTTCCGAGGTCGTGATAGATCGAGGTCAGCCCCAGATCGCGCATCTTGCGCTTGAAGCGCGGACCATGACCCATGTCACGAAATTTCGCAAAGCACCATGCATGCACCATTTCGTGCAGCAGCGTCTCTTCCAGCGCCTGCGGATACTTCTGGAAATGCTTGGGCGAGAGCTCGATCAGCAGCGGCGTGCGATAGGTGATCCGGCCGGCCGAGTTCGAAAAGCGAGCGTTGTAACGGATGCGGCAGTCGGGGATCTCGCCGTTGAAATGCTGATAATTCAAGCGGGCGAACAGGAGCTGAAGATCGGCTTCCGACGGGATCACAAATGAAAATTTCGCCGGGCGTCCAAACGAATCTTCGTGGCTCAGCAACGTAGGCGCGGTCTTCCGCCGCGCGTCTATCTCCCGATCGTCGCCGTTTTCGCGATCCTCTTTCTCGCCGCCATGGCGTACCTGATCGCCGACGGCTTCGGTGTGACCGGGTCGGTTTTCGGAAAAGCCGCGGCGCCCGGCGGCTCGGCGATGCAAGCGCAGAGCGGTGGAACCAACGTGCAGGGCGGCGGACCGCCCCCCGCGGTCATGGTGCAGTTGCAGACGCTGCGCGCACGCGTCGCCAAGCATCCGAACGACGACGTAGCGATCACGCAACTCGCCGACATGTATCTCGCCGCAAGTAAATTCGATCAAGCGATTCCGCTCTACAAACGTGCGCTTGCGATCAATCCCAAGAACGTCGCCGCACAGACCGGTCTGGCCGAAGCCCAGGAAAGCCTGCGCGAATCGCAGTGAGGCTCTACGTTTCCGCCGATATGGAGGGAACGGCCGGCGTCTGTTCGTGGGCGCAAGTCGATCCGGCGAACGCATTCGAATATCCGACGTACCGGCGCTATATGACCCAAGAGGTCGTGGCCGCCATCGCCGGCGCGCGCGCGGCGGAAACGTGCGAGGTTCTCGTCAACGACTCGCATTGGGATATGCGCAACCTCTTGTGGGACGATCTGCCGCACGACGTGCGCGTGATTTCCGGCGCGCGAAAACCGCTCTCGATGAGCGAAGGCGCGCAGGATCGCTACGATGCGGCCTTCTTTACGGGCTATCACGCAAAGATCGGCGACGCGGGCGCCGTGCTCGCGCACACGTATTCGAACGAAACGATCTACAACGTGTCGATCAACGGACGCAGGTGCAGCGAAGCGTTGCTCAACGCGGCGCTGCTGGGAACCTACGGAACCCCCGTCGTCTTAATCACGGGCGATGCGGGGACCGTCGCGGCCGCGCGTGAGGATCTGCCGTGGATCACGGGCGTCGCGGTCAAGGAAGCGATCGGGTATTATGCCGCCAATACGATGACGCCGGCGGCCGCTCGCGATGCCATTGCCGAAGGGGCGCGAGAAGCGATCGCGCGCCGGCGCGAAGCGAAAACCTTTAGGTTCGAACCGCCGATCGAGTTGACGATCGATACGGCGGGCGTCGAACATGCCGATTTCATCGAACTGCTTCCGCGCTTCGAGCGCACCGCAGGCCGCAGCGTCCGCTTCCGTACGGACGACTACATCGAAGCGTTTCACGCATTCCTCGTCGCGATGCGGCTGGCGAGCGCCGCGAACCTGCCCGCATGAAGCTCTACGTTTCCACCGACATGGAAGGGGTCGCGGGCGTGACGAGCTGGCAGCAAGTCGACGCACGGACGCCTCATGCGGAATATGCGGCGTACCGGCGCTACTACACGCAGGAGGTCGCGGCCGCCGTGGGCGGCGCGCGCCGCGGCGGGGCGACGTCGATCCTCATCAACGACTCGCACGGGCCGATGCGCAACCTGCTCTTCGACGAACTCCCCGCCGACGTGCGCGTGATCTTCGGCAATCGCAAGCCGTTTTCGATGGTGCAGGACGCGCAAGGATTCGACGGCGCGTTTTTCATCGGGTACCACGGCGGCATCGGCGACGCCGACGCCGTGCTCTGCCATACCTACACGCCTTCGATCATGTACGAAGTGCGCATCAACGGCACGATTTGCAGCGAAGCGACGATCAACGCGGCGCTGCTCGGCGCATACGGCATCCCGCTGCTCTATGTCACCGGCGATCGGACGACGGTCGAAGGCATTACGCACACCATGCCGTGGGTTCGCGGTACGATCGTGAAGGAATCGATCGGGAACTTTAGTGCCAACACGATGTCGCCGGCGGCGGCGCGCGAACGCATCGAATCCGATGCAGCCGAAGCACTTGCGAACGCGCCTCACGCGAAGCCGTTCACGTTCGAACCGCCGATCACGCTCGATCTCGCGCTTGCAAAAACCGAGCAGGCCGACTATCTGCAGCTGATTCCCGGCTTTCTGCGAACGGGACCGCGCAGCGTCCGGTTCGTCGACGACGATATGCAGACGGTCTTCAAGGCGTTCGTGGCCTGCTTCCGCCTCGGGGCGCTCGCGTAACGCAGCCTCACTAAGCTTCTTTACCTTCGGTGACGAAATCTAGAAACGTGCAGCAGATCACGCCTCCCTCATCGCTCGAGTCGCCCACGATGCTGAGCGCCGAAGGCCGCGAGCCGGTTATGGCGATCGTCGAGGAGGTCACATTGCGAGCGTGCCGCTTGCGTTCTCTCGGCGAATTTGCGCTCGGCGAAACGGTCTCGTTCGATTGCACCCTGCGCGGGGCGCCGAAAGTTCCCCTTACGGGCCGCATTTCTTCGAGCGCGGAAAACGGCGTCCGTCGGTCGTACACGATCACCTTCGACGACCTGGACGGCCGCCAAGCCGATCGTATCGCGATGGCGCTCGACATGGCTCGGCGCTTCGCCGACGCGCACCACGTCGAACACCACAGCGGCACCGCGCTCACGCGTTCGAGTCCTCGCATTTCAATAGATACAGAAATCATCTATATGTCGGATGCCCACGAACGCAGAATCGGACGCGCGACGAACGTCTCGACCGGCGGCGTGTTGATGAACGCTGCCGACGCCGACGTACCGGTGGGTGCGGCGCTCGAACTCCGCTTTACGCTGCCGGGGCGAACGAACGAGATTCGCGTACACGCGCGCGTCGTCGCGCATCAGGCACAATCGCCGAATTATAACATCGCGTTCTATCAGGTTCCCGAGGACGCGCGCGTCGAACTCGAATCCTTCGTCAACGCGCACGCCCCGGGAAAAGCGCCGTAGCTTAAGGCGATACGGCGACCGCGTTCCCGCGCAGCGCGATCGCGATTTGCGCCACGTCATCTTCCGAGATCGACAGGCGGCGCATCGCCGCCTCGTGCGCCTCGATCGTCTCAACGCTCGCGCTCGAAACGGCGCGCTCTTCACGCAAACGTTTGATCTCCTCCGTCACCGCATGCGCGAGTTCGGGCGTCACGTCGATGCCGGCGGCCTGCAATAGATCCGCGCTCTTGCGCAACGTGTCTTCCACGAGCGCGACGCCGGAGTGCTTTCCAAAGATGAAGGTGGTGTGGCCGCCCACGAGTTCCGAGGGAACCGCTTCGTAGATGCGCCGGTCGATCAGCACGCCGTGCGTGTGGATTCCCGATTCGTGCGCGAAGACGCCGCGACCGACGATGGGCTCGTGCTGTTGCATCGGAACGCCGCTCATGCGTTCCATGAAGCGCGCGAGCTGGCGCAGCTTTTCATACTTGAAGCCGGGGATCTCGACGCCGTAGAGCACGCGCATCGCCACGACGTATTCGTGGAGCTTGACGTTGCCGGCCCGCTCGCCGTACCCGTTCGCCGTCACCGAAATCACCTTAAAACCGCACGACGTCGCCGTCACGGCGTTGATCGTGCCCAACCCGTAATCGTTATGGAGGTGGGCGACGATCGGAATGCCTTTCGGAAGCGCGCCCACGATGCGCGTTCCGTACCAGCGCATCGCTTCCGGCGTCAGACACCCGACCGTGTCGGGCCACGCGGGACGCGTACCGCCCGCTTCCAGGCCGGCCTTGAAGTAGCTGATGAAATAATCGACGTCGCCGCGGCTACCGTCTTCCGCGCCGAACTCGATACGTTCGACGCCGCACTCGCGCGCGTGTTTGATCGCGTCGCACTGCAGCCGCACGTTCGCGTTGCGGTAGAATTCGAGCGGAAGATCCAGCCATTCCGACTCGTCGCGCCCTTCGAAGCGCAAGAGCGTCTTGCCGATCTTGTACTTCAGGTGCAAGTCGCTCCCGCTCGAGAAAATGAAGAACGTGACCGCCGACGGCTCGATGCCGACCTCTTTGAGCGTGGCGATCGTGACGTCGATGTCTTTGCGGTTGCTGCGGCACATAACGACGATCTCGGCGTCGCCGAGTTCGCCGCGCCGTTTCGCCTCCATCACGAGTTGCAGCGTGCGGCGATCGCCTTCGGAGGCGGCGGGGAAGCCGACGCTCATGATGTGAACGCCGATCTCTGCGAGCGCCTTCGCGATCTCCAACTTCTGCGCCGGAGTGTAGCAGACGCCCGGCATCTGCTCGCCGTCGCGCAGGGTTTCGTCGTACAAGCGCAGTTCCGCGGGATCGGGAAACGACACGTTGCGCGTAAACTCTTGCGGATTGCGAATCAGGCGTTCGATGGGTTCGCGTAGTTCCATAGCTCTCCTCAGACGTGTGCCGCGGGATCGGTGCGGGGCGGCAAGCCCGCGTCGGCCGCAGCGCTCGATTGGGCATTCCGCGTGTAAACGCGCAATTCCGCGATGTCCCGCGGAAACATCAACTCCAGGGTCCAATCGAAGGCGACGCGCAAGCGCCGGTCCAAGCTCGGCAAGCGCAGCAAGTAGTACGAGCGCCAGAGAAACCAAGCGAGGAAGCCGGTGAGGACGCGATCGCCGGGAAGCTGCGCGACGGCTTTGCGCCCGCCGAGGGATGCCATCATGCCGAGCGATCGAAATCGAAACGGGCGCGTCGGGCGGCCGTGCAATACCGCAACCAGGTTGTCCGCGAGCGCGGGCCCTTCCCGAATCGCATGCTGCGCGGTCGGCGGATAGGTCGCGCCGCTGCCGTCGGGGATCGACGCACAATCGCCCAGCGCCCACACGCCGGGAAAACCCGGGACGCGAAAATCGCCGTCAACGACGATGGCGCCTCGCTTCGTATGCGGCAACGGCGTATCCGCGAGCGTGGCCGCCGGCTTTACGCCCGCGCTCCAGACGATCGTGCGCGTGTCGATGCGTTTGCCGCTCTGCAGCGTAATCGAGGTGGCATCGGCCGATGCGACGCCGTCGCCGGTAAGAATTTCGACGCCGCGTTTGCGCAGCAGCTCCGCCGAATAGCGCCCCATCTTTTCGGGAAGGCCCGGCAAGAGCGTTGGGCCGCCCTCGATCAGGATCACGCGCACCTCTTGCCGGCGTACGTGCGGATAAAAACGCAGCACGGAGCGGAAGAGCTCGACGAGTTCGCCCGTAGCTTCGACACCCGTAAATCCGCCGCCGACCACGACGACGGTCAGCAAGCGCGCGCGCTCGGCTTCATCCGAGATGGAATCGGCGAGTTCGAGCAGCCAAACGAAGCGGTTGCGCAAGATGCCCGCATCTTCGAGCGTCTTGAGCGCGAAGACGTGTTCGGCGACGCCGGGCAATCCGAAGGTCGACGTGGACGATCCGAGCGCGAGCACGATCTGATCGTAAGCGAGCGTTTCCACTTCACCGCTCAGCGTGTGCGCAACTTCGATCGTTTTCGCGGCGACGTCGAGCTTGCGTGCGTCGGCAAGGATGAAGCGCGTCCGCTTGAGTTGCGAACGAATCGGCGTGACGACGTGGCGCACGTCCAGCTCGCCCGAACTGACTTCGGGCAGCATCGGCGTGAAGAGCATGAAGTTTTCGCGGCTCACCAGGACGATCTCGGCCTCTCCGGGATGCAGCCGAGCTTCTAATCGGCGCGCCACGGAGACGCCGGCGAATCCGCCGCCGAGAATCACGATTCGGGAAGGACGCGTGGAAGCGTTCACGTGAAGAGCGTTAGCCATGACCGAAGATGATCCCACCGAGGAACCACAACCGAAGAAAAACGGGAAAGGTGCCGCCGCGGGCAGTCTGGGCGCGCTTGCGTTGCTGGCGATCAAGTACGTTGCGATCGCCGCCAAGCTGCTCGCCGGGAGCTGGACCTTCTTGCTCTCGCTCGTCTTTTACGTGGCCTTCTTCGGCTGGCGCCTGGGGATCGTCATCTTATTCGTCATCGCGGCGCACGAACTCGGACATTATTTTGCCTATCGCGCCTACGGCTTGCAGGCGCGCCTGCCGGTCTTTATTCCATTTCTCGGAGCGTACACGCAAGGCGCCATCGCGCCGGATCTCGAGGAAGATGCGTACATTGCGCTCGCCGGCCCGCTGACGGGGCTCGTGCTCTCCGCCGCGTGCTATGCGGTCGGGATCGCGCTCCACGACCGGTTTTGGCTCGCGTGTGCCGATATCTCGGCGTTCCTGAACCTCTTCAACATGATTCCGGTGCTGCCGTTCGACGGCGGCCGCGTCATCGGCGCCGTCTGGCCCCCGCTGTGGATCGCAGGAATCGCGCTCTTCGTGCTCGCCGCGGTCTGGCTGCACGTACCGATCTTCCTCGTGATCTTGATCGCGCTGCTCGGGATCCCGGCAATGTGGTCGGCGTTACGCGGCTCTCCCGATCCGCGCTCGCTCGCGATGACGCTGGCCGCGCGCATCCGGGTCAGCGTATGGTACGTGGCCACCGCCGCGGGCCTCGTAATGCTGATCGGCTCGGCACACGGCGCCCTGCCTTCCAACGGCGGCACGCTGTGAGCGGCGACGGCGACGCTCCGGATTTCGCGATGACGCGCGCGGTCGAGATCTTGGCGTCCATCTACGAACGCAACCGGCGTTCGCCGCAAGCGCCGCCCCCCGCGACGGATCGTCCGCTCGTGCTCTTCAGCGAAACGGTGGCGTTCGACGTCACGCGCACGACGCGCGCCCAAGTCGAACGCGCGCTCGGCACGGCCTTCGCCTATCCCGCTCGCGGCTGGCACACCTACGCGGTGCGCGGCGACCGATCGCAGCGGCTCCTCCTGAG
Source organism: Vulcanimicrobiota bacterium (assembly GCA_027459645.1). GTDB lineage: Bacteria > Vulcanimicrobiota > Vulcanimicrobiia > Vulcanimicrobiales > Vulcanimicrobiaceae > JAMXLG01. The sequence goes on from DAIDHQ010000028.1 coordinate 239,613, forward strand.
CGCGTTCTACAGCGGCGAGCGTCTGATTTCGGCGGAACTCTATCTACCGAAAGTAAAACGCGCGCCCAACTTGCAGGCGCGCGATCTACGTTTCCGCGTGATTCCCGGCGAGATCGAGATCGGCAAGCCGGTCACCGTTCTACCCGAACATTTCGGCCCCGTCTCGGCACTCGCCGAAAAACTCGGCGCGTACGAGAACATGTTCGAAGCCCGCTTTCCGGGCGGCGCCGGCTATGCCATGGGCAACGCCGGAATCATCGAACGCTTGGCCCTCTACGCCTCATCCTGATCTCTAGATATCCACGTTCATCATATTGTCGAACGGCGTAATCGCGTTCGGATGGAAGTTCTTGAGGTCTTTGTTCGCCAGATAGACGTCCACGCGCTGCGCCGTCACCATGACGGGCACGTCTTTGGCGAATGCGTGGACGAAGGTGGCGACGTCTCTCTGACGTCCCTGCGAACTGTACTTCGTATAGAAGTCGTCCATCGCGGCCTGCGCCTTCGGATTGCACCAGCGCGGGTCGTTCTGTCCGGCCGGCGGGAAAGCGTTGCATGCGTAGATTTGAGAGTAATCGCCGATGGCGTCGTTCTCCCATGCAAATCCTATGATGTCCCACTTATGCGAGTCATAAACGATGCCGCCCATCTGGACCGGCGCGAAGAACATCGCCGTCGGGTAATGGTGAACGTCGAGCGCAACGCCGATCTTCTGCCAGTCGGCGCGCTCGAGTTCGATTTCATCGTCGACGTCCGAGAGGCCACTCACCGCCGCATAGCGCAGAATGAGCTTCTTACCATTCTTTTCGCGAATGCCGTCCGGGCCGCGCTTCCAACCGGCCTGATCGAGCAACTGATTGGCTTTGTTCACGTCGAACGGCGTCGTCGGAACCGTCACCCGGTATGGCGCGGTCAACGGCGTCGGCGAGTCGGAAACGGTGCCGAGCCCGTGCGCGATCTTGTCGATAATTTGCTGCCTATTGAGAGCATAGAGCAGCGCCCTACGCACCGAGACATCCGAGAGTAACGGGCTCGTGGTGTTAAAGTCGATGTGATCCCAATAGTAACTCGGTTGCTCGTGGACCGTGTACGGCTCGAGTGCCTTCGCGCGGCCGAGATAGTTGCCGCTTACGAGCCACCAGAGATCCTGCTGCTTCGCTTGGAATTCCGTCAGGAGGGTGTTCCGATCCGGGATCTCGGTATAAATGATTTCTTTGAGCTTTGGCAGGCCACGGAAGTACAACGGGTTCGCCACCATGACGATACGTTGTCCGCGGTCCCACTCTTTATATTTGAACGGGCCGATGCCGACGGGCAAATTATTGTACGGCACGTGGTTGATGTTGGGGTATTTGGCAAGCAAATGCTTCGGAAGCACGCACGGGTTGGCGCCTTGGCTCGTAAAAAAGTTTTCGATGAACGGCGAGTATGGCTTCTTCAAATGCAGCACGACGGTGTATTTGTCGGGCTCGTCGACTTTGCTGATCTGATCCCATCCTTCGCGGCTGACCTCATCGTTCGCCGGGTTCTGCACGACGCCGATCGAGAAGACGACGTCGTCGGCGGTGAACGGCGCGCCGTCCGACCAGCGCACGCCCTTGCGTAGATGGTAGGTGATCGTCAATCCGTCTTTGCTCACTCCGCCGTTTTGCTTCGTGGGAATGACGGTCAGCAGTTCCGGGTACGGCTTGTTGTGCTCGTCCCACTTGATGAGCCACGCCATCGTGAGCGACGACATCATGTCGAGCGTCGCAAACTGCCCCAAGTGCGGATTGAGCGTATTGACGTCTCCCACATCGGCCCAGCGCAATACGTGCGGCTGGGTAAAGCTGTTAACGCGGCCGTTGGCGAGCGTGGCGGTTCCTCCGCCGGTTTTACTGCATGCCGAGAGCACTACGGCAAGGCCGAGCGCGGCAATAACGAGTCGTTTCAAATCGAATACTCCCATGGATCCCAGAATGCGGAGATGACCGGCGAGGGCTGGAAGCCCTGCAGATCGGTGTTATACACGTACGGTTCTTTGCTGAAACCGATGATGATCGTTGGGACGTCCAGCGCCAGCTGTTGCTGGAAGATCACGTAATCGCGCTTGCGCCGAGCCTGATCGACGGTGCTGAGCGCATCTGCGAGCGCCTTGGTCGCAACCGGATTATTCCAGAAGAGCGCGTTCTGCCCGCGGGGAGCAAAATTGTTCGCGGAATAGAGCGGATTTTGGTCGGGATCGGCGGCACCGACCCACGCAAAGATTGCCGCGTCGTAGTGTCCGCCCTCGAGCACGCCCTGCGAGCCGTTTTCGAACATCTGCGCCGTCGGATAGTTCTTTATCACGGCGTCGACGCCGACGTCGTGCCATTCGCGCTGCAGAAGCGCCTGCATCGCTTTACCCATCGTCGATTCGGTTTGCGTGCTCAGATCGAAGCTCAAGCGCTGCCCGTTCTTGACGCGAATGCCGTCGGGGCCGGTCTTCCAACCCGCGGCGCGCAGCAATTGCTTGGCCTTTGCCGGATCGTACGGATAGTGAACGATGTCGTTCGTATACCCCCACGAAAGCAACGGATGCTCGGGCGTATCGGCGGGATATTCCGCGCCGTGCATGATCTTGTCGATGATCTCTTTCCGGTTGGTCGCGTAGGCGAGCGCGCGGCGCACCTGGAGGTCGCTCAAAATCGGGTTACGCAAATTAAAGTCGATGTGCTGGAAGATGAACGAATTCACCTGGATCGCCTTGAGCCCGTTCTTGGGATCGGCGGCGAGCGCCGCGTAACGCGGCCAATTGATTGCCGTACCGCGTGCAAGCATATCGATGGCGTGGGTTTGAACCTGCGTCTCGAGCGTGTTCTCATCCGGCTCTATGTAAAAATCGACTTCGTTCAATTTGGGCTTGCCGCGGAAGTAATCCGGATTTGCGATCATCTTGACTTCGCTGCCGCGCTGCCATTCGATGACCTTGAACGGACCGCTGCCGATCGGCATCGCATTGAACGGCGCCGTGTTCTGGCCGCCGTGACCGTCCATGTATTTTGCAAGGATGTGCTCCGGGAGGATCGGCGCGTTGCCGTTGGGTCCGAAGATCGTTTCCAAAAACGGCGCGTAGACTTTTTTCATGTGAATGACGGCGACGTACGGATCGCTGCAATCGATGCTTTTGATCGAGCTGTAGCCGTCGGTTGCGGAGACGTTCGTGTGAGGATCCATCACGTATTGCCACGTGAAGCGCAGATCCTTACACGTCAGTGGTTGGCCGTCTTGCCACTTGATGTCGTGTCGCAGTTTATATTTGAGCGTCAATCCGTCTTTGCTGACGTCGCCGTTCTGAACCGTGGGAATTTCGCTCAAGGCGTCGGGCTGAGGCTGCCCGTTCTGATCGTACCGAACGGCGTACGAGAAGATGAACATCGAGAGGTCCAGCGACGTCGAATCGCCGCTCAGGACGGGATTGAGCGATTTCGCGTCCTGATTCTCGGCAAAGCGGAGCACGCCGGGACGCGTCCAGGGATGCGGGCCGCCCGCGACGGTGGTCGAGGTTTTGGTGCAGCCGGCAAGCACGGCGATCAGGCCGGCGGCGGCGAGGGATCGGGATAGATGAGACAGGCGAGAACCTCCCTTGCGGTGTCGTCCTACGGCGCGCGAGCCAAACCGGCGCAGTCGAAGGGTTGCATCCTCCGTTGGGAAGAGGCGATCCTTCGACGCGCTTCGAGAGCGGCTAGGAATGACGGGTCAGGGAAGTTTTAGATCGCTCGTGCCCATGGCGTAGGTGTAGCGCTCCTCGGCCGTCCGCTCGTTATAGAGCGCGTTGACGTAGTCGCGCTCGGCCGTGGCGTAGTTCGCCTGCGCCGTGACGATGTCGGTTATCGTTGCCGCGCCGACGTGATAGCGCGCCTGCGTCGCCTCGAAGGTCACTTGCGCGCTGTTGAGTTCGGCCTGCGTTTGCGTAAGCGATGCGCGAGCCGAGACCAGATTGGCCAGCGCCCCGCGTACGTCGGATTCCACCGTAAGCTTGGTGCTCTGCAACGCCGCATTGGCTTGATCGAGCTGTGAGGCCGCCAGGGCGACGTTGTAGTTCGTCAGGCCTTGATCGTAGATCGGAATCGTGATCGTCGCACCGATCGACCCGGTGGCGGAGTACGGGGTCGCAACCGGCGGCGAATTTAAGAGCGTGCGCGACGTACCGTCGCTTGCGTTTGCCGAAATCGACGGGAAGCGAGCGAGCTTGGCGAAGCGGAGATTGGCTTCAGATGAATCGACGGTGTGAATTGCCGCCAGATAATCGGGACGCAGCGTCAACGCCTGCGCGAGCGATTGGTCGTACGTAAACGTCTTTACCTGCGGCGGATTCGACGAGAGCGGCTGCGGCGTCACGGCCGTATCCGCATCCAGTCCGAGCGTCGTCGCGAAGGTCGATTGAGCCGCGATCGCCGCACCCTGCGCCGAGATCAGCGCTCCGCGAGCTTGCGCCGTTTGGAACTGCGCGGCTGCCAGATCGGAGCGCGCCGCCGCACCCGCGCGGATCTGCGCGGTGGTATTCTTTTCTTGCGTTTCGAATTGGCGCACCAGCAGCGCGTCGGCCGATACCGTCGCGTTGGCCTGCAGCACGCCGTAGTACGCCGTCGCGACGTTGTACGCTAGCGTCTGAAGCTGACGCACGAGCGTATCTTTGCCCGCGATGTCCGATTCTTTCGCGCTGTGAATCCCGGCGATGACGCGACCGCCGTCGTAGATGAGCTGCGTCAGGTTGACGCGTGCATTTTCGGTCGTGATCATCGTGCTGCCGCCGAGGTTTCCGCCGCCCCCGGAATTACCGTTGCCGTTGCTGCCGTAGTTTCGCGTGATGCCGGCACTGCCGCTGACGCTCGGGAAGAGCGCACCCTTTTCCGCGCCGTACTTTGCGTATATCGCGCGGTACTGCGCGCGCTGCGACGCAAAGGCGGGCGACTGCACGACGGCGATGTCGATCGCCTGCTCGAGCGAAATCGTCGGCGGTACGCCGCTATGCTGCTTCTGTGCGGCGACGTCGGGCGCCGGCGTTCCGTAAGCCGGATACGGAATCGGCGTCATCGAGGGATTCACCATCGGCACCGGAGTCGGAGCCGTAACCGGCGCGGCCCCGGCGGACGACGTTTGCGCGTCGACGTGCACCGGCAGCGCGCAGGCTGCGCCCAGCGCGAAGACGAGCGTTCGCGCGATCATCGTGCGAAGTGCCATTATTGCGGCTTCCCGTTTCCGTTAGCGGAGGGCGACGTCGGGGCTTCGCCGTTGACCGCGACGAGGCTGCCGTTCTTGAGCGCGTCGGGACGCGTCGTGATCACCTTCGTGCCCGGCTGAACCTGCGGCGAGATCACCTGCGAGAGCGTATCGGTCTGGACGCCGATCTTTACCGGCACTTCCTTCGCTTTATTGTCGGCGCCCACCACGTAGACGGAGTTTCCGCTATCGGTTTGGGCAACGGCCGTGCGCGGCACGACGATCGCGTTGCGTTCTTGCTGCTTGGGCAGCGACGCCGTCACCAGCATGCCGCCGCGAAGCACGTCGCCGGGATTGGCCATCTTGATGCGCGCGAGATAGGAGAGCGTGCCGGAGGTCGGCACGGCGTTCACCGTGTCGATTGCGGCGCGGAACGTCTTACCGGGAAGCGAACTCGAGGTGAAGGTAACGCTCGTGCCGGGATGGATGAACGCAAGATCCTCGTCGGGCACGTTGATGTTGACCCACACGGTGTTGACCCGCGAGATCGCGAGCACCGGCGACTGCGGGCCGGCAAACGCGCCTGGGTCCATCATGCGCTGCGTGATCACGCCGTCGTACGGCGCGTATAAGGTCGTCTGCGAGATTTCGGTGCGCAGCGTGTTCGCCGATGCGGCTGCGGCTTGCGCGCCGGCCTGCGCGGCCTTGACGTTCTGCGCGCTCACGACGTTGTTCTGCAGGCCGCTCTGCGCGTTGTTGTATTGGCTCTGCGCTTGCACGTAGGCGGCGCGCGCCGATTCCAACTGCGACTGCGATACGTAGCCTTGTTTGTAGAGCTGTTCGTTCTGCGTGTACGCGAGCTTTGCGTTGGCGAGCGCGGCGCGAGCGGTTTCGAGCGCCGCTTGATTCTGTTGCTGCTGCACCGGCAAGCCGACTTGGGCACCGGTCGCGGTCGCACGCTGTTGCGCCGCTTGTGCTTCGGCTTGAGCGAGTTGCGCGCGCAGCGTCGAGTCGTCGATCTTCGCAAGCACTTGCCCGGCGCTGACCCGATCGCCGACGTTGACGTCGATTGACGTGATCGGACCGCTCTGCTGGAACGAGAGGGTCGATTGTTCGAGCGGCGCGATCTGCCCGTCGAGGGTGATATACGTTGCGATACTCTGACGATGCGCCGTAGCGACGTCAACGTTGAGCGCGGGCGCGGCACCGCGGGGGCCGCCCCCCTTGCCGCCACATCCGCTCAAAGCAACGACCGCGCCGAGTGCCACGACCGCTGCGCGCTGGTAAAACATCTTACTCCAATCGTTCACAAACACAAACTATACGGCCCGCGGCCGCAATTTGATTCATACCTTGAACCAAGTTCCTGAGAACCGCCTGCCGGGACGTAACCTGAAATACGCCTAGGAGCATCGGGGGTTTCCTCGTATTCTCCCCCGGCATGAGCGCGAAACTTGACATTGGCCGCTCGTATAGTCTGCAGACGCGCGTCGAGGAGTGGATGACCGCCGAGAAGGCGGGCAACAAGGGTGTGGACGTCCTTTCCACCTCGATGCTCGTTCAGATGGTCGAAAACGCGGCAATCGCGTGTCTCGACCCCATGCTGGACGCCAATACGGTTTCGCTCGGCACGCACATCGACGTCGAACACCGCAAACCCGTCCCGGTTGGATTCATCGTCCGGACCGAGGTGGAGGTCGTGATGGTCGACGGCCCTCGAGTGAGTTTCGCCGTGCAGGTCTTCGACGAACAGGAAGCTGTGGCCGAGGGGACGCACGAGCGTTATCTGATCGATAGGGCAAAATTCCTAGCCAAGCTTGAAGAAAAGCTCGCATAACGCTAGGGTAAAGGAAAACCTTCGGTCATCGCAGCTCAAACTGCAGGGGGGCCAAACAGGCTCCCGAACACATGATTAAGAAGGAATTGTCTTGGGGGAGCCTACGTCCTGAGCCGAGAGGCTGGTTCGTGGGTTCACCCTTACTTACTAGGAGGAAACATTGAAGCGACTGAGCACCGGAGTCCTGGCCGCGGTTATGGCCGCCGGCTTCGGACTTAACGCGGTCGCAGCCCCCACCTCCGCATCGCATGGAAACATCGGAACCAACGCGATCGCGCAGGGGACGGGCTCGACCATGGCGGCTCCGCCGGCGAACTTCGGTTCTCCGCCGTCGGGGCAGATCCCGATTCTCTTCAACGACCACCACGTCTATGCCAAGCCCGACGTTCTCGCGAAGGGTAACCGCGTTCTTGCCGCGCTCGTGCGCGGTGGCACGATCCTGATCCCATTGCGCTCGATGTTCGAGCAAATGGGCGCGACCGTGAAGTACAACGCGGCTAGCAAGACGGTGGACGTTAGCAAGGCCGGAGCCGACGTCAAAGTGACGGTCGGCAAGAAGGAAGTGGTCATCAACGGTGAGACCCGTCCGCTGGACGTGCCGCCGATGATGTATCAAGGCCACATCCTCGTTCCGGTTCGTGTCATTTCGGAAGGCATGGGAGCCTATGTCCAGTGGGTTCAGGACCGTCACATCGTCGTCGTCCGCTACGTCGTAGCGACGCCGCCGCCGCCGGCCACGCCCGCCCCGACGGAAGCACCCAGTGCTACGGCCCCGCCGACGCCGACCCCGGCGCCGGTAGCCACGCCGTACCTCGATAAGTTCATCGCCGGCGACTATATCATTTCGCCGAAGGTGTACAACGAGTTCAACCCCGGCACCACGGCGAGCAACACGAACGGCGGCTTCTCGTACGGTATCCGTGCGGGCGCCGAGTTCAACCTGTTCAACCTGCCGTGGATGCTCGAAGGCGACTATCGCCAGCTGAACTACCCGCACAACTGCTCCGGCGCCGCAGGCGATCCGAGCTGTATGGTGACGGGCATCGGCGGCAACTACGCCACCTACGTGCCGGCGTTCACCGTGCGCGACTATGACTTCGACGCCCGCCTGGGCCTCAAGGTCATGAACCCGCGCATCTACATCGGCATCGGCTATATGTGGCGTGGAAACAACGCCGGCTATCCGCGGATGAGCAACGTCGGCTTCGGCATCGAAAAGCTGCCGGATCTCGATCGCCCATTCTCGATCTACGGCAGCGTGTGGTACTACGGTAACGTCAAGGGAACGACCAACGCGTCGTACTCCGGCGGCACCTCGTACACGCTCGCGTACAACGTCCTCAAGACCCAACTCGGTCTGTCGTACTCCTTCGCGAACAGCCCGCTGTTCATCGAAGCAGGCGTGGACGGTGAAAGCCAGCAAGCCAAGACCAACGCTCCGGGCGGCGGCTCCAACTTCGGCGCCTATGTCGGCCTGGGACTGAAGTTCTAGCCTAACGCCAAAACGGCAAAAGATCGCGGCCTCGGGGAAACCCGGGGCCGCTTCTTTTTGTCTCACGGAGCCATCGGGAGCGGTTCTGGCGTCGCCGCTCCTCGCAATTCCCTCCATGGAATTGCTCCTGCTGCCTTCCTCGCGGCTCTCGCCCTCCATGATGTCTTACGAAAAGTACGCAGAGCATACTTCTCGTAAGACAGCTCCGCCGCTTCGTTCAGAGCCGCCGCCAGAGCAGCTCCCGATGGCTCGGTGGGGTTTGCAGTCTACATTCGATCATGGGCCGGGGCGTCGCGGTGGGCGTTTCGCGGGGCATCTGAGCGAGGCGCGGAGCCAGGATGGCGGGAGCGCCGAGGAGGTGAGTAGCCGTTTCGCAGGAGGCGAAAAAGGCGCGCGTCCCCGCGGATCGCCTACCGCGACGGCATGGCTCGGCGACAACGGCAAAAGAAAAAGCGGCGCTGGAGCAATCCCGCGCCGCTCTGTTGCGCTACGTTACGGGTGGTGCGTCGCGGCCGGTGAGGGGGAGTTCGAGGGGGCCGCGGCCGGCGTCGCGGCCGGCGAGGGGAAGTTCGAGGGAGCCGCGGTCGGCGTCGGCACCGGCGAAGGCTGGACGCAAGGCGGGTCGATGATCTGGACCCTCGGCTCGCCGGGCTTCGGGGTCGGCGACGGCGTCGCCACCGGAGCGTTCTGGGGAGCCGGAGCTCCGGACGGAAGCGGCGTCGGGCAGAGTTGCGCGTTTGCGAAATAGTGCTCGGTGAAGCCCTTCGCGAGATCGGCCTTCATGACACGTCCGAAGTACGTCGACGGAAATTTCGAAACCAGGATGTGCATGTAGGTCCACGCTTCCTGTTGGATCGGACGCGTGTAGATCTTCTTCATTACCTGGATCGCCAAGAAGTAGCTGCGTGCCAGCTGCGGATCGTTCGGGTAGCGGCTCGCCCATTGACGCAGGGCCTCATCGGCAAAGTTGACCTTGTTGATCAAATTGCTGTTCGTCGTGTACGGGCCGGCTTCGACGAACACGTCGTGGAACGTATTGTTGATGCCGAGGTAGCTCATCTTCATGCGGCCGAAATATTCGTCTCCAGGCGCGGAGGAGTTGTACTCCTCGCATTCCATGCGCTGGTACTTGCTCGGCTTGGTTAGGCACGGATCGTGCGATTTCGAAGGCGACGCTGCAGCGTGGGCTGCGGCGGAACTTCCGGCGGCGACGACGAGCGCCGCGCACAATATGGCTAGGGTGCGGTTCACGTGAGGACTCTCTCCTAATGGCGGTAACGTTGGAGGATTTCGAACTCTATTCGTTACCAAAAACGCAGCTCCCATCCGAAATGTCACACGAAGGCGGCAGTAGAAGCGAAGGACGGTGAAACGAACGATTCGCGTGGCCGCGTTGCAATTGGCGGCCCACGACCGTGCGGCATTCGAGCGCGGGGAGATCCGGCTTGACGCGGCATCCCGCGCCGCCGCAGACGCCGATCTTCTCGTGCTCCCCGAAGGCACGCTCCCGGCATACGTCCTGGGCGATGCCCAGGTCGACGATTCCGCAATTACCGCCGCACTGCACGAGTTACGGACGATCGCGCGCACCGCCCGGTGCGTCATCGTCGCGGGCATCGCGCAGCGGCGCGACGGCAAGCTCTACAACAGCGCGGTCGCGATCGACGCCGACGGTTCGATCGCGGGGAGCGCCGAGAAAATCTTTCTGTGGCATTTCGATCGCAAGTGGTTTGAGGCCGGAACGCGGATCGAGCCCGTCGACACCAGCGTGGGCCGGCTCGGTATCATGATCTGTGCAGATGGACGGATGCCGGGGATCGCAAGCGCTCTTGCCGACCGGGGCGCCGAGCTCTTGGTCATGCCGACGGCGTGGGTCACGTCGGGGCGCGATCCGGCGTTTCTGGAGAATCTGCAAGCCGATCTTCTGGCGCGCGTGCGCGCATTCGAAAACGGTCTTCCGTTCGTCGCCGCGAATAAGTGCGGCACCGAACGCGGCATCGTCGCATACTGCGGAAAGTCGCAGATCGTTCGCGCCGACGGCAGCATCGCCGCGATGGCATCGCAAGATCGCGCGGAAACGATCGCTGCCGACGTGACCCTCGGCGAACCCGCGCGCGCGGCGACAAAGGCACCGGCTCCCGTCGAGCGCGAGGTTCCAACCGGATCGACGCGGATCGCATTTTCCTGCGACGCGCCGCCGTTCGACGTGCGCACGCTGCTCGATACGCTCGATGCAGACGAGTGGATCGACGCGGCGTCGCCTGAAGCACTTCCCGCCGAGACGGCGTTCGATCCGCGTACGTTGCCGCCTTATCGAGCGGCCGGCGTTCGCCGCATCGTTCTGCGCGGGGACGGACGAGATGCGTGGCTGGAACGCATCGCGCGCGCGCGCGCTGCAGAATTACGCCTGTACGCGATCGTCTTTGATACCGGAAACCGGCGTGCATACGCGGTGGATCCCGACGGAGCGGTAATCGCCGGGACCTTCGACGGCTTGAACGTCGCGAGTTGCGCGATCAGCTATGCGCGCACGGCGCAAACCCTCGTCGCACCCGGAACCGACGTCGAGGAAGGCCTAGCCCGCGTAGCAACGCTTCAGGAGGGCGTACGACTGTGAGTGCTCCAAGCCACGGCGGCGACCGCATGACGGCGCTTGCTTCCGCCATTATCGCCGTCCTTGCGGCGCTCGCGACGCTGTTCGCCCATCACCGCTCGATCAGCGCGCTGTCCTTGAAGAACGACGCGGTCCTCACGACCGCAAAAGCATCGGATCTCTACGCCAGCTACCAAACGAAGCGCCTGCGCATCTCCTTCTACGATGCGCTCGGGAAGCCCGACGCCATCGCGACCGATCAATCCGCATCGATCTCGACGCTCGCGGAGGCGCGTAAGCTGCAAGACCAATCCGCGAGCCAGGAAGAACAAAGCGAAAAGCTGCTGCAGTCGTACGAAACGTTCGAAATTGCGGCGACGCTCTTCGAAATCGCCATCGTATTCGCGTCGATCTCCGCGCTGACGGCGTCGCGTCCGATGCTGTGGTTCGGGCTTGCCATCTCGGCTGCGGGCATCATCATGGGCGCGATCGGCTTCCTGCAACCGCATTGATACGGCAAGCCGCATCGCTTCTCGCGCTCGCCGCGGTCGCGCAATTCACCCTCCCGAATCTTCCGGTTCTGCCGGGAAGCACGTTGCCGCTGGAAGTCTCCGGATTGCAGCCGCCGTTCGACATTGCGGCCCTCGGACCGGCGAGCGTCACGCCTTCGTACGTCACGGTTTTCGCGCATCCGGCACGCCGCAACCTGACGCTGATTGCGGCCAACGCTTCCGGCGTGGCCATGCGAACGCTGCCGATCGCGCCGACGCCCGATCCTTCGATGCCCTTCATCGCCGTCGCAACCTACGATGACGGCGTGGTGATCCACGATGTGGAGCCGCCGTTTAAAGAGCGCGCGGTGCTGGGCGTCGCCGGCGCTCCCGCCGACGTGGCGATCGATTCGAGCGGGCGCATCGCTGCAGCAGCAACCAATGCTTCGAGTGCGAGCATCGCCACCATCGCCCCCTGGAAGGTGGAACGCTACGACAACATTCCGCTCGTCGACGAACTTGCATTCGATGAAAAAACCGGCGCGCTCTTTTTGACCAACCGCGATATCAACGGCGCCGGAGCGCTCACGCGCATAACCCCCGACGGAACCGTGACGCGGCGCGTTCTCGGTCAGACCGACGAAGGGCTCGCGATCGATCGGCGGCGCGGTCTAGTCTACGTCGCCAACGTCAACGACGGCACCGTTTCCGTCGTCGACGCAACGACGCTCGTCGAGCGGCGCCGCATTCGCGCGATCGATCGCGTCTTCTCACTGGCCCTCTCACCGCGCGGCCGCCGGCTCTACGCGGTTTCCAATCAAAGCGTGACGTCGCCGTTTGCTTCGCCGGGCGGCGTCGTCGCGCTCGACGTCTCGGGAAGCGCGTCGCGCATCGTCGCGCGCAGCGCGCCGCTCTCGTTTCCGATCGGCATCGCGCTCGACGCGGCGAACAAGCGCGTTTTCGTGACCGACGAACACGACAACGCCGTCGACGTTCTTAATCCCGCGACGTTGAAGGCGGAACACGCGCCGCTGCACACCTGCCGAGTCCCGTGGAAGCCGCTCGTCGATCGGGGGCGTCTCTACGTTCCCTGTGCGCGCTCGAACCAAGTCGACGTCTTTGACACGCGCACGCTCCAACGCGTTCCGGGCGCACCGTTTGCAACCGGGGGGTATCCGCTCGCCGTTGCCGTTTGGCAGGGTAGCGCTCGATGATCGCATTGCTCTTGGGCCTTTTCCCCTCACCGTTGCAGCCGCCCGCACCGTTTCCGCACGTCATTCGCTCGCCGCTCACCACGTCGACGATCGCGCCAGGCCTTACCTACGGTGACTACGATCTGACGACGCAAGGCGGTCCCATCGTCGTGCACGTGCTCGAAGTCGCGCCGAACCATCCCGAACTGCGATTGGAAACGGTGCTCGCGCACGACGCTCTGACCTCGAGCGGCGAAACCGTCTCGTCGATGGCCCATCGCTCGGGCGCCGTTGCCGCGATCAACGGGGACTACTTCGACATCGGGCAGACCAATCAACCCGTCAATATCGTCGTTGTGAGCGGCACGCTCGTGCGCACGCCGCGCAAACGATACTCGCTCGTCATAGGCACCGACGGCGCGGCGCACATCGTCGAAAATAGCTTCTCCGGCAACCTGGAGATCGGCGGACGAACCGTGCCGATCACCGGCGTCGATCAAATGTTGCCGCCGCATGGTGACGTTTCGATCCTCACGCCGCAATACGGGCCCGTCGAGCCCAACGCGTCGATCACGCTTCTCTCGCTCAAACCCATCAGCGGCACGCCTCCCTTCGCGACCTACCAGGTCGTCGAGCAGGCCGACAATCTTTCGAAGCAGCCGCCCGGATTTTACGCCGCAATCGGCGAGAACGCGATTGCGATCAGCGGCGTGCCCAATCCCGGCGATAGCATCGTCGCAAGCGGCGACCTCTCGCCGATTCCGCTCGACGATATCGCTGCGGCGCTCGGCGGCGGCCCGTTGATTCTTCGCGACGGCGCATGGTTCGACGATCCCGACGGCCCGCGCGGCGGCAGTTACGACATGCGCGCGCCGCAGAGCGGCGCGGCGCTGCTTCCCGACGGAACGCTCGTCCTCTTTCAAGTCGACGGACGACAGCCCGATCTTTCGATCGGCGTGACGCCCCGCGAATTTTCGGCGTTGATGCGCGCGTTCGGAGCGACGACCGGAATGGAATTCGATAGCGGCGGATCGTCGCAGATGGACGTACGCATCCCCGGCGATGCCAACGCACGCGTCGTCAATTCGCCTTCCGATGGCCGCGAGCGTCCGATCGCCGATGCGCTCGCCGTGATCGAAACGGCACCGGCGGGGCCGGCCGTTGCAATTGCCGCACAACCGCAGACGATTCGCGCGTTGGCGGGGGCCCGCGTTGCGGTCAAACTCGCCGCGATCGATGCGAACCAACACCCTGCGAGCGCGCCCGAACCAATCCGCGTCAGCGTCGAGCCGTCGTCGCTCGGCACGTTTGCCGACGGAACCTTCACCGCGACTCGCGCAGGAAACGGCGATTTGGTCGCGCGCAGCGGTTCGATCGTGTCGCGGATTCCGCTCGAGATTTCGCGCGATCCGGCAACCGTTTCAATCTTTCCGCGCCATCCCGCGGTGGCGCAAGACGGCGTGGTGGATCTCCAAGCGCGCGCCTATGACGCGCGTGGTTACGAAATCGCGCTGCCCGAGCATCTGCCGTGGCGCGCGCAGAACGCGTCGATTTCTGCGGACGGCACGTTGCGCGCCGGAAACCGCGACGCACTCGTGAGCCTGCTGCTCGGCGATCACCTTGCCGATACGCGGGTTGCGGTCGGCTTCCGCGATGTGCCGCTGCCGTTTGAGAGCGGGGCGCGCTTTGAAACGATCCCGCGTGGCGGTGCCGGCGCGGTAACGCCCGATCCAACCTGCGGTACGTGCATCGCCTTGCGCTTTTCACTCGGCCCGCACGAGCGCGCGGCCTACGCAGTCCACGACGTCGACTTGCCGCCGCGGACGACGGGCCTTGCCTTCGACATCCTCGACGACGGAAGCGGTGCGCAATTGAAAGTCGTGCTCCACAACGCCATCGACGAGGAAGTGTTGCTTCACGCGACCCTGTTGAGCGGCCACGGCTGGCGCCGCGTCGTGGTGCCGTTTCCGGCAACCTTTGCCGGCCCGGGCCGCCTTACCGCGATCTACGCGATTGCCGCCCGGCCGGGCGAGATACACGACGGCACCGTCTTGATCAAGAACGTGAAGGCGGTCGTCGCCGGGTCGGAGTAGCTGCGCAGGATGCAGTTTGAGGATCTCGGGAAGCGGGCGCTCGACACGGCCTCCGCGCGCGGCGCGCAGTACGCCGACATCCGCTTCGAATCGGTGCGTTCCGAACGCATCGAAGTACGCAATGCGATCGTCGCCTCACTCTCCGACGCGCGCAGCCTCGGATACGGCATCCGCGCGCTCGTCGACGGGGCCTGGGGTTTCGCCGCTTCCGCCGATCTTACCGAGACGGGCATCGACGCCGCCGCGGCGCGCGCCGTCGCGATCGCACGTGCGAGCGCGTCGCTCGCACGGCGGCGTGTGGGCGAGCCTCCGCGCCATGCATACGTCGATCGCTTTGAAACGCCGATGCAGCGCGATCCGCAGCAGGTCGGGCTCAACGACCGGGTCTCGCTGCTGGTCGACGCCGAGCGAGCGGTGCGCTCGACACCCGAAGTCAAGGTCGGGCGCGCGTGGATGGATCTGTGGAGCACCGAGAAGTTCTTTTTCAGCACGATCGGGTCGGCGATCGAGCAGCGCATCGTGCAGACCGGCAGCGGTCTGCAAGCGATGGCCGTCGGAAACGGCGACGTGCAAACGCGCACGTTTCCGGGCGATATCGGCCTCTATAAGTCGGGCGGCTGGGAGATCGTCGAAGAAGCGCGGCTGACGGAAAACGCGGCGCGGATCGGCGAGGAAGCGACGGCGCTGCTGACGGCGCCGCAGTGCCCGAGCGGGACGTTCGACCTCGTCTTGGGTGGATCGCAGATGTCGCTGCAGATTCACGAGTCGTGCGGCCACCCGGCCGAACTGGATCGCGTGATGGGCTGGGAAGCGAACTTCTCCGGCACCAGCTTTCTGGAAATCGATCAGCTCGGCAAACTGCAGTATGGCTCGGACGCGGTAACGATCGTGATCGACAACACACTGCCCTTCGGCATGGCGACCTGCGGATACGACGACGAAGGCACGAAGTCGGTCGTCTCGGACATCATCCGCGACGGCGTCCTCGTGGGATACGAGATGAGCAACGACACCGCTCGCGCCATCGGCCGTACCAGCAACGCCTGCGTGCGTGCCCAGAACTGGGAATTCGTACCGATGATTCGCATGTGCAATTTGAACTTGCTGCCGGGCAACGTTCCGTTCGAGAACCTCTTCGACGACATTCGCGACGGCATATATATGGAGAGCAACCGCTCGTGGTCGATCGACGACCGGCGTTTAAATTTCCAGTTCGGATGCGAGATGGGCTGGGAAATCAAGAGCGGTAAGCGCGGACGGCTGCTGAAGAACCCAACCTACGGCGGCATGACGCCGCGATTTTGGAATGCGTGTGACGCCGTTGCGGACGCGCGCTCCTGGAATGCGTGGGGCACGCCGAACTGCGGCAAAGGGGAACCGATGCAAACCGGACGCACG
The DNA here is from genome assembly GCA_027459645.1 of Vulcanimicrobiota bacterium. Classification (GTDB taxonomy): domain Bacteria; phylum Vulcanimicrobiota; class Vulcanimicrobiia; order Vulcanimicrobiales; family Vulcanimicrobiaceae; genus JAMXLG01. The sequence goes on from DAIDHQ010000028.1 coordinate 255,891, forward strand.
ACGCAAGCATCCGCGCCGGCACGCTTCCGCGGCATCGCCGTCGGGGTCGGCTACAATGGATAAAGCGCAGCGCGAAGCGATCGCCAAACGCATCTTGGCCCTATCGACGGCCGACCAAACTGAAGTCATCGTCAGCGCGCAGAACAGTGCGCTCACGCGTTTCACGCGCGGCGTGTCAAATCAAAACGTCGCCTCGATCGACAACGGCGTCTCCGTGCGCGCGATCGTCGGCGGCCGCACCGGCGTGGCCGCAACGAACGACACGAGCGACGAATCGCTCAAGGCACTCGTCGCGCGCGCAATCGAGATGGCGTCGTTTGCACCGAGCGATCCCGAGCAACCGCAACTTCCGGCGGGAGGCCCGTGCCCTGCGCCGGAGGGCGCGTTCGTCGATGCGACGGCAAAGGCGGATCCGTTCGAACGCGCGCGCATCTGCGACGCGATCCTCACCGAGGTCGAAGGCGCCGGATACTGGTCTTCCGGCTACGTATCGACCGGCGAGAGCGGCATCACGATCGCGAATTCCTCGGGCGCGCTCGCGTCGTTCGACGGAACCGACGCGCAAGCGAACGTCAAGGTTACGGCAAGCGACTCCACCGGATTTGCCGAGCGGCTTTCAACCGACGTCGGGGCGATCGACGGCACCGACGTCGGACGCCGAGCGGTCGAAAAAGCGCGCGGCACGGCGTCGCCGCGAAGCGTGGAACCCGGTACGTGGACGGTCATTCTCGAGCCGCCCGCCTTTGGCGAACTGCTCGCGTATCTCGTCTCACACTTCTCCGCGCAAACCTACGACGAAGGCTCGTCGTTCTGCAGCGGCGCCTTGGACAGCGCGTTTTTCGACGCGTCGTTTTCGCTCTACGACGATTTCGCGCATCCCCTTGCGCCGGGAATGCCGTTCGACTTCGAGGCGCATCCGAAATCGCGCGTTACGCTGGTGAAGAACGGCGTCGTGCGAGATATCGTGACCGACAGCTACTACGCACGCAAACTCAAACGTCCGAATACCGGACACGCCCTTCCGGCCCCGAACGCCTACGGCCCCCAAGCGCTCAATATCGTCGTCGCACCCGGCTCCAAGACGCGCGAAGAGCTCATCGCGGAAACGACCCGCGGGCTTCTCATCTCGCGGTTTTGGTACATTCGCGTGGTCGACCAGAAAAAAACGATCGTTACCGGCATGACGCGCGACGGCACCTATTTGATCGAGCACGGCCGCATCACCGGTGGCGTCCGCAACCTGCGCTTCAATCAGAGCATCGTCGAAGCGCTCGGCGCGGCGTCGTTTTCGAACGACCAGCACCGCACGGGACAGTACTCGTACTCGCTCGTCGTTCCCACGGCGAAGCTCGAGCGGTTTACTTTCAGCAGTACCACCGAGTTTTAACCGGCGGCGGCAAGCACCGCGCGCATCAACGTCGCGCGCAGCTTGCCGCTTTCCAGTTCGAGCAATCCACGGATCGTTCGTCCCGCCGGCGTCGCGACCGCCGTCTTGAGCGCGGCCGGATGCTCGGCCCCATCGCGCACCAGCTTCGCGGAACCGAGCACCGTTTGCGCGACGAGCTCGCGTGCGAGCGGATACGGAATGCCCAGTGCGATCGCGCCGTCCACGAGCGCTTCGATCGCCACGAAGACAAATGCCGGGCCGCAGCCGCTTATGGCCGTAACCGCGTCCATCTGCGCTTCCTCCATCACGACGGTACGGCCGACGACGCCGAAAAGGCGGCACGCCGAATCCAGCGCGCGTTCGCACGAACGCTCGTCCCGTGCGACGACGGTCATGCCTTCGCGCGCACGCGATGGCGTATTCGGCATCACGCGTACCACGCGCGTTGCTTCACCGCTCCACGCGCGCAATTCGCCCGTTCCTACACCCGCCGCGGCAGAGATCAGCACTTGATGCGGCTGCAGCGCGGGCGCGATCTCACGCACCGTGGGCTCCACGTCCTCTGGCTTGGTGCAGAGCAGCACCACGTCGCTCGCCCGTGCGACGGCTACGTTGTTCCCGCGCGTCGCGCGCGTCGTCGTTTCGACGCCGGCAATCGACGCGTCGCGCCGTAATCCGGCCGCGAGTGCTCCGCCGAGCGTCCCGCAACCGATGATCCCAACCCTCACCTTATGCCTCCGGTTCAGAAAAAAACGAAGCCGCTCCGGTTGGAGCGGCTTCGTTCGAGTTCTCGACGACGCGTGCGCTACCGAACCGGCATCTCCTGATGCGGCTGCGGCGGGCACGGGAACGCGAAGAGCGTCTTCATCGTCCGACCATGCTACCGTGGCGGCCGCCCCTCGTCAAGTGGGGCGTCTTCGTGCGATACTCGGAGGCGTGATCGTCCATGTCCCGCCCGTGTTGATGTACCACCAGGTCGATGAAAAGCCGCAAAGCACGCCCATCGCGCGCGTACTGACCGTGACGCCTTCGCAGTTTTCGAGCGAACTCGACTATCTCGCCGCGCATCACCGGCGCGCCGTCGGCGTACGCGACTATCTCGACGCGCTCGCGGCGCATCGCCCGACGAACGATATGGTCATCGTCACCTTCGACGACGGCTATGCGGATCAGTACACCCGGGCGTTTCGCATCTTGCGGCAGCATCACGATCGCGCCACATTCTTTATCACGACCGGCAACGTCGGCAAGATCAATCACCTGACGTGGCGCGACATCGGCATCATGGCGCGCGCGGGTATGTCCTTCGGCGGCCACAGCGTCGAACACATCGATCTCTCGCAGCTCACCAAGGCCGAGCAATCCCAGCAGATCGCCGGATCGCTCGCAGCGCTGCGCGCACATCTCGGAACGCGGCCGGTCGTCTACGCCTATCCCGCGGGCGCCTTCAATCGCATGACGGAAACGTTGCTCGCGCAGCAGCACGTGGAACTCGGTTTTACCACCGACCCGCAGTTCGAAATCGGCGATCTGCGCCGGTACGAGATTCCGCGAATCCGCGTGGAGGGCGGCATGCCGCTCGATGCCTTCGGCGCGGCGCTCGCTACCCCGCCGGCGCGGCGCTACGCGTTGCGCGCGCTACCGCTGCAGCCGCCGCAGCGGCTGCAAGCGCGGCAACTAACGCAGCCGCAACCGTAACCGGAAGGTTCGGTACCGAAACGATGCGGATCGCGGGATAGTCGAAGATCGCGGGACGCAGCGCGAGCCCGGCGAGCACGACGCGTTGACCGCTGCGCGCGACGCCGATGCCGCCGCGCAGCTCCCTGCCGTTGGCGCTCTCGACATCGAAAAGAACCGCGGCCTGCGTGCCGTCGAGTCCGGGCAAACGCGCGGCTTGCGCGTTCGAAAACAGCACCGCTTTAACGCTGCGATGCGCGGCCGGTACCGCAAACGCATCGTACGGCACGTCGAATCCGTCGATCGACTGATGCCCTTGCATCAAGAGCACGGGTGACAGGAATGCCGCACCGGTCGGTTGCGTGACCGTGAGGTGCGCGCCATGCGGGTCGCTTGCGTCGACGGCAACGACGGTTCGCGGAATCGACTGCAGCAAGAACGATCCCTGCACGTGCGAGCTCCCGATCGGGATCGTATCGTTCCCGCTGCGCAATTGCACGCGATCGGACGCGGCGCCGTTCATCGCAAGCGGAAAGACGAGCGCTCCGCCTAGTTCGTCGACGCGCACCGTTTGGCCGGGGGCGGCTACCACGGTTTGATCGTTCGGACCGAGTAGACCCGACGCAATTGCCGTAAAGCCGGCTACGGCCGCGGCAAAGGCGGCCACCGTGAGGGCGATGCGCGCGGGGGTGCTTTCGATCTTGCGCATGCTTTTGCCGATGCCGATCGCCATGAGCACGATCGCCGCGGCAATAACGACGTTGAACCAGCCGGCGTGGTAGATCGGTCGTCCGGGGAACAGCAATTCAAAGAGGGCGCACGCGACGATCGCGATGCCAAAAAATAGCGGTGCAATCATGATTTCGAAAGATACGGCTTCACGGCCGCCTGCATTTGATCGAAGGTAAGCGGGCCGTCGAAGCCCTTGAGGACCACCCCGCTGCGACCGATCACGACGGTCGTCGGCAACCCAAGAGCGGCGTACAGTCGTCCGTAGCGCTGATCTGCGTCGAGCCAAATCGGGAAATGGATGCCCAGCGACGCTGCGAAGGCCGACGCGCGTTGCGCGGCTTCTCCTTCGTTTACGCCGACGACTTGCACGCCGCGAGCCGCGTACGCGCTCGAGAGGCGTTGCAGGTCCGGCATCTCCGCGCGGCACGGCGGGCACCACGACGCCCAAAGATTCATGACGACGAGTTTGCCGCGGTACTGCGCGAGGGAAACCGTTGCGCCGCGGTCGTCGCCCAGCGAAAAGACCGGGGCCGTCGTTCCCGCCAAACCGGATGGGCCCGATGCGTGCGGCGACGAGTTTCGGAAGAGCGGCACGAGAACGATCAAGGCGATCGCCAGCACCACGATTGCGACAATGACGGGAACGGCTCGCTTCACCAGTCGCCCATCCGATCTTCGTCGACTTCACCTTCGAAGGCGATCGTTCCGACGGGCATCACCGCGGCCAGCAGCGGAACCCCCCGAAAACGGACTTCCCGGATGCGCGCCGCATCGTCGCCCGATTCGAACAAGCGGCAATAGCGCGAGAGGACGTCCGGGCTACAGCGCGCGATCGCGGGTTGAACGTTGTAAATCTGCACGAAACGCTCGAAAGCCCGTTCGAAGCTTTCCGCGGCGAAATTCGTGCCCAATCGCACCTCGCGCCTGACGTGTTCCAGGGGACCCTCCTTTGCCGGACGAAACTGCAGCCCACGTGTCCGCTCTGATTCTCGACGGCAAAGCATTGGCCGCCGACCTGCGCACGGAACTCCTCGCACGTACGAGTGCGCTACGCGAGTTCGGGATTCATCCCAAACTCGTCATCGTCTTTGTCGGGGAGAACGAATCCAGCGTCGCCTACGTCCGCAACCTGGTCAAGACGGGCGAACGGGTCGGCGTCGCCGTCGAGGTCGAAAGACTGCCCGAGCACGCTAATGCCGCCCTCGTGCGCGAGCGGCTGGATCGCCTGCGCGACGATCCGGCCGTCCATGGCGTGATGCTGCAGCAGCCGCTTCCGCTCCATCTATCGATTCGCGAGATCGCCGACGCGATTCCGGTCCACAAAGACGTCGACGGTACGCATCCGACGAACCAGGGTCACCTCGCGTTCGGCAGCGGCACGGAATTCGTCCCGGCGACGCCGGCGGCGGTCATGCTGCTGCTGGAACGCAGTCCGCATTGGCCATTGCGGGGACGGCGAGCGGTCATGATCGGCCGCTCGATCGTCGTCGGCGCCCCCGTCGCCATGCTCATGCTCGCCCAAGACGCGACGGTCACCGTCCTCCACAAAGAGAGCACCAGCCTCCAGCCCTACGTCAAAATGGCCGAGATCGTCATCGTCGCCACCGGCGTCCCCGGCCTCATCCGCGGCGACGACCTCGCCCCCGGCGCCACGGTCATCGACGTCGGCACCACCGTCGTCGACGGCCACCTCAAAGGCGACGTCGACTACGACTCCGCGTTCGAAGTCGCCGGCGCGATTACGCCCGTTCCCGGCGGCGTCGGCCCCGTCACCAATGTCGCCCTCTTGCAAAACGTCGTCAAGTCGGCAGAACGGATGTCGGGGCTCGGCCGACCGTAACGGGGTATGCAGATGCCGGGCCGAAAGGAGGTTGAACCTTGAGACTGCGGGCTCGGCTCCATGGAGCTGTGATTTCGCTTACGAAATGAAAGCATGTGATGAGGGTGTGTCAATGTCAAAGAGTGTTCAGCATTTCGATCGTTTAACTCGATACGGTTTTATCACGACCGTTGGTTCATTAGGCCTCGCGTCATGCGCTCAGAGTTCGATTGTACCAACGAACGCAGTCCGATCGCAGCTACGATCCGACGCGATCATCTGCAATCCGAATACGGGCCAATGCTCAGGCAGTCCCACACCACCTCCAACTGTCAAACTGCCGTATGCAATAACGTCCAACTATCAGTATCGCGCATTTTTCAGCACCGATCTATCCACTTTGGTGGCAGACAATTACGCGACATACCTCACGGGATCCGGCTCAGCCAGCACTACTGCAAGCGAAGTGAGCCTAAACAATTCGATTAACATCGCTAATCATACCGTCAGTTATAGCCTTGTATTTCCGCAATACACGCCAGGCGCATCATTTACGGTAGCAAACTCCAACGGTACCATCGTTTTAAATAGCTCATCTACAAAAAATGCAGTTTCGTGCGCCTTTACGGACAACGCCGACACTCGGTGGAGCATCGAAGTATCATCTTTAGACGTGCAAAGTTACCTCATGTCGTGGACTGGCTCTAACGGAACCTCTGGCTCCCTAACGTTCACCTTGCCTACATTCGCTTCGGCAGCTCAAAGCCAAAGAATGTCAGCTTTCTTTCATGATGACGTCAACTGCGCGGCAAATCGACAAGCCGGTTTATTTTGTGCCGTCATGTCG
>DAIDHQ010000029.1 GCA_027459645.1 Vulcanimicrobiota bacterium
GCCACGGCGTAGACCTGTGCCAATCGCGACGACGACTGCGGCGCCGATTAAATCTTCTTCAAGCGCTACCATAAGCGCAGCGCCGCCCTTCGCATCGAGCGACTGCATCTCTTTGCGCTCGACGCGCGGCGGGTCGACGAACTCGCAAGGGTTGCTCGGGATGATGCGCTGCCGCTTCGCGCGATTAAGGGCGTTGCGAAGGGTTGTGAAAACGTGTTTTGCTGTTCGCGGGCTCAGCGGTCTACTTTGTTTAATGACACCGTGTTGAGTCGACGCCCATATAGTCTTCGCTTTCTCGATATGGTGCGCGCCGAGATCGCAAAGCTTCACGGTTCCGATCGCTGGAATGATATGACGCAGAACGTGGTTTTCGTACGAGTGGAACGCCGCTGGCGAGATCGTCGATTCCATCGTAGCCAACCATGCTCGTAAATACTGCGCGAGCGGTTGCCGATCATCGCCGGAGGTCATGCCATACCGAAGACGCTCGGCCTCTCCGTGTAGCCATTCCTCGGCTTCCTTGCGAGTCTTAAAGCCGCCTTTCGTTCGCTGGCGGCGCGGGCTTCCGGGCTCCCGCGGTTCATCGTAAACGACCGACCATGTGGACGTCGCCTTTTCCCCGCCGTTCTTCTTGTCAATATAGCTGCGACGCTCGAAGTGACCTCTCATAGCGGCATTTCCGGTGGCAGATATTCATTAAGAAAATAAACGGATGATTCAATCACTGTTTTCCGCCGATCCAAGAGATGACTCCATGAACCATTATACCGCACCGCCCGTCGCAAAAAGCGCGCGGCGCTTGAGAAGGTCGGCGGCGAGATTCAGCTTTGCTTCGTCTGCGGATCTGGATACCAGATCGAGGTCGTCGCCGTACGAGCGCACCGCGCCGGGATCAACCTCGATTACGCGGGCGAAGTCGCCGTCCATATACATTTGCGGCATTCCCGGCAGATAACCGGCTCCGTCGCGCGGGTCGACGTGAATAATCGGCATCCCCACGCCAACGGCGAGCTTCGCACCGGCGTCGACCGCGCGATCGCAGAACGCCGTATCCTCGCCCTGCGCGTACACTCCGTTTTCGTTGGTCGGCGGCGTGAACGGGTTCGGGCCGAGTTTTTGCAGCAAGCGAAGGCGCATGAGCACGAAATGAAAGCCCGCGCGCTCGATCGGCACGACGTCATTCGGCTTGCAGTCAACGAATTCGCGCGGAAAGCTCTCGGTATCGTCGCGGTCTTTCCACGCGAAGATCTTCGACATAGGCATTCGTGTGCCGAATCTTCCAAAGAGCGCATCGAGCATCGGGAGATGGTGCATCGCTTGCAACATCACGGAGACCGTCTCCGGCGGCCACCACGCGTCATCGTCGACCCACAATGCGAACGTCTCTCGGACGGGCTGCTTGATGGGGTTTACTGCGATCGCGTCGACGGCCATCTTCGCGAGCATATTGCGCGCCGTTACCACATCTTTTCGCGCTGCCATCGCGACGACGTGAGGAATGTTCGCGAATCCCCGCTGAAGCGAGCGATACGTTTCGACTGAAATGGTGCCGCGCGTCGGCATGAGGACGACCACCCCATCGGGTCGCTCGCCAGGAGGAACGGCCGGCGCGCTGGCAGCGCGCTCGGCCTCTTCCTTCGGCAGGCAGCAGGCTTTATATTTGCGCCCGCTGCCGCAGGCGCAGGGCGCGTTACGAGACTGCTTTTGATTGACTATTTGCGTTGCCTTGGAATCGATAACGGGTTGTGCTAACATTTGCGTAGCCATTGAAAGACAGTTCCTTTCGGTGGATGCCCGGTGGTGTTGCGACGCC